>NZ_LZKJ01000035.1 GCF_001672775.1 Mycobacterium kyorinense | reverse complement strand
AGCGCGAGCGTGTAGCCGGTCATCGTCCAAGCGACGACCGCCTGGGTGGACCCGAATTTGGTGATGAACGTGCGCTGGGCCACCCCGACGACTGTGGCGTCCATGATCGCCATCACCACGGCAACGGCGCACACACCGGCTATTCGCAGTAGGCCCAGGTCGAGCCGGTCCGGATAGCTGGACTCGTTGCTGGTCGACTGGCGGGAGCGCAGCACGGACCCCAGCGTAACGACAATTAGCTAGATGACCAACCTACTTTGCGGATGCTGACGTAGTCTCGCAGCATGACGCTGACCGAAATCCCGTTGACCACTCTGGACGATCGCCCCACGTCATTAGCCGAATACGCCGATCGCGCCGTGCTCGTCGTCAACGTCGCCTCGAAATGCGGCCTGACCCCGCAATACAGCGCACTTCAAAAACTGGCCCAGGGTTACGGTGAGCGCGGACTGACCGTGCTCGGGGTGCCCTGCAACCAGTTCATGGGCCAAGAACCCGGAACCGCCGACGAAATCCAAACCTTTTGCTCCACCAACTACGGTGTGACGTTTCCGTTGCTCGCCAAAACCGATGTCAACGGCCCTGGTCGGCATCCTTTGTATGCCGAACTGACCAAGACGCCCGATGCCGCCGGGGAGGCCGGCGATGTGCAGTGGAACTTCGAGAAGTTCCTCATCGCGCCCGGCGGCGCCGTGGTCAATCGGTTCCGGCCACGCACGGCCCCCGATGCGCCCGAAGTCGTCGCCGCCATCGAGGCTGTGCTGCCGGATTAGCTGGTCAGACGAGATCGACGCCCGTTAGCTGCGTGGACTTCACCGTCTGGACACCTGCGATCGGCACACTGATGGTGTGTCTGGAAAGCTGATCGTTTCGGTCTCCGGGATCGGCGATCGCACGTTGGCCGATGTCGAGGCATTCTGTGGGCAGATGGATTCCCGTGGCGTGCCGGTGTCGTTGCTGGTGGCCCCGCGCCTGAAGGGCGACTACCGGCTCGACCGCGATCCGCGCACCGTGGAATGGTTAGCCGGCCGGCGCGCAGGCGGCGACGCCATCGTGTTGCACGGCTACGACGAGGCAGCCACCAAGAAGCGCCGCGGCGAATTCGCGACGCTGCCCGCCCACGAGGCCAACCTGCGGCTGATGGCGGCCGACCGAGTGCTCGAGCACCTCGGACTGCGTACCCGGCTGTTCGCCGCGCCCGGGTGGGCGGTCTCGCAGGGAGCTATCACGGCGTTGCCGCGCAACGGCTTCCGGCTGCTCGCCGACCTGCACGGAATCACGGACCTGGTCCGGCACACCACCGAGCGGGCGCGGGTTCTCGGAATCGGCGAAGGTTTCCTGACCGAGCCGTGGTGGTGCCGGATGTTGGTGCTGTCGGCTGAACGCATCGCCCGGCGCGACGGCCTGGTGCGGCTTGCCGTCGATGGTCGCCAACTGCGCAAACCCGGGCCGTTACAGGCGATGTTGGATGCCACGGATCTGGCGTTGCTGCACGGCTGCGAACCGTCTGTGTATCGGTGGCGACCGGATCAGGTGGTGCTCGGCGCGGCCTGACCACCCGGGTCGCTACTCTGTAGCGCCATGGACGCTGACGTCATCATCGTCGGAGCGGGACTGGCTGGCCTGGTGGCCGCCTGCGAGGTGGCCGATCGCGGCATGCGGGTGTTGATCCTGGACCAGGAGAACAGCGCCAATCTTGGCGGGCAGGCATTCTGGTCGTTCGGTGGCCTGTTCTTCGTCGACAGCCCCGAACAACGCCGCCTGGGCGTGCGTGACAGCCATGAACTGGCGCTGCAGGACTGGCTCGGCACCGCCGCCTTCGACCGTCCCGAGGATTACTGGCCGCGGCAATGGGCGCATGCCTACGTCGATTTCGCGGCCGGGGAGAAGCGCAGCTGGCTGCGGGCCCGGGGCCTAAAGATCTTCCCGTTGGTGGGCTGGGCCGAGCGCGGCGGCTACGACGCGCGAGGGCACGGCAATTCAGTGCCACGCTTTCACATCACCTGGGGTACGGGGCCGGCGCTGGTTGAAATCTTCGCGCGGCGGTTACGGAACCGGTCATCGGTCCGTTTCGCGCACCGTCATCGGGTCGACGAGCTGATCGTCGAAAACGACGCCGTTACCGGTGTTCGCGGCAGCGTGCTGGAACCGTCCGCAGAACCACGCGGCGTGGCCTCGACACGAGAGGTGGTGGGGCAGTTCGAGTTCCGGGCGTCGGCGGTGATTGTCACCAGCGGTGGCATCGGCGGCAACCACGAAATGGTGCGGGCGAACTGGCCCAAGCGGATGGGTCGGGTGCCCGAGCAACTGCTTAGCGGAGTCCCGGCCCACGTCGACGGCCGGATGATCGGAATCACCGAGCAGGCCGGAGCCCGCGTCATCAACCGCGACCGGATGTGGCACTACACCGAAGGCATCACCAACTACGACTCCATCTGGCCGCGGCACGGCATCCGGATCATTCCCGGCCCGTCGTCGCTGTGGCTGGACGCCAAGGGCAAGCGGCTGCCGGCGCCGCTGTATCCGGGCTTCGACACGCTCGGCACGCTCGAGTACATTGCCCAATCCGGCTCCGACTACACCTGGTTCATCTTGAACGCCAAGATCATCGAGAAGGAGTTCGCACTCTCCGGCCAGGAGCAAAACCCTGATCTGACCGGTCGTAGCGTGCGCGAATTGCTGGCATCGCGGGCCCGGTCGGGGCCGCCGAGCCCCGTGCAGGCCTTTGTCGACCGCGGCGTGGATTTCGTCAGCGCGAACTCGTTGCGTGAGTTGGTGTCCGCCATGAACCAGCTGCCGGACGTGCTGCCGCTGGATTACTCGACCGTCGCTGACGAAGTCACCGCGCGTGACCGCGAGGTGGCCAACCGATTCAGCAAGGACAGTCAGATCACCGCGATACGTGCTGCCCGCACCTACCTGGGTGACCGGTTGGGCCGGGTGGTGGCCCCGCACCGGCTGGCCGACCCCAAAGCCGGGCCGATGATCGCGGTCAAGCTGCACATCCTTACCCGAAAAACGTTGGGAGGGTTGGAGACAGACCTCGACTCGCGGGTGATCAAATCCGACGGCACCCCGTTCGACGGGTTGTACGCGGCCGGCGAGGTAGCGGGCTTTGGTGGCGGGGGCGTACACGGCTACCGGGCGCTGGAGGGAACGTTTTTAGGCGGCTGCATCTTCTCGGGGCGCGCCGCGGGGCGCGGCGCCGCCGGCGACATCGCCTGAGTGGCCTGTGGCCCGCGAGTGTGAAGTTAGGTTCACTCTCGGCGGCGAACGTGAACCTAACTTCACGCTCGCCGGTGGCGGGGCGCCTAGAAGGTGACCGCGTTTTCTTCGGGCAGCACTTGAAAGTCGGTGTCGGTCATCTCGCTAAGCCGGCTGTAGTAGATGCCCCGGGCGTTGGGCGCGATGATGCCCTGGTGGATCGGCACCGCGCGGGCCGGTGCCACCGCCCGCAGATAGTCCACTGCCTCGGAAACTTTCATCCACGGCGCCGCGGCCGGCGTGGCCAGCACGTCCACCGGCTCGTCGGGGACGAACAGCGCATCGCCGGGGTGCATCAGGCGCGCGGGATGGTCGCCGTCGCCCACCAGATACGAGATGTTGTCGATGACGGGTATTTCCGGGTGGATGACCGCGTGCTGACCGCCGACGGCCCGGATGGTCAGTTCGCCGACAGACAGTTCGTCGCCGACTTGCACCACCGTGCACGGCTCGCCGAGTTGCGCGGCGGTTTGCGGATCGGCGTACAACGCGGCATCCGGATTGGCTTCGCACAGCGCGGGCAACCGGGTGTGGTCGACGTGATCGGGATGTTGGTGCGTGATCACGATGGCCGATAGGCCGGTGATTCCCTCAAAACCATGCGAGAAATTGCCCGGGTCGAATAACACAGTGGTATGGCCGAAGTCGGCAAGCAGGCAGGAATGGCCGAAATGCGTGAGTTCCATGCCTACGATTGTGCGCGCAGGGGGTATGTGCTGTGCGGGTGATCCTGGCGACGATGCTGCTCGCAGGCGGTCTGGTCGTGGGCTCGGGGCCGGCGGGAACCGCGCGCGCAGATTCCGAGACCTGTCCGCCGGTGTGCGACACCATCCCCGATACCGCCTGGATGCAAAGCCGCGCCGTACCGCTGAACACCGCCTACCGCTGGCCATCGCTTGCCGGTATCGCGGTGCCGCTGACGGGTACGACGCCACGTTTCCGCTTCGAGGAGTTGTGCGCCACCCCGCCGTTCCCGCAGGACACCCGGGACTCCACCGTCGCCAGTCGCGCGACCGTGCTCAACCCGCAGGGACAATGGCAGTTGCAGGCCCAGATTCTGCACTGGCGCGGTGACACCGCGCGTGGCGGCCAAAACGCATCGTCGGTGTTGCACATCGCTGCCGCTGCGCTGCGCGGCTGTCAATTGGGCTCACCGGCGCAGTCGCCATCGGTGACGGCTGAGGGGCCCAATCGGCTGGCCGCGGTGATCAGCGGCCCGGTGATCATGCGCACCTATCTGGTCGCTCATCCACAGAGCAGTTCGATCAGCGAGCTCACCCTGTGGGCATCGGCCCCGCCGCAGCTGCCGTGGCCGGTGATCTCCGACGATCAGGTTCTGGACGCGATGACCGCCCCGCTGTGCGCCGCCTATATCGGATCCTGTGGGTGAGGCGACATCGGTAGAGTTGGCGACGAGCAAACAACGCTAAGGAGGACCGCCGGTGGCCCGGGTGGTTGTGCATGTGATGCCCAAGGCCGAGATTCTCGACCCACAGGGTCAGGCGATTGTCGGCGCATTGGGGCGCCTCGGCCATGTCGGTGTATCAGATGTACGGCAGGGCAAGCGATTTGAGCTGGAAGTTGACGACACCATCGATGACTCGCAGCTCGCCGAGATCGCCGAATCGCTGTTGGCCAACACGGTGATCGAGGATTGGACCGTGAGTAGGGAAGCGCAGTGACCGCGCGCATCGGGATCATCACCTTCCCCGGGACGCTCGACGACGTCGACGCGGCCCGGGCGGCTCGCTTTGTCGGCGCCGAGGCGGTCAACCTGTGGCACGCCGACGCCGATCTCAAGAGCGTCGACGCGGTCGTGGTGCCGGGTGGGTTTTCCTACGGCGACTACCTGCGGGCCGGGGCGATCGCCCGGTTTGCGCCGGTGATGGGCGAAGTCGTCGCCGCTGCACGACGCGGTCTGCCGGTTCTCGGGATTTGCAACGGTTTTCAGGTGCTGTGCGAAACGGGATTGTTGCCCGGTGCGCTGACCCGTAACAGCGGATTGCATTTCGTCTGCCGCGACGTCTGGCTGCGGGTGGAGTCGACGAGGACGGCATGGACGTCGCGCTTCGAGCCTGAAGCTGATCTGCTGGTCCCGCTGAAGTCCGGCGAAGGTCGCTACGTAGCTTCGACGAATGTGCTCGACGAACTGGAAGGCGAAGGGCGCGTAGCGTTTCGCTACCACGACAACATCAATGGCTCGCTGCGCAATATCGCCGGAATCAGCTCGGCCGACGGCCGCGTGGTCGGGCTGATGCCACACCCCGAGCATGCCATCGAAGCGCTCACCGGCCCCTCCGACGACGGGCTGGGTCTTTTTTATTCGGCGCTGGATTCCGTTCTGACAGCGTAAGGGACCGCCTAGAAGACGGACTTCTTGTTCTGGTTTGGCTAATTCGTGCGTCGGCATGTGCCTCATGCGTGTTAGCTTCGAAAAATCGGAACTCGGGGCTTCCATGCGCACCGTTTTGGGGAAGGACAGGAGGCGAGCCGATGCGGGTAGACCCGGAGCTTTTGCGGGGGTTCGCACGTCAGGTTGACGCGGCGTCGGGCACGATTCGTACCGCCGACGTCGGGCATAAAGCGACCACCGCGGCTGACGGGCTTCCAGGTTCGACGACACAATGGGCATGCCGGCTTGTCGGCGAGAATATGGCCCAAGTGGCAGACAAAATTGCCAAGAACGTGTCTGACATGGGTGTGGCGGTGCGCGGTGCCGGGGACCGGTACGAAGTGGAGGACGACGCCCTCGCAGGCAAATTTGACGGGCTGTTCTAGCTCGTGCTGCCGTCGCGGCCGCGTCTGCAGAGCTGGAATCCCGATTCGCTGTCATCGACGGGCGCAGCGGTAGGAACGGCCGGGGAATCGATATATAACTCAGTGCGCAATCTCGACGACGAGTGCGATCGGCTACCCGAGGCCCGAACGTGGGAGGGCAAAGCACACGAGGCAGCGACGAGAATGTTTCGTCGGGCCACCGACCAAGCTTCACCGTTCAAAACGGCCGCCGAGTCCGTGCGCACGGCGTTGGAGCAGGGCAGCACATCAATTGGCGCAGCGCGCAAGGCACTGCTGAACAAGGCCGACGAGATTGACCAAGGCGAATTGCATGTCACCGACGAGTGGGTCGTGCTGATCAAGCCGGCACAGATGTCGGCCGAGAAAGCCGCCAGCCTGCAGAAGCAAGCCGAGGCAGAGCAGGCGGAGATCAATCGGCTCCTGCTTGCGGTGGGCAATGCCGATGACGAAGCCGCACGAAACGTGCAGTCTGCTGCTGAGGGCATCGGCTTCAAGCCGCCAAACACCGATGGGCTCGGCGGTCTTCTCGGCGCGGCGGAGCCGCCACCAGGCGATGAAGTACCGAATCCGCGGACCATGGCAGGGATTTGGCGGCAGGCGACGATTAGAGGCGAAGACATGGCGATTGCCGTCCGCGAGAGTAGTGAGACCACTGATAAAGATGGGAACCGCATCACGACGCTCACTACGCAGGATGGAAGTAAGCAAGTAATAACCGTTTTTAACCGGTGGCCGCCGCATGGAAATCCCTTGCCGGGTGATTGGGTTCAAGTTGAACATTTCGACAAATATGGAAAATTTATTTCTCAAACTCAGACGCAACGAAGTGAGAATGGCACCGAGACCACGAATATTATCTGGGCCGACAATACACAACTCATTGCCACCTGCACGCCGGATGGTAAATGCACAGCGGCGTTCACATTGCCAGACGGCCGTCACGGTGTGCTGCCGCCGAACAACCCATTATTCACGGGCAGGGTGCCCGATGTCCTCGGCGGCGGCGTCACGGCGCTAGAGGCGCACGTCGGACGCGGTGGGAAAATTCCGGTCTTAACTCCGGAATCTGTCGAAAACGTCGGTAAAGCCGCACGGTTTACGGGACCGGCTTTGGGTATTGCGACGACGATTTATAATATTGGCGCATCGGAAACCGAGCACGACGCGTGCGTTGCTGGTATTTCTGGGTTGTTCGAGGTCGCTGGCGGCTACGCCGGTGGTGAATTGGGTGCGGGTGCGGGAGGTCTCGGCGGCCCACTCGCGCCAATCACGGTACCGCTCGTGGCCGCCGGCGGTGGCTACCTCGGTGGGAAGGGTCTCGGCTGGGTCGGCCACAAGGTCGGAGAGGTATTTTGTCCACCGTGACCTTGCCTCGGCCCCCTCACTGGCCCGATACACCGGTCAAGGCTGTCCTCGGCTTGATGCTGTTCGGCGTCGGGGGGGCGTTCGGCGCGGTATGGGCGGGGGTCATGGGGTTTCGAAATGATTATTTGACAGCAGTTATCACGGGAGGGCTCGCCACGGTAGCTCTGACCATCACGCTGGCGTCCGCCTTGCCGTTGCTCGGGCGCGTGAGTGTACACGCAAAGTGCGATTCAACGGGGACGACCTTTCGCCCAGACGCAGCAATCGTCGGTTTATTCGCTCTTTCCTTCATGGTCGCCATACCGAGTGGACTTCTTTACATAATATTTGTGCCTCGCGGAAGTGTCGGCATCCCCATGAGCCGCGGCGCACAAGTCTTCTCACCATTCCTTATAGCGGTAATCGTACTCTCCGCGGTGGCAGGATTGATTGCATTGATCGTTCGCGGTGGCGCGGGTTACGTGCGCATGGCACCGAATGGATTTGAGATCGCCAATATCTTATTCACCTACCGTGGATCCTGGACAGATGTCGCCGAAGTTACTGACGAGGTCCCCGGCAACGACGCTCTTTTCCCTGTTGTTATCCGTGTGAGAAGCGGTCCACCTCGTATCATTCAAGGTGCCCAGATGTACACCCCTCGCGGTCGAGCACTCTATTGGATGGTGCGGCACTATTGGCTGCACCCAGAGAGTCGCGAGGAACTCACTGATGGGCGAGCAGTTGAGCGGTTGAGCCACGAAAATTTCGATGTGGAGTGATAGGTGATATTGCTGCACAGGCGCCGTAGCGGTGCCCAGAGGGTAACCTGACGTGGCGCGTACATCACGGTGGTGGTTAACCGGCTTGGTATCGCTAACGGTAGTCGTGATAGCACTTGCCGCGGCATTTCTCGTCGTGGGGCGAAAGGTAGACGGCCGTCCGCAAGCCGCCGTCGTGCCCGGGCTGCCGCAACAGTTGTTCTTGGCTTCTTCGATGGCGAAACAGCCTGTGCCAGGTTGGAAGACCAACTCCGATCAACTAGGACTCCCTCCGGGCTCAATCGCGAAGCCGCTGAGAAACGTCGGCGACCGAGGTTACTTTCTCGGCATCGCCGACGACGGCTGGTGGCTGGTCGGCATTGACGTCGCAAGCGGGCGCCGACTGTTCGCGCCGGTTCAGCTGGGCTCAGCCGAGAACGCTTCCGGCATTGATTGTTTCACCAATGGTCCGTCCATGGTTCTGTGCATCCGTGACGACTGGGACCCTGGCCTACCGGCGAGTGTCTGGGTGGTCAACACCAACAGTGGAGCCGTTATTTTCGATGGCACAACTGACCTGCGGATACCGCCAACCGAGAACCATCCTCAACTGCACTAGGCAGGCGAGTACGTTGTCGCGGCAGTAACCGGCCAAGGCGTCCACGGCGTGGGTGCACACGCGGAGTTGACATGGTTTATTCCCGGTGACGGCTCGTTGAGACAATCCGCCGACTGGGACCGTGATGTCGCGCCCGACACGCTCGCCGTCCAAGGCGGCGTGCACTGGGGCGACGTGGTGTTCAGCGTCGCGGATGGCAAAGTGGTGAAACCCTCACTGCCACAAGATGCCAAGCCTGGAAGGGCCGTCGTCTATCCCAACGGCTTCGGGTACGAATACACGAGCGGCACTGAAGGATCGGGTCGTGTGGCGTTGTTCGACAACTCCGGAAAAGAAATGAGCCGACCAGAGCTCACCGGCACCTTTCGAGTCGGCTCCGCCGATGTGCCGATGGTCGAAACCGAAATGGCGGATGTGGTGCTTACTCTCGATGGCAGACGGCTCCTGGAAATCCCCAAACCTCAGTTGATGCCCTATGCCCGCCTCATTGGAACAACGCTGTTCATCACAAGCGATGAGCGGCATCGTAGTTGGCGGCAATACGACTTGCGCACTGGCGCGAGCGGGAAAACATGCGATACCGAGAATCTCGGATTCGGCTACCTCGGCTCCGATGGCGCCGTGGCCGTCATCGCGGATGGATCATCGGCGAGGGCGATAGATTTAGCGACCTGTGACTCACTGTGGGCACTACCGCATGAGACACAAACGACCGCCATTGAAGTGTGGAAGGTCAACACCTCCCTGATCCAACGCACCAATGAAGAGCTTTTCTCCCTCGTTGCCCCGAGCTAGCACGTGGAAAAAATTAGGCAGCAAGGCAACTAATTAGTTCTGGCAATCGGCGTTACTGGACGATCAGTCGAGGACTGCCGAACTTGCCGAGTCCTCGGTCGTCAAGCGTGCTGAGTTGGCGGCTAACCGATCGACGATATCGGCCAGTCCGGCGAAGCCGGGAGCCGCAGCTATATCGGCCGCCACCCGCTGACTGGCCTGGCGGTATCCCGGTTGGTTCAGCACAGCGAGAATGTCGCGGCGTAGCGCACGTGGTGTCGGTCGTTCACTTCGGATCCGGCGACCGACGCCCGACCAGGCGACGCGCGCACCGACCTCGGGCTTGTCTTCCTTGCCGCCGGTGGCGACGATCGGCACGCCATAGCGCAAGGCGTACTGGACGCCGCCGTAGCCGCCGTTGGTCACGTAAACCGCAGTGCGCGGCAGTAATTCGTCGTAGGGCAGATACGTCGCTGCTCGAGCATTCGCCGGCAGCGGGGGCAGCGTGTCCAGCGGTCGACCGCCAGTCGCCAGCACGATCAGAACATTCTCGTCGGCAAGCGCCCGCAGCGTCGGCTCGATGAGCTGCTCATAGTCGGCGTTGGCGACCGTGCCCTGAGTGACGTGGATGACGGGCCTGGTTCCGTCGAGATCAGACCACCACTCTGGTAACGGAGCCTGCGAGCCGGTAGCCGAAAGCGGTCCGGCGAAGTACAGGCCAGACGGGGCATCGGACAACGGGTATTCGAACGACGGAACACCGAACTGCACGAGCGCATCTGCCCGGCGACCCCACCCCGCCATAGTGCACGGCATATCGTTGCCGTGCACTTCCCTGTGGAGGTCGTTGACTACTTGGTTGGCCCGCCGCACTACTCGACGATTCACAGCAGTCAGCGCGGCGTTGCGAGGGCGGTTCAATAACCGGGCCGGCGGCAGCCCCATACCGAATGGGGCGGTGTCGCGGCTCTCGATACACAACGGCACGACTCCGCACATGACGACAGGCGGACGTGCCGGACGCGGGTGCTCGAGCAGGAACGCAGCGCCGACGAAAACCGGCTCAGCGAGTACTGCGTCTGCAGGTTGCGCCGCAAGGGCAGCGACGATCGTCTCGTATTGCGCCTTGGCGGGGCGGGCAAAGACGTGTTCGATGTCGAAAGCGATCGCCTTGACACCCTTCAGCTTGGCGCGCTCGGGAAAGGTTTGCAGGTGGGTTCGGTGGTCTAAATCGGCTTCGGCGGGCAGCGGCACGAACGACGCGCCCGTGGCCGCGACCTTCTCGGCGAACAGAGAACCGGTGATGAACCGCACGTCGTCGCCACGCATGACGAAGTTTTCTGCCACCGCTAGCAACGGCGTCACATGACCGGGCGCAGGGACGCTGGCGATCAGGATGGATGACATTGCGCCTCCCGCGAACCGCAGTCTATTTTGGTCATGTAGTATTCATTACTGTGTCACCCAAGTCAATGACTCCCAAGGTACGAACGTATCGGTCCGAGCTGCGCCAGCGGCAAGCCGAGGCGACCCGGTCGCGAGTCGTGGCAACCGCAGCGGAGCTTTTCGCCACTGAGGGTTATGCACGAACCACCTTGGCCAAGATCGCCGCCGCGGCGGGTGTGTCTGCCGAAACGGTCCAGGGGCAAGGGCCCAAGGCCGCGCTGCTCATCGCCGCCATCGAATACGCCGCGTTCGGCGTGGCCGGCGAAGAAAACGTACTCAATCTGGACGTCGGCCGCAGACTCATGGCTATCGACGATCGCGAGGAGGCGCTGGACTTCGTCGCCACCACTCAGGCAGACGTTCACCAGCGGACCGCGCAATTAGCTCTTGCGCTCATCGGCGGTGCCGGCGCGGATCCCGAGTTGGACAAGTACCTCAACGACGTACTTGTCAGCGTCAACCTGCAGACCCAACGGGTGCTCGGGGTCTTTCGCGACCGTGGATGGCTTCGTACCGATGTTCCATTCGACGAGATCGTCGAGACGACCGCAGTGGTCTGCAGTGTGGACACCTACCTGCGGATCACGCACCGCGACGGCTGGAGCACCGACGCTTACCAGGCATGGTGCCGGCGCATGTTGGCCGAGACCGTTTTCGCTAGGCCGCAAGCGACGTGATGATTGCCGCGAGCGTGCGTGAATCCGGCGACACGCTCGGCGTGTCGCCCGGGGACACGCACGCTCGCGCGAAAAGCCGCTTAGGTTCCGAGGCAGACCGCGGCTTCGCCGGTGTAGCACAGGAACGTCATCGTCTCTTGCATGTACAACCGCACGGTGTCGGCGTCGTGGGATAGGTAGCCGATCGTGACGTCGGTGCCCAGCTGCAGATCGAAGTCACCACCGCGAGTGGTCAATACGAATGCGCCGTCGATGGCCGGTGCCCAGATGATCTCGCCGTCGATCAGCCGCCGCAGGTGTTCACGGATCGGATAGCCGTGCTCGGTGGTTTCGCTGACTTTGGTATAGGCCTCAGCCGACAGCAGCACCGAGTACGGGCCATCGACACCGGCCAGCCGCAAGCCGGAAAGCGCCTGGGTGATCACGTCGGGGAAGTCGCGCGCATCCTCGGGAAGCGTCAGCGCCGCGTTGGAGCTCGCGCTTCGGATACCTTCGATCGACGCGGCGGGATAGCCCTCGAAGATGGCCCGGTCTTCCACGAACGCCAGCTTCTTGGCCGCTACCTTGACCGGATCCCAGTCGGAGTCTTGAGACCCGCGCTCCACGTCATCGATCTCCGAGCGCGACAGTGTGAACGGAACCCGAAGCCGCACAAGGGGTCTGCTGTCGCGCAGGTGCGCCTCCACACCATCGGTGGGCGCGGCCACATCGGTTAGTCGACCAGTGCTAACCGCCGCCGCCACCGGTCCGCCCGGCTCGCTGACATCGACTACCCGCCGCCCGGCGATATGGCGTTTGAAAGTCCGGGTCGCCTCCATTTCGATTTCGCCCCAAGCCTCTTCGGTGATCGGCGCAAGGTCGCGGTAGAGGTTGTTCATCAGAATTTTCCTTTCAAACTGCCGATCGCCAATGAGCCGTCTCCGGGTGCTGCATTCGTTGCCGGCGCTGTCGGCGGTGAATCCGGCAGCGGCGGCGGATCGTCGAGGAAGTCAACGGTGGGGGAGAAGAACATTCCGCCGGTGATCGCGGTGGAGAAGTCCAGGATGCGGTCGGTGACCCCAGGCGGGTCGCCGAGAAACATGTTGCGCAGCATCTCTTCGGTGACGGCGGGGTCGCGTGAATAGCCGATGAAATACGTCCCGTATTCGCCCTTGCCGACCTCGCCGAATGGCATGTTGTGCCGCACGATCTTGAGCTCGTTGCCCTCGTCGTCTTCGATGACGTTGAGCGCGAGGTGCGAGTTGGCCGGTTTGTCGTCGTCGTCGAATTCGATGTCTTCGAGCTTGGTTCGCCCGAAAGCCCGTTCCTGCTCGGTAACCGACAACGCATTCCACCCCGCCATGTCGTGGACGTATTTCTGCACGTGCACATAGCACCCACCGGCAAACTCGGGGTCCTCGTCGCCAACCTGGGTAGAGCTGACGGCCACTGGCCCGTCCGGGTTTTCGGTGCCGTCGACGAACCCCATCAAATCGCGGTTGTCGAAGAACCGGAATCCGTGCACTTCGTCGACGACGGTGATCGCCCCGGCCATGGCATTGACCAGCCGGGTGGCCAGCTCGAAGCAGACATCCATTGTCTCGGCGCGGATGTGGAACAACACGTCGCCGGGGGTGGCCGGGGCGGCGTGCCGCGGTCCCTGCAGCGCGATGAACGGATGCAGGTCGACGGGCCGCGGCCCGGTGAACAACCGGTCCCAGGCGTCGGATCCGATCGAGGTGACCACCGACAGGCGTTTGTTCGGGTCCCGGAATCCGATAGCGCGAACCAGCCCGGAGACGTCGGCCAGCGCCTCGTGCACAGTCGCCTCGCCGCCGTTGTCGATAGTGACCACCAGAAAGATCGCGGCAGGTGTCAACGGCGCGAGAACCGGTTGTGGCTGCACATCGGTCACGGTTTCGACCCTAACGTGCCAGTCGTCGCCGTGATGAAAAGATGAGTGGCATGGCGGCCACGGCACAAGGCCTGTGCGAGTTCATCGACGCATCTCCGTCGCCGTTTCATGTCTGCGCCACCGTGGCGGAGGCGCTGCACGGTGCTGGCTACACCGAACTGGCGGAGACCGATGTCTGGCCGACCGTCGGCGGCAAGTTCTTCACGGTCCGGGCCGGTTCGCTGGTGGCCTGGGACAGCAGCGGTAATACGGAGAGGCTGTTTCGCATCGTCGGCGGCCACACCGACAGCCCCAATTTGCGGGTCAAGCAATACCCCGACCGCCAAGTGGCCGGTTGGCAGGTGGTGGCGCTGCAGCCGTACGGCGGCGCCTGGCTGAACTCCTGGCTGGATCGCGACCTGGGCATCAGCGGACGACTGTCGGTGGCCGACGGCACCGGCGTTGCCCATCGGTTGGTCCGCATCGACGAGCCGATTCTGCGGGTACCCCAGCTGGCCATTCACCTGACCGAGGACCGCAAGGCGGTCGCGCTGGACCCGCAGCGCCACGTCAACGCCGTATGGGCGGCCGGCGATACCGCCGGCTCGTTTGTGGATTACGTCGCCAACCAGTCCGAAGTCGATGCCCGCAGCGTGCTCGGCTTCGACTTGATGACCCACGACCTGACGCCGTCGACACTGTCAGGAGTCGGCGGCCAGTTCGTCAGCGCTGCGCGGCTGGACAACCAGGCGACCTGCTATGCGGGGACCGAAGCCTTCCTGGCCGCCCAACCGCGCGGATACGTACCGGTGCTGGCGCTGTTCGACCACGAGGAAGTCGGCTCGACCTCCGATCACGGCGCCAACTCCGAACTGCTGCTGACCACACTGGAGCGGATCGCGTTGGCCGCAGGCGGCGGTCGCGAAGACTTCCTGCGCCGCCTTGCCGGGTCGATGGTGGCCTCGGGCGACATGGCGCACGCCACGCACCCGAACTACCCGGACCGCCACGAGCCCGGCCACCTCATCGCGATCAACGGCGGGCCGGTGCTCAAGGTCCAACCCAATCTGCGCTACGCCACCGACGGCCGCACCGCCGCCGCATTCGCGCTGGCCTGCCGACAAGCAGGTGTTCCGCTACAGCGTTACGAGCACCGCGCCGACCTGCCCTGCGGTTCCACGATCGGCCCGATGACGTCGGCGCGGACCGGAATCCCGACCGTCGACGTCGGCGCTCCGCAACTGGCGATGCACTCGGCGCGCGAACTCATGGGCGCAGACGACGTAGCCGCCTACGCGGCGGCGCTTCAAGCGTTCTTGTCGCCGAGGTAGGCCCTAGAGCCGCTTGGCAAGCAGATGCTCGGCCAGCTCGGCGCCCTTGCGGCTGTCCGACTGCGCCTTACGGAACAGGTCGGCTACTTCCTTGTCACCATCGCGCTCGGCGTCCTGGATGTAGGTCTCCAAGCGCAGCGCGTTGTCGAGGCACTTCTCGGTGTACCAAATGAGGTTGTAGTTCTTGTCTTTGGTTCCCGTCGTCGCTCCGGTTTCAGCAGTCCCCGAGGTCATGAATCCTTCCTCCCAACGGTTGTTTTCCGAACCCCGGGCGGCTACCCATCAACCGGGCATGCAAACGTCTTCTGGGGCGGCTCGACGCATGGAATCTAGACTGTCTGCGTGACATCTGGGCTCACCCAGGCGGTGGATACCGTCGAGCAGGCCGCAACCACCCCTGATCTGCCTCAACCGTTCCGCGAGCTGGGCCTCAAAGACGACGAATACCAGCGGATCCGCGACATTCTCGGGCGGCGGCCCACCGACGCGGAGCTGGCCATGTACTCGGTGATGTGGAGCGAGCACTGCTCCTACAAGTCCTCCAAAGTCCACCTGCGCTACTTCGGTGAGACCACGACCGAGCTGATGCGGGCCGGCATGCTGGCCGGCATCGGGGAGAACGCCGGTGTCGTCGACATCGGCGACGGCTGGGCCGTCACATTCAAAGTCGAGTCCCACAATCACCCGTCCTACGTCGAGCCGTATCAGGGCGCGGCCACCGGAGTCGGCGGCATCGTGCGCGACATCATGGCGATGGGCGCCCGCCCGGTCGCGGTGATGGACCAGCTGCGATTCGGCGCTGCCGACGCCCCGGACACCCGCCGCGTCCTCGACGGCGTGGTGCGCGGGATCGGCGGCTACGGCAACTCGCTGGGGCTGCCGAATATTGGCGGTGAAACCGTCTTCGACGCCTGCTATGCGGGCAATCCGCTGGTGAACGCGATGTGTGTGGGGGTGTTACGGCAAGAGGACCTGCATCTGGCGTTTGCCTCCGGTGCCGGCAACAAGATCATCCTGTTCGGTGCGCGAACCGGGCTCGACGGTATCGGCGGGGTGTCGGTACTGGCGTCGGAGACCTTCGGCGGCGACGAGTCGGGCCCCGGGCGCAAGAAGCTGCCGTCTGTGCAGGTCGGCGATCCATTCATGGAGAAGGTACTCATCGAGTGCTGCCTGGAGCTGTACGCTGCCGAGCTGGTGGTCGGTATCCAGGACCTCGGCGGAGCCGGATTGGCATGTGCCACATCAGAATTAGCATCCGCAGGCGACGGCGGCATGGCTGTTGAACTGGACTCGGTTCCTCTTCGGGCGAAGAACATGACGCCCGCCGAGGTGCTCTGCAGCGAGTCGCAGGAGCGGATGTGTGCGGTGGTCGCACCGGAGAACGTCGAGGCGTTTCTGGCGGTGTGCCGTAAATGGGAAGTGCTGGCCACCGTGATCGGCGAGGTCACCGACGGTGACCGGCTGAAGATCACCTGGCACGGCGAGACGGTCGTCGACGTGCCGCCCCGCACGGTGGCCCACGAGGGCCCGGTCTACCAGCGTCCGGTCGCCCGTCCGGAGTCACAGGATGCGCTCAACGCCGACCGGTCCGGCACGCTGCCCCGCCCAACCACCGGCGACGAGTTGCGCGCGACGTTGCTTGCGCTGCTGGGCAGTCCACACCTGTGCAGCCGTGCCTTCATCACCGAGCAGTACGACCGCTATGTGCGCGGCAACACCGTGCTGGCCGAGAACGCCGACGGTGGCATGCTGCGCGTCGACGAGGCCACCGGCCGCGGCATCGCGGTGTCGACCGACGCGTCGGGGCGCTACACCCTGCTGGATCCCTACGCCGGCGCCCAACTCGCGCTGGCCGAGGCATACCGCAACGTCGCGGCCACCGGCGCCACCCCGGTCGCGGTCACCAACTGTCTGAACTTCGGGTCACCAGAAGACCCGGGCGTGATGTGGCAATTCGCGCAGGCGGTCCGCGGGCTTGCGGATGGTTGTGCGGCACTGGGCATTCCAGTGACCGGCGGCAACGTCAGCTTCTACAACCAAACCGGGTCGACCGCCATCCTGCCCACCCCGGTCGTCGGTGTCCTGGGCGTCATCGATGACGTGGGCCGGCGCCTGCCCACCGGCATGGGAACCGAGCCGGGGGAGACGCTGCTGCTGCTGGGCGATACCCGAGACGAATTCGACGGCTCGATCTGGGCGCAGGTGACCGCCGATCACTTGGGCGGATTGCCCCCAGCGGTGGACCTGGCCCGCGAAAAGCTGCTCGCCGATGTGTTGAGCGCCGCCTCGCGCGATGGTCTGGTATCCGCGGCCCACGACTTGTCTGAAGGCGGGTTGGCTCAGGCCGTGGTGGAATCGGCGCTGACCGGCGAAACGGGTTGTCGCATAGTGCTTCCCGAGGGCGCAGACCCATTTGTCATGTTGTTCTCCGAATCGGCCGGCCGAGTATTGGTGGCGGTACCGCGCACCGAGGAGAGCCGGTTCGTCTCGATGTGTGCGGCCCGGGGGCTGCCCGCTATCCGCATCGGTGTCGTCGACCAAGGTGCGGATTCGGTGGAGGTGCAGGATTTGTTCACGGTGTCCCTGGATGAACTGCGCCGCACCTTCGAAGGTGTGTTGCCGCGGCTCTTCGGATAAGGACATGAGCACCCCAGTCGACGACGTCACCGGTGAGTCGGTCGAGCCCCAGACCGCAACTCGCGGCCGCCACCCGTTGCTGGTTTGGGCATGGAGCCTGCTGCGGCTGAACTTTGTCGGGATGGCGTTCGGCGCCTTGTTCTTCTGCCTGTCGCTGACACCTTCGCTGTTACCGCATGACTGGCTGTTTCAAGGCTTGATCGGCGGTGTCAACGCCGCGTTCGGGTACGGCCTGGGGGTGGTGATCGGAAAGACCGTACACCGCTTCGTCCTTCGCAACGTCGCTTGGTGGCCCCCGCCGGCGCGGGCGCTGTTCTGGGTGAAGGCGGCAGTGGTGGCAACCGCTCCGACGGCGTGTGTGCTGATGCTCATCCCGGCCGCCTCCTGGCAGCGGCAAGTCTCGGCGCTGATGGGTCTCGACGGACCGAGCACAGGGTCTTACCTGCGTACGCTCGTTGTCGCAGTCGCGGTCAGCGCACTGGTGGTGTCGGTGTTCCGGGTGCTCATCGACGCGATCAAGCTGGTGGCTCGGATGCTGATCCGGCGGTGGCACCTGCACAGCGAGACCGCGCTGTTCATCGGCACCGCGATCGTGGCGGCGGTACTGGTCACCTTGATCAACGGCGTGCTGATCCGCGGGTTCTTCGCCGGGGCGAACGCCGCGTTCCAACCGCAGAACAGCGAAACCCGTGCCGGGGTCACGCCGCCGACGCTTCCCGAGAAGTCCGGCAGTCCAACATCATTCGCGCCCTGGGACACACTGGGCTACCAGGGCCGCAACTTTGTCGCCACCGGCCCGCACGCGGCCGAACTGAGCCGGATCAACGGCCGCCTCGCCAGGGAACCCATTCGGGTGTATGCCGGGCTGCACACCGCCGACGACGACGAGGGGCGGATGAAGGTGCTGATCCATGAACTTGAGCGCACCGAGGCGTTCAGCCGCAAGGTGTTGATCATCGTCCCCACCACCGGTACCGGTTGGATCAACCCGGTGGCGGCGCGTGCGATCGAGATGATGTACAACGGCGACACTGCGATGGTCGGCGTGCAGTACTCCTATCTGCCGAGTTGGATCTCATTTTTGGCCGATAAGCAGAAGTCGATGGACTCGGGGCGGTTGCTGATCGACACCATCCACGACCGTTGGCAGCAGCTCGATCCGAGTCAGCGGCCGAAGCTGGTGCTCTACGGCGAGAGCCTGGGATCGATGGCGGGGCAAAGCGCTTTCGACTATCTACCCGACATTTCGCGGATGGGCTTCAGCGGCGTGTTGTGGGTCGGCCCGCCGCAGGACAGCTCGTTGTGGCATGCGCTGCTGGTGCGGCGTGACCCGGGCACCCCTGCGGTGCAGCCGCGCTACGACAACGGGCGAACCGTTCGGTTCTCCGAAGCTGTGACGCCGGCGGACATCTCCCGCATTGCCGAGCCGCCGTGGGACGGGGCGCGGGTGCTGTTTCTGCAGCATCCGTCTGACCCCGTGGTGTGGTGGTCACCCGACTTGCTGTTCAGCCGGCCGGACTGGCTGGTCGAACCGCCTGGCCAAGATCGCAGCCCATCGATGCGCTGGTATCCGATCGTCACGTTCTGGCAGGTCAGCGCTGACCTGACCAACGCCGAGGGCATGCCGGGCGGACACGGCCACAATTACGGCGACATGGTGCTCGACGGCTGGGCCGCGGTCGCTCCTCCGGACGGGTGGACGGCCGACGACACTGAGCGCATCCGGGTCGCTCTGAAACACACCGAGAGCGCTGACGGACCCGAACACTGATGCGTCACAGGGTATTTCGATGCACCTGGGCGCTGGTACTGGCCGCATCGTTGGTCGGCTGGAGCTTTGTCAGCCCTCGTATCCCGATGCCGTGGCGCGCGCCTGCGCAGGCCGGGCTGGCCGGGCTGCTGGTGCTGCTGACCGGCGCCGACCTGGGCCTGCGTCCGCCGCGGCTGTGGGCCGGGTTGCGGCTCGGGCTGGCGAGCGGCGTCGCCGTGGCGGTGGCCGTCGCGGCGACGACAGCGGTGCCCATGGTGCGGTTCTCGATGTCGATCCGTGAACTGCCGGCCCCGGTGCCGGTCTGGTTGTTGTGGCGGATACCGCTGGGCACGGTGTGGAGCGAGGAAGCCGCGTACCGCGCGGCATTGGCCACCGTCGCCACCGCCGCGTTCGGTGATTCCGGCGGTCGGCTGCTGCAAGCGGCCGCCTTCGGTCTGTCCCACGTCGCCGACGCCCGCACCACCGGTGAGCCGGTGGTGCTGACTGTCATGGCCACGGGTATCGCTGGCTGGGTATTCCATTGGCTGGCTGAACGATCCGGCAGCCTGGCCGCGCCGATGCTGGCGCACCTGGCGATCAACGAAACCGGTGCGGTGGCCGCGCTGACGATCAAGCGGCGGTTCGGCTAGGCCATGGCCGCCAGGCAGAGCGCTGATCCGGTCCAGACCCGCGCGGCCGTGCTGGCCGTCGAGGGGTGGCTGCGCGATGAGGCCCGCCCCGCTCCCGAACGCGCCGAATTGGCAGCCGCAGTCCGGCTCACCGCCCGCACGTTGGCCGGGCAAGCACCCGGCGCCAGCGTCGAAGTCCGCATTCCCCCGTTCGTTGCCGTCCAATGTGTTTCCGGCCCACGGCACACCCGCGGCACGCCGCCCAACGTCGTCGAAGCCGATCCGCGCACCTGGCTGCTGCTGGCCACCGGACTGCTGCAGCTGGGCGACGCCGTATCCAGTGGGGCGCTGCGGCTTTCAGGGTCGCGGGCAGGCGAGATCGCGGCGTGGCTGCCGCTGGTGAACCTGGCCGGCTAGCCCGACAGCGGGGCCAGACCCGACCGGATCAGATCCAGACTGCAGGCAACGGTCTCACCCAAGTCGCCGCTGCACCCCGCGCGTCCCCAATTCTCCACGGCCGCAACGAGTGCTGCGGCCAGTGTGCAGCCGGCCACTTCGGCAACCAGGTCGAGATTCGGCACATGCGTGTATCGCTTGCGGACGAAGTCGGTCAGCACCGCGGCGAATGACGACTGCACTACCCGAAGGTGCGCGGCGATGCGCTCGGCGCTGATCAACTCGACCCGGGCCGTCGCAGCCTGGCGGACCACCTCCAGATCGTGCGGAAAGGTCTGCACGCTGGCCAGGACCGCGTCGAACAACGGCTCGGAGGTGGGACGCTGCGCCAACGCCTCAGCCAGCCATTCCAGCTGCGTTTCGTAGTCCTGGAACAACACCGCTTCCTTGGTCGGGAAATGCCGGAAGAACGTGCGCTCGGTGACGCCGGCCTGCCGCGCCAACTCCGTGACTGTCACGTTGGCGAACCCCCTCTCGGCGAAGCCGGCCAGCGCAACTCGCCGAAGCGCCTCCCTAGTGGAGCGTCGGCGCAGCTGGTGGAGGTTCGTCGTGCCAGTCATGTCACCGCGATCGTAGTCCGGCGCCCAGAAATCTCGTCAGTACTGACATCTTCCAATTATGTCAGTACTGACATATCTTGAGGTTCTCGGAAGGAGAACGCATCATGGCTGACTACGACGCGATCATCGTCGGCGCCGGACACAACGGCCTGACGGCCGCCGCGATCCTGCAGCGCGCCGGGCTGCACACCCTGTGCCTGGAGGCCAACACCTACTGCGGCGGGATGGCAGCCACGGTCGAGTTGATCGACGGGTTCCGTTATGAGATAGCCGGTTCGGTGCAGTTTCCGACCGCGAGCGAGATCACCAAGGACCTTGGCCTGGACACGCTGCCCACCGTCGATCCCGACGTGATGTCGATCAACATCGGCGAGTCCGGTGAAGAGCCGATGGTGTTCTACCGCGACCCCATCCAGCTGATGACCCACCTCGGCGAGAAGCACGGCGCGGACGCCATTACCGGAATGGCCGAGTTGATTACCTGGAGTCAGGGGCCGGCTCGGGCACTGGGGCGCTTTGAGGTACGGACACCACCGAAGACGATCGACCAGATGTATGCCTGCGCCGCAAGCGAAGCCGAACGACGCGCGATCCACGAAATGCTGTTCGGCTCGGCGATGGACGTGATCGACCGCTACCTTCCCGACAAAGACAAGCATGCGGTGATGCGCGGAATGCTCGCGTTCCTGGCGGTGAACTCGACCTACCGCGGCCCCTTTACGCCGGGCAGTGCTACCTGCCTGGCGTTCGCCTTGGCAGTGCCCGAGGAAGGCGCGGCAATGATGACCAAACTCGAAGGCGGAATCGGCGCACTCACCGGGCATCTGCGCGAACTCTTCGTCGCGGCGGGTGGAGAGATCCGCTTCCGCTCCAAGGTCGAGCACATCCTCGTCGACGACGGCCGGGTGACCGGGGTGCGGTTGCGTGACGGAGCGACGATTAGCGCGCCGGTAGTGGTGTCGAACCTGTCTCCCGACGTCACCCTCACCGAGCTGGTGGCACCCGAACACCTTCCGGCGGAACTCGTTTCGCGATTAGCCGGCCGCGACCATCGTGCGTCGTTCGTGCAGATCCACTTCGCTCTCGACGGTCTGCCCGAGTTCGCCCCACCCTATGAATTGCTCAACGAGCCTGGCATGCAGCAGTCCATCGGGATCTTCGGCTCACCCGAAGAGCAGCAACGCCAATGGGAGCTCTGCCGGCAAGGCCTCATCCCGGACAACCCGTCGTTGGGAATGCAAATCCCGTCTTGTCTGGACTCGGGGCTCGCACCCCCTGGCAAGCACGCCGCCAGCGCGTTCGCCTATGCCTTTCCGGTCGAAGCCAGCCGCGACCAACACGGCCACCTCAAAAACGAGATGGCACACCGAGTCGTCGACAAGATCACACGCTATGCCCCGAACTTCAAAGACATCGTGCTACGACACATCACCTTTGCGCCGTACCACATGCAAACCATGTTCGGCGCCCCCGCCGGTGATTTCTGTCACGGGTTACTACACCCCGACCTGATGGGCCCGAATCGGCCTGGACCCAAGGGGTTTCTCGACCTACCGCTTCCCATCGACGGGCTTTACCTGGCGGGCGCTGGGTGTCACGGCGGCCCCGGCATTACCTTCACGCCCGGGTACAACGCGGGCTACCAGATTCTCGACGACCTGGCGTCGGCCGCCACGTAAAGGCGGTGACCAAAGTGGCCCTTGTGACCTGCGTGAATGGTGAACCTTTCTGGGAATGATCGTGGGCGAAAAGCCGTTGACAGATGCGCAACACGCTCGCCCGATTCGGCGTCTTAACCGTCGTTTCCGTAGACTCCGTTACTGTCACCACTCGCGCCCACAGGGAGCCGCCCCACCGTGACCGTGCAGCAGGCCCAACCCCTCGAGGTTCAGGAAAACCCGCCCCGCGAAGAGTGCGGGGTGTTCGGTGTATGGGCTCCCGGCGAGGATGTTGCCAAACTCAGCTACTACGGCCTCTACGCATTGCAGCACCGCGGCCAGGAAGCCGCCGGCATCGCCGTCGCTGATGGCTCACAAGTACTGGTGTTCAAGGACCTCGGTCTGGTCAGCCAGGTCTTCGACGAGCAGACGCTGGCGGCCATGGAAGGTCACGTTGCCATCGGGCACTGCCGCTATTCGACCACCGGCCACACCACCTGGGAAAACGCCCAACCCGTGTTCCGCACCACCGCGGCCGGCACCGGGGTCGCGTTAGGGCACAACGGCAACCTGGTCAACAGCGCCGCACTGGTCACACGTGCCCGCGAGGCCGGGCTGATCAATCCTAGGTTGCCCGGCGCGGCCACCACCGATTCCGACATCCTGGGCGCACTACTGGCCCACGGCGCCGCCGACTCCAGCCTGGAACAAGCGGCCCTGGAGCTGCTGCCGACGGTGCGGGGGGCGTTTTGTCTGACCTTCATGGACGAGGGCACGCTGTACGCCGCCCGCGACCCGCACGGGGTGCGGCCCTTGTCATTGGGCCGATTGGACCGCGGCTGGGTGGTGGCCTCGGAAACCGCCGCGCTGGACATCGTCGGCGCCTCGTTCGTCCGTGACATCGAACCGGGCGAACTCCTGGCGATCGACGCCGACGGGGTGCGGTCGACACGCTTCGCCAACCCGACCCCGAAGGGCTGCATTTTCGAGTACGTCTACCTGGCCCGTCCGGACAGCACGATCGCCGGGCGGTCGGTGCACGGCGCACGGGTAGAGATCGGTCGTCGGCTGGCCCGCGAATGCCCGATCGACGCCGACCTGGTGATCGGGGTTCCCGAATCCGGGACTCCGGCCGCCGTCGGTTACGCCCAGGAATCCGGCATCCCCTACGGGCAGGGCCTGATGAAAAACGCGTACGTCGGACGTACGTTCATCCAGCCCTCACAGACCATCCGCCAGTTGGGCATCCGGCTCAAGCTCAACCCGCTCAAAGAAGTCATCCGCGGCAAGCGGCTCATCGTCGTCGACGACTCGATCGTGCGCGGCAATACCCAGCGCGCCCTGGTGCGGATGCTGCGCGAGGCCGGCGCCGTCGAAGTACACGTCCGCATCGCGTCGCCGCCGGTGAAATGGCCCTGCTTCTACGGCATCGACTTCCCCTCGCCGGCCGAGCTGATCGCCAACGCTGTCGAGGATGAGAACGAGATGCTCGAAGCGGTGCGCCATGCCATCAACGCCGACACGTTGGGCTACATCTCGCTGCGGGGTCTGATCGCGGCCACCGAGCAGCCCGCCTCGCGGCTGTGCGCCGCCTGCTTCGACGGCAAGTATCCGATCGAACTCCCCAGCGAGACCGCACTGGGCAAGAACGTCATCGAGCACATGCTGGCCAACGCCGCGCGCGGAGCCGGTGCACCAACGGAGCTTTCGGCCCCGGAGGTGTCACCGGAAGAGGAGCAAGCCTCCGTTCTGCGGCATCCCTAGCCCGGGGGTCGGCGTCGACCGGTAGCCTTTATCGCGATGACCGAGCGCGGGAAAGACTCCGGAAAAGACCAGGGCAATCAGGGTGTCACATATGCATCGGCCGGAGTGGACATCGAAGCCGGTGACCGCGCCGTAGAGCTGTTCAAGCCGTTGGCATCCAAGGCCACCAGACCCGAGGTACGCAGCAAGCTCGGCGGATTCGCGGGGCTGTTCGCGTTGCGCGGCGACTACCGCGAGCCGCTGCTGGCCGCGTCCAGCGACGGGGTGGGTACCAAGCTGGCCGTCGCGCAGGCGATGGACAAACACGACACCGTCGGTCTGGATCTCGTCGCGATGGTGGTCGACGACCTGGTGGTCTGCGGCGCGGAGCCGCTGTTCCTGCTGGATTACATCGCGTTGGGCCGAATCGTTCCCGAACGGCTCAGCGCGATCGTCGCCGGCATCGCCGACGGGTGCATGCGCGCGGGTTGTGCACTGCTCGGCGGTGAGACCGCCGAACACCCCGGTCTGATCGAACCGGACCACTACGACATCTCGGCCACGGCGGTCGGCGTCATCGAGGCCGACGATGTGCTGGGGCCCGAGCGGGTGAAACCCGGCGACGTCATCATTGCGATGGGCTCGTCCGGCCTGCATTCCAACGGATACTCTCTGGTCCGCGCCGTCCTGCTGGACATCGACCGGATGAACCTGGCGGGCTATGTCGAGGAGTTCGGCCGCACGTTGGGTGAGGAGCTACTGGAGCCGACCCGCATTTATGCCAAGGACTGCCTGGCGCTGGCCGCCGAGACGCAGGTCCGCACGTTTTGCCACATCACCGGCGGTGGGTTGGCCGGTAATTTGCAGCGCGTTATCCCGCAGGGGCTGGTGGCCGAGGTCGACCGGGGAACCTGGACCCCGGCGCCGATCTTCGCGATGATCGCGCAGCGTGGCCGGGTGGCGCGTGCCGAGATGGAGAAGACCTTCAACATGGGTGTGGGCATGGTCGCCGTCGTCGCTCCGGAGGACACCGATCGCGCCTTGGCCATCCTGACCGCACGGCACTTGGACTGCTGGGTGCTGGGCACCGTCAGCAAGGGCGGAAAAGAAAGCCCTCGAGCCAAGCTGGTCGGGCAGCACCCCCGGTTCTAAACGTCAGCGACGCCAGGCGTCTTCGTCGCCCCAACTGTCGTCGGGAAGCTGGTCGTCGTCGTCCAGCTGGTCGGAGTCGTCAGCGCTCGACCCGGACAACTCGCGCTGAAGCCGCTCGAAATCGGTTTGAGGGGAGCTGTACTTCAGTTCTCGAGCAACCTTGGTCTGCTTCGCCTTAGCCCGGCCGCGGCCCATGGGGGAACCCCCTCGCGCAATAACGGAGCGGCCTATGAGTAGGCGGCTCCGATCTGTCAGTGAATTTATTGTCCTGCCGACAGTTTACCGTGCCCGGTCATCGCATGTCGGCCTGGCCTGTCCGCTGTGAGCGTGGTCATCGGCTGGTGCCGCGCAGCCGTTCCACCGCTGCCCGCCCGGCGCCAACCGCGTCGGGAGGCGGTACCGAATCGGCGTCGATGACGGCAGCGACGTCAGCGTTCCCGCCGGTAACCAAGGCGGTGTCCGCGGGCAACCCGCGTTTGAGTAGCGCCAGGGCCACCGCGCCGAGATCGACATGGTCGACGACGGTTCCCAGCCGGCCCACCGAGCGACCATTGGCCAGCACTGCATCACCCGTCGAGGGCCGATCGACGGAGCCGTCCAGGTGCAGTAACACCAGCATCCTGGGCGGTTTACCCAGGTTGTGCACCCGCGCGACGGTCTCCTGGCCGCGATAGCAGCCTTTGTCCAGGTGTACGGCGCCCGATCCCGGGCCGCCGATCCAGCCGACTTCGTGCGGGATCGTGCGCTCGTCGGTGTCGACACCGAGCCGCGGCCGCACCGCGGCCACCCGATGGGCTTCGTAGGCCCACACTCCCGCCGGACGAATGCCGGTTTGCGTCAAACGGCGCTGCCAGTCGGCGGTTTGATCGCGCGGAACGAGCACGTCGAGCTCGAGTTGGCCCTCGGGTGCGCCGGTCATCCGGCGGATGAAGCCACCGCCCGGCAGCGGCATCGCTGTCATGTCAGCGGGCAACACATCGACGCCGATCGCGTCGAGCACCGGTTGGTCAGCCAGCCGTGGACCCAGCAGCGACAGCACGGCCAAATCGGCGGCAGCGGGGGTGACTTGCGACCAGAACACCATCTTGCGCAGGTAGTCCAGTAGCGCTTCACCGCGCCACGGCTCGGTATCCAAATACGTGACGCCGCCCAGTTCGGTCTGAATCCAGTGATCCTCGACGCGACCTTGTCCGTCCAAGACGAGGTTTTCGGTACATGCGGCGTCGGGCAGCTCGCTGACATGTTGCGTCGAGATGGTGTGCAGCCAGGTTTGCCGATCATCACCCGTGAGGGCCAGCACAGCGCGGTGTGACCGATCCACCACCACGGCATCGGCTTCTGCTGAGCGCTGCTCGCCCAGTGGATCGCCGTAATGCCAGATCGCCCCGGCGTCGGGACCGGTAGCGGGCGCGGGAACGGCAGTCACCTTTTCACTCTACGGTCGCTTGCGAGATCAGCCGCTTCAGCCAAAGTGAAACCAGGTTCACGCTCGTCGCCGAGGGTGAACTTGGCTTCACACTCGGGCGATTGGCTAGGCTCTTCGTCCATGGCACGCCACCCGGGTGTGGTCGTCACGCTCGACGGTGAGATTCATGCGTCGGGGACACCGCTGCTGTTCGCCGACGACCTCGCCGCGGTGCGCGGCGACGGAGTCTTCGAGACGCTGCTGGTCCGCGACGGCAGGGCTTGCCTGGTGGAGGCGCACCTGGGCCGATTGGCCCACTCGGCCCAATTGATGGACCTGGAGCAGCCTGACCTGACGGCCTGGCGGCGCGCGATTGATGTCGCCGCCCAGCAGTGGGCGGCCGATACCACCGACGAGGGCGCGCTGCGACTGGTCTACAGCCGCGGCCGGGAAAGCGGCTCGGCGCCGACGGCATATGTGACCGTCAACCCAGTTGCCGACCGTGTGGCCCATGCCCGCCGCGACGGGGTGGCCGCGGTGACGCTGCCCCGCGGGCTGCCCGCCACCGGCGTGGATGCGATGCCGTGGCTGCTGGCCGGCGCCAAGACGCTGTCGTACGCGATCAACATGGCCGCGCTGCGTCATGCCGCCCGGCATGGGGCCGGCGACGTGATCTTCGTCAGCTCCGACGACTACATCCTGGAGGGTCCCCGCTCGACCGTCGTCATCGCCACCGACGATCGATGCCTGCTGACGCCGCCACCGTGGTATCCGATCCTGCGCGGCACCACCCAGCAGGCGCTTTTCGAGGTCGCGCGAGCCAAAGGTTACGACTGCGACTACCGCGCCCTGCGAGTGGCGGACCTGCTTGCCGCGCAGGGGGTTTGGCTGGTGTCGAGCATGACGTTGGCTGCCCGCGTGCACACGCTGGACGGCAAGGCGCTGCCGCGATCGCCGATGGCCGCGGAATTCACCGGGCTGGTCGACGCCGCCATCATCAGCGACCGCTGAATTCGGTTGTCTCCCCGGCTGATTAACAGGTAGCGTCGGCCGTACACAAGGAAGGAGGTGGTCCGCGAATTGATAGCGTCATGGACATGTGAGGTGGCTGCGCGCTAAGCAGCGCACAGGCGAGGAATCTTCGGCGCGCGCTGGCGAATTCCCCGCAGTCACCCGGCCCCCGAGCCTCCGGTCAGTCCAACCTGGAACTACGGCTCGGGGGCCGTCCCATGTCTGGACCAATGGCGAGAGCCACGCCAGCGTGACGCTGGCGCAATATCAGCTCACCCCGCGAACCGGGAAAGCCTGGCGGACAAGTGCGGCACCAACCCGCCGTCGGCGTCGACCCGTTCTTCGACGTAAGCCAGGTCACCGCCCTCGACGATGCCGTAGAGCCGTTTAGCGCCGCCGACCAGCATGCCCGACTTACTGCGGGCCAGCGCGTCGGTGACCAACTCCCACGACGACTGGGTGCGCGGCCGCCCGTAGAACAACTCCACATAGCCTGCGGAATGGGCTAATAGCAACTCGATGGCCTGCGATTCGCTCGGGTCGCTGGGGTCGTCGACGAAGCGCCAAAAACCGGCCTCTCGCAGGTCATGTCCGGCGTAGTCGCCGGAGTCGGTCAGCCGCCAGGACCGGGCCTCCCAGTTCAGATAGTCGCCGCCGTCGTGGGACACGACGATTTGTTGGCCGAAGCGGTAGTCACCGTGGGTTCCGCGGCCCTCGCCTTCGCCGCGCCACACCCCGACCAGGGGCAGCAGCGCCAGCAACGCATCGTGCAGGTTGGCGCCCTCGCGCAAGTTGGCGGTGTCGGCCGGAGCCGGCAGGTCGTCGAAGACGGGAATGTTGCGCGACGCTGTCACCTTGGCGCGTTCGGCGGCCGCGGCTACCGCACGGTCACCCGAGCCGGCCCGATCGCTCACGACTCGTCGGTGATCAGCCGATACAGCGTATACAGCGCGAACCAGGTGATGACCACGACGGCCGTGACCAACATGATCTCGAAGAACAGCACCACGGCGACGAGTCTAGTTCGTCCGGTCGCGCCGACTGGCGGCGCGTCCGCCCCTGGGCCGAGCGTGTTGCTCCTATGTCAAGCGGCCGCGTGTCGTGGTGGTTGAAGGTTGGTTTGGTGGTCGGTGCGTAAGCGT
>NZ_LZKJ01000034.1 GCF_001672775.1 Mycobacterium kyorinense | reverse complement strand
ACATCGGCTTCTGGTGCTCCGGCTCGTCGGATTACCTTGCCGGTCGCGCGTTTTCGTTCATCTCCGCGATCGACTCGATCGGGGCGGTGCCCCCGATCAACGAGTCGCACGTGGAGATGGACGCCGCCTGGGCGCTGTACGAGGCCTACATCAAGCTGCTGACCGGTGAGGTCGACACGGCGCTGGTCTACGGCTTCGGCAAGTCGTCCGCCGGCACCTTGCGCCGGGTCCTGGCGATGCAGACCGATCCGTACACCGTCGCACCGCTGTGGCCGGACTCCGTTTCGATGGCGGGGCTTCAGGCCCGCTTCGGCCTGGACGCCGGCAAGTGGACGGCCGAGCAAATGGCGCAAGTGGCGCTGGACTCGTTCGCGGTTGCGGAGCGCACCGACTCCGAGAAGCCTGCCAAGAGCATCGACGAGCTGCTGGCCCGGCCGTTCTTCGCCGATCCCCTTCGGCGCCATGACATTGCGCCGATCACCGACGGCGCGTCGGCAATCGTGCTGGCTGCCGGCGACAAGGCCCGCGAACTGCGGGAGAATCCCGCCTGGATCACCGGGTTCGAGCACCGCATCGAGACTCCGGTCCTCGGTGCCCGGGAGCTGACCACGTCACCGTCGACGGAGGCGTCCGCCAAGGCCGCGACGGGAGGAGACCCCGGCTCGATCGAGGTGGCCGAGATCTATGCGCCGTTCACCCATCAGCAACTGATCCTGACCGAGGCGATCGGTCTGCCGTCGTCGACGAAGGTCAACCCGTCCGGTGGCGTACTGGCGGCCAACCCGATGTTCTCTGCCGGGCTGGAGCGCATTGGCTTTGCCGCACAACACATTTTCGACGGCTCCGCAGGGCGGGTGCTGGCGCACGCGACCAGTGGGCCGGTGTTGCAACAGAATCTCGTCGCCGTGCTGGAAGGGAAATAAGATGGCAGGCCAGCTTGCGGCGGTGCTCGGCACCGGACAGACGAAGTACGTCGCCAAGCGCCAGGACGTCTCGATGAACGGCCTGGTTCGCGAGGCTATCGACAAGGCATTGGCCGACTCCGGTTCGACCATGGCAGACATCGACGCCGTGGTGGTCGGCAAGGCGCCCGACTTCTTCGAGGGCGTGATGATGCCGGAGCTGTTCATGGCCGACGCCGTCGGCGCGACCGGCAAGCCGCTGATCCGCGTGCACACCGCGGGATCGGTGGGCGGGTCGACCGGCGTGGTGGCGGCCAGCCTGGTGCAGTCCGGTAAGTACCGCCGAGTGCTGGCGATGGCCTGGGAAAAGCAGTCCGAATCAAATGCCATGTGGGCGTTGAGTATTCCCGTGCCGTTCACCAAGCCGGTCGGCGCCGGCGCAGGAGGCTATTTCGCGCCGCATGTGCGCTCCTACATCCGCCGATCCGGCGCGCCGACCCACATCGGCGCGATGGTGGCGGTCAAGGACCGGCTGAACGGCGCCAAGAATCCGCTGGCGCATTTGCATCAACCGGACATCACGCTGGACAAGGTGATGTCGTCGCAGATGCTGTGGGACCCCATCCGCTTCGACGAGACCTGCCCGTCGTCCGACGGCGCCTGTGCGGTGGTGATCGGCAACGAGGACGCCGCCGACAAACGCGTCGCCGACGGCCAGCCGGTGGCATGGATTCACGCCACCGCGTTGCGCACCGAGCCGCTGGCGTACTCCGGCCGCGACCAAGTCAACCCGCAGGCCGGCCGCGACGCCGCCAAGGCACTGTGGAAGGCCGCGGGTATCACCAGCCCGATCGACGAAATCGACGCGGCCGAGATCTACGTGCCGTTCTCCTGGTTCGAGCCGATGTGGCTGGAAAACCTCGGGTTCGCCCCCGAAGGCGAGGGCTGGAAGCTCACCGAGGCCGGCGAAACCGCAATCGGCGGGCGCATCCCGCTCAACGCCTCCGGCGGCGTGCTGTCGTCGAACCCGATCGGCGCCTCGGGCCTGATCCGGTTCGCCGAGGCGGCCATCCAGGTGATGGGCAAGGGTGAGGCACACCAGGTTCCGGGTGCCCGCAAAGCTCTGGGTCATGCCTACGGCGGTGGATCGCAGTACTACTCGATGTGGGTCGTCGGAGCAGACAAGCCATGAAGTACACCTGCAGCGTCGCGATGGGTCCGATCGACCAGCTGACCGAGCTGGCCAAGACCGCCGAAGAGGTGGGCTTCGACGCCATCGCGCTGCCCGACTCGCTGTTCTACATGGAAAAGGCCGCCGCCGATTACCCGTATACCCCCGATGGGTCGCGGATGTGGAACGAGGACACCCCGTGGGTGGATCCGCTGATCGCAGCCGGTGCGATGGGAGCGGTCACCTCGACGCTGCGGTTCTACACCAACGTGATGAAACTCGGCTCGCGCAACCCGCTGCTGCTGGCTCGCCAGGTCGGCTCGGTGGCCAACCTGACCGGCAACCGGTTTGGCTTCGGCGTCGGGATCGGCTGGGCCCCGGAGGAATTCGAATGGTGTGGCGTTCCGTACAAACGCCGCGGCGCTCGCGTCGACGAGATGATCGAGGTCATCAAACTGGTGCTGGGCGGCGGGATGGTCGAATTCCACGGCGAGTTCTACGACTTCGACCGACTGCAGATGAGCCCGGCGCCCAGCCAGCCGGTGCCGTTCTACGTCGGCGGCCACACCGACGTCGCACTCAAGCGCGCGGCCCGGGTCAGCGACGGCTGGACCAGCGCGATGATGACCGCAGACCAACTAGCCGAGACCATCGGCAAGCTCAGGGCATTGCTTTCCGAATACGGCCGAGCTGACGTTCCTTTCGAATACCAGGCGGTGTGCATCGACAAGTTCGGCGTCGACGGCCATCGCGAACTTGCTGACATCGGGGTGACCGACAACATCGTCATCCCGTGGGTGTTCGACGGGCTGGGCTTCGACGCGCCGCTGGACAAGAAGAAAGACTCGCTGAAGCGCTTCGCCGACACGTACATCCACTCGGGATGGCAGGACAAATGACCAACAACGCCCACCTGGCCGGCCAGCGCTCCCGCGACGCCGTCGCCGCCCGCGACAAAGACGCGTGGCTGGCGGTGTTCGCCGACGACGCGATCGTCGAAGACCCCATCGGCCCGTCGCATTTCGACCCGGAGGGTAAGGGCTACCGCGGCCGCGACGCCATCTCGGCGTTCTGGGACAAGGCGATCGCCCCGACCGACAAGATCGAGTTCAACTTCCTCGACACCTTCCAGTGTGGGAACGAGGAAGCCAACGTCGGCAACATCGTGATCACCATGGGCGGGTACCGAATCACCACCGACGGCGTCTTCACCTACAAAGCCGACGACGACGGCAAGCTGGTTGCCCTGCGCGCGTATTGGGAGGTCGACCGCGCGACGGCGTCCGCGCGCAAAATCTAGAGCGGTTCCAGCCCGGTCAAATAACGGCGGCCCAGATCCTGATACGCCTGCGGATTGGCCTTCACCCACATCTCGGCGCCGGTGCCTGCAATCGGCCCCTTCACCGTGGCCGGTGCTCCCACCACCAGGACCTCGTCGGGAATCTTCGTGCCACCGAGCACGAGCGCACCGGCTGCGACCATGCTGCGCGCACCGATCACCGCCCCGTCCAAGACCGTGGCGTGGTTGGCGATCAACGCCTCGGCCCCGACGTGCACGCCGTGGATGGTGCACATATGGGCCACCGTGGCCCCTGGGCCGATGTCGACCGGGATGCCCGGCGGTGAATGCAACACCGATCCGTCCTGAACATTGGCGCCCTCGCGCACGACGACCGGCCCGTAGTCGGCGCGCAGTACGGCGTTGAACCACACTGACGCGCCGGCTTCGATCGTCACATCACCGATCAACGTCGCGGTAGGCGCAACAAAGGCAGTGGGATCGACCTTTGGCGCGCGGCCTTCGAAGGAAAACAACGGCATCGTTCAGATATACCTCAGAGCGGGTAGGCCCTAGTGAGAGCGGCCGTGATTGCGCGATCCGATGGAAAAACTGTAACGTGTTCTAGTTAGAAGCTGACGAAGTTGGAGGCGTGGGATGGCTACCGAGACGGCCGGCATTCGCGAGATCGACACAGGCACCCTGCCCGACAGGTACGCCCGGGGTTGGCATTGCTTGGGCCCAGTCAAGAACTTCCTGGACGGGCAGCCCCACGGCATCGAGATCTTCGGCACCCACCTCGTCGTGTTCGCCGACTCGCACGGGGATCTGAAGGTCCTCGACGGCTATTGCCGCCACATGGGCGGCAACTTGGCGCAGGGCACCATCAAGGGCGATGAACTTGCCTGCCCATTCCACGATTGGCGCTGGGGCGGTGACGGGAAGTGCAAACTGGTGCCCTACGCCAAGCGCACGCCGCGGCTGGCCCGCACCCGCGCCTGGACCACCGACGTGCGCGGCGGGCTGCTGTTCGTCTGGCACGACCACGAGGGCAACCCGCCACCGGACGAGGTGCGGATCCCGGAGATCCCGGAGTGGTCTGGCGGTGAGTGGACCGATTGGCGATGGAACAGCATGGAGATCAACTCCAACTGCCGCGACATCATCGACAACGTCACCGACATGGCGCACTTCTTCTACATCCACTACGGGCTGCCCACGTATTTCAAGAACGTCTTTGAGGGCCACATCGCCTCGCAGTACCTACACAATGTCGGTCGGCCCGACGTGAACGACATGGGCACCACCTACGGAGAGGCACACCTGGATTCGGAGGCAAGTTACTTCGGGCCGTCGTTCATGATCAACTGGCTGCACAACAGCTACGGCGGCTACAAAGCCGAATCGATCCTGATCAACTGCCACTACCCGGTGACCCAGGAGAAGTTCGTCCTGCAGTGGGGCGTGATCGTCGAAAAGCCCAAGGGCATGGACGAAGCGATGACCGAGAAGCTCGCCGATGCGATGACCGACGGGGTCAGCAAGGGCTTTTTGCAGGACGTCGAAATCTGGAAACACAAGACCCGCATCGACAATCCGCTGCTCGTCGAAGAGGACGGCGCGGTCTACCAGATGCGCCGGTGGTACCAACAGTTCTATGTCGACGCCGCCGACGTCACACCGGAGATGACCGACCGCTTCGAGATCGAGGTCGACACCACTGTGGCCAACGAGAAGTGGCACGTCGAGGTCGAGGAGAACCTCAAACGCCAGGCCGAAGAGAAAGAGAAGGCCGAACAGGGCTCGTCATGACCGGCAGCGAGCAGCCGCCCGACGTCGACCAGCTGGCCCGGTCGATGTTGGCCCTGCACGGCCCGCACGACGACGACCACCACGCTTCTTCGGGCGATCCCGCCAGCGGCCGCTGGGCGAAGGCACCGGATTTCGCCAACGACCCCCAGCGCGCCGCCGCTATCGCCGAATCCACCCGCGCCGACCGCGAACGCTACCTCTCGTCGGGCCTGGTGCCGGTGGACTGCCGGTTCTGCCACGCAACGGTTGCCGTCAAGAAGCTCGGGCCGGGACATACTGCGGTGCAGTGGAATTCCGAGGCGGCGCAGCGTTGCGCATTCTTCGCCGACCTGCGCGCCGAAGGGGGGCACAGCAGCCGCGCCCGGTCCTGTCCGAAGCTGGCCGACAGCATCAAACACGCAGTCGCCGAGGGCTGTTTGGAGGAAGTGTCCAGCGCGCCGGCCCCCGGCGACGGCTAGCGATCACAGCCCGGCGAAGCGTTCCCTGACCTCATCGGCGGTCAACCCGTAGTCGGCCAGCGAGTAAGTGTGTTTGGGTGCGCGTGGACCGCTCTTGCTCTGGGCTTGGCTGTGCGCCATGGCTTCTCGGGCGGCATCGGACAACGGTATGCCGAACTGACGGTAGATCCACTCGACGGTGGCCAGCGGATCGGCCACGAAGTCGGCGTAGTCGACGTCGCAGAACTGAGCCGGATCGTGTTTAGCGCGCTCTGCGTTGAACAGCTGCAGACCGCGCGACCAGGTTTCCATCGCGTCCTCACCGATCTGGGCGCCGACGAAGCTGTTCGACCATCCGTCAGTGGTGTGCTGGGCCAGCGAGCACATGGACGCCATGATGGTCTCGGCGGGCCGGTGGCACTGCACGACAAGTGCGTCGGGGTAGGTGGCCATCAGCGCGTCCAGCGCGAACAGATGGCTAGGATTCTTCAGCACCCACCGCTTCTCGGCCTCGTGCAGGCCGATCAACTGCAAGTTTTTGCGGTGCCGGCGATATGACGGTCCCCAATCTTGCGCGGACAGCCATCGTGCGTAGCTCGGCAGGTGTGCCAGGGTTTCATACGACACCGAATGCAGGGACTGGCGCAGCAACTGCCAGCACTCCTCGAGCTCGTCGGCGGTCATGAAGTGCAGTCCGGTATAGCCCGGATTCTCCTCGTGGTGATGAGAGAACTGAGCTTGAAGTTGCTGGAAAACCGGGTTGGAGTCCCAGGTTTCGCGCGGAGGACGCGGCTGCGGGTACTCGGCCAGCCACATCTGCAGGCCCTGATGAGCGGGATCGGCGCCGAGCAACCGGTGCAGGGCGGTCGTGCCGGTGCGCGGCAGCCCGGTGACGAAGATCGGCCGCTCGATCACGACGTCGGCATGCTCGGGGAATTGCTGCCAGGCGGCTTGGGACAGCAAGCGGGCCACCAGTGCGCCACGCAAGAAGAACCGGTTCATCTTGCTGCCCAGTTCGGTGAGGTCGGCCTCCCGCTGGTAGGACTCGAGCAGCACGCCGAGCGCTTCCCGGTAGTTATCGTCGTCGGTGCCGAAATCGTCCAGCCCAACCAACTTGGTCGCCGAGGCGTGCAAGTCGTCGACGGTGCCGACGTTGGTTCGCGAGGTCATCAGGCCTTGTACTCACCGCAGTTGACGTCGAGCGTCTGCCCGGTGATGCCACTGGACAGATCGCTGGCCAAAAACAGGATCGCCGACGCTACCTCGTCCTCGGTGGGCAGCCGCTTCAGGTCCGAGTTCGCGGCGGTGGCGGCGTAAATCTGATCCACCGTAGTCCCGTACTTGCCAGCCTGGTGGGCGAAGTATCCCTTGAGGGTGTCGCCCCAGATATAGCCTGGTGCAACCGAATTGACCCGAATACCGTCGTCACCGAGCTCGGTGGCCAGTGACTGTGACATCGACAGCAGCGCGGACTTAGCCATCTTGTACGCGCCGTATTTGGCCTGCGAATGCCGGATCACCATCGAATTGACGTTGACGATCGAGCCTTTGGACTCGGCCAGCGCGGGCGTGAAACTCTGAATGAGCCGTAATGCGCCGAGCACGGTGAGCTCGATGGCATCACGAATATGTTGAAACGTGGTGCCGGCCAACGGTTTCATCGACGGGACCCGAAAAGCATTGTTGATCAGCACGTCGACCTTGCCGTAGGCGGCTAACGAAGCCTCCACGAGATTCGCCACCTGATCGTCGTCGGTGATGTCGGTCGAGACCGCCACCGCGCGCCGTCCGGTGTCGGTGATCTGCTTGGCAACATCGTCGAGTCGCTCGACGGTGCGCGCCGCCAACACCAGGTCGGCGCCATCCTCGGCACAACGCCGGGCCAGCGTGGTGCCGAGCGCAGGGCCCACGCCGCTGATCACCACGACCTTGCCGTCGAGCATTCCTGGCATCACTACCCCAGCATTCTGTTGGCGATTTGGTTCTGGCGCTGGGCGATTCGCGCGCGCCAGCCGTCTTCGGAGATCTTGTTGTGCTCGTAATGCGGCAGCGCGGCCGGGACCGCATCGAAGTCGACGAGCTCGACGCTGGGTCCGTCGGCTTCGGTGAGCTGACGCGACACCCGTTGCCAGCGAAACTGTAGGAATCCGCGACGGTGTCCCAGTGTTTCGACCCAGTTGGTCACGCCGGGGTTCTGGTCGGCGACGACGATGCGGATCTTGCCGTCCGGATCCGCCTGAGCCTGAGCGGCATTCAGCGAGGTTTGGTGGTTGATGTAGTCCAGCGAGATGTACCACATGCTGCCCAGCTGAAAGCCGAGATACGGCGCGTCCGTCACCGGCAACGTGACGATCAGAGCCTGGTCGGGCCGCAGGTCGAAATGACCCGCCGACGAGTACTGGGTCGACAAGCCGCCTGGTGTGAGCCGCGGTGCCACCATGGTGTTGACCGGGATGTTCAGATAGAACCACTGCGGGAACTGCAGCCAGGTCTTTACCCGGTTGACGAGTTGCTTTCCTGCTGTGCTGTAACGCTTTTCGATAGTGGCACGGGTCAGCGGCGGCGGCGCGGTGCCTGCGGTGTCCAGGCGGGTGACCGCCACGGTGCCGCGCTGCTGCGACCAGTCGCCGTAGACCTCGCGAATCACCAGCTGGGCGGGACCGGTCGGCCGTACCCGCCACTCGAAACTGCCGTCCTCGGCGATCTCGAGCTCACGGTCGTCGAACGCGGCCTGGCTGGCCGGCACATTGTCGTCGGTGTATTCGCCGCCGAGCAATTGGAAGCTCAGGTCCGTCGTAGTGCCGCGCGTTCCGGTGACCAGGTAGTCGTGGTTGGCATGCACCCGGCAGCCGAAATAGAGGGTGTCTGGGTTATCCAGACCCATCTTGGTGAACGGTCCAGTGCCAGAAAGCAGGAATGGATGGTCACGTTCGTAGTCGAACGCCAGGTGTGTGCAAGCGGCGACACAGCCAGCCAGGTATTGCAGTCCTTCGAGCAGGTCAGCTTCGGTCTCGATGTGCGGCGCGGCCACTACGAGTTCCTCGGCCTCGGCGATGGCGTCGATGAGTGGCTGGGAGAACACGCCTAGACGCTAGAACGTGTTCTATTTTTCGTCAATGGGCGAACATTCCCGGGCGTCGGCCGCGAGGTTCAAAGACGAGGCCGACTCACTACGGGGCGCACTGCTGAGACAGATCGATCAGATGCTGCCGCACGTCGGGATGCCGGTTCAGGTAGTCGATGGCGCTGCCGTTGCCGCCCTCGGCCCGCGACTTGGCCTGCAGCTGGGCGTGGAGGTCGGGATGCCGCTGCAGATACGAGTCGATGGAGTCGCCAACGGTCTGATCGCACGGTGCCTGCGCGTTCGCCACCGGTAATGCCACGGGCATCGGCACCGCGATCACCGCAGCGGCAATGGCGCTCAGCAGGCCACCAGCGACCAAGCCGGACAGTCGGCGGCGGTTTGGGCTGGAATTCACGGTCATTGGCTCGGTCCTCATCACGCGGTTATGCAGAACTTTTGGTGTAAATCGAGAATACGCCCGACGGCATAACTGCAGCTGAGGCCGCCGGATACGTGATTTTTCAATCAGCGGCTGTTGGGTTGGTGGCATCCCGCCTCAGATGGCCCCTGCGCCTGGTGAGTCGGGCTGCAGGGGCTCGGCGCGGAGTGCGCCGCGGGCACCATGGCCACCACGCCGGCCATCAGTAGCGCCCCGGCGAACATGCCGTAAAGCCCACGGCGTAGCGCCGTCGCTGACATTTGCATCGGACTGCTCCTCGCAGTTAGGAAGTTCCCCACCTGTCGACAACCATTGCCCGATGCGGGGCGGGTCAAACATGGGTTAAGCGGCCGGCGCGAAACGACGTCGGCGCCGACGGTCGGCGTGTTGTGGGCGTCATAATCATGGCCGCCGGGTAGGAGGAGACATGCCGATATCGCCACAGATCTCGCTTCAGCTGCGCACATTCACCGACGATCAGGACCACGAGTGGAGGTCGACGCTAGCGTTGGCGCAGGCCATGGACGCGGCGGGCGTCGACCGCGTGGTCGTCTCTGACCACGTCGTGTTCGGCGAAAACCCGGCCGCATACAGCAACCCGGCGCTGGGTGGGATCGCCGGTGGTCGCCAACCGACTGGACCCGATGGTCAGTGGCTCGAGCCGCTGACGGTGCTCACCGCACTGGCGGCCATGACGACCCGCATCCGGCTCGGCACGGCGGTATTGCTGGCGGCGCTGCGCCGCCCTGCTGTCCTTGCCAAGCAGGTCTCGACTCTGGACGTACTGTCAGGCGGCCGGGTTGATCTGGGCGTGGGTGTGGGATGGCAGCGCGAGGAGTACGAGGCGGCGGGTTTGCCGTTCGAGCGCCGCGGGCGGCTGCTCGATCACACGCTGGAAGTATGCGACGCGCTGTGGACGCAGCAGCGCAGTTCCTATCGATCGCCCGAATTGTCGTTCGAGACGATTCACCAGATGCCCAAACCCGTTCAGGCCGGCGGTGTCCCGATCTGGGTCAGTGGCACCGTCAATGACGCCGTCGCACGCCGGTTGAGCAGGTTCGGTCGAGGCTGGATCCCGTGGGGTCCCGCCGCGGCCGATCCGGCGGGAGCGATCGCAGCGATGAAGGACAAGCTCTCCGATTTCGGTGCCGATCCGACCGACCTGCAGGTGCTCGGCCACGCGACGACGGTCAAACGACCTGACCGTTCCGTCGACATAGCGGCCACCGTGGCATCGGCTCCGCCGCTGATCTCGGCCGGGGTGACCGACGTGCGGATCACCATGGCGTTGCCGCGGAACGTCAACCGCGCGACCGAGCTGCTGAGCGAACTCGTCGAGGCGTTCCGCGCCGCTACCTGCTAGCCGCCTCTTCGCGCTTGATCTCCAACGCGATATCGATGAGCTGGTCTTCCTGGCCGCCGATGAGTTTGCGCTGACCGGCACGGTGCAGCAGCTGGTGGGCGGGCACGCCGTAGCGTTCGGCTTGCCGGACGGCGTGCTTGAGGAAGCTGGAATACACCCCGGAATAGCCCATGATCAGCGCGTTGCGGTCGAGTAGGCATTCGGCGGGCATCGCCGGGCGCACCACGTCTTCGGCGGCGTCGGCGATGTCGAAGAAGTCGATGCCGGTCTTGACGCCGATCTTGTCGAACACCCCGATCAGCGCCTCGACCGGCGCGTTGCCGGCGCCGGCGCCGAAGCGTCGCACCGACCCGTCGATCTGCTTGGCCCCGGCCCGGACGGCCTCCACGCTGTTGGCCACTCCGAGCCCAAGGTTTTCGTGCCCGTGAAAGCCGACCTGGGCGTCGTCGCCGAGTTCGGCGACCAGCGCCGAGACCCGGTCCCGCACGCCTTCGAGGACCAACGCGCCCGCGGAGTCGACGACATAGACGCACTGGCAGCCGGCGTCAGCCATGATCCGGGCCTGTTTGGCCAGCTTCTCCGGCGGAATGGTGTGGGCCATCATCAAGAACCCGACGGTCTCCAGGCCCAGCTCGCGGGCCAAGCCGAAGTGCTGGATGGAAACGTCGGCCTCGGTGCAGTGCGTCGCGATCCGGCAGATCGACCCGCCGTTGTTCTGCGCTTCTTTGATGTCCTCTTTGGTACCGACACCGGGCAGCATCAGAAAGGCGATCTTGGCCTCGTTGGCTGTCTCGGCGGCCAGCTTGATCAGCTCTTGCTCGGGTGTCTTGGAGAACCCGTAGTTGAAGCTCGACCCGCCCAGCCCGTCGCCGTGGGTCACCTCGATCACCGGCACCCCGGCCGCGTCCAGCGCCGCGACGACGGCGCCGACCTCGTCCTTGGTGAACTGGTGACGCTTGTGGTGACTGCCGTCCCGCAGCGACGTGTCGGTGATGCGAACGTCCCAGATGCTGGTCATCGGGCACCTCCTGCGGTGGCAGACAGTGATTCCTTGGCGATTTCCTCGCCGACCTTGGTCGCGGCAGCGGTCATGATGTCGAGGTTGCCGGCGTAGGGCGGCAGATAATCGCCGGCGCCTTCGACCTCGACGAAGGTGGTCACCAGTGCCTGCCCGCCGGAGTTCATCGACGGGTCGTCGAACTGCGGTTCGTTGAGCAACCGGTAGCCGGGCACATAGGTCTGCACCTCGGCCACCACGTCGCGAATGGACTGGGCGATCGCGTCGCGGTCGGCGTCTTCGGGAATGGCGCAGAAGATGGTGTCGCGCATGATCATCGGCGGGTCGGCGGGGTTGAGGATGATGATCGCCTTGCCGCGCTTGGCGCCGCCGATCGTTTCCACCCCTTTGGACGTGGTCTTGGTGAACTCGTCGATGTTCGCCCTGGTACCGGGCCCGGCGCTCACGCTGGCCACGCTGGCCACGATCTCGGCGTAGGGCACATCGACGACTCGCGACACCGCGTACACGATCGGGATGGTGGCCTGACCGCCGCAGGTGATCATGTTGACGTTGGGGGCGTCCAGGTGCTCGCGCAGGTTCGCCGGGGGGATCACCGCCGGCCCGACGGCCGCCGGGGTCAGATCGATGGCCCGGATCCCGGCCTCGGCATAGCGCGGGGCCGCGTCGCGGTGCACGTAGGCGCTGGTGGCCTCGAACACCAGGTCGGGCTTTTCGTCCTGGGCCAGCAGCCAGTCCACTCCTTCGTGCGTGGTCTCCAGGCCCAGTTTGCGGGCGCGGGCCAGTCCCTCGGACTCCGGGTCGATGCCGACCATCCAGCGCGGCTCCAGCCAGTCCGAGCGCAAGAGCTTGTACAGCAGGTCGGTGCTGATGTTGCCCGATCCGACGATGGCGACGCTTGCCTTGGACGGCATATTTGCTCCTCTTATTCGAACGTCAGCCGGACGGACCCCAGTCCGGCGAAATCGGCGACAAAATCGTCCCCTGGGCGCGCATCGATAGCCCGGGTGCACGAACCGGGCAACACGATGTCGCCGGCGCGCAGCCGCACCCCGAAACTTTCCACCTTGCGTGCCAGCCACGCCACCGCAGTGACCGGGTTGCCCAGCACCGCGTCGCTGCGGCCCTTGGCCACCACTTCCCCGCTGCGGGTCAAGACGGCGTCGATGCTCGTGATGTCGATGTCGGCCGGCGACACGCGGGCTTGGCCCAACACGAACCCGGCCGACGACGCGTTGTCGGCGATGGTGTCGCACAGCTTGATCTGCCAATTGGTGATGCGGGTGTCGATCAGCTCGATCGACGGCACGAACGCCTCGGTAGCGGCCAGCACGTCGTCTTCGGTGCAGCCCGCGCCGGGAAGGTCGGCGGCCAGGATGAACCCCACCTCCACCTCTACCCGCGGGTAGAGGTAATTCGCCGCGGTGACGGGTTGATCTTCGAACACCTGCATCTCGTCGAGCAGGTGACCGTAGTCCGGCTCGTCGACGCCCATCATCTGTTGCATCGCCAGCGACGACAGCCCCACCTTGTGACCCACGATGCGGGCTCCCTCGGCCACCCGCTGACGGATGTTGATCAGCTGGATCTCGTAGGCGTCGACGACGTCGATGTCGGGGTGGGCAGCCGTCAACGGCGCAATCGGCTCACGACTCCGCTCCGCCTGCGCCAGGTCGGCGGCCAGCTCGTCACGGGTGGCAACCGGGATCATTGACCGAAGTCCCCTCGTCGGTGTGACCGGGGCGGTAGCGCCCAGCCAGGGCAATTCTATAACGTGTTCTACATGACAGCTCAGGAGTACGACGTCGTCGTAGTCGGCAGCGGCGGCGCGGGCATGGTCGCTGCCCTTACCGCCGCTCACCGGGGTCTCTCGACAGTAGTCGTCGAGAAGGCCGCACACTACGGCGGTTCGACCGCTCGCTCGGGGGGCGGCGTCTGGATTCCCAACAACGAGGTCCTCAAGCGCGACGGCGTCACCGACACCGCCGACGCGGCACGCACCTATCTGCACGGAATCGTCGGCGACGTCGTCGAGCCCGAACGCATCGACACCTATCTGCAGCGCGGGCCCGAGATGCTGTCGTTCGTGCTGCAACACACCCCGCTGAAGATGTGCTGGGTGCCGGCCTACTCCGACTACTACCCGGAGGCGCCGGGCGGACGTCCCGGCGGCCGTTCCATCGAGCCGAAGCCGTTCAACGCCAACAAGCTGGGCGATGACCTGCCCGGGCTGGAGCCGCCGTACGGCAAGGTTCCGCTCAATGTGGTTGTGATGCAGCAGGATTACGTCCGGCTGAATCAGCTCAAGCGTCATCCGCGCGGCGTGCTGCGCAGCCTGAAAGTCGGCGCGCGCACGATGTGGGCCAAGACAACCGGTAAGAACCTCGTCGGGATGGGACGCGCGCTGATCGGGCCGCTGCGAATCGGATTGCAGAAGGCCGGTGTTCCGGTGCGGCTGAACACCGCTTTGACGGATCTTTACGTCGAGGACGGCGTGGTGCGCGGGGTGTATGTCGTCGACAGCGCTTCTGACGCAGCGGAGCCCACACTGATCACAGCGCGGCGCGGAGTGATCCTGGCCAGCGGTGGATTCGAGCACAACGAGCAGATGCGGGTGAAGTACCAGCGCGCGCCGATCACCACCGAGTGGACGGTCGGGGCCAAGGCGAACACCGGTGACGGCATTGTTGCGGCCGAAAAGCTCGGCGCCACATTAGAACTGATGGAAGACGCCTGGTGGGGGCCGACGGTGCCGCTGGTCGGCGCACCGTGGTTTGCGCTGTCGGAGCGCAACTCCCCCGGCTCGATCATCGTCAACATGTCAGGCAAGCGGTTCATGAACGAGTCGATGCCCTACGTCGAGGCATGCCATCACATGTACGGCGGAGAACACGGCCAGGGACCGGGGCCGGGCGAGAACATTCCCGCGTGGCTGGTGTTCGACCAGCAATACCGCGACCGCTACATCTTTGCGGGATTGCAGCCCGGACAACGTATTCCACGCAAGTGGATGGAGTCCGGGGTGATCATCCAAGCCGACACGCTCGAACAGCTCGCCGAGAAGGCAGGCCTGCCGACCGACGAGTTCGTAGCAACCGTCCAGCGCTTCAACGGCTTTGCGCGCTCCGGCGTCGACGAGGACTATCACCGCGGGGAGAGCGCCTACGACCGCTACTACGGCGATCCGACCAACAAGCCCAATCCCAACCTCGGCGAGATCAGCCGCCCGCCCTATTACGCGGCCAAGATGGTGCCCGGCGATCTGGGTACCAAGGGCGGTATCCGCACCGACGTACACGGGCGTGCGCTCCGCGATGACGGCAGCGTCATCGAAGGGCTGTACGCGGCGGGCAACGTCAGCGCCCCGGTGATGGGCCACACTTATCCCGGGCCGGGCGGCACCATCGGGCCGGCGATGACATTCGGTTACCTGGCGGCGCTGCACATCGCAGGGGAGGCATAGGAATGCCAATTGATGTCGACGTTGCCCTTGCTGCCGAGTTGGAGCCGATCGAATTCTCTTGGAGCAGCAGCGATGTGCAGCTCTACCACTTGGCCCTGGGTGCCGGCGCCGATCCGATGGATTCCCGCGAGCTGCGTTATCTGATCGATGACACACCGCAGGTTCTGCCGACGTTCGGCAACGTGGCCGCTACCTTCCACGCCACCAAACCGCCGACCGTGCAGTTCCCCGGGATCGACATCGAGTTGAGCAGAGTGCTGCATGCCAGCGAACAGGTTTCGGCGCCCGCGCCGTTGCCGCCGTCCGGTTCGGCGCGCGCCGTCACCCGGTTCACCGATATCTGGGACAAGGGCAAGGCCGCGGTGATCTGGTCCGAAACCACCGTGACTGCGCCGGACGGCACCGTTCTGTGGACGCAGCGGCGGTCGATTTTTGCCCGCGGCGAAGGCGGGTTCGGTGGCGAGCGCGGACCGTCGACCTCGGCGGCCGCACCGGATCGCGGGCCCGACGTCGAGCTGGAAATACCGATCCTGCCGCAGCAGGCGCTGCTCTACCGGCTGTGCGGGGATCGCAATCCGCTGCATTCGGATCCCGAATTCGCCGCTGCCGCAGGCTTTGACCGTCCGATCCTGCACGGCCTGTGCACCTACGGCATGACGTGCAAGGCCATCGTCGACGCGTTACTGGACGCCGACGTCGCCGCCGTCGGCTCCTATGGCGCCCGCTTCGCTGGCGTGGCGTTTCCCGGCGAGACGTTGCGAGCCGACGTCTGGAAGGAAGACGGGCGCATCCTGGCCAACGTGGTCGCGCCGTCGCGGGAGAACGCCGTCGTGCTCTCGGGCGTCGAGCTGGTGCCGGCGTAGTTTTCTTCTTCGGCGCCGAGCGTGAACTTAAGTTCACGCTCGCGCTCGAGAGTGAGATTAACTTCACGCTCGACGGGCTAGTGCCGCGCGGACACGGCGAATGATGTCGATTTCCCGATCGCCGGCCAGCACCCGGATGACAATCCACCCGCAGCGTTGAAGCTTCTCATGTCGCCTGACGTCCCACCTGTAGCGGATGCGATCTTTTCGATGTTGTTCGCCGTCATACTCGACTGCCACCTTCACCTCGGGCCAGCCCATATCGAGATAAGCGAACACCTCACCGAAGTCGTCGTAGACCGGGATTTGGGTCCGCGGCCTAGGTAGCCCCGCCTGAATCACGATGACGCGCAGCCAGCTCTCCTTCGGCGACTCCGCGCCGGCATCGACCAGATCCAGTGATACCCGTGCGCGCAATCCCCCGCCGACCGTCGCAGCGCTGCATGATTGCCTGCACCTCTACGTCTTTGAGCTCAGTGGCGCGAGCCAACGCATCGAGGCCGGCCACCGCGGGGATTGTGGGATGCCAGCAGGCCAGATCAACCGCAGTCCTGGCTGGGGTGGTGACCAGCAGGCCGCCAATGTCCTGGATCTCGTCGGGATAGAGCTGATCGCTACGCACGTGGAGCCCGGCCAGCCGATGGCGGTTGTCGTGGATGAGTTCGGCGGGCTGCGCGGCGTCCACCCATTCGCTGCCATGCAGAGCCGAGGCCGAGAAGCCCGCGACGACGCCGCGCCGTCGCGACCACAACCACGCTGCGGTAGCACGGTCGGCAGCTGTGATCTCGCTGTCGTTGGCGATGTAGACATCGCGGAACAGCCGGGTATGACGCGTGGTCAGCTGGCTCTTGGTCAGAGTGCCAGCTGAGATGGCTTCGCTGGCGATGAATGGTCCCGCCATGGCGGCAGCGTGTCACGGGTAGCACCGCGCGTCACTTCACCCGTCGAGCGTGAAGTTAGGTTCACACTCGGCGGCCAACGTGAACCTAAGTTCACCCTCGGCGGGAAGGGAAGAAGCTCAGCCCAGGATCAAGCCCGATGTCGGCACGCCGGTGCCGGCGGTGACGAGTACATGTTCGACGTCGGGAACCGGGTTCACCGACGTTCCCCGCAATTGCCGCACGCCTTCGGCGATCCCGTTCATGCCGTGGATGTAGGCCTCGCCGAGCTGACCACCGTGTGTGTTGATCGGCAGCCGCCCGCCGATCTCGATCGCGCCGTCGGCGATGAAGTCCTTGGCCTCGCCCCAGCCGCAGAATCCCAACTCCTCCAATTGGATCAGCGTGAACGGGGTGAAGTGGTCATACAGCACCGCGGTTTGGATGTCGGTGGGCTTCAACCCGGACTGCTGCCACAGTTGCTTGCCGACCAGTCCCATCTCCGGCAGGCCGTCGAGCTCGGGCCGGTAGTAGCTGACCATCGAATACTGGTCGGGACTCGACCCTTGGGCGGCGGCCTCGATGACCGCGGGCCGGTTCTTCAGATCCTTGGCCCGCTCCACCGATGTGACGACGAGGGCCACCGCACCATCGGTCTCCTGGCAGCAGTCCAGCAGCCGTAGCGGTTCGGCGATCCACCGCGAATTCTGGTGATCCTCAATCGTAATCGGCTTCTCGTAGAAGTAGGCCTTGGGATTTTTGGCAGCGTGCTTGCGATCGGCCACCGAAATCGCACCGAAGTCGCGGCTGGTCGCGCCGGACAGGTGCATGTAGCGCTTGGCGATCATCGCAACCTGCGCGGCGGGTGTCGATAGGCCGTGCGGGTACGAGAACGAGTTGTCGACGCCGGTCGAGTCGGCGTTTTCCACCAGCCGGGTCTGCACCTGCCCGAACCGCATGCCCGATCGTTCGTTGAAAGCCCGATACGCCACAACACAATCTGCGACACCGGTCGCCACCGCGATGGCTGCCTGCTGGATGGTGGCGCACGCCGCGCCCCCGCCATGATGGATCTTGGAGAAGAACTTCAGCTCCCCGATTCCGGTGGCCCGTGCAATCGCGACCTCGGTATTGGAGTCCATCGTGAAGGTGACCATGCCGTCGACGTCGGCCGGTGTGAGGCCCGCGTCGTCGAGCGCGTCGAGAACGGCCTCGGCGGCCAACCGCAACTCGCTGCGACCGGAGTTCTTCGAGAAGTCGGTGGCGCCGATACCGGCGATCGCGGCCTTACCCGACAGCATCAGGCATCTCCGATCGTCAACGTCGCATTTGCGATGACGTGGTCGCCAAGGCTGTTGCTGCCCACGACTTTACATGTGATCAGGCCGTTCTCGATCGCCGTGACCTCGCCCTTGAACGTCACCGTGTCGTAGGCGTACCACGGCACACCCAGCCGCAGCCCGATCGACTTGATGATCGCCGTCGGTCCGGCCCAGTCGGTGAGGTAGCGCTGCACCAAACCGGTGTCGGTCAGGATGTTGACGAAGATGTCCTTGGATCCCTTGGCTTGCGCCTTGTCCCGATCGTGGTGCACGTCCTGGTAGTCGCGAGTGGCGATCGCCGTCGAGACGATGAAGGTCGGGTCGCCGTACAGCTTGAGCTCTGGCAGCACCGTGCCGACCTCGGCAACCGGCGCGCTCATGCGTCGGGCTCCCACGCGTACAGCGTCCACGCCGGACCCACGTCGTTGGCGGGAAAGTCGATATACGTTGCGCGTACGGGCATTCCGATCTCCACCGATGCGGGGTCCACGTTGCGGAGCTCACCAAGCATCCGCACGCCTTCTTCGAGTTCGACCAGCGCGATGACGAACGGCAACGTGCGGCCGGGCACCTTCGGTGCGTGGTGCACCACGAAGCTAAATACGGTGCCCTTGCCGCTGGCGACGACGTAGTCGATCGGCGCTTGTTTGTCCTGCCAGATGGCCGGTACCGGCGGATGCTGCAGGCTGCCGTCATCGCGCTTCTGGATGCGCAACTCATGCGCGTTGACACCGTCCCAGAAAAACTTGGTGTCCCGCGACGACGCCGGCCGCATCATCTTGTCGGCCTCGAGGTCGTCGGGAACCGGCGCAGCGTCGGACTGCCGGTCGCGCGGAATGAACTTCAAGATCCGCCAGTTCATTTCGGCGACGTCCTCGTCGCCCACCTGCCAGACGATGTGCTGGTTGATGAAATAGCCCTCGCCCAGCGCGGTCTGCTTGGGGCCGACGACGTCTGTCAGCTCGGCAGTGACGCTGACTTCCTCGCCGGGGCGGAGGTAGCGGTGGTAGGTCTGCTCGCAGTTGGTGGCGACCACCCCGACGTAGCCCGCGTTGTCGAAAAGCTCGATGATTTTGCCGAGCGGATCGTCGTCCGGACGAGAGCCGCCGAGCCCCATCATCGTCCAAACCTGAATCATTGCCGGCGGCGCGACAATCCCAGGGTGGCCGGCGGCGTTGGCCGCCGCCTCGTCGACGTAGATCGGGTTCTGGTCGCCGATGGCGTCCACCCAGTGGTGAATCATGGACTGGTTCACCGGATCCCGCCCAAGCCGCGGCTTGCTCTTGCCCGCCGCTTTGACTTGCTCGACGGCAGCGTGCAGATCGCTCATCGCGGGACCCTCGGCACCTTGAGCCCAGCGGCCGCGATCATCTCACGCATGACCTCGTTGACCCCGCCGCCGAAGGTGATCACCAGGTTGCGCTTGGTCTGAGAATCCAGCCACTCCAGCAGCTCGGCGGTCTCCGGCTCGGCGGGGTTGCCATACTTGCCGACGATCTCCTCGGCAAGTCGGCCCACGTACTGGACACGCTCGGTGCCAAACACTTTCGTTGCCGCGGCGTCTGCCACGTTGATGTCTTCGCCTGCGGCAGCAACCTGCCAATTGAGCAATTCGTTGATCCGCCAGATCGAATGGATCTCACCCAGTGCACGTTTGACATCGTCGTGATCGATCGGAGTGACGCCGTCGCTGCTGGGCTTGGACGCCCACGCATGCACCCTGTCGTAGATGCTGGCAAAGCGGCCGGCGGGACCGAGCATCACCCGCTCGTTGTTGAGCTGGGTGGTGATCAGCCGCCAGCCGCCATTCTCCTCGCCGACCAGCATGTCGGCGGGAACCCGAACGTCGTTGTAGTAGGTGGCGTTGGTGTGGTGAGCGCCGTCAGCCAGGATCATCGGCGTCCACGAGTAGCCGGGATCTTTGGTGTCGACGATCAGGATTGAAATCCCTTTGTGCTTCACGGCATCGGGGTCGGTGCGGCAGGCCAGCCAGATGTAGTCGGCGTCGTGGGCACCGGTGGTGAAGACTTTCTGCCCGTTGACGATGTACTCGTCGCCGTGGCGCACGGCGGTGGTCCGCAACGACGCGAGGTCGGTACCGGCTTCCGGCTCGGTGTAACCGATCGCGAAGTGCACCTCACCGGCCAGGATCGCCGGCAGAAACTTCTCCTTCTGCATTTCACTGCCGAACACCTGCAGGGTGGGGCCCACCGTCTGCAGTGTCACGGCAGGCAACGGCACGTCGGCTCGATGAGCTTCGTTGACGAAGATCTGCTGCTCGATCGGGCCGAAACCCAGGCCGCCGAACTCTTTTGGCCATCCGACGCCGAGCTTACGGTCCTGGCCCATTCGCCGGATCACCGCCCGGTAAGCCTCGTTGTGCCGGTCGGATTCCATCGCCTTGGCTTCATCCGAGCTGATCAGATTCGAGAAATACTGCCGCAGTTCGGCTTGCAGCTGTCGCTGCTCGGGCGTCAGATCGATGAACATTGCGCTCCCACCAAGTCGAGACGATGCGACGGGCCGCCCAGCAGCCGGGTCAGGTCCTTGATTGTGGAGTAGTAGCGGTGCATCGGGTAGTCGATGTCCATCCCCATCCCGCCGTGCAAATGGTGACATATCTGCATCACCGGCGGCGCCTGCGACGTGATCCAGTAGCCGAGCACGTCGAGGTCGTCGGCGGCGTCGCGGCCTTCGGCCAGTCGCCACACCACCGACGTCGACGCCAGATCGATGGTCCGGGAAGCGATGTAGACCTCGGCGAGTTGTGCGGCCACTGTCTGGAAGGTCGACAGCGGCTTACCGAATTGCTCGCGACTGCCCACGTAGTCGGCGGTCAGCCGAAGCGCACCGGCGACCAATCCGGCGGCGTAAGCGCCGATCATCGCCAACGCCAGTTGGTTGACCCGATGAGCGCTCGCCCCGTCGAGCACACCGTCCACCTCGACGTCGGAGAAGGTCACAGCGTACTCGTCAGATCCATTGGAGGTCGGGGTTTTCACCACCTGTACGCCATCGGCCTTGGGTGACACGACGACGACTCCGCTGTCGGCGGTGACCAGGATCCACTCAGCGTGTTCGGCATATCCGACGCCAACCTTCGTGCCGGACAGCTGCTTCCCGGTCAGCGTGGTGGCCGGCCGCTCCGGCAGCGCCGCGCCGGGCTCATTCAGCGCGGCGGTGATGAGCGTGCCTTTGGCCAGGCCGGCGAGGTAGCGGTCCTGCTGATCGTCGGAAGCCAGGTCCAGCATCGGCACCGCGGCAAGTCCGAGGACGGCGAGCGCCGGCCCGACGAGACCGTGGCGACCGATCTCGGTCAGTGCCGTCGCCACCTCGGGCAGACCGACACCGTCGCCGCCGAGACGTTCCGGCACCGGCAGCGCGGTCACTCCGCCCGCGACTAACGCGTCAAAGCTGTTGTCCCGGTCCAGTACCGAGGTGACCACATCGGCGACAGCCTGTTGTGCCGGGTCCGGACTGAAATCCACCCGAATCCTCCTTGATTCATTTCCCCGCAGTCTGCGATCAGTGCGCGACGGGGCACTTGCCGCTGTAGTCGACCTGCCAGTGCTTGATGCCGTTGAGCCACCCCGACCGTAGCCGCTCGGGTTGAGCCAGCGGCAGCATGTCCGGTGCGTGGTCGGCTACCGCGTTGAAGATCAGGTCGATCGTCAACCGGGCCAGGTGGGTGCCGATGCAGTAGTGCGCGCCGGTGCCGCCGAAGCCCACATGCGGATTGGGGTCGCGCAGAATGTTGAAGGTGAACGGGTCGTCGAAGACTTCCTCGTCGAAGTTGGCCGAGCGGTAGAACATCACCACTCGCTGCCCCTTCTTAATTTGCACACCGGACAACTCGTAGTCCTCCAGCGCGGTGCGCTGGAAGCAGGTGACGGGCGTTGCCCAGCGGACGATTTCGTCAGCGGTAGTTGCTGGGCGCTCTTTTTTGAACAGCTCCCACTGGTCGGGGTGCTCGGAGAACGCGATCATGCCGTGGGTGATCGAGTTGCGAGTGGTCTCGTTGCCGGCGACCGCCAGCATCACCACGAAAAACCCGAACTCGTCGTCGGAGAGTTTCTCGCCTTCGATGTCGGCGTTGATCAGCGTGGTGACGATGTCTTCACCGGGATTTTCCGTCTTGGCGGCGGCCAGTTGCATGGCGTACTGGATCAGCTCGACCGACGACATCTGCGGGTCGATGTCGGCGTATTCGGGGTCTTCGCTGCCGGTCATCTCGTTGGACCAGCGGAACAGCTTGTCGCGGTCTTCCAACGGAACGCCGAGCAGACCGGCGATGGCCTGTAGCGGCAGCTCGCACGACACCTGCTCGACGAAATCACCGGTCCCAGCCGCCGCGGCGGCTTTTACGATGTTTTGCGCGCGTTCGTTGAGTTCGTCACGCAGCCGCTCGATGTTCCGCGGAGTGAAGCCTCGCGAAATGATGCGGCGCAGCCGGGTATGGTGTGGTGCGTCCATGTTGAGCATGACGAACCGTTGAACCTCGATGTTCTCCCGCGCCATGTCGTCTTCGAACCGCGGAATCACGCAGTTCTCGTAACTGGAGAAGACCTCGCTGCGCAGCGACACTTCCTTGACGTCCTTGTGCTTGGTGATCGCCCAGTAGCCGCCGTCGTTAAAGCCACCACCCTTGCCCGGGGCCTGTTCGATCCAGTGGATCGGCGCGAGGCGACGCAACTCGGCGAACTCCTCGACCGGAAGACCTTCGACATTGATGTCAGGGTTGAGGAAATCGAACCCAGCGGGCAGATTGGGGGTTGGCATGTTGTGCGCTCCTCAATGCAACGTGTTCTAGTGCCAGTAAAACACGGCTTCACCGCAGACAAAAGGCGGGAACGCATCCTCGCTTGTCAGAGTAATGAAACGTGTTCTAGCCTGGCCGCATGGGTAATCCTGTCATTGTTGAAGCCACCCGCAGCCCGATCGGCAAACGCAACGGATGGTTGTCGGGGCTGCATGCCACCGAGTTGCTGGGCGCCGTGCAAAAGGCGCTGGTCGACAAGGCCGGCATCGACGCGGGCGACGTCGAACAGGTCATCGGTGGGTGCGTCACCCAGTACGGCGAGCAGTCGAACAACATCAGCCGGGTGGGCTGGTTGACGGCGGGGCTGCCGGAGCACGTGGGGGCCACCACCGTGGACTGCCAATGCGGCAGTGGGCAACAGGCCAACCACCTGGTGGCGGGATTGATCGCGGCCGGCGCCATCGACATCGGGATCGCTTGCGGCATTGAGGCGATGAGCAGGGTCGGGCTGGGCGCCAACGCCGGCCCGGACCGTGGCGCCATCCGAGCCGAATCATGGGACATCGACATGCCCAACCAGTTCGAGGCCGCCGAGCGCATCGCCAAGCGGCGCGGCATCACCCGAGCAGACATCGACGAGTTCGGACTGGCATCGCAGCTTCATGCCAAGCAGGCCTGGGACGAGGGTCGCTTCGATCGGGAGATCTCACCGATCGAAGCACCGGTGCTCGACGAGCAGAAGCAGCCGACGAGCGAGCGGCACATGGTGAGCCGTGACCAGGGTCTGCGCGACACCACGCTGGAAGGCCTGGCCGGATTGAAGCCGGTGCTCGACGGCGGTATCCACACCGCGGGCACGTCGTCGCAGATTTCGGACGGCGCGGCGGCGGTGCTGTGGATGGACGAGGACAAGGCGAAGGCGCTGGGTTTCAAGCCGCGCGCCCGCATCGTCAGCCAAGCACTCGTCGGCGCGGAGCCCTACTACCACCTCGACGGCCCGGTGCAGTCCACCGCCAAGGTGCTGGAGAAGGCGGGCATGAAGATGGGCGACATCGATCTCGTCGAGATCAACGAGGCGTTCGCGTCGGTGGTGCTGTCCTGGGCGCGGGTGCACAACCCCGACATGGCCCGGGTCAACGTCAACGGCGGCGCGATTGCGCTGGGGCATCCGGTGGGTTGCACCGGCAGCCGGTTGATCACCACCGCGCTGCACGAACTGGAGCGCACCGACCAAAACACTGCGCTGATCACCATGTGTGCCGGCGGCGCCCTTTCGACCGGCACCATCATCGAGCGGATTTAGGTGAGTCAGGTTTCCGACGCCGAGCGGATCGCCGCCGCGCAGTCGTATATCGACGCCCTGGCCACCCACCGCGCAGACGCCGTCCCGTTCGCGCCGAACTGCGTCAGGATCGAGGCCGGACTCAAGACCGGCTTTTCCGGAAACCACTTGCGGCGCAGCCTTAATCGCGGACCGCAGTACCGGGTGATCGCGGAAACCACCACGCCGGAGTTCAGCGTCGACGGCGATCAGGTGCGGGCGCGGTTCGACGTGATCACCAAGCCGTCGTTCGCCGGGCGCCGCGTGTGCGCGCATGTCGACGAGACGTTTCTCATCCCGGACGGCACGATCCATCACATCCGGGCTCACCTTCGCCCGTTCATTCGACGTTAGGTCACACCGCAGATGGCAAATCCGCCGCGCGCCCTCAACTCTGCCCGCACCGGCACCTTCATCAAATGGATGTCGCGAGTCAACTCGTGGTTGTACAAGGCGACCGGCGGCAAGGTCGGCGGCAAGTTCCTACAGGGCGCGCCGGTGGCGCTGTTGACCACCACCGGTCGCAAGACCGGCCAGCCGCGGGTCAGCCCTTTGTTGTTCCTGCGCGACGGCGACCGCGTAGTGCTGGTGGCGTCGCAGGGCGGGCGCACCAACAACCCGATGTGGTACCTGAACCTCAAGGCCAACCCCCGAGTGCAGGTGCAGATCAAAAAGGAAGTGCTGCAGCTGACGGCGCGCGACGCGACCGACGACGAGCGCGCACACTACTGGCCCCGGCTTGTCGAGATGTACTCCTCTTTCGACGATTACCAGTCCTGGACCGACCGCGTCATCCCGGTCGTCATCTGCGACCCGTAACTTCTATTCTGGGTGATGTGACGCAGCAACGCTGGATTCGCAATTCCCGGTTCTTGGCCCTGTTGCTCAAATACTTCGCCCGCGCGCACATTTGGGTGTATCGGCGCACTAATGGCCGACTCGGTGCGAAATTGTTGTGGTTTCCGGCGGCGCTGCTGACCACGACCGGCCGTAAGTCGGGCGCGCCACGGACCACACCGACGCTGTATCTGCGCGACGGCGACCGGGTGATTGTGCCGGCGTCTTTCGGTGGCCGCGCCGAGAACCCGACCTGGTACCTCAATCTCCAAACCAATCCGATGGTCGAAGTCCAAATCCGCGCCGAGCGGCTGCAACTTGCCGCCCGGGACGCCACCGACGAGGAGCGGGACCGCTACTGGCCGCCGCTCACCCGGATCTATCCGCCCTACCGCGGATACCGCGACGCCACCGACCGGGTGATCCCGTTGGTGGTCTGCGAGCCCGCCTGACGCGTCAGCCCGGCAGCCTGCCGACTTGGCGCAGCCCGGAAAAGGTGTCGGCCAACGTCTCTCGCGGGTCGCGGTAGGTGATGCCGAGATCTTGCTCGCTTGGTGTGTCATCTGACGGTGGCATCTGCGTGTAGTACCGCATTGCCGCCTCGCTGATCGGCGTATCGAAGGGCAGATACCCACCGACCTTGTCGAAGGCCAGGCCGATGCCTCGCAACAGAATGTCCGGCAGCGGGTACACCCGAAGTGGGCGGCCCGCGGCCGAACCGATCATCGACGCCAAGTCGCCGACCGGAACGCGTTGGCCCCCGGCCGTATAGCGGCGTGGACCCTTGCCGGGCGTGAGCAGCGCAGCGTGCAGCGCCGCGAGGTCACGCACGTCGACGATGGTCCAGGCGGCGCTGCGCCCGGGCAGGCCGCGCATCTGGATCGCCGCCTGCACGCCGTCGGCGGCCTCGCCGAACTGGCTCCCGGCGGGCGGACCGAGCACCATTCCCGGATAGGTGATGGCCACCGGCGCTCCCGACTCCTGCAGCGACCGCGCATATCTCTCAACTGCCGCCTTGGACCGGCCATAGCCGTCGGTTCCGCCGACCACCGGAAGTCCGGCCCGAAGCATTTTGAGCCCTGGCCGGAACAACGCAGTAAAGCTTGACACATGCACGATCGGATCCAGCCCGCGTTCCACGGCGGCGCCCAACACGTGCCGTCCGCCGTCGAGGTTCGTCCGCAGCATCGCATCCGCCTGGTGCGGATCCGTGGAAACCATTGCCGCGCAGTGGATCACTGCGTCACAGCCGTCCAACGCAGCACCGGTCGCCTCGGCGTCGGCAATGTCGCCGACGACGTGGTCTGAGGTCTCTACGCCGAGCCGTGCTGCACTGGACTCCAGCCGCGCCGGATTGCGGACAAGGAACCGCACCTGATGACCGGCATCAGCCACGGCCTTCGCCGTCCACGCGCCGACGAAACCGGTGCCGCCGGTCACCAGAACTTTCACCGCTGACTGCTCTCAGGCCCCATAGACCGGGACCGGGGGCCGCGCCTTGGTCAACAGGTCGGCGACCACCGGGCCGAGTTCGGCCGGATCCCACTTGGCGCCCTTGTCGACCTGCGGGCCGTGCGCCCAACCTTCGGCGACACGAATCTTGCCGCCCTCGACCTCAAAAACCTTGCCGGTCACATCTCTTGATTCGCTGCTGCCCAGCCACACCACCAGCGGCGAGATGTTCTCCGGCGCCATCGCGTCGAAATCGTCGTCCTGAGTGGCCATCATCTCGGCGAACACGGTCTCGGTCATTCGGGTGCGCGCCGAGGGTGCGATCGCGTTGACGGTAACGCCGTACCGGCCCATCTCGGCGGCGCCGATGAGCGTCATGGCCGCGATGCCGGCCTTGGCCGCGCTGTAGTTCCCCTGCCCGACGCTGCCCTGCAGGCCCGCACCCGAACTGGTGTTGATGATCCGCGCGTCGACGGCTTTGCCCTCTTTGGACAGGCCGCGCCAGTACGACGCGGCATGGCGCATCGTGGCGAAGTGCCCTTTGAGGTGCACGGCGATCACCGCGTCGAACTCCTCCTCGCTGGTGTTGGCCATCATCCGGTCCCGCACGATGCCGGCGTTGTTGACCAGAACATCCAGACCACCGAAGGTCTCGACCGCGGTCTGAACCAAAGCTGCCGCCTGATCCCAGTCGGCGACGTTGGATCCGTTGGCGACGGCTTCGCCGCCGGCCGCGGTGATCTCGTCGACCACGCCTTGTGCTGCGCTACCGCCGCCCGCCGGCGAGCCGTCCAGACCCACCCCGATGTCGTTGACCACGACACGCGCACCTTCGGCCGCGAATGCCAATGCGTGCGCACGGCCGATGCCGCCGCCCGCTCCGGTGACGATGACCACCCGGCCGTCGACTATTCCCATCCCCTACCCATCCTTTTCGACTCCTCTACGTGATCGCGGTCGTTGTAGCCAGATAATGCGGCGGCTCACCGCCCCCGTGCACTTCCAACGCGGCACCGCTGATGTAGGACGCCGCATCCGACGCCAGAAATGCTGCCGCCCAACCGATGTCGTCCGGCTTGGCAAGTCGGCCGAGCGGCACGTTCTTCGAAATCGCGGCGATCGACTCAGCATCGCCGTAGAACAAGTCGGCCTGCTCGGTTTCGACCATGCCCACCACCAACGCGTTCACCCTGACCTTCGGCGCCCATTCCACCGCCAACGTCTGCGTGAGGCTTTCCACACCCGCCTTGGCCGCACCGTAGGCAGCGGTGCCCGGAGTCGGCCGTCGACCGCTGACACTGGTGATGTTGACGATCGAGCCACCACCTGGCTGATTTTGCATCTTGTCGTTTGCATGTTGTGAAACCGACAGCGCGCCAATGAGATTGAGTTCGATGATCTTGCGGTTGAACTTGACGCTGGAATCCGCGGTGAGCACGTACGGGGAACCACCGGCGTTGTTGACGACGACGTCCAGGCTGCCGTGCCGGTCGACGACGGCATCGATCATCGCCTTGACGGCGTCGTCGTCCCGGACGTCGCAGGAGTGAAACTCATAGGGCAGGCCCTCGACCGCACGCCGCGCGCAGGTGACCACGGTTGCGCCTTGTCCGGCGAAAACCGCGCTGATCCCGGCGCCCACCCCACGAACGCCGCCGGTCACCAGCACTACCCGCCCGGCCAGGCCCAGATTGATTGCAGGGTCTCCTTCGGTGCGGGTCACTGTGCTAGCGTACCAAGCAAGTGCTTGCTTAGGTAGCCGACCCCAGGGAGTGCCAATTGACGATCACATCCGCCGTCAAAGAACCGGGCATCGTCGCGGTCACCGTCGACTTTCCCCCGGTCAACGCCATTCCGTCGGGCGGCTGGTTTGAACTCGCCGACGCGCTGACCGCCGCCGGCGACGACCCCGACACCCACGCGGTGATCCTGCGGGCCGAGGGCCGTGGCTTCAACGCGGGCGTCGACATCAAGGAGATGCAGCGTACGGAGGGCTTCACCGCGCTGATCGATGCCAACCGCGGTTGCTTCGCCGCGTTCCGGGCGGTCTACGAATGTGCGGTCCCGGTGATCGCGGCGGTCAACGGGTTCTGCGTCGGCGGCGGGATCGGGCTGGTCGGCAACGCTGACGTCATCGTTGCGTCCGACGATGCCACGTTCGGTCTACCGGAGGTGGAGCGCGGCGCGCTGGGCGCGGCCACCCACCTGTCCCGGCTGGTGCCGCAGCACATGATGCGGCGGCTGTTCTTCACCGCGGCCACCGTTGATGCCGCCACCCTGCACCACTTCGGCTCGGTGCACGAAGTGGTGCCGCGAGATCAGTTGGACGAGGCCGCGTTACGGGTCGCCCGTGATATCGCAGCCAAGGACACCCGGGTGATCCGGGCAGCCAAGGAAGCCCTGAACCTCATCGACGTGCAGCGCGTCAATTCCAGTTACCGCATGGAGCAAGGCTTTACCTTCGAACTCAACCTCGCGGGCGTCGCCGACGAGCACCGCGACGCGTTCGCCGGCACGGAAAAGGGCAAGAAGTGAGCGACAAGCGGACCACTCTCGACGATGCCGTTGCTGAACTGCGCAGTGGGATGACCATCGGGATCGGCGGCTGGGGGTCGCGGCGCAAGCCGATGGCGTTCGTTCGTGCGATCCTGCGTTCGGACGTCAAGGATCTGACCGTCGTCACCTACGGCGGCCCAGACATCGGCTTGCTGTGCTCAGCCGGCAAAGTGCGCCGCGTCTACTACGGCTTCGTCTCACTGGACTCGCCGCCGTTCTATGACCCGTGGTTCGCCAAAGCGCGCACCAGCGGCGCGATCGAAGCCCGGGAAATGGACGAGGGCATGCTGCGTTGTGGGCTCCAGGCAGCGGCGCAACGCTTACCGTTCCTGCCGATCCGCGCCGGGCTGGGCAGTTCGGTGCTCGACTTCTTCGAGGGCGAACTGGCCACGGTCCGCTCGCCGTATCCGGCGCCCGACGGGCGGCACGAGACGCTGATCGCGATGCCGGCACTGCGCCTGGACGCGGCGTTCGTCCACCTCAATCTCGGTGATGCGCAGGGCAATGCCGCTTACACCGGTATCGATCCGTACTTCGACGACTTGTATCTGATGGCCGCCGAGAAGCGCTATTTGTCCGTGGAGCGCCTGGTCTCGACCGAGGAGCTGGTCAAAGCGGTGCCGCCGCAGGGCCTGCTGGTGAACCGGATGATGGTCGACGGTGTTGTAGAAGCCCCCGGCGGCGCCCACTTCACCACCGCTGCACCCGACTACGGACGCGACGAGAAATTCCAACGGCACTACGCCCAGGCCGCCGCGTCGGAAGAAACCTGGCAGCAGTTCGTCGCCACCTATCTGTCCGGCAGTGAAGCCGACTATCAAACGGCCGTGCGCAAGTTCGAGGAGTCCGCATGATCACCCGAGCCGAAGTTTGCGTGATGGCCTGCGCCGAGCTGTTCCGGGGCGCCGGCGAGATCATGATCAGCCCGATGACCACAGTGGCCTCGGTCGGCGCGAGGCTGGCCCGGTTGACGTTTTCGCCCGACATCCTGATCACCGACGGGGAGGCACAACTTTTGGCGGATACCCCGACGTTGGGCGCCACCGGCGCCGTCGAAGGGTGGATGCCGTTCGGGCGCGTGTTCGAGACGCTGGCCTGGGGCAGACGGCATGTGGTGATGGGCGCCAATCAGGTTGACCGCTATGGCAATCAGAACCTGTCCGCGTTCGGCCCGCTACAGCACCCGACCCGGCAGATGTTCGGCGTCCGCGGCGCGCCGGGCAACACGATCAACCACGCCACCAGCTACTGGGTCGGCAACCACTCCAAGCGGGTGTTCTGCGACGCCGTCGACGTAGTGTCGGGGATCGGCTACGACAAAGTCGACCCGGAAAACCCGGCGTTCCGGTTCGTCAACGTGCACCGGGTGATCTCCAACCTCGGCGTGTTCGACTTCGGCGGTCCCGACCACACGATGCGGGCATTGACCCTGCACCCGGGCGTATCCGCTGAGGACGTGCAGGAGGCTACCTCGTTCGAGGTACATGGCTTGTCCGACGCGCAAGAGACCCCGCCGCCGGGCGAGGACGAGCTGCGGTTGATCCGCGAGGTCATCGATCCGAAGTCGTTGCGCGACAAAGAGGTGCGGTCATGATTATTCCGCCTTCTCCGCATCGCTTGGCTCTGCGTCGTCGGCGGTGGCTATGAGGTTGCGGACACCGCTGACCGAGTTGGTCGGCGTCCAGCACCCGGTGGTGCAAACCGGGATGGGCTGGGTGGCCGGGGCGCGACTGGTCTCGGCCACTGCGAACGCCGGCGGCCTGGGGATCTTGGCATCTGCGACGATGACCGTCGACGAGTTGGCGATTGCGATCGGGAAAGTCAAGGCCGCCACCGACAAACCGTTCGGTGTCAACATCCGCGCCGATGCCGCTGACGCCGGCGACCGGGTGGATCTGATGATCCGCGAGGGCGTGAAAGTGGCGTCGTTCGCGTTGGCGCCCAAGCAGGAACTGATCAACCGGCTCAAAGACGCCGGCTCAGTAGTGATTCCGTCGGTCGGCGCCGCCAAGCACGCCCGCAAGGTGGCCTCCTGGGGTGCCGATGCGGTGATCGTGCAGGGCGGCGAGGGCGGCGGGCACACCGGCCCCGTCGCGACGACGCTGCTGCTGCCGTCGGTGCTGGACGCCGTGAAGATTCCGGTGATCGCGGCCGGCGGCTTTTTCGACGGCCGTGGTCTGGCCGCGGCGCTGAGTTACGGGGCGGCCGGGGTGGCGATGGGCACCCGGTTTCTGCTGACCTCGGATTCCACTGTTCCCGACGCGGTCAAACAGCGGTATCTGGAGTCCGCGTTGGACGGGACCGTGGTTACCACCCGCGTCGACGGCATGCCGCATCGCGTGCTGCGTACAGGGTTGGTGGAGAAGCTGGAAAGCGGCTCGCGGGCAAGAGGTTTCACTGCCGCGATCCGCAACGCCGGGAAATTCAAGAAGATGTCGCAGATGACATGGCCATCGATGATCCGTGACGGCCTGGCGATGCGGCACGGCAAAGATCTCACGTGGTCGCAGGTGGTGATGGCCGCTAACACCCCGATGTTACTGAAAGCCGGTCTGGTGGAAGGTAACACCGATGCCGGCGTATTGGCCTCCGGTCAGGTGGCCGGCATCCTCGAAGATCTGCCGTCGTGCGCCGAGCTGATCCAGACGATCGTGGCTGACGCCGTCAAACATCTGCAGGCGGCATCGGCGCTGGTGGAGTAGGCCCTTTATACCGCGAGCGTGCGTGTCCCCGGTCGACACGCCGCTGGTTATTGCGGGATTGCGCTCGCTCGCGGACGACGGGTCAGATTCGTTAGGCGCCGTAGGCGCGCACGATCTCCTCTGAGCTTGCCCACCCGCTGTAAGTAGGGTGTTGGGGCCAGCCGTCGGGTGAATCCTGCCACTCTTCCTGCCGCCCGTACGGCAATATGTCGATCAGCGCGAACGAATGACTAAGCTGTTCAACCCCGCGCCCGTTGGTATGCCAGGTGCGATACACCCGATCCCCATCGCGTAGAAAGACATTCACCGCAAACCCGCCGCTGGGCGGAGCTCCGACATCGGCTCCGAACGAGCTATCGGCAGTCGAGTACCACGTCATCCGGTTACCCACACGCCGCTTGTACGCAAGCGCTTCGTCGATAGGACCCTGGGTGACAATGACAAATCGTGCGTCGTAGCTATCCAGGAATTCCAGCCGGGTGAACTGCGACGTGAATCCCGTGCAGCCGGAACATTGCCATTGTTCACCCGGGAACCACATGTGGTTGTACACGATCAGCTGCTGCTTGCCGTCAAAAACCTCGTCTAGCCGGACCGGTCCGTTCTCGCCTTCCAATATGTATACCGGCATCTCGATCATCGGCAGGCGTCGTCGCTGCGCGGCGATCGCGTCGAGTTCGCGGGTGGCGGCCTTCTCCCGGGCGCGCAACACATCGAGTTCACGCCGCCAGGTCTCCTGGTTCACCACGGGCGGTAATGCGGCGGTTATCACGACGGTCTCCCTTCATCGTTAATACCTGAAATAGCGCGGGAACCCGGGGCCGCCTCGGCGGCAAGCCCACCGAGATTCAACAGCGAGTTCTTCAGGTGGTCGAGCGCGAACGGCGGGAATTGGATGTGCTCACGTATCGCGGCAGACACCGCCGACCAGTCGTAAGTCAAGCTGACCTGTGTCTCGGACGGACGCACTGGCGCAAGGTCGTATCGCCAAATCCACCCGCCGAATTCGATGCTGCCATCGCCAGCGATGTCTTGCCCCGGTTTCCACGCGATGGCGCGCGGCGGCTCGAAGACGATCACCTGGTTCGCCATCTCGTAGGTTCCCGTTGGGTGATTGTCGTGATACATCGCCATCCGAAAAATCTGTCCCACCTCGGCCAATTGCCGTCCGTCAAGTGCTTCGCGGACCCACCCGGTCCCGTCGATGGCGGCGTGCGTCGCCGGGTCGGCGAGGAGGCGAAACACGGTGGTGGCCGGCGCATCGATGATGGCAACCTCGCTGACTACATCGTCCGTCATGGTGGCTCCCGGGTGCTATCGGTGTATATGTTCACGCTGTCAACATTTGGGGTAATGTTCACACCGTACACTTGAGCCCGAGGAGGGTCAAGAGTTGGCTGAATCCAAGACCGCTTATCACCACGGGGATCTGCGGACCGCACTGATCGACGCAGGCCTCGTACTCACCCGCTCCGGCGGACCGGACGCACTCACCATCCGGGAAGCGACTCGGCGAGTTGGAGTTTCGCCTAACGCGGCATACCGTCACTTCGCCGACCGCGAAGCATTACTACGCGCAGTAGCCACCGCCATCCAGCACCGGATGGCCGCGCAGATGCACAGCTCGACGCACCCGCGCGGTTCTATCGAGCTGCAGGCAGGTGCCCGGCTGCGGGCGGTCGGGCTGGGCTACATCAAGTTTGCGCTTGACGAGCCTGGCTGGTTTTCGACGGCCTTCTTCGGCGCCGATCTAGCCTACGATCCGACCGAAACTGGTATTGCCCCACCGTATCTCGCCCTGGTGGAAGCCCTTGACGCCATGGTAAAGGCGGGCGTTATGCCCGCCGAACGACGCGCCGACGCCGAGTGGCCCTGTTGGTCGGCGGTGCATGGGTTCGCCGAACTGGTGCTTCGCGGACCCCTACGGCGGGCGAATCGCCGTGAGGTCAACGCGTTGGCGGGGCGCACGGTCGACGACATCATTGCCGGCTTGTCACGGTGACGGCTCGCCTTTGATGCCGCGAGCGTGCGTGTTCCCGCGACACGCCTCGGCGTGTCGCCCGGGGACACGCACGCTCGCGCAAAAGGGTTACAGGCGTTCGATGATTGTGACGTTGGCGGTGCCGCCGCCCTCACACATCGTCTGCAAACCGTACCGACCGCCGGTGCGCTCCAACTCGTTGAGCATGGTGGCGAACAGCTTGGCCCCGGTTGCACCGAGCGGATGACCCAGGGCGATCGCGCCGCCGTTGGGATTCACCTTCTCCGGGTCGGCCTTGATCTCCTTGAGCCACGCCAACACGACCGGCGCAAACGCCTCGTTGATCTCGACCACGTCGATGTCCTCGATCGACAGCCCGGTCTTCTCCAACGCATAGCGGGTCGCCGGAATGGGGCCGGTCAACATGAACACCGGGTCGGCGCCGCGGGCACTGATGTGGTGGATGCGGGCCCGCGGTGTGAGCTTGTGATCCTTGAGGGCCTGCTCGGACGCCAACAGCACCGCGCTGGCGCCGTCGGAGATCTGGCTGGCGACCGCTGCGGTCAACCGGCCTCCCTCGGACAGGGTCTTCAGTGACGCCATCTTCTCCAGCGACGTCTCGCGCGGACCCTCGTCGATCCGGAACCCGTCGACCTCGACGATCTCGTTGTCGAAGTGCCCGCCATGGATCGCGGCCAGCGCACGCTGGTGGCTGCTCAGTGCGAACTGCTCCATCTCTTCGCGGGAGATGTTCCACTTCTCGGCGATCAGCTCCGCGCCACGGAACTGCGAGATTTCCTGATCACCGTAGCGGTGCAGCCAGTTCTTCGACTCGCTGGTGGGCGAAGTGAAACCGAACTCCTTGCCGACCACCATCGCCGACGCGATCGGGATCTGGCTCATGTTCTGCATGCCACCGGCCAGAATCACATCCGCGGTGCCCGACATGATCGCTTGCGCGCCAAAAGAAATCGCCTGCTGACTGGACCCACATTGGCGGTCGACGGTGACGCCCGGAACCTCTTCGGGATAGCCGGCCGCCAACCAGGCGTTGCGGCCGATGTTGCCGGCCTGCCCGCCCAGTGCGTCCACGCAGCCCACGACGACGTCGTCGACGGCGGCGGGGTCGACGTCGACGCGGTCGAACAACCCGTGAAATGCGGCCACCCCCAAGTCGATCGGATGCACACCGGCCAGCGATCCGTTGCGCTTGCCGACCGCGGTCCGCACAGCGTCGATGATGTACGCGTCAGTCATTTCAGACTCCTTCTCTATTTGCGGTGATTCCGCCCAGGACTATCGCGAGGTATTGCTGGCCCACCTGCTGAGCGGTAAGCGGTCCGCCGGGCTGATACCAGCGCACCGAGACCCAGGTGGTGTCGCGGATGAAACGGTAAACCAGGTCGACGTCGAGATCGGGGCGTAGGTAGCCCTCCTCGATTCCCTGGTGCAGCACGTCGACCCACATCTTGCGCTGCCGTTTGTTGAGGTCTTCGACGTAGGAGAACCGGGGCTGCGACGACAAACGCTTGGCCTCGTCCTGGTAGATGACGACTTGGGCGTGACGGTGTTCGATCGCGTCGAACGACGCCATGAACAGGCCTTTGAGTCGCTCCAACGGATTGGGTTCGGTGTCGATGATTTCCTGGTAGCGGTCAAACAGCCAGTCCAGAAAGCCACGCAGCACTTCGTCGACCATCTCCTCCTTGGAGGAGAAGTGGTGATACAGGCTGCCGGACAGAATGCCTGCGCCGTCGGCGATATCGCGGACGGTCGTGGCGCGCAGGCCGCGCTCGGCCATCATCGTCGCGGCGAGCTCCAGGAGTTCTTCACGCCGGGTCATGGGTGCTGGCTCGATACCGAAATCACTTCTCCGGTCAGGTAACTGGAGTAGTCGCTGGCCAGGAACGCGATGGTGGCGGCCACCTCCCACGGCTCGGCGGCGCGGCCGAAGGCTTCGTCGGCCGACAACCGGTCGAGTAGTTCGGTCGAGGTGGTTTTGTCGAGGAATTTGTGCCGGGCGATGCTGGGCGACACCGCATTGATCCGCACGCCGTACTCGACCGCCTCGACAGCCGCGCAACGGGTCAACGCCATCACCCCGGCTTTCGCTGCGGCATAATGCGATTGGGAGTGCTGCGCGCGCCAGCCCAGGACACTGGCGTTGTTGACGATCACACCGCCGTGGTCGGCTTCGCGGAAGTAGCGCAGCGCTGCGCGGGTGGCCCGGAACACCGATGTCAGGGTGACGTCGAGGACACGGTCCCATTCTTCGTCGGTCATGTCGGCCACCGGGGTTTGACCACCCAACCCGGCGTTGTTGACCAGGACGTCGATGCGGCCCAATCGCGCGGTGGCCGAAGCGATCAGCGCGTCGATTTGCGCGGTGGAGGTGACGTCGCAGAGCACGTGCTCGACGCGGCCTAGTCCCAACGCCGACAGTTCGCCGGCGGTCTCGCCCAGCCGTCGTTCATGGTGGTCGGAGACGACGACGTCGGCCCCCTCCAGCAGTGCACGCCGCGCGGTGGCCGATCCGATGCCGGTGCCCGCCGCGGCGGTGATCACCACGACCTTTCCGGCCAAAAGGCCGTGTCCGTCAATCTCTTTCGGTGTGCTGGCAAGCGTCATCCCTTGATCTCCCGGGGCAGGCCGAGCACCCGCTCGGCGATGATGTTGCGCTGGATCTCATTGGAGCCGCCATAGATGGTGTCGGCGCGGGTGAACAAGTACAGGCGCTGCCATTCGTCGAAGTCGCTGCTGCCCGGCCTGCCGGCCAGTACCATGCCGGCCTTGCCCCGCACGTCCATCGCGATCTCACCCAGCTCCCGATGCCAGTTGGCCCACAACAGCTTCGACACGTTATCTTTTCCGGCGACCCGGCCGCCTCCCTCGACGTCCATGGTGGCCAGCGCATAGCTGCGCATCGCCCGCAGGCCGGCCCAGGACCGGGTCAGTCGTTCCCGGATCAGCGGATCGTCGGCGGCGCCGGTGCGCTTGGCCAGCTCGACGACGCCGTCGAGTTCGCGCGCGTAGACGATCTGTTGCCCCAGCGTCGAAACGCCTCGCTCGAATGTCAGCGTTCCCATCGCGACCCGCCAGCCGTCACCGGGCGCGCCGACCACCAGATCGGCGCCGGTGCGGGCGTCGTCGAAGAAGACCTCGTTGAATTCCGAGTCACCGGTGAGCTGGACGATCGGACGGATCTGCACCCCAGGCTGGTCGAGAGGCACCAGCAGATAAGACAATCCGGCGTGCCGCTTGGAACCCTTTTCGGTGCGCGCGATGACGAAGCACCACTGCGCCCAGTGCGCCAGCGACGTCCACACCTTCTGCCCGTTGACCACCCACTGGTCGCCGTCGAGCACCGCGGTCGTGGACACGTTGGCCAAGTCGCTACCAGCGCCGGGCTCGGAGTAGCCCTGGCACCACAGTTCGGTGACGTCGAGGATCTTGGGCAAAAACCGCTGTTGCTGCTCGGGCGTGCCGAACTCGATCAACGTCGGCCCGAGCAGTTCCTCACCGAAGTGGTTGACCTTGGCGGGCGCGTTGGCAATCGCATACTCCTCGTAGAACGCGACCCGGTGAGCGACGGACAGACCGCGTCCGCCGTGTTCGACCGGCCATCCGAGGCAGGTCAGCCCCGCCGCCGCCAGATGCCGATTCCACGCACGTCGCTCCTCGAAGGCTTCATGCTCCCGACCCGGCCCGCCCAGCCCCTTGAGGGCGGCGAACTCGCCAGTCAGGTTCGCGGCCAGCCAGTCGCGGACCTCGGCCCGGAACTCCTCGACGTCCTGCACCCCTGTAGGCTAACCTACCAAGCACTTGCTTTGTTAGCCCCTGGGTCATTCTGGCCGGCGTGTGGCGAAGTTAGAGGAGCATCGATGTCGTGGGACCCGCAGACCATTCCTGCGGTGTTGGATCGCATCGCTCGCGACCTACCGGACGGTGAGGCAGTCGCCAGTCCCGATCGCAGTTTGACCTTCGGTGAGCTGCGGGACGAGGTGCGCCAAGCCGCGGCGGCGATGGTCAACCTCGGCCTCAACGCCGGGGATCGGGTGGCGATCTGGTCGCCGAACACCTGGCACTGGGTGGTTGCCTGCCTGGCCACGCACTACGCCGGCGGCACCGTGGTGCCGCTGAATACCCGCTATACCGCGGCCGAAGCCACCGACATCCTGGCTCGTACCGGGGCCCCCTTGCTGGTGGCAATGGGTGAGTTCCTCGGGGCAGACAAGGTAGCCGATCTGCGTCGCGAGGCGCTGCCGACGTTGCGGCACATCGTGCGGGTGCCGATAGACGCGGACGACGGCACGTGGGACGAGTTCGTCGCGGCCGGCTCGGACCACACCGCGCTGGCCGCCGCCGACGCCCGCGCCGCCGCGGTGCGGCCCGACGACGTTTCCGACGTGCTGTTCACGTCCGGCACCACCGGCCGCAGCAAAGGCGTGCTGTGCGCCCATCGGCAATCGCTGGCCGGGTCGGCGGCGTGGGCGGCCTGCGGCAAGATCACCGCCGACGACCGCTACCTGTGCATCAACCCGTTCTTCCACAACTTCGGCTACAAGGCCGGCATTTTGGCGTGCCTGCAGACCGGCGCCGCGCTGTATCCGCAGCTGACTTTCGACCCCGAGCGGGCCATGCAGGCGGTGGCCGAGCACCGGATCACCGTGCTGCCGGGCCCGCCGACCATCTACCAGACGCTGCTGGACCATCCGCGTCGCGGCAACTATGACCTGAGCTCGTTGCGGTTCGCGGTCACCGGCGCGGCGACCGTGCCGGTGGTGCTGATCGAGCGGATGCAGACCGAGTTGGACATCGACATCGTGCTGACCGCCTACGGTCTGACCGAATCCAACGGGTTCGGCACCATGTGCCGTTCTGACGACGACGCCGCGACCGTGGCCACGACCTGCGGGCGCCCGATCGCCGACTTCGAGCTGCGCATCGGCGAGCAAGGTGAGGTGTTGCTGCGCGGGCCTAATGTGATGCTCGGCTACCTCGACGACCCGACGGCCACTGCGGCGACCGTGGACACCGAAGGCTGGCTGCACACCGGTGACATCGGAAGGCTGGACGCCGCAGGCAATTTGCAGATCACCGACCGGCTCAAGGACATGTATATCTGCGGCGGGTTTAACGTGTATCCCGCGGAGGTGGAGCAGGTGCTGGCCCGGCTCGACGGCGTGCTCGACGCGGCGGTGATCGGCGTCCCCGACGAGCGGCTCGGCGAGGTGGGCCGCGCGTTCCTGGTGACGCGGCCAGGATGCGGTCTCGACGAGCAGGCGGTGATCGCCCACAGCCGTGAACATCTGGCGAATTTCAAAATCCCCCGTTCGGTGAGGTTTGTCGACACACTGCCGCGCAATCCGGGCGGCAAGGTGGTCAAACCGCTATTGCGAGAGATGTCGTAGATGGACCTTGATTTCGACGATGAGACGCTGGAGTTCCAGCGTGAGGTACGCGAGTTCCTGGCCGCGAACACAGCGTCATTCCCCACCAAGTCCTACGACACCGCCGAGGGCTTTGAGCAGCATCGACGTTGGGACAAGGTACTTTTCGATGCCGGCCTATCGGTGATCAGCTGGCCGCAGCGCTACGGCGGGCGCGACGCGACGCTATTGCAGTGGGTGATCTTCGAAGAAGAGTACTTCCGGGCCGGCGCGCCCGGACGCGCCAGCGCCAACGGCACCTCGATGCTCGCGCCCACGCTGTTCGCCCACGGCACCGAGGAGCAGTTGGACCGCATCCTGCCCAAGATGGCTAGCGGCGAGGAGATCTGGGCACAAGCCTGGTCGGAGCCCGAATCCGGCAGCGACCTGGCGTCGCTGCGATCAACCGCAACCAAAACGGACGGCGGCTGGCTGCTCAACGGCCAGAAGATTTGGAGTTCACGGGCCCCGTTCGGCGACAAAGGGTTCGGCCTGTTCCGTTCTGACCCGCAAGCCGAGCGTCACCGCGGTCTGACTTACTTCATGTTCGACCTGAAAGCCGACGGGATCACCGTGCGCCCGATCGCCCAACTCGGCGGCGACACCGGCTTCGGCGAGATCTTCCTCGACGACGTCTTCGTGCCCGACGTCGACGTGATCGGCGGCGTGCACGACGGCTGGCGGGCCGCGATGAGCACGTCGAGCAACGAACGCGGCATGTCGCTGCGCAGCCCGGCGCGCTTCCTGGCCGCCGCCGAGCGGCTGGTGCAACTGTGGAAGAACCAGGGCGAGAACGCTTTCGGCGACCAGGTTGCCGATGCGTGGATCAAGGCACAAGCGTATCGACTGCACACCTTCGGCACCGTGACCCGATTGACCGACGGCGGCGAACTCGGTGCCGAGTCATCGGTGACCAAGGTGTTCTGGTCTGATTTGGATGTCGCAATCCACCAGACCGCACTGGACATCCGCGGCGCCGACGGCGAGCTCGCCGACCCTTGGACCGACGGGCTGTTGTTCGCTTTGGGCGGCCCGATCTACGCCGGCACCAACGAGATTCAGCGCAACATTATCGCCGAGCGGCTGCTGGGCCTGCCCCGGGAGAAAGCCAAATGAGATTTGACCTCGACGCGCAGCAGCGCGACTTCGCAGCCAGCATCGACGCCGCGCTCGCCGCGGCCGACGTGCCGGGCGCGGTGCGCGCATGGGCCGCCGGTGACACCACGCCGGGCCGCAAGGTGTGGACGCAGTTGGCCGACCTGGGTATCACCGCGTTGCTGGTGCCCGAACGGTTCGACGGCCTCGACGCGCATCCGGTCGACGTGGTCGTCGCGCTGGAGCGGCTCGGGCGCTGGTGCGTACCCGGACCGGTCACCGAATCCGTTGCGGTAGCGCCGCTTCTGCTGGGCGACGACGAGCGCTGCGCAGCATTGGCGGCCGGGGAGCTGATCGTCACAGTCGCCATGCCACCGCAGGCGCCGCGGGCCGTGGATGCCGATGCCGCCGGGCTGGTGCTGCTGGCAGACAGTCGGGTGAGCGCAGCCGAAGCCGGGCAGTGCCACGAGTGCATCGATCCCAGCCGTCGCCTGTTCGACGTCACCGCCACCGGTGACGCATGGGATGCCGACATCGCGCGTGCCTACGAATTCGGCGCGCTGGCCACCGCTGCCCAACTGGTCGGAGCCGGGCAGGCCCTTCTGGAGGCGGCGGTCGACTACGCCAAGCAGCGCGCCCAGTTCGGCCGGGTGATCGGCTCGTATCAGGCGATCAAGCACAAGTTGGCCGACGCGCATATCGCCGTCGAGCTGGCCCGGCCGCTGGTCTACGGGGCCGCGCTGTCGCTGGCCACCGACTCCCCCGACACCGCTCGCGATGTGAGCGCCGCCAAGGCCGCGTCATCCGAAGCGGCGCTGCTGGCCGCCCGCGCTGCTCTGCAGACCCACGGCGCCATCGGCTTCACCGCTGAACACGATCTGTCGCTGTGGCTACTGCGGGTTCAGGCGCTGCGGCCCGCGTGGGGTGACCCCGCTGCGCATCGCCGACGGGTATTGGAGGCGCTCTGACAATGACCGACGAACGGGAACTGCTGCGCGAGACCGTCGCCGCGCTGGTAAACAAGCACGCCTCCCCCGAGGCGGTGCGTGCGGCGATGGAATCGGAGCGCGGCTACGACGAATCGCTGTGGCGGCTGCTGTGCGAGCAAGTCGGCGCGGCGGCGCTGCTGGTGCCCGAGGAATACGGCGGTGCCGGCGGCAGTTTGGCTGACGCTGCCGTCGTCCTCGAGGAGCTCGGCAAGCGCCTGGTGCCCACTCCGCTGCTGGGAACCACACTCGCGGAAGTGGCGCTGCTCGCTGCCGACGAGCCGGACACCGAAACCTTGGAGCAGCTGGCCGAGGGGGCGGCAATCGGGGCGGTGGTGTTCGACCCCGATTACGTGGTCAACGGCGATATCGCCGACATTGTGGTCAGCGCCGCTGACGGCAAGCTCACCCGGTGGACCGAGTTCAGCGTCGAGCCCGTCGCCGCGATGGACCCCACCCGCCGGCTTTCCCGCATCGAACCGCAGAGCAGCACACCGCTGGGCGCCGACCCCGGCATCGCCGACACCGCGGCAATCCTGTTGGCGGTCGAGCAGATCGGCGCGGCGGCGCGCTGCCTGGATCTGACCGTCGACTACACGAAGGAGCGTGTGCAGTTCGGCCGGCCGATCGGCAGCTTCCAGGCGCTCAAGCACCGGATGGCCGACTTGTACGTCGCCGTGCAATCCGCGCGCGCGGTCGTCGACGACGCTGTGGCCGAGCCGTCAGCGACGACGGCGGCGCTGGCCCGCGTCGCGGCAAGCGAGGCGTTCACCGCGGTGGCCGCCGAAGGCATTCAGCTGCATGGTGGTATCGCGATCACGTGGGAACACGACATGCAGCTGTACTTCAAACGCGCACATGGTAGTTCGCAGTTGCTCGGTCCGCCCCGCGAGCACTTGCGACGGCTCGAGTCGCAGGTGCTCTAACCTGGGCGCATGACCGATCGCGTCGCACTGCGCGCCGGCGTCCCGCCGTTCTACGTGATGGACGTGTGGCTGGCGGCCGCCGAGCGGCAACGCACCCATGGCGATTTGGTCAACCTGTCCGCGGGTCAGCCCAGTGCCGGAGCCCCCGAGCCGGTGCGCGCCGCCGCGGCCGAGGCGCTGCGCCGCAACCAGTTGGGCTACACGGTGGCACTCGGCATTCCGGAGTTGCGTGCGGCGATCGCGACCGCCTATCTGAGCCGGCACGGACTGGACGTCGACCCCGATGACGTGGTGGTGACGACCGGGTCGTCGGGCGGGTTCCTGCTCACTTTTCTGGCCTGCTTCGACGCCGGCGATCGAGTGGCGGTCAGCAGCCCGGGCTACCCCTGCTACCGCAATATTCTCGCGGCACTTGGATGCGAGGTCGTCGAAATACCGTGCGGAGCGGATACCCGATTCCAGCCCACCGCACAGATGCTCGCCGAAATCGCCCCGCCGCTGGCCGGCGTGATCGTGGCAAGCCCGGCCAATCCCACCGGGACAGTCATCCCGCCGGACGAGTTGGCGGCGATCGCGTCCTGGTGCGACGCCTCCGGGGTGCGGCTGATCAGCGATGAGGTCTACCACGGGTTGGTCTACGAGGGCGCACCGCAGACCAGCTGTGCTTGGCAGACATCACGGAATGCAGTGGTGGCCAACAGCTTTTCCAAGTATTTCGCGATGACGGGTTGGCGGCTGGGCTGGCTGCTGGTCCCGACCGAGCTGCGCCGCGCGGTGGACCGCCTGACCGGCAATTTCACCATCTGCCCGCCGGTGCTCTCGCAGTACGCCGCCGTCGCCGCGTTCACCCCGGAATCCGCCGCCGAAGCCGACGGCCATCTGCATCAGTACGCGCTCAACCGCAGGCGATTACTCGACGGGCTGCGCGACATCGGGATCGACCGGTTGGCGCCCACCGACGGCGCGTTCTACGTGTATGCCGACGTCTCGGACTTCACCACCGACTCGATGAAGTTATGCTCGAAACTCTTGGCGGACACCGGCGTAGCGATCGCACCGGGTATCGATTTCGACACCGCGGCGGGTGGCTCATTCGTCCGGCTGTCGTTCGCCGGGCCCGCGTCGGATATCAAAGAGGCGCTGAGCCGCATCGAGCCGTGGCTGCGACGGTGAGCCTCGTCATCTCCGAGCACGAGCGGGCGGCGCTGGCCGAAGCGTCGCAGTTCCCGCTGTTCGCTGCGATCACCGGACGGCGGTCACGACGATTCCCGGTCGGTGGCCGCATCCCCGCCGGCGCGCTGGCTTTCACCAGTAGCCGGCCGGTGCAGCCACTATCGGAAGTCGAACGGGCACTGGTGGTTTCGATGACAGCCGGTGCCACCGGCTGGCACAGCGGCATCACTCACCATCCCGGCTACGCGCCGTCGCTACCGAATTACTCGGGCAGCGCGACCGGTCGCACGTTCCCGTCGGCCGCAGGCTTCCACACCAGTCAACTGCTCTTCACCGACGACACCGGCAGCTATCTGTTGCCGACCCGCGACGAGCCGCCACGCGAGTTCCACAGCATCGAGGAGTGGATCGGTCACACCGCGTCGTCGTACGTTCGGATTTCTGCCACTCGCCTCGACCTGCCGCGCGCGGAACCGCACATGGAAGGCCACAACATCTGGATCGGCAACCATCCGGGCAGTCTGCTGGCATTCCCGGTGGCCGACCTCGCCGAACACTTGATGGAAAACCTGTGGTTCTTCGCCGCCAACGGCTACCCGATCGTCGACGACATCACCGGCGGCAAGATCCCTGGGATCCACCAGTTTTCGTCGCTCGCGCATGCCGACGACCCGATCCCGCTGTCCTTCGTCGAGCAATACACGCTCACCGAGGCCAGCGCGGAACTCGCCATCGCCGCCAACAACGGGATGTTGGCGCTGCAGGCGATGGGGCTCGGTGGCTGGATCTACGACGGGCTGAATCGGTTGTCGGTGCTCGACGGGCTGGGCTTTGCCGCCGACGACGACCAGCGATGGCCGTTCCCCAACGTCACCGGGCTACCTGGCTACTTCGAGACCCTCAGCCCGCCGCATGTCCCCTCGGTAGCGGCGGGCGTCGAGAAGCTGGTCGCGCGCAAGTTCGGCCCGGGCGGCCCTTTCGACGCCGATACGCCAGGGCCGTGGTCGGATTCGGTGAAGGTGCGCGCGTCGGCGTTACCGCCCGACGGCATCCAAGAAATCGTCACCGTTGAGGCGTCCTACATCTACGACACCTTTGGCAAGCTGCCGGGCACCGTGCCAACCGTGCACGTGCTGATGTATCTGCAGGCCCAACATCTCGACACCGATTTCTACGACGAGTACTTCCTGCCGGGCGCCTACCTGCCGACCCACGCCGACCACCAGGCTCGCTGGCACGGGCGGTAGTCTGCTCGCCAGCAGTTACAGCCAGGTGTCCTGGGTGGTGGTCGTCAGGAACGCCTCGAGATCGTCGCGCCATTGGGCCGGCGTGGTCTTGTCCGGTTCGATGCCGGTGTAGTCGCCGCGGTAGAACAGCAGCGGCCGGGGTTTGATCTTGGGTACTTCGGAGAGCGACTGGACCGCGCCGAACACCACGAAATGGTCGCCGCCGTCATGTACCGACGCGACCGTGCAATCGATGTACGCCAGTGAGCCGTCGATGACGGGCGAACCCAGTTCTGATGGGGTCCAGTCGATTCCGGCGAACTTGTCCGGCTCCTTGGACCCGAATCGCGAGCAGACGTCCTTCTGGGATTCGGTCAAGACGTTGACACAGAACTTTCCGCTGGCCTCGATGGCCTGCCAGGAGCGCGACACCTTGGTCGGACAGAACAGCACCAACGGCGGCTCCAACGACAACGCCGCGAACGACTGGCAGGCGAACCCGACCGGGACGTCGTCATGCACGGTGGTGATGATCGTGATGCCCGTGCAGAACTGGCCCAGCGCCTGCCGGAAGGCGCGCGGGTCAATCGGCGCGGTATTCATTACTGCCCGCGCGCGCCGACCGTGAAGTCATGACCCCACAAGCTCACCGCGGTGCTTTCCCGGGCGATCCAGTCGCGGTCGTCGACTTGCCTTCCCTCGCAACCGAATTCGACGTCGAATCCGCCCGGAGTCTTCATGTAGAACGACAGCATCAGATCATTGACGTGCCGGCCCAGAGTCGCCGACATCGGCACCTTGCGGCGCAGTGCGCGGTCCAGGCACAACCCGACGTCGTCGGCGTTTTCCACCTCCACCATCAGATGGACGATGCCGCTCGGGGTGGGCAGTGGCAGGAAAGCCAGGCTGTGGTGGCGCGGATTGCAGCCGAAGAACCGCAGCCATGCCGGCGCGCCGTCGGCGGGGCGGCCGACCACTTGCGGCGGCATCCGCATGGAGTCGCGCAGCTTGAATCCCAGCACGTCGCGGTAGAAGTGCAGCGCCTCGGCGTCGTCGCGGGTGGAGAGCACCACGTGGCCCAGGCCTTGCTCGCCGGTGACGAACTTGTGCCCGTACGGGCTGACCACCCGGCGGTGCTCCAGCGCGGCGCCGTGGAAGACCTCCAGACAGTTGCCCGAGGGGTCTTGGAATTGGATCATCTCGTCGACGCGCCGATCCGCCAATTCCGTGGCGGTGGCTTCCTTGTACGGAGTGCCCTCCACGTCGAGCCGACCCCGGATTTCCTGCAGGCCTTCGGCATTCGCGCATTCCCAGCCGGCCACCGAGAGCCGGTCATGTTCACCAGGGACGATCACCAACCGCGCTGGGAAATCGTCCATCCGCAGGTACAGCGCGCCCTCGACAGCGCCGCTGCCCTCGACCATGCCGAGCACCTTGAGCCCGTATTCGCGCCAGGCGGCCATGTCGGTGGCCTCGATGCGCAGATAACCCAGTGAGCGGATGCTCATCACGCACCTCCCAGGAAATCAACCGTCAACTTGTTGAACTCGTCGAACTTCTCCACCTGTGCCCAGTGTCCACACTGCCCGAAGACGTGCAGTTGCACACGCGGAATCGTCTTCACTGCGACCAGGGCCCCGTCGAGGGGGTTGACCCGGTCCTCCCGTCCCCAGACCAGCAGAACGGGCTGGCGCAGCCGGTAGGCCTCGCGCCACATCATGCCCAGCTCGAAGTCACCGGAGGAGAATGATTTGCCCATCGCCTGCGTGGCTGCCAGCGACTCCGGCGTGCTCGCCAGCTCGAACCTCTGGTCGATCAGCTCGTCGGTGATCAGCTTCTGGTTGTAGACCATCACCCGCAGGAACGACTCGAGGTTTTCCCGCGTCGGCGCCATCGAGAACTTCGACAGCCGTTTCACGCCTTCGGTGGGATCCGGTGCGAACAGGTTGACGCTCAACCCGCCCGGGCCCATCAGTACCAGCCGGCCGGCCCGGTCCGGGTAATCCAGTGCGAACCGAACCGCGGTGCCGCCGCCGAGCGAATTCCCTACCAGCGGAACACGTTCGAGTCCGAGTTGGTCGAAGAGGCCCTTGAGAGCCCTGGCCGCGTACCGGTTGAACTGTCCATGCTCGGGTCGTTTGTCGGAGTGGCCGTAGCCGGGCTGGTCGACGGCCAGGATGTGGAACCGTTCGGCGAGCACCGCGATGTTGCGGGACCAGTTGGTCCAGCTCGACGCGCCCGGACCACCGCCGTGTAGCAGCACTACGGTCTGCGGATTGCCGACGCCGGCCTCGTGGTAGTGCAGTTTCAGCGGTCCGTCGACGTCGACGTCGACGAAACGCGACGTGGATTCGAACGTCAGCTCGTCGGTGGCCGTCATACCATCGTGTCGCCGGGGGGCAGCCCGAATTCGTGGTTTCCGAAGATGACGTAGGCACGCTCGGGGTCGTTGGCTGCGTGCACCCGCCCGGCGTGTGCGTCACGCCAGAAGCGTTGGACCGGAGCGTCATTGGCCAGCGCCGTAGCGCCGGAGGCCTCGAACAGCCGGTCGATCGATGCGATCGCCCGACCGGTGGCGCGCACCTGGTCGCGGCGGGCCCGGGCACGCAACTCGAACGGGATCTCCTTGCCGGCGGTCAAACACGCGTACTCGTCGCTGACGTTACCGATCAATTGGCGCCACGCCGCATCGATGTCGCTGGCGGCCTCGGCAATACGGACCTTGGCGAACGGATCGTCTTTGGCCTTCTCGCCGGCGAACGCCGCCCGCACCCGCTTGCCCTGGTGCTCGACGTGCGCGTCGTAGGCCCCGTAGGCCATGCCGACGATCGGAGCGGAGATCGTGGTGGGATGCACGGTGCCCCAAGGCATCTTGTAGACCGGCGCGGTGTTGGTCTGGTAGCCGCCGGCACTGCCGTCGTTCATCGCCTTGTACGACAGGAACCGGTGCCGCGGCACGAACACGTCCTTGGCGACCACGGTGTTGCTGCCGGTGCCGCGCAGGCCGACCACATGCCAGACGTCGTTGATCTCGTAGTCGCTGCGGGGGATCAGGAAGCTGCCGAAGTCGACCGGCCGGCCGTCTTTGATGACCGGGCCGCCCAGAAAGGCCCAGGTGGCGTGATCACAACCCGACGACCAGTTCCACGAGCCGCTGACCAGATAGCCGCCGTCGACCACCGTGCCAGCCCCCATCGGGGCGTACGAGGACGAAATCCGCACCGTCGGGTCCTCGCCCCAGACCTCCTCCTGGGCTTTCTGGTCGAACAGCGCCAGATGCCAGTTGTGCACACCGATGATCGAGCCCACCCAGCCGGTCGACCCGCACGCGCTGGCCAACCGCCGCGCCGCCTCGTAGAACAATGCCGGGTCGCACTGCAGCCCGCCCCACTGTTCGGGTTGCAGCAGCGTGAAGAAGCCGACCTCGTCGAGCGCCTTGACGGTCTCCTCGGGCAGCCGGCGCAGATCCTCGCATGCCTGGGCACGCTCCCGCAGCTGCGGAAGCAAGTCGTCGATGCCGGCTAGGACCGACTGCGCGTCACGCTGTTGAATGGACGTCACTACTGATGCCTCCTGGGAGTGCTGACTTACCACAGAGACTAGAACACGTTCCGATTTGTGTCGAGCAGGGTATTCCTGCGGCTGGTAGCGATACCTAGGCAGGTTTCTGTAACCTGTTCTAGTTACGAAGGAAGGAGGGCCGGGTGACGACGACGGACACCGTTCCCGACGAGCCGCTCGGCAGCCACGTCCTTGAACTGCAGATCGCCGACGTCGTCGCCGAGACCGACGATGCGCGATCGCTGGTGTTCGCGTCATCCGACGATATCCCGCCCGACCGGCTGCGCTACGCGCCTGGCCAGTTCCTGACGCTGCGGATCCCCAGCGAGCGCACCGGGTCGGTGGCCCGCTGCTACTCGCTGTGCAGCTCGCCGTTCACCGACGAAGCGCTCACCGTCACCGTCAAGCGCGACAAAGACGGCTACGCGTCGAACTGGCTGTGCGACCACGCTCACGCCGGGATGCGCATCCATGTGCTGGCCCCGTCGGGCAACTTCGTGCCCAAGACGCTCGATGCCGACTTCCTGCTGCTGGCCGCCGGCAGCGGGATCACCCCGATCATGTCGATCTGCAAGTCGGCGCTGTCCGAAGGCAGCGGGCAGGTGGTGCTGGTCTACGCCAACCGCGATGACCGCTCGGTGATCTTCGGTGATGCGCTGCGAGAGCTGGCCGCGAAATACCCCGACCGGTTGACGGTCGTGCACTGGCTGGAGTCGCTGCAAGGCTTGCCCAGCACGACGGCGCTGGCGCAGTTGGCTGCGCCCTACACCGACCGGCAGGCGTTCATCTGCGGGCCCGCCCCGTTCATGCAGGCAGCCCGCGAGGCTCTGCAGTCGCTCGACGTGCCCAGCGGCCAAGTGCATCTCGAGGTGTTCAAGTCGCTGGATTCCGATCCGTTCGCCGCGGTGAAGGTCGAGGATGACGGCGACGAGCCGCCGGCCACCGCCGTCGTCGAGCTCGACGGTGAAACGCACACGGTGTCGTGGCCGCGCGGCGCCAAGCTGCTCGACGTGTTGTTGGACGCCGGTCTCGATGCGCCGTTCTCCTGCCGGGAGGGCCACTGCGGTGCGTGTGCGTGCAGCCTGCGCAAGGGGAAGGTCAACATGGAGGTCAACGATGTCCTCGAGCAGCAGGACCTCGACGACGGGCTGATCCTGGCCTGTCAGTCCCGCCCGGAGACCGATTCGGTCGAAGTCACCTACGACGAGTGATCGCGGGCGTTAGGTTCTGCTCATGAGCAAGCATCTGGTGGCGGCAATCTCGGGCGTTGCACTGGCGTTGGCGATGGCACCGCCGTCGTCGGCGGCAAGCAACACGGCCACCACGCTCACGCCGATCGACGAGGGCAGCCAGCTGGAAACCCGCGCTCTGCTCGACTGCCACGGCGCTACGGGCAGCTGTGACTTCACCGTGGGAGCCAACTTGCGGACACCCGAGGGAGCGACCGGCTTTCCGTCGGGCCTGTGGGCGCGGCAGAGCACCGAATTCCGCACGATGAACCGGCTGGTCTACCTCGACGTTCATGCCGACGGTCAGAACGAGCGGATCCAGAAGCAGGGCGGGACCGACGTGATGACCGACATCTACACGGGCGAGGGCCCGCCGGAGAAATACCAAAGCACTGGCCGGATCGACGCAACGGATTGGCGCACCGGGCAACCCAAGACCGACGTGAACGTCATCATGTGTACACACATTCAGGTGGTCTATAGCGGTGTGAATCTCACGTCGCCGAGCACCTGCGCGCAGACCGGCTTTTCCTGAGCACCGAGCGTCGAGTTGTTGGGCGAAATCGGGCAATTGAGCGCGACAACTCGACGTTGGGCGAATGGCGGCGGGTCAGCGCGGCAGGCCCAATAGCCGCTCGGCGGCCAAGGTCAAAAGGATTTGTTCGGTGCCGCCGGCGATGGTCAGACAGCGGGTGTTGAGGAAGTCATGCACCGTCTTGTTCTCCACCACACCCCGGCCGTCGGACAACTCCATCCGGAATTCGGACAGCGCCTGGCGGTAGCGGACTCCGATCAGCTTGCGCGCGCTCGATTCCGCGCCGGGGTCCTGGCCGCCCACCGCCAACTGCGCAATACGTTGGTCGAGCAGCGAACCCACTTGCGCCGAGAGAATCAGCGCGCCAAGCCGGTCCTGCTCGCTCACGTCGAGATCACGTGTGGCGACTGTGCGGAGCACCTCTTCCATCGGATTGTCCAGCGCGGTGCCCGCCGCCATCGCCACTCGTTCGTTGGCCAGTGTGGTGCGGGCCAGTCGCCAACCGTCGTTGACCGCTCCGACCACCATGTCGTCGGGGACGAACACGTCCTCCAGAAAGACCTCGTTGAACAGGTCATCGCCGGTGATCTCGCGCAGCGGCCGGATGTCGACTCCGGGCGAGGACATCTCGACCAGGAAGTAGGTGATGCCCTTGTGCTTCGGCGCGTCGGGGTCGGTGCGCGCCAGGCACACTCCCCACTGCGCTTTGTGCGCCGCTGAGGTCCACACCTTCTGCCCGGTCAGCCGCCAACCGCCGTCGACACGTACGGCCTTGGTTCGCAGCGACGCCAGGTCCGAGCCCGCTCCCGGCTCGGAAAACAGTTGGCACCAAAAGATTTCACCGTTGAGGGTGGCGGGAATGAACCGCTCGATCTGCTCGGATGTGCCGTGTTCGAGAATCGTCGGCGCAGCCCACCAGCCGATCACCAGATCCGGCCGCTCCACCCCGGCCGCCGCCATCTCCTGATCGATGAGCAGCTGCTCGGCCGGTGAAGCGTTGCGCCCGTAGGGCGTCGGCCAGTGCGGTGCCTGCAGTCCGGCTTCCGCCAGCGCGCGCCGGCGCTTCTCCACGGGCAGCGCGGCGATTTCCCCGACGGCGGCGCTGATGTCGGGGCGCAGATGCGCAACCGAATCCAAGTCGATGTGCAGTTCGCGCCGAATGCCCTGCTGCGTCAACGTCGCTACCCGACGCAGCCAGCGCGCCCGGCCGCCGAGGAACTGACCGATGCCGTAGGCCCGGCGCAGATACAGATGGGCGTCGTGCTCCCAGGTGATGCCGATGCCGCCCAGCACCTGGATGCAGTCTTTGACGTTGGCCTCGGCGGCCTCGGTGCCCGCAGCGGCGGCGACCGCAGCGGCGATGGACAGCTGCTGATCGCTGGCATCGGTGGCGGCGGCCGTTGCTGCATCGCCGGCGGCGATCGAGGCCTGCTCGGCGCGCAACAACATTTCCGCGCACAGGTGCTTGATTGCCTGGAAGCTGCCGATCGGCTTGCCGAATTGCTCGCGTACCTTCGCGTACTCGGTGGCGGTGTCCAGCGCCCACCGCGCGACTCCGGCGGCCTCGGCTGCCAGCACGGTGGCGGCGAGGTCTTCTGCGCGCTGGACCGGTACCGGAAGGACCGCCGCGGCAACCGAGTCCAGCGTGACGCGCGCCAGCGGCCGCGAGAAGTCCGTGGCCCCCAGCGACTCGACCGTGACGCCGTCGGCCGCGGCGTCGACGACCAGCCAATTGTCGGCCGCCGGCACCAGCAGCACACCGGCCGGGTCAGCGCCGAGCACGTAGTCGGCGCTGCCCGACGCCCGGTCGTTGTCCAATCGGACATCGGCCGACAGCGCAACACCCGCGGTGCGCTCACCCGAGGCCAACGACTCGAGCAGCTTGGCATCGGTGACGAGCAATGTGGCCAGCGCGGTCGTGGCTATCGGGCCGGGGACCAGGGCTTTGGCGGCTTCGTCGACCATGGCGCAGAGGTCACCGGCGCTGCCACCGGCGCCACCGCGGTCCTCGGGTATCGCGACTCCGAACAGCCCCAGACCGGCCAGGCCGTCGAAGACCGGCCGCCAGGCCTCGGGCTTGCCCTGCTCGATGTCGCGGATCGCCGCCTTGGAACTAGAGCCGGCTGCCCAATCGCGCACCAACTGACGCGCCGCGAACTGTTCGTCAGTGATGGTCGCTGGCACGATCGGCTCCTAATTCGACGTAACAAGGGCGCTAAGCAACACTAGAACGTGTTCTAATAGTGCCAGCGATCGACCCTCAAGTCGAACGCCATCGCAGCAGGACACCCCGGTGTCCCGGCCGCACGGAGGTGGGAAATTCGCGCTCGGCATGCGTATCGTTTGACAGCGAAACGCACGAAGAAGGAGCTGCCCGTCAGATGTCGTCGCCAGCGAACAGCGGCTCGAACCGCGCGTCGGATGCGCAGCCTCGTGAGGTCATGAACGTGGCGGTACTGGCCGAGTCCGAGCTCGGGTCCGAGGCGCAGCGGGAGCGCCGCAAACGCATCCTGGACGCGACGATGGCGATCGCGTCCAAGGGCGGCTACGAGGCAGTGCAGATGCGCGCGGTGGCCGACCGCGCCGACGTGGCGGTGGGCACCCTGTACCGGTATTTCCCGTCCAAGGTGCATCTGCTGGTATCGGCGCTGGGCCGCGAATTCGAACGCATCGACGCCAAGACCGACCGGTCCACATTGACCGGAGGGACGCCTTTTCAGCGGCTGAACTTCATGGTCAGCAAACTCAACCGGGCCATGCAGCGCAATCCGCTGCTGACCGAGGCCATGACCCGTGCCTATGTGTTCGCCGACGCTTCGGCGGCCGGTGAAGTCGACCACGTCGAGAAGCTGATCGACTCCATGTTCGCCCGCGCGATGAGTGACGGCGAACCGACCGAAGATCAGTACCACATTGCCCGGGTGATCTCTGACGTGTGGCTGTCCAACCTGCTGGCCTGGCTGACCCGGCGCGCCTCGGCGACAGATGTGAGCAAACGGCTGGACCTGGCGGTGCGACTGCTGATCGGCGACCAGGAGGGCCCCTAGGGGTGATCGCAAGCGCGGCGGAGCCGGGCGCAGCGGGTCACCCCAAAGCACTCAGCTCGGTGGCCCGGCGGTGCGGCCGCGGATCAGCTCGGTATCCAGGATTTCCACAGACGGCTGAATCGCGTTGCGGTGCAGTAATTCTCCGGCGCGACGGCCTTTCTGCAGACTCGGCTGGGCTACCGTAGTCAGTCCCCGCCGCCGCGCCTCCGGCACGCCGTCGAAGCCCGTGACGGTCATCTGGCCCGGCACGTAGATGCCGCGCCCGCGCAGATAATCCATGGCCGACAACGCCAGTACGTCGGCGGTACACATCAGGGCGGTGATGCGCGGGTTGGCCGCCAGGGCGACCTCGGCGGCAATACCGCCCGCAGTCGGCGTGTGGTCGTAGCTTTCCACCACCGTCAGCGCGTCTGGGTTCAATCCGGCTGCCGTCATTGCCTCGCGAACACCGGTTACGCGTTCGCCCTGCACCTGAAACATCGCTGACCGCAGGCGTTCGGCCGCGACCAGGCCCTGGCGGCGCTCACGGTGCAGCCGCATCGTCAGCACACCGATTTCGCGGTGGCCCAGCTTCAGCACGTGGTCGGCAAGTTCACGCATCGCCGTCCGGTCGTCAATGCCCACCTGGGATGCGCCGGCAACGTTCTTGGGCTGATCGACTACGACGACAGGCAGCCGTCGCTGCAGCACGACCTGGAGGTAGGGGTCGTCCACCGCCACCGAATACACCACGAAGCCGTCGACCCCGGCGGCGAGCACCGACGCCGTCCCCTCGGCGACCGTCCGGGTGGGGCCGACCGCCACGAGCATCAGCCCCTGCCCCAGTTCTTCGCACGACTGTGCCAGTCCCGCAACGAAATCCAGCGCGGCCGGATCACGAAAGGAATAGGTCAGCGGTTCGGTGCTCACCAAACCGACCGCCCCGGCCTTCCGGGTACGCAACGACCTGGCCACCGGGTCGGGGCCGGGATATCCCAGCCGCTTTGCGGCGGCAAGCACCCGCTCACGCAGCTCGGCAGAGAGCTGGTCGGGCCGGTTATAGGCATTCGAGACGGTGGTCCGCGACACCTTGAGGTCAGCGGCCACCGAGGCCAGGGTCGCCCGCCGGCGCGGCGTGGGACTCCTGGACATGCTCACTGACGGTACAACGATCCCGGCCTTAAGCTAGCGACCGTGGCCTGTGTGGATCTCAACGCCGACTTGGGCGAGGGGTTCGGTGTTTGGCGACTCGGCGACGACGACGCCATGCTGAGCATCGTCACCAGCGCCAACGTCGCGTGCGGTTTCCACGCCGGCGATCCGGCCGGGCTGTTGCGGGTGTGCCGGGAGGCCGTCGCACGCGGCGTGCGCATCGGCGCCCAGGTCGGCTACCGCGACCTGGCCGGATTCGGCCGCCGTTACATCGACGAGACGCCCGAGGACCTGCTAGCCGACGTTGTCTATCAGATCGGTGCGTTACAGGGGCTGGCACAGGCCGCCGGCTCGTCGGTCTCCTACGTCAAACCCCATGGCGCGCTGTACAACACGATCATGTCCAATCGGGTACAGGCGGCCGCCGTCGCCGAGGCGGTGCGCATGGTGGACGCCGATCTGCCGGTGCTGGGCTTGGCAGAGTCGGTGTTCTTCGACGAGGCCGGCCAGCGAGGGGTGCGTACCGTGCCGGAGGTGTTCGCCGATCGCGCTTACCGGCCTGACGGCCAGTTGGTGTCGCGGCGGGAACCCGGCGCGGTGTTACATGATCCGGCTGCCATCGCCGAACGGGTGGTGACGATGGTGACTACCGGGCAAGTCGCTGCAGTCGATGGCACAGTGGTCGGTGTGCAAGCCGAATCGGTGTGCGTCCATGGCGATTCACCGGGTGCGGTGCAAATCGCTGCCGCGGTGCGAGATCGGTTGGCGGCAAACGGTATCGACGTGAAAGCGTTCAGCTGATGCGGCTACGCCCGGGTCGGCCCGACATCGCACGGTATTCGCACCGGTTCACCGTCCCGCCTGCCGCAACCGACGCGCCACTGACGGTGACGTGGATGGGAGTGTCGACGCTGCTGTTCGACGACGGGTCTGCGGCGCTGATGACCGACGGCTATTTCTCTCGGCCCAGCCTGACGCAGGTCGCGTTGCGTAAGGTTTCGCCGTCGCCGGCCCGCGTGGACGGATGCCTGGCACGGGCCCAGGTGTCACGACTGGCTGCAGTGGTCCCGGTGCACACCCATATCGACCACGCGTTGGACTCTGCGCTGGTGGCCGACCGCACCGGCGCGCAACTGGTCGGCGGCGAGTCGGCGGCAAATGTCGGCCGTGGCTACGGTCTTGCCGAGGACCGCCTGATGGTGGCCACACCGGGCACGCCGATTGCGCTGGATCCGTTCGAGATCACGCTCATCGAGTCACACCACTGTCCGCCGGACCGATTTCCCGGCGCGATCACCGCACCGGTGGTCCCCCCGGTGAAGGCGTCGGCGTATCGCTGCGGGGAGGCGTGGTCGACGTTTGTGCAACACCGCCCCTCGGGCCGGCGAGCTCTGATCCAGGGCAGTGCCGGGTTCGTGAAAGGCGCTCTGGCCGGGCAGCGCGCCGACGTGGTCTACCTCGGTGTGGGTCAACTCGGGCTGCAGCCGCAGACATACCTCGTCGACTATTGGACGGAGACGGTGCGCGCAGTCGGTGCGCGTCGAGTGGTGCTGATCCATTGGGACGATTTCTTCCGCCCGCTCTCAAAACCGTTGCGGGCGTTTCCGTATGCGGTTGACGACCTGGACGCTTCGATGCGCGTGCTGGACAAGCTCGCTGCGCAGGACGGTGTCGCGTTGGATATGCCGACGGTATGGCAGCGCGAAGATCCCTGGGCCTGAAGTCCGTTGTCGCTATTCCTCGCGCTGCTGCTGCTTGCCGTCGTGCTCGGCTTTGCGGTCGCGCGCCCGCGGGGCTGGCCTGAAGCGTTCGCCGCGATACCAGCCGTCGCGGTGCTGATCGGGGCCGGCGCCATATCGGTACACCAGGCCGCCACCGAAGCAGCCAGCCTGGCCCGCGTAGTCGCGTTTCTGGGTGCAGTGCTGGTGCTGGCCAAGCTGTGTGACGACGAAGGCCTGTTCGAGGCGGCCGGAGCGGCGATGGCGCGGGCCCGATTCGGCTCACAACAGCTGCTGCGGCAGGTGTTCGTGATCGCCGCCGTCATCACCGCCGTGCTGAGCCTGGACGCGACCGTGGTGCTGTTGACCCCGGTCGTACTGGCCACGGTCCGCTGGCTGGGAGCGCCGGTCCGGCCACATGCCTATGCCAGCGCGCATTTGGCCAACGCCGCCTCGCTGCTACTACCGGTGTCGAATCTGACCAATCTGCTCGCCTTCCACACCGCCGACCTGTCGTTCATCAAATTCACTGCGGTGATGGCGTTGCCATGGCTGGCCGCGGTGGCGGTCCGATCTCCTGCCGCTCCGGCGACACGTCCAGATCGCGCGCGAAAAACCAACGAAAGACCAG
>NZ_LZKJ01000033.1 GCF_001672775.1 Mycobacterium kyorinense | reverse complement strand
GCCGATCCTGCTGCAGGAGATCTTCACCAGCTACTACGGGCAGCGACCAACCGTCGAGCACGATGTGGTGATTGGTCAGCACAAACCGGTGCCGGTCTGCTGCCACGCGGATCAATGCGCCCCGGAACGCCGGCGCGTGGGTCAGGTCGCAGACCGCGGCCCGTTCGGCGGCACAGAGCCGCTCGATTTCTTCGTCGGGGGCGGGGTCGCCATCGAGGTCGAGATAGCGCCACTCCACCGCGGGAGCGGCCGGAAGGATCTGCACCGGCTCGTCGAAGGCTCGGCTGAAGCGGGCCACCAGGTTGGGATGCCGGTTGACCACCGTGTGCACGGCATCGCGCAGCCGGTGCGGGTCGAGCTGGCCGGTCACGGTGATGTCCAGTTGGGCCGCGTAGAGGTCGTCGCTGGCCTGCGCGGTGTTGGCGTGGAAGAGCAGGCCCTGCTGCACCGGGGTCAGCGGCAGCACGTCGGCGATCGGGTATTGCCGCTGCAGCTCGTCGAGCTGCCGCTGGGTCAACCGGGCGGGGGCGATGTCCGACGGGGTCAGCCCGCCGCCGCCGTTGCGCACGTGTGCGCAGATGCCGGCCAGCGCCTCGAACCAGAGTTGGCTCAACCGGGTGATTTGGCTGTCGTCGAGCGCCGAGCGCGCCCACGTCCAGTCGGCGTGGAGGTGCGGGCCGGTGTCGGTGTCGACGGTGCCGGCGTTGAGTTCCAGCGTGTGCGCCAGCGGCATCGGCACCGCCGCGGCGGCGGCAGTCATTGCCGGCCCGTCGTGGCAGATCAGCCACATGTCGCCGGACCCGCCGACCGCTGGGCCACCCATGCGGCCTAAGTAGTTGAACCCGATCGGGGGGTCGATGCCCTGCAGGTCGGCGTCGGCGCTCAGGTAGCGCAGCACGCCGTAGGTCAGCGGGTTCGGCAAGGCCCGAAGCTGCTCCTTGGCGTCTTTGATCACCGCGCCCAGCACCGCGTCGCCGGCCACCACGTGCGCCCACGACAGCCCGCCGACGGTCAGCGACACCGGGTATTTGGCGGTGAACCACCCCACCGTCTGGGACAGGTCCACCTCGGAGCTCAACTCTTCGTGGCGCCCGTGCCCCTCGACGTCGATGCCGATCGGCGTGCGACCGCTGGCCAGCAGCTCGGCCACCGCCAACCCGAATGCGATCAGCAGGATGTCCTGCACGCCGGCGTGGAACGCCGCGGGCACCTCGTCGAGGAGCATGCGGGTGGTGTCGGTGTCCAGCGACACCGCCAACTGCCCGGCGTTGGCGAACGTGTCGACTGTGGGCTGCACCGCCGGCAGCGCCGCCGGGGCGGCCGCGATCTGCTTCCAGGAGTCCGCCAGGTCCAGCACGTCTTGCCGCTGCGCGTAGTCGGTGAGCAGCGACGCCCACCGCTGGAACGACGTGCCCGTCGCGGGCAGCGCTGGCTGTCGGCCGCTGCGATGCTGGGCCCAGACGATGTTGAGGTCGCCCAGCAGGATCCGCCACGACACCCCGTCGACAGCCAGATGGTGAATCACCACCACCAACTGGTTCGCGGAGTTCAGCCACAGTGCGCTCAGCATGATCCCGGCGGCCGGGTCCAACCGTGACCGCGCGGCCACCAGCGCCTCGTCAGACAGCGCGTCCACCGATTGCAGGCAGACACCGGCGTCGACCGACCCCGGCTCGGGCACCGTCAACGACCACCCGCCGGCGCCGTCGTCGTCGACGCGCAGCCGCAGCATGGCGTGCCGGTCCAGCAAGGTCTGCAGCACGACCACGACGTCGGCCTCGGTCACCCCCGGCGGCGCCTGCACCACCATCGTCTGGTTGAACTCATCGACCGGGCCGTCGATCTCCTGCAGCCATCGGATGATCGGGGTAGCCGACACGGGGCCGACGCCCTCGTCGATGGGGCCACCCGCACCGGCCACCCCGGCGACCCGGGCCAGCCGGGCCACGGTCTGCTCGACGAAGATGTCCCGCGGGCGACATACCAGGCCGGCGGCGCGGGCCCGCGCCACCACCTGCATGGACAGGATGCTGTCGCCACCCAGGTCGAAGAATGAGTCGTCGACGCCGACCCGATCCAGCCCAAGGACTTCGGCGTAGATGCCGGCCAGCACTTCTTCCACGGCGTCGGCGGGGGCGCGGTACCGCTCGCCGTCGCCGTAGTCGGGCGCGGGCAGGGCGCGGATGTCGAGTTTGCCGTTTACGGTCAACGGCAGCGCGTCCAGCACCACCACGGCGACGGGCACCATGTAGGCCGGCAGCCGTTCGGCCAGCGCGGCACGGACCCCGGCGGGGTCGACAGCGCCCGTGACGTAGCCGACGAGTCGTTTGTCGCCGGGACGGTCTTCGCGGGCGAGGGCCACGGCCTGCTCCACGCCGTCCACCCCGGCCAAACCGGCCTGGACTTCCCCGAGCTCGATCCGGTAACCGCGGATCTTGACCTGCTCGTCGGCCCGGCCCAGGTATTGCAGCTGCCCGTCGGGGCGCCAGCACACCAGGTCCCCGGTGCGATACATCCGCGTCGGCCCGCCGAACGGACATGCCACAAACCGCGATGCGGTCAATCCGGTCCTGCCGAGATAGCCGTAGCCCAGCCCGGCGCCGGCCACATACAGCTCCCCCACCACGCCAGCCGGCACCGGGCGCAACCGCTCGTCGAGCACGAACAACGCCGCCGCGGGGACCGGCGAGCCGATCGGTACCCCCGACCCGACGGTTAACGGCGCACTGATCGCCACGCACATCGTGGTCTCGGTGGGCCCGTAGGCGTTGATCATCACCCGTCCGGGAGCCCACTGCTCCACCACCTCGGCAGCACAGGCTTCACCGACCACCACCAGCGCCGCGGACTCCAAGCCTTCGGTCGGTAAAACCCTTGCCGCCGAAGGGGTTTGGGTGAGCACGTCGACGTGCTCGCGAACCAGCAACGCGTGGAAGTCTTCTGGGGAGCCCGCCACGTCCTCTGGCACCACCACCACGCGCCCACCGCGCAACAGGGCACCGAAGATCTCCCACACCGACACGTCGAAGGCCAGCGAATGGCATTGCGGCCACACCCCGGCACGCGGCAGCCCGGCGTCGAGCGACTCAAGGAGTTGCGTCACGTTGTGGTGAGTGATCGCAACCCCTTTGGGCACGCCGGTGGTACCCGACGTGTAGATGAGGTACGCGATGTCGTCGTGGCTGGGTGGCGCCAACGTCGTGGCCGGTGCGGCGGCGACGGCGGGACCGTCGATATCGATGACGGGCAGGTCGGTGCCGTCCAGGCGGGAGCGCAACCCGGCGGTGGTGATTACCGCGATCGGCGCGGCGTCGGCCAGCATGAACGCCATCCGCGTTGCCGGCACCGCCGCGTCGATCGGCAAATACGCCGCCCCGGTTTTGAGCACCGCCAGGATCGCGACGATCGCTTCGGCGGAACGGTTGAACAGCAGCGCCACGCAGCGTCCGGGGCGGGCACCCTGCCCGGCAAGCCTATGCGCCAACTGGTTTGCGGCCGCGTCGAGGTCGCGGTAAGACAACGAACGCTCGCCGCAGGTGATCGCCACCGCGTCGGGTGTGCGCGCCACGTGCTCGGCGAACAACGCCGGAATCGACACCGGCCTGGGCGCGGGGCGGGTCAACGCCGCCCGGTTACCGAGCGCATCGAGGCGCAGGCGTTCATCGGCGTCGAGCACCTCCACCGACGACAAGCGTGCCGTCGGGTCGGACGTGATCGCCGTCAACACCCGCTGCAGGCGCGCGACCAGGTTTTCGATGGTGGCCGGGTCGAACACGTCGGTGCGGTATTCCACCGTCCCGCCGATTCCCGCGGGCTCACCGGCTTGGGTCCGACGCTCGGACAGCGAGAAACTCACATCCATTCGGGCGCTGTGGGTATCGACCGGCATCTGGGTGACGTGCAGATCTCCCAGCGTCAAGCCGGCGGCGGGATCGTTGAAGTCTTGGCCGGGGACGTTCTGCCAGGCCAATGCCACCTGTACCAACGGGTGATGGGTCAGGCTGCGGGCCGGGTTGAGCCGCTCGACAAGCACCTCGAACGGCACGTCCTGGTGCTCGTAAGCGGCCAGGCTGCGCGCTCGCACCTGGGCCAACAGCTCGGCGATGGTCGGATCCCCGGCCAGGTCGACGCGCAGCACCAAGGTGTTGACGAAAAACCCGACCAGCTCGTCGAGGGCGGGGTCGCGACGTCCGGCGATCGGGAAGCCGACGGCCACATCAGGACTCGCGCTGAGCCGGCCCAGCAGCACCGCCAGGGCCGCTTGTATCACCATGAAGCTGGTGGCGTTGTGCTCTGCAGCTACCCGGGCAACCTGCTGCTGAAGTTCGACGGGCCAATCCACCGTCAACGTGGCGCCGCGCTGATCGGCCACCGGCGGGTACGGCCGATCGGTGGGAAGCTGCAGGCGTTCGGGCATCCCGGCCAGCGCGTCCTGCCAGTAGGCCAGCTGGGTGGCGATGCGGCTGCCGCTGTCGTCGAGGTCACCGAACTGGGCGCGTTGCCACAGCGTGTAATCGGCGTATTGCACCGGCAGTTCGCTCCACTGCGGGGCTTGTCCGGCGCAGCGGCTGGCATAGGCCACGCCCAGGTCGGCTACCAGCGGGGTGATCGACCAGCCGTCGGCGGCGATGTGGTGCACCACCGCCACCAGCACATGGTCGTCGTCGGCGACGCGGAAAAGCGTTGCCCGCAACGGGATCTCGGTCGAGAGATCGAAGGTGTGCCGCACCGCGGCGTCGATGGCCTCACCCAACCGGCTTGCCGGCCATCCGGTGGCATCGACGACGTCCCAGCTCAATTCGGCCTGTTCGGCGGCCATCACCACCTGTTGGGGGATGCCGTCGGGGGCGGCGAACAGAGTGCGCAGACTTTCGTGGCGACCCACCACATCGGCCAATGCCGCGCTCAGCGCGTCGACATCCAGTGTCCCGCTGATCCGAAGCGCGGCGGTCATGTTGTAGACCGGCGACGGGCCCTGCAACTGGTCGAGGAACCACAACCGGGATTGGGCGAACGACAACGGAATCACCGCGGGCCGCGGGGCCGCCACCAACGGCTCCAGCCGTTGCTCGTCGCCACCGATGTGGGGCGCCAGCTGAGCCACCGTGGGGGCCTCGAACAAGGTGCGCACCGCAATGCCGGCATTCAGCGATTTGTTGATCGCGGTGACCAGACGCATCGCCGAGAGCGAATCGCCGCCCAGGTCGAAGAACGAGTCGTCGACCCCGACTCGGGACAGCCCCAACACATGCACGTAAAGGCCGGCCAGGATTTCCTCGACCGGGCTGCCCGGAGCGCGGTAGCGATCGGCGTCCTGGTAGTCGGGGGCCGGCAGGGCGCGGACGTCGAGTTTGCCGTTGACCGTCAGCGGCAGTGCGTCCAGCGCCACCACCGCGGCCGGCACCATGTAGGCCGGCAGCCGCTCGGCCAACTGGTCGCGAATCTGGCTCGGGTCGGCGGTGCCGATGAGATAGCCGATCAGGTGTTTGTCACCGGGACGGCCCTCGCGGGCGATCACCACGGCCTGCTCGACGCCGTCCAGCGCGGTCAGCGCTGCCTGGACTTCACCGAGTTCGATGCGATACCCGCGGATCTTGACCTGCTCGTCGGCGCGGCCCAGATATTGCAGTTGGCCATCGGCGCCCCACCGCACCAGATCGCCGGTCCGATACATCCGCTGTCCCGGCGCTCCGTACGGGCAGGCCACAAACCGAGATGACGTCAGCCCCGACCGGCGCACATATCCGGTCGCCACGCCGCGGCCCGCGACGTACAACTCGCCGACCACCCCGGGGGGCACGGGGCGCAGCCAGCCGTCCAACACGAACAACGCCGTCCCGGCCACCGGCGCACCGATCGGCACCATCGGTCCGGTCTGCAGAGGCGCGCTGATCGCCGCATACACCGTGGCCTCGGTGGGGCCGTAGGCGTTGATCATCACTCGTTCGGGACCCCACCGGTCCACCAGGTCAGCCGGGCAGGCCTCGCCGGCCACCACCAGGGCGGTGGATTCCAAACCCTCGGCCGACAGCGTCCCGACCGCCGACGGCGTCTGGCTCAACACGGTGACGTGTTCGGCGACGAGCAGGGCATGGAAGTCCTCGGGTGAGGCAGCCACCTGTTCCGGCACTACCAGCAGCCGCGAGCCATGCAGCAGCGCACCGAAAATTTCCCACACCGAAACGTCGAAGCTGTAGGAGTGCCACTGCGTCCACACCTGTCCCGGGCCCGACGACAGGGCGGCGCCCAGCACGCCGAACAGCCCGGGCACGTTGCGGTGCGGGATGGCCACGCCTTTCGGGATGCCGGTGGTTCCCGACGTGTAGATGATGTAGGCGATGTCATCGGGAGTTGGGCCCGGCGGTGCGGTGCTGGGCTGGGCGTCCAGAGCGGGGTCGTCGACGTCGACGACGTGCACGTCACATCCATCCAGTCGCGACCGCAGCCCGGACGTGGTGATCGCGGCGATCGGCGCGGCATCGGCCAGCACGAACCCGATGCGCGACACCGGGAGCGCCGGGTCGATCGGCACATACGCCGCCCCGGTCTTGAGCACCGCCACAATCGACACGATCGCCTCGGCCGACCGGGACAACAGCAGCGCCACATTTTCGCCCGGCGCCGCCCCGTGACTGGCCAGCAGATGCGCCAACCGGTTGGCGGCCTCGTCGAGTTCGCGGTAGGTCAGCGAACGGCCCTCGCAGGTGACCGCCAACTCGTCGGGGGTGCGCGCGACTTGTTCGGCCAACAACGCCGGAATCGACGCGGTGGTCGTCTGCTGGGTCACCGCCGCCCGACTGCTCCAGCGATCCAGGCGGGCGTGCTCAGCCGCATCGAGCAGATCCACCGACGACAGCCGCTGCCCCGGGTCGGCGGTCATCGCCGCCAACACCGCCTCTAACCGGTCGACGAGGGCTTCGATGCTGTCGGCGTCGAACACGTCGGTGTCGTATTCGACCCGAAGACCCATCTCGGAGCCCGGCAGGGCTTGCACGGCAAGCGGGTAGTGGTTGGTTTCGTGGAAGGTGAGCTCGGCGATGGCCAGCCCGTCGGCGCCCAACGGCGCGGCGGTGTCGATCGGGTAGTTCTCGAACACAAACAGCGTGTCGAACAGGCGGTCGTGACCAGTGACGTGGTGGATGTCGCTGAGCGCGACGTGCTGATGGTCGAGCGTGTTGTTGTGCGCGTTCTGCAGCTGGTCGAGCAGCTCTGCGGTGGTGGTGGTCGACGTAAACGTCGCCCGCACAGGCACGGTGTTGATCAGCAGGCCCACCATCGACTCGGCGCCGACCAGTTCATCTGGCCTGCCCGAGACCGCCACGCCGAAGGCGACGTCATGCTGGCCGGTCAGCGAGGTGAGCAGCTGCGCCCAGGCGCCCTGCAGCACGATGTTGGCGGTGGTCTGCTGCGAGCGAGCCAGCTCGCCGACCGCTCGGGTGGTCTCCGCCGATAACCGGAAGGAGTCAATGCCTCGCCGGCCTAGCCGCAGCCGGGTGGGCGGAGCTACCAGGGTCGGAGTGTCAAAACCGGCGAGCGCCGCACGCCACGCTGCTTGGGCGGCATCGACATCCCGCTCCGCCAGCCAAGTGACATATCTGCGGTATGGCGGGGCCGCGGGGAGCCGCTGCCCGAGGTAGCCCGCGAAGACCTCCTGCAGCAGGATCGGCATCGACCAGCCGTCGAGCACGATGTGGTGGGTGGTGAGCACCAGCCGGTGCCGGTCGGGTGCGGTGCGGATGAGAGCGGCCCGGAAGGCGGGCTGGTCGGCGAGGTCGCAGACCGCGACGCGCTCGGCCGCGCGTATCTGCTCGATCTGCTCGGGATCGCCGGCGCCCAGGTCGATGTATCGCCAGAGCGCCACCGGATCAGCGGGAATGATTTGCACCGGCTCGTCGAACTGTTCGCAGAATCGGGCCGTCAGATGTGGATGCCGGGTGACGATGGCCTGCACCGCGTCGTGCAGCCGCTGCCGGTCGAGCGGGCCGCTCAACACCAGATCCAGCTGCATCGCATACACGTCGTCGCCGGGGCCCTGCGCGACGCTGGTGTGGAACAGCAAGCCCTGCTGCAACGGGGTCAGCGGCAGCACGTCGGCGATCGGGCAGTGCCGCTGGAGCTCGTCGAGTTGCTGCTGGTCCAGCCGGGCAGGCGTGATGTCCGACGGGGTCAACCCGCCGCCACCACGTCGCACATGCGCACAGATGCCGGCCAGGGCCTCAAACCACAGCCGGTTCAGCCGACTGATCTGGTCCTGGTCGAGCGCCGACGGTGCCCACGTCCAGTCGGCGTGCAAGTGCGGGCCGGTGTCGGTGTCGACGGTGCCGGCATTGAGCTCGACGGTATGCATCAACGGCAGCGGTGCCGCGGTGGCCCGGCCGCTGAACGAGGAGCCTGGTTGGTGGAGTCGCCACAGCTCTTCGGAGAGCTCGGCGGCCCCGGCACCCAGCCGGCCCAGATAGTTGAAGCCGATCGCCGGGTCGGGCCCGGCCAGGTCCACACCGGGATTCAGATAACGCAGTAGGCCATAGGTGAGGCCGTCGGGCAGGGCCCGAAGCTGCTCCTTGGCGTCTTTGATCGCGGCGCCCAGCTCGGCATCGCCGGCCACCACCTGCGTCCAGCGCAGCCCGTCGGCACGCAACGACACCGGGTACTTGGTGGTGAACCACCCCACCGTGCGGGATAGATCGACGTCGGCGGCGAGCTCCTCGACACGACCATGCCCCTCGACGTCGATACCGATCGGCGCTCCCGGCTTGCCCACGAATTCGGCCACCGCCAACCCGAAGGCGATCAACAGGATGTCGTGCACCCCGGCGTGAAACGCCGTGGGTATCTCACCGAGCAGCATGCGGGTGGTCTCGGCATCCAGTTGCGCGGACAACCGCCCGGCACTCGCATGCGTGTCGTGTTCAGCGCGCACCGCCGGCAGCGCAGCCGGAGTCGCCGCGACCTGGCGCCAAACCTGCGCCAGGCCGACGACTTCTGGGTCGCCGGCATGCTCCGCGAGCAGCTCCGCCCAGCGGGCAAACGACATCCCGCCCGCAGGCAGGGCCACGGGTTGTCCGTGGTGATGTTGGGTCCAGGCGATGTTGATGTCTTCCAACACGATTCGCCACGACACACCGTCGACGGCCAGATGGTGAATGATCAGCGCCAACTGACCGGTCGAGGAACCCCATAGGGCGCTGAGCATCATCCCGGCGGCCGGGTTCAACCGCGAGCGGGCCGCCGCCAGCGCGTCGTCGGACACCGCGTCCACCGACTGCAGGCACTCGGCGGCGTTCACCGATCCCGGCTCGGGCACCGTCAGCGTCCACCCGCCCGCGCCGTCGTCATCGGCGCGCAGCCGCAGCATCGCATGCCGATCCAGCAGGGCCTGCAGCACCACCGCCACGTCGGCTTCGGTCACCCCGGCCGGGGCCTGCAGCAGCACCGTCTGGTTGAACTCGTCGACCGGGCCCTCCGCCTCGGCCAGCCACCGCATGATCGGGGTGGCCACCACGGGACCAAGTCCCTCGTCAATCGCGTCGTCCGCACTGGCGGCTGCCGTGACCACCCGGGCCAGCCGGGCCACGGTCTGCTCGACGAAAATGTCGCGCGGGCGGCACACCAGGCCCGCTGCACGGGCCCGCGAGGCCACCTGCATCGACAGAATGCTGTCTCCGCCCCGCTCGAAGAACGAGTCGTCAACCCCGACCCGGTCGACGCCGAGGACTTCGGCGTAGATGCCGGCCAGGAGCTCCTCGATCGCGCTGCCCGGGGCGCGGTACTGATCGACATCCTGATACTCCGGAGCGGGCAGCGCGCGAATATCGAGTTTGCCGTTCACCGTCAACGGGAACACGTCTAGTCCCATGACTGTGGCCGGCACCATGTAGGCAGGCAGCCGCTCGGCCAGCGCCACCCGTAGTCCGGCCGGGTCGGCCGCTCCGGTCACATAGGCCACCAAGCGCTTGTCGCCGGGACGGTCCTCGCGGGCGATCACCACCGCCTGCTCGACCCCGTCGAGCCCGGCGAGCACGGCCTGGACTTCACCGAGCTCGATGCGATATCCGCGGATCTTGACCTGCTCGTCGGCACGGCCCAGGTACTGCAGCTGCCCGTCAGGACCCCAGCACACCAAGTCGCCGGTCCGGTACATCCGCTGTCCGGGCTCCCCCGGCTCTGCGAACGGACAGGCCACGAACCTCGACGACGTCAGCCCAGCCCGGCCCACATACCCGTAACCGAGCCCGGCGCCGGCCACGTACAACTCGCCGACCACACCGGTCGGCACCGGCCGCAGCCACCCGTCGAGCACGAAGAAGCCGAGATGCTCCAACGGCGCACCGATCGGGCTGGCGGCGCTGTGGACATCCCCGAAGCCGATCTCTCGGAACGAGGCGTGCACCGTCGTTTCGGTGATGCCGTACATGTTGATCAGCCGCGGCAACCCCGGATGGTTGTCCAGCCATGACCCAAGACGCTGCGGTTCGAGCGCCTCACCGCCGAACACCACCGCCTCGAGCTTGAGTTGAGAGCCCGACTCAGCGGCCAGTGCTTCGACGGTCTGCAACGCATAAAACGCCGAGGGGGTCTGACTCAAGATGCTGACGCGTTCTTTGACCAGCAGGGCATAGAGCTCTTCGGGCGAGCGGACCACCGAATCCGGCACTACGACCACGCGTCCGCCACGCAGCAACGCGCCGAAAATCTCCCATACCGAGAAGTCGAACGCCAGCGAATGACACTGCGTCCACACCTGCCCCGCCGACAGCTCCAGGTCAGCGTCCAGCGCCTCCAGCAACCGGATCACATTGTGATGAGGAACCGCGACACCCTTGGGCAACCCGGTGGTGCCCGAGGTGTAAATCAGGTAGGCGATATCGTCTGGGCGCGGCGCCGGCAGCGAAGTGCTGGGCTGGTCGTCGACCGCGGGGTCGCCCACCTCGACGACGACCAACTCAAACCTGTTCAGCCGTTCAACCAGATCCGACGTGGTGACTGCGGCGACGGGTGCGGCGTCTGCGAGCACGAACTCCAGCCGCGCATCGGGTACCGCCGGATCGATCGGCAGATACGCCGCGCCGGTCTTGAGCACCGCCAGCATCGACACGATCGCCTCGACCGACCGCGAAAACAACAGCGCTACAGACTGACCCGGACCCACACCGCGGGCGGCCAACATGTGCGCCAGCCGATTCGAGGCCTCATCAAGCTGTTGATACGTCATTGCGCGGCCGTTGCAGCTGATCGCCACCGCCTCGGGGGCACGCGCCACATGGACGCCGAACAGCGCCGGGATGGCCACCCCGGTGGGCGCCGGCGCGGCCAACGCTGCGCGGTTGCCGACCGTGTCGAGGCGGGCGTGTTCATCGGCTTCCAGCACATCGATCGCCGACAACGGCCGGGCGGGATCGGCGGTCATCGCCGTCAACGCTCGCTCCAGCCGGTCCGCCAAGTCGCGGGCATCGCAGTCAGCAAACAATTGCCCGACACCGGTTGGGCTGAGAAAGAGCTGTTCGTCGTTCCGGATAATGACCAGCCCGAACTGGTCCAGAAGGCCGGTGTGGGTCACGATACCCGTCCCGGCAGCGTCGGCAAGATCCGCTAGGCGGGTGGTCGGAATGAAATTGATCGTGGCCCTATTCGACGGCTGTCCAAGGTCTTGGATATGCAACCTGTGCTCAATAGTGCGCACGGGGAACCGCTGATGTTCCAGCGCTTCTTGTACTTGCTTGTCGACGTGTGCGCAGAAGTCCGCAACCGTGGTCTCCGGCGCAGTTTTCAGCACCAGTGGCACCACCCCGGAGACCATTCCGGGCACAAACAGCGCCTCTGGACGGACGCGCCTGCTCACCGGAAAATCGAGCACAACCTCTGGCCCCCCGCCGTCGTGCCCATGCACCAGCAGCGCGCAGGCCGCAGTGATCACCGATGCCCGGCGCACCCCCAACGCATGTGAGAACTCGCGGGTTCTGGCGACGACGGTTGGATCCAGCTGAACGGGCTCGGAAGGCACGTACTCAGGCGGCTGGCCTGCGGTGCCGCCGCGCGCCAACCCATGACCAGGTTCGCGGTCAAGCGGACGGTTCCTTTCCCAATAAGCCTGATCAGCGAGATAGTCGTCGGAAGCTTCGTATTCCAACTCGCAATCGATCAGGCTTTTCAGCGATCCGAAAAGGGGCGGCGGAATGGGAGCGCCAGTAGCGAGCGCAGAATAGACGCCGGCAATTCGATGACAGAGGAGACCAATACCGATTCCGTCGATCGCTATGTGGTGGCAGCAGACGAAAATATAGCATTCGTCGACGCGGGTCTGGAAAAAGGTGAATTTGAACAGTGGACCACTAAGTGACATCGGAATGCGTTGAATTGACGACGCCAACCGGTAAACGTCCTGCACCGGATTTCGCGAGCCGACGAGGTCATAGCGAGCAAGCTCAATGTCGGGATATTCGACAACCTTTTGGAAAACTTGGCCGTCGGCCTCGAAAAACGTCGCTCTCAGTGGTTCGGCTTCATGCACCACGTGCTGGATCGCCGACTTCAGCAAATCGGGGTCGATCCGGCCCTCGATTCGGCCGAACATGCCAATCTGCCACTTAGTACCGGACAGCCCCGCTTCCTCTGAAAGCCAGATGTCCAGCTGTCCGCGCGTCAGCGGCAGCGCAGCACCGTCAAGTTCCATCCGACTCCCCCGAGCAACAGGGTTCACTTGTCAGAAGCCCGGACCGCTATCAGCCTCTCGCGCAGATCCTTCGACCGTACGTGCGGCCAGTTCTGCTCGCAGTAGCCCGAACCCGCAGCTCGATCCGCTCTGCCGAACCGCACCCGCCGCAGGCCGTGTCGCCCGTCGCTGGCCGAAAACCTGCCGCTGTCGCAGCCGAACGGATTGACGCCCACCGATTCCCCGTACCTCGCAGTCGACACGTGTAAAACTCGCTCCAGACCATAGTGGTGACCAGCAGTGCCTGTCCGGATTTTGGACAAAGTGCTGATGTGATTCATAGCTCAGGAATGCCACCGCCAGGCTGCAGCGTGGCGACTTCCGATGCCGTGACCGGAGGAAATCATAGCCGACGCCGTTTCGCCAACGCGATCGTGTTGTCGCCTGCGATGCAATTCGAAGGAATCAAGCACGAAACTCCGGATGGCCCGCACTCAGCACACCGACGACGGCCAGCATCTGAGAACCCAACACCAGGTGGCTACGATCGGCTGATGACCCATAGCGCGCCGACCAAACTGCCGCCCGGACCCCCACTCCCCCTATTAGTTCAGTCAGCATTGATGTTGCGTTATGGCTTAGGTTATTTGACCGCATGCCAGCGGCGGTATGGCGACGTGTTCACGCTGCGTCAACCGCTGGTGGGCACAGTGGTATATGTTGCGGATCCCGCCGCGATCAAGTCGGTATTCGTCGGTGACCCGCGCGTCTTTCACGGCGGCGAAGGACACCAGATTTTGCGCGGCGTGCTCGGCGACAGCTCTTTATTTGTGATCGACGAGGACGAGCACCGCGACCGGCGCCGTCTGATGATGCCGGCATTTCATCGTGACGCGGTCGCGCGCCAGACCGCTGCGATGGCCGAGATCGCTGCCGCGAACATCGCCGGATGGCCGGTGGGCAAAAACTTCCCGGTGGCGCCCAAGACGGCCGAGATCGCGCTCGAAGTGATCCTGCGGACCGTCGTCGGCGCCACCGATCCGGCCCGGCTGGCCGCGCTGCGCAAGGTCGTGCCGCAGCTGCTCTATTTGAGCCCATGGGAGACGCTGGCGATTGCGAACCCCAAGCTGCGCGAGCGCCGCCCGTGGCGAGCGCTGCGTCGGCGATTCGCGCAAGTCGACGACCTGCTGTACGCCGAGATCGCGGACCGTCGCGCCGACCCGGACCTGGCCGATCGCACCGACGCGCTGGCCATGCTGGTCCGCGCCGCCGACGACGACGGACGCACCATGAGCGACCGCGAGTTGCGCGACCAGCTCTTGACGCTGATCCTGGCCGGGCACGAGACCACCGCGACGTCGCTGGCCTGGGCACTGGAGCGGCTGACCCGCCACCCGGCCATATTGGCAAAGGCGGTACGGGCCGCTGATGCCAGTGCGGCCGGGGATCCGGCCGGCGACGAGTACCTCGAAGCGGTGGTGAAGGAGACGCTGCGGGTCCGTCCGGTGATCTTCAGCTCCGGCCGGGTCCTGACCGAGCCGGCCGAGGTGGGCGGCTACCTGCTGCCGGCCGGCATCACGGTGGACGTGTCGATGGGGCTGGTGCACGCGAGCGCCGAACTATATCCGGATCCCGAGCGGTTCAACCCGGATCGGATGATCGACGCCACCTTGAAGCCGACCACCTATCTGCCGTTCGGCGGCGGCGTCCGCCGCTGTCTCGGTGCCACCTTCGCCACGGTCGAGACGCACGTCGTGCTGCGTGAGGTCCTGAGGCGGGTCGAGTTGTGCACCACCACAGCACCCGATGAGAAGCAGAAGCTGAAGCACGTCACGTTCGTTCCGCATCGAGGCGCGCGCATCGAGCTCCGGGCGATCAGGGACATCGCACCGGAATCTCGGTCAGCAGAAGTGCCGGGGTGCCCGGCCCACTCCCGTGGCTCAGCCTCGTCGGGCGAATAGCTACGGGCCGAAATGATTACCGGCCAACGGGTTTAGGCCAGCGAGGACTTGCGGCCAGCGATACTTTCGACGAGATCGGCAGCGGTGGCGACGCTTACGGCGGGTTTGGTCATCTGGGTGGCGATCTCGCGGGCCCGCTCGGCATATTGCGGGTCGAGTATCGTGCGCAGATCGGCGACCAACGAGTCCTTGGTCGTTGCCGAAAGGCGCCGGGCGGTACCCACCTTCAGTCGTTTGACCCGGGCTCCCCAGAGCGTCTGATCGAGGTCGGTCGACAGGATCAACGTGGGGACTCCGGCGCGCAAGCCTGCGGCGGTGGTGCCGGTGCCGCCATGGTGCACGACCGCGCGGCAGGCGGGAAAGGCGGCCGCGTAATTCATCGTGCCCACCACTTTGACGTGGTCGGACGGCGGGGCGCTGCTGAAGTCGCTCCCAGCTGCGCAAACCAGCGCCCGCTCACCTAATTCCGCGCATGCCGCGCTGATCATCGCCAGCGTGTCGGCGGCAGAACCGATCGGCAAGCTGCCGAATCCGAAGAAAATCGGCGGCCGCCCCGCAGCAATCCACGACGCCACCTCGTCGTCGCTGTCGCCCGGCAACTCCATTGTCAGCGCGCCGATAAAAGGCCGCTGGCCATCCCATTGCGCCCATTCGGCGGCCAGCCCAGGAAAGCAAACCTCGTCGTAGGCCTGGATTTCCAGGGCTCCCCGATCGGTGATTCGCCAGGGCGAGGGCCGCCTGGCCTTGGGCAGGCCGAGTTCAGCGCGTTGCACCCGTTCGACCTTCTTCGCCGCGCGCCACGCCACCCACTCGGACACCTTCATTGCCCGACGGCCCAGTGGCGCCGGCAGGAAGGAGATGAAGTGACCGTTGGCCCGCAACGGGAACAGATGCAGCGTCGCCAGCGGAATGTTGTAATACTCCGCGACGTTGCCGGCGGCGTCCTCGAAATTCACACCCGTGAATAGCACGTCGGCCCCGTCGGCCAACGTCGTCAGCGTCGCGATGATCTCCTTCCAGCTCTGGAGAAACGGCTCCTTGACTTCGCGCCGCAT
>NZ_LZKJ01000032.1 GCF_001672775.1 Mycobacterium kyorinense | reverse complement strand
GGTACGCCGAGTTCGGGGCAAACGTCAGCGTGATAGTGCCCGCGGTTCCCGCCGGCACAATCCAGCCCTGCTGCCACTGCTGGTTCTACTGGCGTTGTGGCCGGCCCGCCGCGACCCGGGCCGCGGCGACCCGCCGGCGCGTCCGTGGGCTCCCGGGCAGTGGGCGGCGGTCGCGCTGCTCACGGTCGGCGGGGCCGTCGCGGGCGCGGCGGGCGTCGCGGTGTTCGCCGTCGCACTCGGCGCGCAGTGGATGCTGCGGGATCGGCAGCGATGGCGGGATGGGGTCACGATCGGGGCGAGCGCCGGCGGTCTGATTCTGGCCGGTGCCATGCTGTCCCGGCATCCGTGGCGGTCGGTCGACGGTTATGCCGGACATTCGGCCGGCGTGCAACTGCTGGCGCTGGTTTCGTTGGCAGTGCTGGCCGCCTCTGTGGTGCTGCTGCGACGCGAGCCGTTTCGCCGTCGGCGCCGAGCGTGAAGCTGGGTTCACGCTGACGGTCGAGCGTGAACTTAACTTCACGCTCGACGGGAAAGCGGGGTACGCGGGACAATAGGCATCCACCGTTCGAGAGGCAGCGGGGATGGGATGGTTCAGCGCACCTGAATATTGGTTGGGCCGGCTGGTGCTGGAGCGCGGTATTGCCGTTGTCTATCTGCTGGCGTTCGTCGCGGCCGCGCAACAGTTCCGGGCGCTGATCGGGGAGCACGGGATGCTGCCGGTGCCTCGGTATTTGGCTGCTGTGTCATTTCGCCGGGTGCCAAGCATTTTTCACGTTCACTACTCCGACCGGTTCTTTGCCGCGGTTGCCTGGTTCGGCGCCGCACTGGCGGCTGCGATCGTCGCCGGACTGGCCGGCCTGGTGCCGCTCTGGGCGGCGATGCTGATGTGGCTGGTGCTGTGGGTTCTCTACCTGTCGATCGTCAACGTCGGGCAGACCTGGTACTCGTTCGGCTGGGAGTCGCTGCTGCTCGAAACCGGGTTCCTGGCGATCTTTCTCGGGAACGACGCTATCGCGCCGCCGGTGCTGACGATGTGGCTGGCGCGCCTGCTGCTGTTTCGGCTCGAGTTCGGCGCCGGGCTGATCAAACTGCGTGGCGACCGGTGCTGGCGTGACCTGACCTGCCTGTACTACCACCACGAGACGCAGCCGATGCCTGGGCCGCTGAGCTGGTTCTTTCACCACCTGCCCAAGCCGCTGCACCGAATCGAGGTGGCCGGCAACCATTTCGCCCAACTCGTCGTCCCGTTCGGATTGTTCGCGCCGCAGCCGATCGCCAGCGTGGCGGCGGCGATCATCGTCATCACCCAACTATGGCTGGTGGCATCCGGAAACTTCGCCTGGCTCAACTGGTTGACGATCCTGTTGGGCTGCAGCGCAATCGACATGTCGTCGCTGGCTGCGGTGCTGCCGATTCCGCAGCAGCCCGCCCTGACCGAACCGCCGATCTGGTTCGCCGTGCTGGTGATCGTGTTCGCGGTCGCCACGCTGTTGTTGAGCTACTGGCCGATGCGCAACATGATCTCGCGGAGTCAGCGGATGAACATGTCGTTCAACCCGTTTCATTTGGTCAACACCTACGGTGCGTTCGGCAGTGTCGGACGGACCCGCCGGGAGGTGGTGATCGAGGGCACCAACGACGCCACGATCACCGATGAGACGGTATGGGAAGAGTACGAATTCAAAGGCAAACCGGGGGCGGTTCGTAGCCTGCCGCGGCAATGGGCTCCCTACCATCTGCGGCTGGATTGGTTGATGTGGTTCGCCGCCATCTCCCCGAGCTACGCATATCCGTGGCTGCAGGGATTGCTGCTGCGGCTGCTGCAAGACGATCGACCGACGCTGAGACTGTTGCGGCACAATCCTTTTCCCGAGTGCCCGCCGAAGTATGTGCGCGCCCAGCTGTACCGATACCGCTTCACCACCTGGCAGGAGCTGCGCCGCCAGCGGGCTTGGTGGCAGCGAAGCCTGGAAGGCCAGTATGTTCCGCCGGTCTCGTTGGGCAAGGTAGCGGCTCCGTCTAACCGTCGAGGTGGCACAGGACCCACGCGGTGACGAGTCCGTAACCGAGATGCGGAACGACATCGGCAATCCAGCCCATGACGCCCCAGTCAAGCGGGTTGGTCACTCCGAGGGCGACCATCGGTCCGTTGGTGCCGATGAGAGCACCAGCGGTGGCGACGACTGTGGTGATTGCTTTGCCGGGGCGCCAGCCGAGTGAGCGCAGTAGTCCGAGAAGCGCGCCGATACCGATACCAGCAGCAATTCCGAGAAGCGCGCCGACGCCGACGATGCGGTTCGGTTGGGCCTCGGCAGCGCCGGGGATCGTCCAGTGCAGCAGCCGCACCAATGCTTTCACGGTTTCTTCAGGCGTTGTGCTTGCCGGCCGACCCCGCAACGCCATGTCGAGGTAACCGAGAACATTCAGCGCGGTGGTGCCCGCCGCGCCGGCCGCGGCGCCGGCCCACAGCCCCCACCCGATCCGCAACGCACCGACTCTGCTCCGCATAGGGCAATGCTCCTTGGTACTCGCGCCAGATGTACAGCGGACCGCGACATTCAATACCCAACCATGCGCGACAGGACTCCGAATAGTTAGTGGCCTGCGACGTCCCCGGGCGGGCTGGAGGGAGTCGGCACTATGGCGTCTGCCGTCGCGTCGCAGCTCGATGACGTGCGCCCGGCCGACGGTGAGTTGACCGGTCGGTCGTGAATTCATCAGACACGCTGGCGCACAACGTGACCCGGAGTCGGGTTTCTCAACCGAGCCTGCTGGTAGGTCTCACCGCGGTGAGTATCGGCCTGATTTCCGGCTACGACGTTTCCAGCGTGGGCGGTGCGTTGCTGTTCATGACCGATGAGTTCCAGCTGACCGCAGGCCACCAGGAAGTGGTGACGACGGCCCTCGCGGTTGGTGACATGGCCGGAGCAATCGGTGCCGGTGCGCTGGCCAACGCGATCGGACGGCGAAAATCGCTGATGCTGGTGGTCGCCACCTACGCCGGCTTTGCCGTACTCGGTGCGGTATCGGGTTCGTTTTCGGTCCTCGTCGCGGCCCGACTGTTAGCAGGCGTGTCCATCGGAGCGTCGTATGTGGTGGTTCCGGTGTTTGTGGCCGAGTCAACGGCGGCCGGCGTGCGGGGTTCCTTGCTGGTCGCATATCAGGCTGCCAACGTGACCGGCATGGTGGTCGGCTATCTCGCCGCCTACCTGCTCGCTGGTGCACAAAGCTGGCGGTGGACGCTCGGGTTGGCTGCAGTTCCGGCCATGCTGGTGTGGGGGCTGTTGCGGCATGTGAACGACACCCCGCGGTGGTACATGGGCAAAGGCCGCATTGCCGACGCCCGGCGCGCCCTGCAACAGGCGGAGCCCTATGCCGACGTCGACGCTGGTCTCGCCAGAATCAGCCAGGCACTCGGAGAAGAGAAGACAGCTAGCGGTGCGCTCGCTGAGATGGCGCGAGCACCGTATTTGCGGGCGACCGTCTTCGTCATCACGCTCGGGTTCCTGGTGCAGATCACCGGCATCAACGCGATCATCTCTTACAGCCCACGCCTCTTCGAAGCGATGGGCATGCGCGGCAATTTCGCGCTGCTGGGGCTGCCCGCGCTCGTCCAAATCTTCGCCCTGGCTGCGGTATTCGTTTCGCTGGTGCTCGTCGACCGGGTCGGCCGACGGCCGCTTCTGCTATCTGGAATCGGCATGATGATCGCGGCCAACCTCCTGCTGGTCGGCTTTTTCGCGTTGGGCGGTGGCTCTAGCGACGCTCTTGCGGTACTCGGGTTTTTCGGCGTGCTGCTGTTCACGCTGGGCTTCAATGTCGGCTTTGGCCCGTTGGCATGCGTGTATGCGGGTGAGAGTTTGCCGTCGCGGCTGCGGTCGATTGGCTCGGCGGCGATGCACACCGCGAACCTTGCAGCCAACGCGATAGTCGTTGCCGTCTTCCTCACACTGTTAACTTCGGTCGGCGGCGCAGTCACGTTCGCGATCTTCGGCGTGCTGGCGCAATTCAGCTTCATCTTCGTTTACCGGTTTGCGCCCGAGACCAAGGGCAGGCAGCTGGAGGACATCCGGCATTTCTGGATCACCGGCGGTGAAAGTTTCGCTGCCCGTTGCGCGGTAGATCCCCCACCGCTCAATTACGGTGCGGCTTCCAGCTTTTCGACCTGAGCGTTGAACAGCTTCACCACGTTGTTGGCCGCGTCGGGGTCGATTGAGGCGCTGCCCGTCGACCGGGGATTGAGCGCGTTGTAGGCAGCGACGACGAAGACGCCGCGGTAATAGCCCGAGATGGTGGCGGCCGCCATCGTCATTGTGCCGGGGATGCCGGCAGTAGCCGCGGTGGAGCTTTTCATCACCGCACCGACCGCCCACGGCGGTACGCCCGACGCATCAAGCGGGTCGACCTGGGTCTCGAGAGTGATGGTGTGCCCCGGCGCCTCGAACGACGCCGTAAAGGTGCGGCATTTCTGCAGAAAATCCTTCAAGCTCAACTTGTCCGGAGTGATGGCCAGGTGCACTTCCACCATGCGCATACCGCTGGGCCCGGCACCGGCGAGCGTGGCCGCCGCAGCTTGGGTGGCCGATTCCGGGTTGCCATACAAGTTCGCGCATTCCCGAGGATTGATCGTCAGATCCGACGGACCGCGCCGCTTCGGCCCCGTCTCGCTGAGTCCGCTGCGCCAGGTAGTGGGGCCACCGGGATCGGGGAACGCCGATTTGCCAACCAGAAGGTTTTGGGTCAGTTGGGTGATGTCGGGCTTCCTGGACGGTTTCTCATCGCCCGCGGAAGTTGTTCCGCCGCCCTGCCCAAACACGACTACCGCAACAACAACCGCGATGACCACGACAGCGACCGCGGCCACCGACGCCCAGAGCGAAAGGCGCCCTTTGGACCTGGTTGCTGGGGGCCATGGCAGCGGATACATGGGCGGGAATTGGGCTGGGTACTCGACAGCGAACTGAGACGGATACTGCGGCGCCGCATCGTCGACCCACAACGGCCAGCCGGGCGGCGGTGGCGGCAACGACGGATCCGGCACCCAGTTGCTGTCCGGCGCCCAGCCTGGCGGAACCGGCGGCCAGTTGGGCGGCGGGTTGAAGCGCATCTGGTATTTCCCCTGTCGGCGTGTTGAGGCTGGCTTGGCCGGAGCCTACGCCCGGCGACGTGCATTACGGGCGAAGCTAAGTCGCGCCGTCACAGCGTGGTGTCCAGCTGGCCGAGCCGGTCGGTCAACCGCAGGTTCTCCGAGTAGTCGACCGGACAGGAAATCAGCGACACACCGTCGTCGTCGAGAGCGGTTTTCAGCGTCGGCAACAACTCGTCGGCGCTGTTGATGCGATAACCCTTTGCGCCGAAGCTTTCGGCGTAACTGACCACATCGGGATTGCCGAATTTGACGTAGTAGTGGTCGCCGAGTTCGAGGTCCATCTTCCATTCGATGAGCCCGTAGCCGCCGTCGTCCCAGATCAGCACCACCAGCGGGATCCGCTCCCGCACCGCGGTCTCGATTTCCTGAGAGTTCATCAGGAACGCGCCGTCCCCGACGACGGCCAACACTTTGGACTCCGGCCGCGCCAGCTTGACTCCGAGAGCTCCGGGCAACGCAAAAGACATGGTGGACAAGCCATTCGAGATCAGACAGGTGTTCCGTTGGTACGTCGGGTACAGCCGGGCCATCCACATCTTGGTGGCGCCGGTGTCGACGAGCACAATGTCGCTGCGGCCCAGCGCCGCGCGGGTATCGGCCACCACCCGCTGCGGCGCCAGCGGAAACCGCGAATCCTGTTGTCCGCGAGCAAATTCCTCCGTCAACAGGTTGCATCCCGGCGCGGTGGCGTCGGTGGTGAAGCGCTGCCCCGCCAATGCGTCGGTCAGTGCGTTCACCGACGCGCTGATGTCCCCGATAATGCCGACGTCAACCGAATAGTGGACGTCGACCTCGGCGGGGAAGCGATGCACATGGATGATCTTCTTGTCGGCGTTGGGGTTGATCTGGACCGGATCGAACTCCTGCAGCTCGTAGCCGACCGCGATGACGACATCGGCGTTGTCGAAGCCGAAGTTGACGTAGTCATGGGCCATGAACCCCATCGTCCCGATGGCGTTGGGATGGTCATCGGGCATCACGCCCTTGCCGTGGAAGGTGTTGGCGACCGGGATGGCTAGCTCGTCGGAGAACCGGACCAGCGCGACGGTTGCGTCGTTACGTGCGGCGCCGTGCCCGGCTAGCACCACTGGCCGCTGCGCCGTGCGCAGGATTTCGACGGCGCGGGCCACCTGCGCGGCCGCCGGCGCCTCGGCCCGGACCACGTTGCGGGGCAGCGGAGCCAAGTCGTAGTCGGTCTCGTCGACGTCGATGTGCTCGGGCACGGCCAGGTAGACCGCGGCCGGACGCTCGGTCTGGGCGACCTTGAACGCCTTGCGGAACATCTCCGGTATTGCGCGCGCAGTGGGAACGCTGTCGGCCCACCGGGTGATCGGGGTGAACATCGAGACCAGGTCGACGTACTGGTGGGACTCCTTGAACTGGCGGTCCTGGCCGACCTGGGCCGAAATCGCGACCAACGGCGTGCTGTTGGTGGTGGCGTCGGCCACCCCGAGCTGCATGTTGATCGCGCCGGGACCCAGCGTCGCGGACACGACGGCCGCGCGACCGGTAACCCGGCCGTACATTTCGGCCATGAACGCCGCCGCCTGCTCGTGGCGGGTGAGCACATAGCGGATATCGGATCCAGCCAAAGCTCGGACGAACCGGATGTTCTCCTCGCCGGGCAGCCCGAAGACCACCGCCACACCCTCGTTTTCCAGGCACTTCACCATCAGCTCAGCGGCGGTACTCACAAGCGCCACCATAGTGGCAGGCTGGATGGTGAACATTCCGCCAGACCAGCCAGCAGAGGAAGTCAGCGTGTCCATCGCCACGATCAACCCGGCTACCGGAGAGACAGTCAAAACCTTCACGCCCGCTACCGCTGAGGAGATCGACGCCGCGATCGCCCGTGCCCATGACCGCTTTGTCGACTACCGGCGCACCAGCTACGCCGAGCGCGTCGGCTGGACGAATGCCACCGCCGATCTACTGGAGGCCGAAGCCGACGAGGTCGCGGCGATGATGACCCTGGAGATGGGCAAGACGCTGGCATCCGCGAAAGCCGAAGTGCTCAAGTGCGCCAAGGGGTTTCGGTTCTATGCTGAGCATGCGGAGCGGTTTTTGGCCGACGAGCCGGCCGACGCCGCCGCGGTGGATGCGGCCAAGGCATATACGCGGTATCAGCCGCTTGGGGTGGTGCTGGCGGTGATGCCGTGGAACTTCCCGCTGTGGCAGGCTGTGCGGTTCGCTGCGCCGGCGCTGATGGCCGGCAACGTCGGCATCCTCAAGCACGCCTCCAACGTGCCGCAAACCGCCCTCTACCTCTCCGACGTGATCGCGCGGGGCGGGTTTCCGGACGGCTGTTTCCAGACGTTGCTCGTCCCGTCGAGCGCCGTGGAAGACATCCTGCGCGACCCGCGAGTCGCGGCGGCCACGTTGACCGGCAGCGAACCGGCCGGCCAATCGGTGGCCGCCATTGCTGGCGACGAGATCAAGCCCACGGTGCTCGAGCTTGGCGGCAGCGACCCGTTCATCGTGATGCCGTCGGCCGACCTCGACGCGGCGGTCAGCACCGCGGTCACCGCGCGGGTGCAGAACAACGGCCAATCCTGCATCGCCGCGAAACGCTTCATCGCACACGCCGACATCTACGACGAGTTCGTGGACAAGTTCGTCGAAAAGATGGCCGCGCTGCGGGTTGGTGACCCGACCGACCCCGACACCGACGTCGGTCCGCTGGCCACCGAATCCGGCCGCGCCGACGTGGAAAAGCTGGTCGACGAGGCGGCGGCGGCCGGCGCGGTGATCCGCTGCGGCGGCAAGCGGGTCGACGGCCCCGGTTGGTTCTATCCACCGACAGTGATCACCGACATCACCCGCGACATGCCGCTTTTCTACGAAGAGGTGTTCGGGCCGGTGGCATCGGTGTATCGCGTCGCCGATATCGACGAGGCGATCGAGATTGCCAACGCCACCACCTTCGGGCTGGGGTCCAATGCCTGGACGCGCGACGAGGCCGAGCAGCAGCGGTTCATCGACGACATCGAAGCCGGCCAGGTGTTTATCAATGGGATGACGGTGTCCTACCCCGAGCTGGCCTTCGGTGGGGTCAAGCGTTCGGGCTACGGCCGCGAGCTCGCGAGCATGGGCATCCGCGAATTCTGCAACGCCAAAACCGTGTGGATCGGATCGCCGGACACCGGCGACTCGGGTGGCGGCAAAAAGGTCGAGTAGCGCCCTGGGTTGCGCCGAGATCGACGTTAGAGCGCAAATCGGCGCGTTTTTCCGCGCTGGCGTCGATCTCGGCGACAGTGCACCCGCTGTTAGACGGCGGCGAGAGCCTTTCTGTCCTCGTCGGCGAAGCTGTCCTCCAGGTCGACCGGCGAGTAGTCCAGGTCGATTTCTTCGACGGGCCGGCCGCGGGCACTGCTGATGGTGCCGAACCGTCGCATCCCCTTGTCGCTGGCGTAGGCCACGAACTCCTCGGGCGACAGACCGAAGGGGACGTCGTCGCCGTAGATCGCAAAACCCTCTTCGGTCAGACGCAGGGCCAGGGGCATGAGCTCGTTCATCCGCGTTTCGAACACCGTCCAGTTGGCGTCGTCGGCGGCGACGTGGCGTCGGCACGTGAAGGTGCCCCATGCCATGTGGCGCCGCTCGTCGTCGCCGATATGCCGAACCAGTGCCTGCATGCCAGGCAGGATGCCCCGCTCGACGCAGATCTTGTGCCAGGCGTGGTAGCCGGTCAGCGCCAACATGCCCTCGACGATGTGGTTGTAGGTCACCGAGGCCCGAACCTGGGCAGCCGGTGAGGCATCGCGCGATAGCGCGTCCAGCGATGCGGGCAGTTCCTCGTTGAACATCTGCCCATAGGCCGGAAGTTCGTCGAGGAAACTGTGCAGGTCGTCTTGGATCCCGACGGCGTCGAGCCACATGCGGAACACCTGGGTGTGTTTGGCTTCCTCGAACGCGAACTGGGTCAGGTACATCTCGTCGCCCAATCGGCCTTCGCTGCGCATGGCGGCCATGAACGGCTGGATGTCTTGGGTGACGGCTTCCTCGCCCGCGATGAACTGGGCGCACAGCCGGGTGGCTTGATCGCGTTCCCGGTCGGTCAACGCCTCCCAGTCCGCACGGTCGCGGGAGAAGTCGATATCGGCGGGACTCCAGAACTTCGCGTTGCCGCCGGCAAAAAGCTTGAGCGGCAGACTGTTCCAGTTGAGCCCGCCCGCACCGAGCGAGCCGTAGCGTGTCCGTGTCATGAGTTGACCTCCTTCAGTTCACTCCGGTGGGCATGCGGCAGCCCGGAGAATGCGGCCGCCAACACGGCAACGAGCCGGCGCACGGCCAGCGCGGGCTGTTCGGGTGTGGGTTCGTCGAGCCCGAGGATCGGATCCATCCCGCGCACATAGGGCGCCAGCGCCAGATGCGGAAAGATCAGCAACAGCAGCGACAACAACGCTTCGGTATCCGAATCGGGGCGCAGATCGCCGCGGGCGTGCGCATCGCGCACTAACGGCCTCAGCACCTCCAAGTAGTGGCGGTGGATCACGGATCGCACGCTGATGCGGGCGTCGGTGTCGACCTCCAAGCTCGCCGCGGCATGCAGGGAGCGCTCCCGGGGATGATCGGCGAAATATTTGACCCAGTCATCGAGCAGATCGGTGAGAAAGTCGAAAAACGGTCTGCTGGCGTCTAATTCGCGGATGCGACCCTCCATGTAGGCGCGCACGCGCTGGCTGCCGACGTCGGCGATGAACGCGTAGAGGTCGCGCTTGTCGGCGAAGTACTGAAACAGGCTGCCCTTGGCCACCCCGGCACGCCGGGCGATGACGTTGAGACTGCCGCGGGAGAACCCGTGCGCGCCGAACTCAGCCTCAGCGGCTTCAATCACCGCGGCCCGGCGAGCCGGGTCCACCCGGGCCCACGTCACCGTCGGCATCGGCCCCTCCTCACCTGGATGACCACTGGTCACTTTACTGTGAGGCGCGTCACTCTACAAGGGGAAAGAGTGACTACCGGGCATTCGCCCGACGGCAGCGCGCTATCGCCCTAGCATCGTTGGCGTGTCGCAACTGAATACCGCACGAGGACCGATCGATACCGCCGACCTCGGTGTCACGCTCATGCACGAGCACGTGTTCATCATGACCACCGAGATCGCGCTGAACTATCCCGAAGCCTGGGGTGACGAGGAACAGCGGGTGGCCGACGCCATCAGCCGGCTCAACGAGCTGAAAGCCCGCGGCGTGGACACCATCGTGGACCTGACCGTGATTGGACTGGGCCGCTACATCCCACGCATCGCGCGGGTGGCCGCCGCCACCGAACTGAACATCGTTGTCGCAACCGGGCTTTACACCTACAACGATGTGCCGTTCCGCTTCCACTACGAGGGCCCGGGCGGAATGCTGGACGGTCCGGAGATCATGACCGAGATGTTCGTCCGCGACATCGAACAGGGCATCGCCGACACCGGCATCAAGGCCGGCATCCTCAAGTGCGCCACCGACGAACCCGGCGTCACGCCCGGTGTGGAGCGCGTGCTGCGCGCCGTCGCCCAGGCGCACAAACGCACCGGGGTGCCGATCTCCACCCACACGCATGCCGGGCTGCGCCGCGGCCTGGAACAGCAACGCATCTTCGAAGAGGAGGGCGTCGACCTGAGCCGAGTGGTCATCGGGCACTCCGGCGACAGCACCGACGTCGGCTACCTCGAGGAGCTCATCGCCGCGGGCTCATATCTGGGGATGGACCGCTTCGGCATCGACGTGATCCTGCCCTTCGAGGAGCGCGTGGGCATCGTGGCGACGATGTGCGAACGCGGGCACGCCGACAAGATGGTGCTCTCCCACGACGCCAACTGCTACTTCGACGCGCTGCCCGAAGCCCTGGTGCCGCAAATGGCGCCGAACTGGCACTACCTGCACATCCACAACGACGTGATCCCGGCGCTGAAGCAGCGCGGCGTCACCGACGAACAGTTGCACACCATGCTCGTCGACAACCCGCGCCGCATCTTCGAACGACAGGGCGGCTATGAGTGAGGCTGGGATGATCCCAGAGCCCGTCCCCCCGATCGGCACCCAGATCTCACAGCTGGCCCAGTTGGCTCCTGACGAACCGGCCGTTACCTGCGACGGGCGCACGATCACCCGCGCCGAACTCGACACGTCGACCAACCGGCTAGCGCGCGCGTATGCCGAGCGCGGGGTGGGTCTCGGTGACTACGTGACGATCGTGCTGCCCAACTCGATCGAATGGATCCAGGCCACGGTGGCGTGCTGGAAGCTGGGCGCCGTGCCGCAACCGCTGTCCGCACGGCTGCCGGCCGCGGAATTGCAGGGCTTGCTGGACTTGCGACCGCCCGCCTTGCTGGTGGGTCGCGACCATCCCGATTTGCCAAGTGTGCCAGCAGGTTTCATTCCAGACTCGGCATTGTCCGACGCCGCATTGCCCGAAGCGGTCTCGCCGGTATGGAAAGCGATGGGTTCGGGCGGCAGCACCGGCCGGCCCAAGCTCATCGAAGCCGGCGGCGACAGCCGGATACCGGCCATCATCGGCTATCCACTGGGCGCGCAAGAGGGCGATACCACCCTGCTGGCGATACCGCTGAGCCACAACACTGGCTTCACCACCGCGACAATCGCGTTGCTGATGCGCCATCACCTGGTGCTGATGAGCCGATTCGAACCGCAGGAGTACCTGCGGCTGCTCACGGATCACCGGGTCACCTTCCTGACCACCGTGCCGACCATCATGCAGCGGCTGCTGCCGGTCTACCGCGCCGACCCGGATGCCTACGACCTGACGTCGATCCGGCGGTTCTGGCATTTAGGCGCGCCGTGCCCGCCGGCGATCAAGCAGGCCTGGATCGACATCCTCGGTCCCGAGGTGGTCTGGGAACTCTACGGCGGCACCGAACTTCAGGCGCTGACCTTCATCTCCGGCGATCAGTGGCTGACCCACCCTGGCTCCGTTGGCGTCGTCGTGGCCGGCGAAATGAAGGTGCTCGACGACGCCGGCCGGCCCTGCCCGCCCGGCGTGGAAGGCGAGATCTACATGCGCCCCAGCCCAGGTACCCCGCCGACCTACCGCTACGTCGGCGTCACCGCGAAATCCCGCGACGGCTGGGACTCGTTGGGCGATCTGGGTTACTTCGACGAGGACGGGTTCCTCTATCTGTCCGACCGTCGCGTCGACATGTTCACCGTCGGCGGGCGCAACGTCTATCCCGCCGAGATCGAGGGGGCACTGTCTGCGAATCCGGATGTGTTGTCCTGCTTGGTGGTTGGCATACCCCATGAAGATCTGGGCCAGGTGCCGCACGCCCTGGTGCAGACAACCGCCGACTCGACCCTCGACGAGGACGGCGTGCGCGCATTTCTGGCCGAACGCATCGCGGCCTACAAAGTGCCGCGCAGTGTCGAATTCGTCGACACCCCACTGCGCGACGACGCCGGCAAAGCTCGACGCACAGCGGTGCGCGACGCGGTCATGGCGCGATTGCGTCCTCTTGGCGCGAGCTGACCGCCTCTTGTCGTTGGATTTCCCACTGCCGCAACGCTTCCCGGCACGGTGACTCGACCAATGCATAACTCACGGCGGCGATCGCGATCGCAAAGATCAACGTCAGCACCAGCACCAGCGGCATGTGCCCCCGGAACGAGAACTCGCCGATCACCGGGAACACTATGGTCAGCGCCGCCAAGTGCCAGATAAATATCCCGTAGGACCAGCGCCCCAGCGTCACCATGGGCGCGGTCGCCAGAATCCGATGGCTGGTGTCGGGCCGGTCCAACACCAACGGCGCGACCAAAGCGGCCGCCAGCAACGCGCCCATCGCTGTCTTCACCGCGAACTGGCCCGCGGTGCTCGGCGTCAGCCCCGCCGGTCCGGCCAGCGGCGAGGAGGCCACCAGATAAGCCGTCACCGCGACCACGGCCATCAGCACCCGGCGTCGCGCCAACCGATGCGGCAGCGCGGCTGGGCTATAGACCCACTCCGCGAGCAGCATGCCGGCGGCGAACCACGAGAAGAAGGCCGGCGGCCAGTTCAGCGGGTTGAGCCCGGCGGGCGCGTGGTATGGGATCCAGCCCCAAAACCAGCTGGCGATTCCCAGACCCGCGATCACCGGCACCCGCGCCCGAACCGGCAACCGGCCGGCCAGCAAGGCAAGGATCGGCAACGCCAGATAGAAGGTGACCTCCACCGACAGGCTCCACATCTGGGTCAGCCCGGCAGTCAGCGTCAGCGGCACATAGACCTGGGTGAGTGACAGATTGGCCAGCCACACGGTAAGACTCGGGTGGTCGGCGTCGGGCAGCAAGGTCAAGATCACTACTACGGCCACCACATATGCGGGCATGATGCGGACCACCCGTGATCGCAGATAGTGACCGGTCGACGGGCGGGATCCCAAGCCGCGCGCCGCCGCGGCATGCCCGCGCCACAGCAGGAAACCCGACAACGCGAAGAACACCGCAACCGCCAGGTCGAAGCGCCCGAACAGCCGGCCGTCGACCCCGCTGGAGTGCCCGGTCTGGAACGCGACATGGGTGATGACGACGCCGATGGCCGCACAGGCACGCATGCCCTCGACGGCCGGCAGGAACCGGCGCGTGCCGCCTACCGCGTCGCTCTGGTCCATGAGGACAGTGTGCCGTGAGGCATTGCGCAGCGAAGTGGGTACATCCAGAAGGGCGCCGCCAGAGCGCATACACCTCGGCCTTAAATCTTGCTGTTAGGGTCAACTGGGTTTTGTGTCGCCACCAGGACGGGGCCCAGTCACTCCAGAAGGAGGTCACGGCGAGTGAACCGAGCAGTCATGTTGCGGATCGCCGCGTGCGGAATCATGGGTCTCGGCGCCGCCCTGCTGATCGCCGCGCTGCTGTTGTGGACCTATACGGCCAGCAGGGTCAGCAAAATCCCGCTCGATCTGGACACCACCCTGGTCAGCGACGGCAGCGGAGCCGCCATCGACTCGGGATCGTTGTCCAGCGAGCGCGTCGTCGTCGACCAGAATGTTCCGCTGGTATCCCAGCAGCAGATCAGCGTCGAATCGCCGGCCAACGCCGATGTGGTCACCCTGCAGGTGGGTACCTCGGTTCGGCGCACCGACAGGCAAAAGGACAGCGGGCTGCTGCTGGCGATCGTCGACACCGTCACCGTGAATCGCAAAACCGCGGAGGCGGTCTCCGACGAGACCCATCCGGGTGGCGCAGTGCAGAAGCCGCGCAGCGTCAATGACGAAAGCCCGCCCACCAACATCGCGCTACCGCATGAGGGGCTGTCCTACCGGTTCCCGTTCCACACCGAAAAGCAGACGTATCCCTACTTCGACCCGATCGCGCAGAAGGCGTTCGACGCCAACTACTCCGGTGAGGAAGACGTCAACGGCCTGACCACCTACCGGTTCACCCAGAACGTCGGCTACGACGCCGACGGCAAGTTGGTCGATCCGGTCAAATACCCCTCGCTGTATGCCCACGACGAGGACAGCAAGGCTTCCGAAACCGCCGGCAGGTGGGGAATTGAAGGCGACCCCGACGAGAAGGTCACCATGACCCGCTATTACGCGGCGCAGCGGACCT
>NZ_LZKJ01000031.1 GCF_001672775.1 Mycobacterium kyorinense | reverse complement strand
CGACGCCAACAACTACGAGCAACAAGAACAAGCATCCCAGCAGATCCTGAGCAGCTAGGAGAACCCGCCATGACCATTAACTACCAATTCGGGGATGTCGATGCCCACGGCGCGCTGATCCGCGCCCAGGCCGCCTCCCTGGAAGCCGAACACCAGGCCATCGTCCGCGATGTGCTTGCTGCCGGTGACTTTTGGGGCGGCGCAGGGTCGGTGGCCTGCCAGGAGTTCATCACCCAGTTGGGCCGCAACTTCCAGGTGATCTACGAACAGGCCAATGCCCACGGCCAAAAGGTGCAAACCGCGGGCAACAACATGGCCAGCACCGACTCCGCCGTCGGCTCCAGCTGGGCCTAACCGCGCGGAGCCCTCAACTCGGCGGTGCCGCCAGGTTTTGCAGCCGCACCTGACCGCGGGCGACCACCCGACCGTCATCGCCGGTCACGGTTACCACCCATAGCTGCTGCAGCCGGCCTCGGTGCAACGGTTCAGCGACGCCGTACACCGTGCCGCTGCCGATGGCGCGGAGGAAGTCGGTGTTGTTGTTGACGCCGACGACTGCACCGCCGCCATGGGCGGCCAGCCAGGTGTAGGCGGCCACGCTGGCCATGCTCTCGACCATCGAGCAGTACACGCCGCCGTGCACGATTCCAAACGGCTGCAACAGTTTTGGCTGAACATCGAGCTGCGCGCGAGCGACATCGGGAGTCAGTTCGGTGAACACCAGCCCGATTTCCTTATCGAAGGGTGCGTCGCCGTCGCTGATGCCTGGCACAGGTTCCACGCCCTTGTGTCTACACCATTTGAGGTTCGGCTCCCCGAAACGGGCGAGCCCCGCGCACTAGGCGCGGGGCTCGCCGATCGAGTAGACCGGGGGTCGCTGCAGCCCTCAGGACTCTGCCGCGGTCATCATCGCTCGATGCCATTCAGCATAGGCAAGGCTGCCCTAAATTCGCAAGGGCTGCCCGCCCAACCAAGGTGAGACCGTGTGACGACACTCACAAGTCGTGGAATGACAGCGATTCATCCGCCGTTCCCGCCGGTCGATAGGTCGGGTCACGATAAATCCGGCTGGCGGCAGGCTTTCTCTCAATGGTTCGGTACGACAGCCGGTAGTAAGCGGGGGTACGCTTACGTCATTGCTCAGGAGATGAACCTATATGGCTAAGCAAACGCGTTTAGGTGACCTCGAACGTGCGGTGATGGACCACCTGTGGTCCGCGCCCGAACCTCAAACCGTTCGTCAGGTACATGAAGCGTTGTCGATGCGACGCGACCTGGCCTACACGACAGTGATGACCGTGCTGCAACGGTTGGCCAAGAAGAACTTGGTGTCCCAAATCCGTGACGACCGCGCGCACCGCTACGCGCCGGTGCACAGTCGCGACGAACTGGTCGCCGGGCTCATGGTCGATGCACTCGACCAAGCCGCCGACTCCGGCAGTCGTCAAGCCGCGCTGGTGCATTTCGTCGAACGAGTCGGCGCCGACGAGGCGGACGCGCTGCGGCGGGCACTCGACGAGTTGGAGTCCAGCCACCGCTCCGCGTCCCCATCTGGCCGATCGGCTGGCATTCCACCCGAGAACTGAGGGACACTGGCAGCGTGTCCGCGCTGGCCTTCACTCTCCTGGCGCTGCTGCTGGTCGGCCCCATACCGGCCTTACTGGCGCGAGCGTCCTGGCCCTTGCGCGCGCCTCGCGCAGCGGTCGTGCTCTGGCAAGCCATCGCAGTAGCCGGTGTGCTCTCGGCGTTCAGCGCGGGTATCGCGATCGCCAGCCGACTGCTTGTTCCCGGTCCCGACGGCTGGCCGACGGCTACCCTGGCCGGCGACATCGGGCGATTCGGCTGGCCGCTGTGGGTACTGGACGTTGTCGTTCTCGCCCTCACGTTGCTGATCGGGGCGCGGTTGATGATCGCCGTGATCCGAGTCGCGGTCACCACCCGCCGGCGGCGGTCACATCACCGCATGCTCGTGGACCTGCTCGGCATCGCACCCGACGCGGTTTCCGCTCCGGCCTGCACCCGGGCTCACGGGCTGCGCATCCTGGAGGTCGCCCAGCCGCTGGCTTATTGCCTGCCCGGCGTCCGCAGTCGTGTGGTGGTCAGCGAGGGAGCGCTGGACTCGCTGACCGATACCGAGGTGGCCGCGATCATCAGCCACGAGCGGGCGCACCTGCGCGCCCGGCACGACCTCGTCCTCGAGGCGTTTACCGCCGTGCACGCCGCCTTTCCGCGCTTTGTCCGCAGTGCCAGCGCGCTGGACGCGGTGCAACTGCTGGTGGAGCTGCTGGCAGACGACGCCGCGGTCCGCGCAGCAGGTCGCACTCCCCTGGCCCGGGCGTTGGTGACCTGCGCGGCGGGCCGGACACCGCTGGGGGCGTTGGCCGCCGGCGGCCCCCACACGGTGCTGCGGGTACGCCGGCTCTCCGGTCGAGGCAACAGCCTGTTGCTGGCGACGAGCGCCTATCTGGCCGCGGCCGCGCTGCTGGTGGTGCCCACCGTCGCCCTGGCCGTACCGTGGCTCACCGAACTGCACCGGCTGTTCGCTTAGGTCCGGACCCCGCTTTCGGCGAATACGCTGCGGCTACCCGAATCATGCTGTGCCACAGTGTGTGATGAAACACTTGGACAGAGCCCCGACTTTGAGAGGCGAACACATGAGCTCGTCACCATCCACCGCTGCTGCCGGCACTGCGCAGATCGGAGTCACCGGCTTGGCGGTGATGGGTTCGAACATCGCCCGCAATTTCGCTCGGCACGGCTACACCGTGGCGGTGCACAACCGCTCGATCGCCAAAACCGACGCGCTGCTGGCCGAGCACGGCTCCGACGGCAACTTCGTGCGCAGCGAATCGATTCCGGAGTTCCTGGCCGCGCTGGAAAAGCCGCGCCGGGTGCTGATCATGGTCAAAGCCGGTGAGGCCACCGACGCTGTCATCAACGAGCTCGCCGACGCCATGGAGGAAGGCGACATCATCATCGACGGCGGTAACGCCCTCTACACCGACACCATCCGTCGCGAGCACGCGATGGCCGAGCGGGGGCTGCACTTCGTCGGTGCCGGCATCTCCGGCGGCGAAGAGGGTGCGCTCAACGGGCCGTCGATCATGCCGGGCGGTCCAGCCGAGTCCTACAAGTCGCTGGGCCCGTTGCTCGAAGAGATCTCCGCCCATGTCGACGGGGTGCCGTGCTGCACCCACATCGGCCCCGACGGGTCCGGGCATTTCGTCAAGATGGTGCACAACGGCATCGAGTACTCCGATATGCAGCTCATCGGCGAGGCCTACCAACTGCTGCGCGACGGGCTGGGCCTGACCGCGCCGCAGATCGCCGACATTTTCACCGACTGGAACCGCGGCGACCTGGACAGCTACCTGGTGGAGATCACCGCCGAGGTGCTGCGGCAAAAGGACGCCAAGACCGGCAAAGCACTGGTGGACGTCATCCTCGACGAGGCCGAGCAGAAGGGCACCGGCCGCTGGACCGTCAAATCCGCTCTGGATCTCGGTGTTCCGGTGACCGGCATCGCCGAGGCGGTGTTCGCCCGCGCCCTGTCTGGCTCGGTGGCTCAGCGCAAGGCCGCCGTCGGCTTGGCGTCGGGCCGGCTCGGCGAGCGCCCCGCCGACCCGGACACCTTCACCGAAGACGTCCGGCAGGCGTTGTACGCCTCCAAGATCATCGCGTATTCGCAGGGCTTCAACCAGATTCAGGCCGGCAGCGCCGAATACGACTGGAATATCACCCCCGGCGATCTGGCAACCATCTGGCGGGGCGGCTGCATCATCCGGGCGAAGTTCCTCAACCGCATCAAGGAAGCCTTCGATGCCGAGCCTGATCTGGCCAGTCTGGTTGTCGCGCCGTACTTTCGCAGTGCCGTCGAGTCGGCGATCGACAGCTGGCGTCGGGTGGTGTCCACGGCGACCCAGCTGGGTATTCCGATTCCGGGCTTTTCCTCGGCACTGTCGTATTACGACGCGCTGCGCACCGAGCGGCTGCCAGCCGCGCTCACCCAGGCCCAGCGTGACTTTTTCGGCGCGCACACCTACGGGCGGATCGACGAGCCGGGCAAGTTCCACACGCTGTGGAGCGGCGACCGCAGCGAAGTAAACGCCTAGACCGTAAGAAAGCAGCAATGAGGTTTTTGGACGGACACCGGCCCGCATATGACCTGACCTACGACGACGTCTTCATCGTGCCGAACCGCTCGGACGTGGCGTCGCGATTCGACGTCGATCTGTCCAGCGACGACGGCTCGGGCACCACGATCCCGGTGGTGGTGGCCAACATGACCGCGGTGGCGGGTCGGCGGATGGCCGAAACGGTGGCTCGCCGCGGCGGGATTGTGGTGCTGCCGCAGGACCTTCCGATCACCGCCGTGCAGCAGACGGTTGCGTTCGTCAAAAGCCGCGACTTGGTCGTCGACACCCCGGTGATGCTGGGCCCCGATGACTCGGTGTCGGATGCGACCGCACTGATTCACAAGCGGGCTCACGGCGCGGCGGTGGTCGTCTTCGAGGGCCGCCCGATCGGGCTGGTCACCGAATCCTCCTGCCAGGGCGTGGATCGCTTCACACGGGTGCGCGACATCGTCACCACCGACTTCGTCAGCGCCCCGGTCGGCACCGACCCTCGCACTGTCTTCGATCTGCTCGAGCACGCCCCGGTCGACGTCGCTGTGCTCACTGGCGCGGACGGCACGCTGGCCGGTGTCTTGACCCGGACCGGTGCGATCAGGGCCGGTATCTACACGCCGGCCATCGACGCCGCGAACCGGCTGCGCATCGCCGCGGCGGTGGGCATCAACGGCGACGTGGCCACCAAGGCGCAGGCGCTCGCCGAGGCCGGTGTGGACCTGTTGGTCATCGACACCGCCCACGGCCATCAGGTCAAGGCGTTAGACGCCATCAAGGCGGTGTCGTCGCTGGAGTTGGGGGTGCCGCTGGTCGCCGGCAACGTGGTGTCGGCCGAGGGCACCCGGGATCTGCTGAGCGCCGGCGCGGACATCGTCAAGGTCGGAGTCGGCCCGGGCGCCATGTGTACCACGCGAATGATGACCGGCGTCGGCCGTCCCCAATTCTCCGCTGTGCTCGAATGTGCCTCGGCGGCAAGGCAACTCGGCGGCTATGTGTGGGCCGACGGCGGAGTGCGGCATCCGCGGGACGTGGCGCTGGCGCTGGCGGCGGGCGCGTCGAACGTGATGATCGGATCCTGGTTCGCCGGCACCTACGAGTCCCCCGGCGACTTGATGCGTGACCGCGACGACCAGCCCTACAAAGAGAGCTACGGGATGGCCTCCAAGCGGGCGGTGGTCGCCCGCAGCGCCGCCGACACCGCCTTCGAGCGGGCCCGCAAGGCGCTGTTCGAGGAAGGGATATCGACGTCGCGCATGGGCTTGGACCCCCACCGCGGCGGCGTCGAGGATCTCATCGACCACATCACCTCGGGGGTGCGCAGCACGTGCACCTACGTCGGCGCCTCGACGCTGACCGAGTTGCACGAGCACGCGGTTGTCGGGGTGCAGTCCGCGGCGGGGTTTGCCGAGGGCCATCCGCTGCCGTTCGGCTGGTGACCGGAAGTGATTACCACTTTCGCTACCATGTGAACGTCAAACACGCAGCTACATCGAGGGAAAGGTACGACGTGCCGCAGGCACCCGTCGAGGCCGTTGGCTTCCGGGCCGAGCCGTCGTGTGCCGACTCCGAAGAGCCCGTTTCTAGCCGGCCGGGCACCGCGCCCGGCGCCCCGCGACGGCAGCTCGGCCGATGAACCATCTCGTCGTCACCCTGCTCAGCCTGGTGGCCATCGTGGTCCTCACCGCAGGCACCGCGCTGTTCGTGGCCGCCGAGTTCTCGCTGACCACACTCGAACGCAGCACCGTGGAGGCCCATGCCCGCAAGGGGGCCCGCCGCGACCGCTACGTGCAGCGCGCCCACCACACGTTGTCGTTCCAGCTGTCCGGAGCCCAGCTGGGCATCTCGATCACCACGCTGGGCACCGGTTACCTGACCGAACCGCTGGTGGCCGACCTGCCGCACCCCGCGCTGGATGCCCTTGGGGTGCCGGATCGCATCGCCCACGGCATCACCGTGTTCGTTTCGCTGGTGATCGTGACGTCGCTGTCGATGGTGTTCGGCGAGCTGGTGCCCAAGTACCTCGCGATCGCCCGCCCGCTGGCCACCGCGCGCGCCGTCGCGGGCGCGCAGCTGCTGTTCTCGCTGGTGTTCACCGTGGCGATCCGGCTGACCAACGGCACGGCGAACTGGATCCTGCGCCAGCTGGGCATCGAGCCGGCCCAGGAGCTGCGTTCGGCGCGCTCACCGGCCGAGTTGGTGTCGCTGGTGCGCACGTCGGCGCGCAGCGGCTCACTGGATCCCGCCACCGCCGCGTTGGTGCACCGATCGCTGCAGTTCGGCACGCTGTCCGCCGAGGAGCTGATGACCCCCCGATCGAAAATCGTTGCGCTGCAGAAGGACGACACCGTGGCCGACCTGGTCGCCACCGCCACCGAAACGGGATTCTCCCGGTTCCCGATCGTCGACGGCGACCTCGACGAGACCGTGGGCATCGTGCACGTCAAGCAGGTCTTCGAGGTGCCGCTCGCCGACCGGGCGAACACCCCGCTGACCGCCGTCATCCAACCGGTTGCCGTGGTGCCGTCGACGCTGGACGGCGACGCGGTGATGGCCCAGATCCGCGCCAACGGGCTGCAGACCGCTCTGGTCGTCGACGAATATGGCGGGACTGCCGGCATGGTCACTGTTGAAGACCTGATCGAGGAGATCGTCGGTGACGTGCGCGACGAACACGACGACGCCACCCCGCACGTGGTAGCCGCCGGCAACGGGTGGCGGGTGTCCGGGTTGCTGCGCATCGACGAGGTGGCCGCCGCGACCGGATACCGCGCCCCGGAGGGCGAATACGAAACGATCGGGGGCCTGGTCCTCCAGGAGCTCGGCCACATTCCGGTTGCCGGTGAGGCGGTCGAGCTGGCCGCGTTCGAACCCGAAGGTCTGTCGCGGGGCTCGACCCGCTGGCAAGCCCGGGTGGTGGGCATGGACGGCCGCCGCATCGACGTGCTCGAGTTGACCGAGTTGGCGGGTCGCAGCGACCCGACCGGGGGCGAGGACACCGATGGCTGACCTCCTGCGGGTGCTGGCGACCCTGTTTCTGATCGGTGCCAACGCGTTCTTCGTGGGCGCCGAGTTCTCGCTCATCTCAGCGCGCCGCGACCGGCTCGAAGCGTTGGCCGAGCAGGGTAGGTCCAGTGCTGTCACCGTGATCCGGGCCGGTGAGCGGCTGCCGCTGATGTTCGCGGGCGCCCAGCTGGGCATCACGGTGTCGTCGATCCTGCTCGGCCGCATCGGCGAGCCGGCTGTCGCCGATCTGCTGCAGGTCCCGTTGGACCTGCTCGGCATCTCCCATGCGGTGTTGCACACCGCGTCGTTCGTGGTTTCGCTGGGCATCGTGGTGACGCTGCATGTGCTGCTCGGCGAGATGGTGCCGAAGAACATCGCGATCGCCGGACCGGAACGGGCAGCGATGTTGCTGATCCCGCCGTATTTGGTCTACGTACGGGCCGCGCGGCCGTTCATCGCGTTGTACAACTGGTGCGCCGGCGTGATACTGCGGATGCTGCGTGTGCCGCTGCGCGACGAACTCGACGTCACAGTCTCCACCGTCGAGCTGTCCGAGATGATCGCCGAATCGGTGTCGGAAGGTCTACTCGACCCCGAAGAACACACCCGGTTGACCCGGGCGCTGCAGATCCGCACCCGGGTCGTCGCCGATGTCGCAGTGCCCGTCGCCGATATCCGCGCGGTGCCGGTCGCCGAGAAGGGTTGCGGGCCAACGATTCAGGCGGTCGAGCAAGCCCTGGCCGACACCGGTTACTCCCGGTTTCCGGTCGCCGATGTCGACGGTGGCTTCATCGGCTACCTGCACATCAAAGACTTGCTGGCGCTCGGCGACGACCCGCGGACGGTGATCGACCTGGCGACGGTGCGCCCGCTGCCGGAATTTCCCGAGTCGATGCCGCTGCCCGAGGCGCTCTCGCGGATGCGCCGCAGCAACAGCCACCTCGCGTTGGCCACCGCCGAGGACGGCGCCGTCGTCGCGATGGTGGCGCTGGAGGACCTGGTCGAAGATCTCGTCGGCACCGTGCGCGACGGAACCCACCGTGTCTGAGGTCCTCGATCCACAGCAGTGGCAGGTGCGCGCGGACGCCTATCGCGACCGCGTCGAGGGTTTCCTGCGTTCCCACCGTGCCGGCGAGCCACATCCGGTGTGGGACTTCCTATTCAGCTACTACAGCCTGCGGCCCAGACAACTGCGGTGCTGGCACCCCGGCTACGGCGTGGTGCTGGCCGGCGGCGACGCGATTCGCCGCTACCGCGGCCGGCGCGGCTACACCGTCGGCACCGACGGTGTCACGGTCAGTGACGCCCATCTACGTAGCCGCGTCGAGACGCTGCGGTTTGTGGCGCGGCTGCTGCGGGCGACCGCGCAACGGCCGGCCCGACTGAACTGCTTCGGCCTGCACGAATGGGCGATGGTTTACCGCAGCGGCGCGGTGCGCCATGACCGGGTGCCGCTGCGGCTGGGTGCCGAGGGCACCGATGCCGTGGTCGATTCGGAGGTCGCCGGGCCGCTGCGCTGCAGTCACTTCGACGCGTTCCGCTTCTTCACCAGCGACGCCGCGCCACGAAACGCCGGGGCACCCAGCCGCGCGACGCAGCAGGACTGGGAACAGCCCGGTTGCCTGCACGCCAACATGGATTTGTATAAATGGAGCTACAAGCTGAGCCCACTGATCGACTCCGAGCTGCTGCTGGACTGCCTGGAGCTGGCCGCCGCCGCCCGCGAAGTCGATATGCGGGCCAGCCCGTATGACTTGCACAGTTACGGGTACACACCTATCGCCGTCGAGCAGCCGGCCGGCCGTGCCGAGTATGTGCGTTGCCAGAGTGCCATTGCGCAACGCGCCGCGCCCCTGCGGTCCGCGCTGCTGGGACGGTGTGACCTGCTGCTGCGAGTCGCCGGTTGTCGGTAACAAGGGTGCAGGCCGGTAGGCTGAGCACGAATTTAATTTAGCCAGTGCGGAGGAGCATGATGACAGATCGCGTGCCGGTGGGGAACCTGCGCGTCGCCCAGGTGCTGTACGACTTCATCAACACCGAGGCTTTGCCTGGCACCGATATCGACCCGGACAGCTTCTGGACGGGTGTCGACAAGGTGGTCGCGGACCTGACCCCGCAGAACCGGCAGCTGCTGGCGCGCCGGGACGACCTGCAGGCCCAGATCGACAAATGGCACCGTCATCGCGTCATCGAGCCGCACGACGCCGAGGCGTACCGCCAGTTCCTCACCGACATCGGCTACCTGCTTCCCGAACCGGACGATTTCACGATCACCACCTCGAATGTCGATCCGGAGATCACCACAACCGCCGGGCCGCAATTGGTGGTGCCGGTGACCAACGCGCGCTTTGCGCTGAATGCCGCCAACGCCCGGTGGGGTTCCCTCTACGACGCGCTCTACGGCACCGACGTCATCCCGGAATCCGACGGCGCCGAACAGGGCACCAGTTACAACAAGGTGCGCGGCGACAAGGTGATCGCGTTTGCCCGCAAGTTCCTCGACGACGCGGTGCCGCTGTCCTCCGGCTCATATGCCGACGCCACGGGGTTTAAGGTCGACGACGGGCGGCTGCTGGTGAGCCTGCAGGGTGAGGAGCACGAGCGTGGCCTGGCCGATCCCGGCCAGTTCGCCGGCTACACGGGTGACGCCGAGTCCCCGGCTTCGGTGCTGCTGGTCAACCACGGGCTGCACATCGAGATCCTGATCGACCCGGAGTCGCCGATCGGCAAGACCGACGCCGCCGGCGTCAAGGACGTCGTGCTGGAGTCGGCCGTCACCACGATCATCGACTTCGAGGACGCGGTGTCCGCCGTCGACGCCGACGACAAGACCGTCGCCTACCGCAACTGGCTGGGCCTGAACAGGGGTGACCTGTCCGCGGAGGTGAATAAGGACGGTGACACGTTCACCCGGGTGCTCAACGAGGATCGCACCTACACCGCCCCGGACGGCGGCGAGTTCACCCTGCCGGGTCGCAGCTTGTTGTTCGTCCGCAACGTCGGCCATTTGATGACCAACGACGCGATCGTCAGGACCGAAGGCAACGAAGAAGAAGAGGTGTTCGAGGGCATCATGGATGCTCTGTTCACCGGCGTGGCCGCGCTGCACGGGCTCAAGGCCGGGGACGCGAACGGGCCGCTGGCCAACAGCCGCACCGGCTCGATCTACATCGTCAAGCCGAAGATGCACGGCCCCGACGAGGTCGCCTTCACCGCCGAGTTGTTCAGCCGGGTCGAAGATGTGCTCGGGTTGCCGCAGGCCACCTTGAAGGTCGGCGTGATGGACGAGGAACGGCGCACCACCCTCAATTTGAAGGCCTGCATCAAGGCCGCCGCGGACCGGATCGTCTTTATCAACACCGGCTTTTTGGACCGCACCGGTGACGAGATCCACACCTCGATGGAGGCCGGCCCGATGGTGCGCAAAGGCACCATGAAGAGCCAGCCGTGGATCCTGGGCTACGAGGACAACAACGTCGACACCGGCCTGGCCGCCGGGTTCGCCGGGCACGCTCAGATCGGCAAGGGCATGTGGACGATGACCGAACTGATGGCTGACATGGTCGAGCAAAAGATCGCCCAGCCCCGCGCCGGCGCCAGCACCGCCTGGGTGCCCTCACCGACCGCGGCGACTCTGCACGCCATGCACTACCACAAGGTCGACGTGGTGGCGGTGCAGAAGGAACTCGCCGGCGAGCAGCGCACGAGTGTCGACCAGTTGCTGACGATCCCGCTGGCCAAGGAGCTGGCCTGGGCTCCCGAGGAGATCCGCGAAGAGGTCGACAACAACTGCCAGTCCATCCTGGGATATGTGGTGCGCTGGATCGACCAAGGTGTCGGATCCTCGAAGGTGCCCGACATCCACAACGTCGCGTTGATGGAAGACCGTGCGACACTTCGCATCTCCAGCCAGTTGTTGGCCAATTGGCTGCGGCACGGCGTGATCACAGCGGAGGACGTGCGGGCCAGCCTGGAGCGGATGGCGCCGATGGTCGACCAGCAGAATGCCGACGATTCGGCCTACCTGCCGATGGCGCCCAACTTCGACGACAGCATCGCGTTCCTGGCTGCCGAGGAACTGATCCTGTCTGGTGCGCAGCAACCCAACGGCTACACCGAGCCGATTCTGCACCGGCGGCGTCGCGAGTTTAAAGCCCGCTCGAGTGGCTGATGGGTAGGCACAGCATCCCGGATCCCGACGAGTCCGCGGGTGAACCGCCCGAGGACCGATCGGACGACTACTTCGACAGCAGGGCGCATTCCGAGGCCGACGATTATCCCGATGAGTTCGTAGACGACCCCGGCTTCGCCGACTACGACGAGGGCAGCGCCGAGCAGGCCGCCGAGGAGTTTCCCGATTTCGCGCGACGCGGAGAGCGGACACCTGCTGCGGCGTCCGCCGGCGGCGGTCACAGCGCCCGGGACTGGGTGCGGCGCCACCGCAGCGACGGCGGACCGCGCGGGGTCAGCATCGGCGTGATCGCCGCGTTGGTCGCGGTGGTGGTGGTGGTCGCCACCGTCATCCTGTGGCGCTTTTTCGGTGACGCGCTCTCCAACCGCTCACACACCGCCGCCGGGCGCTGCGTCGACGGGAAGCAATCCGTCGCCGTCGTCGTCGATCCGTCGATCGCCGAACCGGTGCAGCAGTTGGCCGACCGGTACAACGCGTCGGCGACGCCTGTCGGTGACCGCTGCGTGGCGATCGACGTGAAGCCGGCCGGGTCCGACGCCGTCGTCAACGGCTTCGTCGGGAACTGGCCGGCCGATCTCGGTGAGCGACCGGCGCTGTGGATTCCGGCCAGCTCGGTGTCGTCGGCGCGGCTGGTGGCTGCCGCCGGACAGCAAACCATCAGCGACAGCCGCTCGCTGGTCACCTCGCCGGTGCTGCTGGCTGTCCGCCCCGAACTTCAACGTGCGCTGGGCAGCCAGAACTGGTCGACGCTGCCCGATTTGCAGACCAAACCCGACGCGCTGGCCGGTGTGAAACTGCCGGCTTGGGGCTCGTTGCGACTGGCGGTGCCGATCAGCGGCAACAGCGATGCGGCGTATCTGGCAGCCGAGGCGGTGGCTGCCGCAACCGCGCCACCCGGCGCGCCGCCCACCGCAGGCGTCGGCGCCGTGCGCACCCTGGTCGGCGCTCAGCCCAAACTCGCCGACAACTCGCTAACCGAGGCGATGAACTCGCTGCTCAAGCCCGGCGATCCGGCAACGGCGCCGGTGCATGCGGTGGTCACCACCGAACAGCAACTGTTCCAGCGCGGGCAGTCGCTTCCGGACGCGGCCAGCGTGCTGAGTTCTTGGCTGCCGCCCGGGCCGGCCGCCGTCGCCGACTATCCGACGGTGCTGCTGAGCGGTTCGTGGCTCTCGCAGGAGCAGATGTCGGCGGCCAGTGCGTTCGCCCGGTTCATGCACAAACCCGACCAGCTCGCCGAGTTGGCCAAGGCCGGTTTCCGGGCCGAGGGAACCAAACCGCCGAGCAGCGACGTCACCAGTTTCGCGGCGCTGCCGTCGACGCTGTCGGTGGGTGACGACGCGATGCGGGCTACGTTGGCCGGCACCTTGACCACCCCGTCCAACGGACCGGCGGCCATCATCATGCTCGACCAGTCGATGGTCACCGACGAGGGCGGAAAATCCCGGCTGGCCAATGTGGTTGCCGCGCTGAACGATCGGATCCGGGCACTGCCACCGGCCTCGGTGGTCGGCTTGTGGACGTTCGACGGCAAGGAAGGCCGCGCCGAAGTGTCACCGGGTCCGCTCGGCGACTCAGTGGACGGCCAGCCCCGGTCGGCGGTGCTGACGGCCGCGCTGGACAAGCAATATTCGTCGGCCGGTGGCGCGGTGTCGTTCACCACGCTGCGCTTGGTCTACCAGGCCGCGCAAGCGAATTTCCAGGACGGGCAGACGAATTCGGTCCTGGTGATTACGGCCGGGCCGCACACCGACCAGACGCTCGACGGTTCAGGTCTGCAGGACTTCATCCGGACCAGCAACGACCCTGCCAAACCGATTGCGGTCAACGTCATCGACTTCGGCGGGGACCCAGACCGGTCGACGTGGGAAGCCGTCGCGCAACTCTCCGGGGGCAGCTACCACAATCTGGCGACCTCGGCGTCGCCCGAATTGGCCAGCGTCGTCAGCACGTTACTGGGCTGAGCCGGCGCCCCATCAGGCGAACGCGGCCGCGGGGCCGGTTGCATCAACTGGATCTGACTCGCAGCGCAGGTGATCCATTTCCGCGTTGGCGGAAGTGTCCGGACATCACCTTCCATCCACCTCCCCAAAGCCCCCACCGTTTGTCTGCGGCAGCGCTGTGACCCTGCTCGGCCGGATCGAGGAGTTCGACCAGATCGATCCGCTGCTTCGGATCAGCGATAACAGCCTGCAAAAAGCCCTCCATCTGATCGGTGAAACGGCTCAGATCTTGATCGGTATACAGCAGCCCATTTGCGTCAATCTGAATGTGCACCCTGCACGATTCCCCGTTGTCGGCGTCACGCGCATAATATGCGGAGATGGAGAGATCATCGCAGGCCCCGAGCGTCGCTCCCAGGAAAGCTCCCCTACTCCCAGCGAAGTCCAGGTTGCCGGGAAATGGCACCACGTTGATAACAGGCCCGAACCGGTTTGTGCGCTTTCTCAGGTCCGTTGCGCATTGAATCTCCGGAATGTGATAGCGAGTATGGAGAAGCAGTGTCCCGATCTCTCGATCGAGCGACTTGGCAAAATCCACGAATTCCACACCCTGCGAGACGGTGACCCGCACCGGAACAGCATTTGAGAGCATGCACGGCGTACTCCACCCCACGCCGAGCCGGTTAGCGACCGCTAGCTGAATCGGAAACTCCGGCGCGCACGACGCACGGCTTAAACACCCAACCAGCGACGCGGTCAAAAACCGAGGCAGCGACAAGCCGACATCGTCTGCTGCTTTTTTCAAGCAAGTCGCGGCCTCTCCCGCGAACTCCACGCTCTGATGGAGGGTCGCCGGGTGGCGGGGCCACGTTCGGCGTTGGGCGATGGTTACCGGGTCTGGCCATGCATCGGTGTAATTGGCCCAGAATTGTTTATCGGTGATGAAGTCTTCAGAACTTCGGTACGCCGAATCACTTCGCGTGAGCATTTCCGGATTTGAAAATTTCGGTTGAGAGGGGTTGTCTCCCGATTTCAGGGCAGTGTATACCTCCGATATGCGGCGGAGGGCAATTAGTACACCGAATCCGTCGCATACTATGCGGTGAGCAACGATAAATAACGCGTGTCGTAACTCATCGATTCTGATCAGCCCAGCTCTGTACGGGATGTCATGGCGCAAGTCGAAGGCTTGACTTGTCAGGTCCGAAACTAGACCACGAGCCACGGATTCTGGGTTATCCGTTTGGCTGATGTCGACGAACTCTGGTCTCCAGGCCTCCGGGCTGCGTAGTGTCTGGTGCACCCCCTGTTGGTCTTCGCCAAATCTGACACGCAGCGTCGGAGTCTCACGGCACACGTGACGTAATGCTGCATCCATCACGAGGTGATCTAGCGGGCCGGATATTTCAAGATGGCCGGAGATATTGTTGGGAAGATTCGGCGCCAATCTCTGGACAACCCATAAAGCCTCCTGCGCAGACGAGACTCCGATGCGACCGTCCAATTCGCTAGCCCCCCGCGACAGACGGTGGCGCCATCAAGGTTCCTGGCAGCTCGACACTATGGCTCACGCCGGCAACCGTTGACGCGCAAGGTGGCCTGACCTTGCAGCGCCGCGGTGAGAGACGATCGGCCATGATCGATACATCACCCCCCATTCCTTCGTGCGTTGGCTCGGGGTGTGGATGATGCACAGCGAGTGCACTACTTGAGTCGTGGTCTCGGCACTGTGGCTGACTCACATCCCCCCGGCCTGCGCCTCAGCAGGAAACCTAAGGTTTCATGCGCGGGAACGTACGGCCTCTTCGTGGTGGCGTCAGCAGATTTCATTGGATTGGGCACACATGAGGTAGTGGTCCGACATCGTTGAAGTAGTTCTCCGACATGCCCTGAGTAGTGAAGCGTCGTGCAGGGAGTAGGGATCCGACACACGTAAAATATTCGCCTGCAACGGAACCGAGCCGACGTCGTCTTAGGCCGACGGCCGATCCACATTCAATAAGTGAATGAGCTGATCGCGGCGGCTGATGCCGAGTTTGGCGAAGATGCGATAAAGGTGTCCCTCCGCTGTCCGCACGGAGACGCACAATCGATCGGCGATCTGACGGTTGGACAAACCGGCGGCGACCAGCATCGTAATCTCGTTTTCACGGTCGGTGATCGGTAGCGGTCGCGCCCCGGCGGCGACGGCAGGCGTTCGGATGTCGCCCTGCTTGGCCAGCCGGTATGCCCGGATCGACGACTCTACCTCCTTACCGCGGCAAGCGTTGCGTGCGTGTTCTCCCGCTGCTTGGGCCGCCGCGTCGGCAGCTAGCGCAACTGCACCGATACCAGCGAACCGATCAGCCGCATCGTCGAGCAGGCCGCCGTCGTGCTCAGCCACGCCGCGGGCATGCATCGCGACCGCCTCCGCCAAAGGTGTGTTCAGCGCCTTCCCTAGCTCTGCCATCCTTTCAGCACAGGAACGATCGCCGAACCGAATAGCAGTGTGCAAGGCGCGCATCTCGATTGCGTTCATCCCGGATGCTTGCGCGATCTGCGCGGCCCGCACTGAATGCATCTGGGCGGCCGTTGTCTCGCCGACGGACGCCTGTTGCCATGCCCTGGCGAGTTCGAGTTCCGGCAAGAACACGGCAACTTGGGGTCCGTAAGCCTCCTCAGAACTGCGCAGCGCGGCAGCGGCAGCTTCGCTGTTGCCCCGTGCGCCTTCGGCCTGCACGCGCCAGGCGGATAAAAGCATCAACCAGCCCGGTGGAAAGCCTTGCGCCATAGCTAATCTCGAGGCCTGAAAGGCAGTACAGGCAGCTGGCAGCGCACCGCGGGCAAGCTGCACGAGTCCGAGCATTGCGTGGACAAAGGCGTCTGCCTCAGGCCCCACCGTCGCCGCTGGTGCATGGCGTTCCCACACCCGCTCAGCCGCAACGTATTTGCCCTCGCCCGTCGCTGCGACGACCTCAGCCAACGCCATGACGTACTGGTGTGGTCCCTGTTGGTCGGGCACAGCTGCTTGCACCACCTCCGTGATGCGGTGGCTTTGGCAGGGCCGCCCGGTAAGCGCCGACACCCAGGATGTTCCCGTAGCTACCAACCTCGCTGTCAACGGTTGCACATCGGATCCGCCCAATGACAGCCCCAGGGCGATCGCGGGCTGGAAATCACCTGAGAAGCAGGCAAATACCCCCTCCATGGCGGTGACGAGGTCGTCCGCCGCCTGTGTATCAGCGCGATCTCTCACGCCAGCGAGGAGCTGCCGTGCCTGCGCAACCCGTCCGCAATCAAAGAACAGGTTCGCGGCCCGCAGACACGTCCACTGCGCGATCAGCCACTCGTCGGCGCCGTCGGGGTCTGCGTCGGAAAGCACAGTCTCGGCGGCGTCGCCGAGTCCTTTCCAACTCATCGCCTGAGCTAGCACGATCGCGGCTGCCACGCCACCACCGTGGTCGAATGCGAATTTGGCCAGTTCCTCGGCGCAGGCAATGTTCGACATTGACACCGCGCTGGCGGCTGCTTCGATGATCAGCTCGAGGTCGGGGGCCAGGTCGCTTCGCATCATGAACTGGGCCAGTTGAATTCGAGTGCGCACGTCGGGTGTATTCGTCTGCTGCTCTCGGATGTGCATTTGCTTGCGGAGATGTTCAGCGAGCATCCCGTTGAGCTGCCGCCGGCGCACCACGCCAGCGCGTTGGATCGCCGATTCACCCAAGACCGGGTGGGTCAAGTGAGCCACCGTGTGTGATTCGTCGGTAACCAATTCGAGTACTCCGAGGCGCTCAAGGCGCGCCACTGTGTCAGAGTCGCAAACTTCGCGCAGGATCTCCCAGTTGAGGACTCCTGCGGTGGCAACGACCTCTACGACCTCCAATTCCCCAGCGGTCATGGAGCGCAGGCGGGACTCGAGAAGATCGTTGAGTTCGCGGTCTGGATGCAGCGCGCCGCGCAAGTGCCAGCCATGTTCCGTGCAGACCAGCGCGCCGCTCTCCTTGGACGAATTCAACAAACCACGCAGCATGAGCGGGTTGCCGGCAGTCTGGCCATGCAGCTCTTTGGCTAATCGAGGCTCGACGGCGCCGCCGAGGACGGTGCGGATGAGCTCCTCGGATTGCTGCCGGGTGAACGCTTTGAGATGTAGACGAAGTAGCAGTCCGTCTTTCCACAGCGCTGTCACCGTGTCAGACACAACGTCGCCCGAGCGGATTGTCACGATCATTCGCACGCTGCCACTGGCAGCGAGGTGGTACACCAACGACGCCGACCACGGATCGAGTAGCTGGGCGTCATCGACGACAAGAACCAGATTTTCTTCCTGCTCCAGCCGGCTTTTGGCGGTCGCCAGCATGACGGCGGGTTCAGACGCCGTGTCGAGGGGCGTCAACCAGAAAAATGCGCCGAAGGGCACCGCACTCGCGGTTTCGGTGCCGAACGCAAACCGGACCGGACGTCCGCGCGACCTGACAGTTTCGGCGATGGCACGGGCCAACGTCGATTTGCCGACACCGGTGTCGCCCACCAACACGACACCGTGGTGAGCCACGTCGGCGTCGAGTGCCGCTAACGCTCGGCGGACCTCGTCATCGCGGCCCACCATCGGCCACCCCGACCCGCTACTTGTTTGCACTGGGCCCCCCTGAGCCACATACTTGCCCCCTAGCTGCGGATGATCCTAGTGATTGGTACCCACAGTTAGCCCAATATTTGTTGCCGGTATGTAAATCTGTATCTCCGCGGCCTCGCACCATCCGGAGAATCGTCCATGGAATATCCTGCCCGCTCAGCTTCGCGGTCGCTGAAAGCGAAGGGCAGCAACCGGTTTGGTGAGCGGCCCAGCGAACGTATCTGGTCGCCCCATCAGGCGAACGCCTCCACCGGCGGGCAGGAGCAGACCAGGTTGCGATCGCCGTAAGCGCCATCGATGCGACGTACCGGTGGCCACACCTTGGGCCGGAAGGCCTTGCCGAGCGGATAGGCGGCCTCTTCGCGGGTGTAGGGGTGATCCCAGTCGGCCACCAGCAGGCATTCGGCGGTGTGCGGCGCGCCGCGCAACGGGTTGTCGTCCACTGGCCACTCCCCTGCGCTGACCCGGTCGATCTCTGCGCGGATGGCGATCATCGCCTGGCAGAATGCATCCACCTCGGCCAGGCTTTCGCTTTCGGTGGGCTCGACCATCAGCGTGCCCGCCACCGGAAAACTCATGGTGGGCGCGTGAAAACCATAGTCTGCCAAGCGTTTTGCGACATCGTCGACGGTGACGCCGGTGGCCTTGGTCAGCGGTCGCAGATCAAGGATGCACTCGTGGGCCACCATGCCGTTCTTGCCGGTGTAGAGCACCGGGTAGTACTCGTCGAGCCGGCGGGCGATGTAGTTGGCCGAGGCCGTCGCGGTCAGCGACGCCGCCCGCAGACCGGCCGCGCCCATCATCCGGATGTAGGCCCAGGTGATCGGCAGGATCGACGCCGACCCATAGGGCGCCGACGATACCGGGCGGCCGTTGGACGCTCCGGGCAGGAAGGGCGCCAAGTGTGAGCGGGCCACGACCGGTCCGACGCCGGGGCCGCCGCCGCCGTGCGGGATGCAGAACGTCTTGTGCAAATTCAGGTGGCTGACGTCGCCGCCGAACTTGCCGGGCCGCGCCAATCCCACCAGGGCGTTGAGGTTGGCCCCGTCGACGTAGACCTGACCGCCGGCGTCGTGCACCACAGCGCAGATGTCGGCGATGTCGTGCTCGTACACCCCGTGGGTGGACGGGTAGGTGATCATCAGCGTCGAGAGTCGCTCGGCGTGTTCGCTGACCTTGGCGCGCAGGTCGTCGAGGTCGACGTCGCCGTTGGTGCGGCAGGCCACCACCGCGACCCGCAGTCCGGCCAGCGCGGCCGACGCGGCGTTGGTGCCGTGCGCGCTGGACGGAATCAGGCAGATGTCGCGGTGCGGTTCCCCGCGGCTGGCGTGGTAGGCGTGGATCGCCAACAGGCCTGCGTATTCGCCCTGCGAACCGGCGTTGGGCTGCAATGACGCCGCGTCGTAGCCGGTGAGCTGCACCAGCCAGGTCTCCAACTGCTCGATGAGTTGCCGGATTCCGGCGGTGTCGGCCGGCGGGGCGAAGGGATGCAGACGCGCGAATTCCGGCCAGGTTATCGGTTCCATCTCGGCGGCGGCGTTGAGCTTCATCGTGCAGGAACCCAGTGGAATCATGCTGCGGTCCAACGCCACATCTTTATCCGCCAGTGCGCGTAGATACCGCATCATCGACGTCTCGGTGCGGTACTGGGTGAAGGCCGGGTGGGTCAGAAACTCCGAGGTGCGGGTGGCGATCCCGGCGCAGACCGGTTCGGCGGGCTCGACGCCGAAGGCCTCGAGCACCGCAGCCACGTGGTCGTCGGTGGTGACCTCGTCGCACGACACCGAAACGTAGTCGTCGTCGACGCGCCACACGTTGAAGCCGTTGGCCTTCGCCGCGGTGACCACATCGTCGGCGCGGCCCGGCACCCGCGCCAGCACGGTGTCGAAGTACTTGTCGTGCACCAGCGCATCGCCCAATGCGGCGGCGATCTTCTCGGCGTGGCCGTGCACGCGGCGGGCGATGCCGGTCAGCCCGTCGGCGCCGTGATAGCTGGCATACATCGCGGCCATCACCGCCAGCAGCACCTGGGCGGTGCAGATGTTGCTGGTCGCTTTGTCGCGGCGGATGTGCTGCTCGCGGGTCTGCAGCGCCAAGCGATACGCGGGCGATCCGTCGGCGTCTTTCGACACGCCGACCAGCCGGCCGGGCAGCTGACGGGCCTGCTTGCCGTGCACCGCCAGATATCCGGCGTGCGGGCCGCCGAATCCCATTGGCACACCGAAGCGTTGCGTGCTGCCGAAGGCGGCGTCGGCGCCGATCTCGCCGGGCGGGGTGATCAGCGTCAAGGCCAGCAGGTCGGCCCCGACGGCTACCAGCGCGCCGCGCTCGTGCGCCTCGGTGATCAGCGCGGTCCAGTCGGTGACTCGCCCGCTGGCCCCCGGCAATTGGGCGATCACCCCGAAGAATTCACCGTCGGGCAGCCCGTTGCGCAGGTCGGCGGTGACGATTTCGATGCCCAGCGGCTCTGCGCGGGTGGCCAGCACGGCAGCGGTCTGGCCGAACAGGTCGATGTCGACGGCCAACCGGTTGACGTTGGTTCTTGTCGCGCGGTGCATCAGCGTCATTGCCTCGGCGGCCGCGGTGCCTTCGTCGAGCATCGAGGCGTTGGCCAGTTCCAGGCCGGTCAGGTCGGCGACCATGGTCTGGAAATTCAGCAGCGCCTCCAGCCGGCCCTGGCTGATCTCCGGCTGGTACGGCGTGTAGGCGGTGTACCAGGCCGGGTTCTCCATGATGTTGCGCAGCAGCACCGGGGGGGTGTGGGTGTCGTAATAGCCCTGGCCGATCATCGACACGGCGACGGTGTTCGCGTCGGCCATCACGCGCAGCTCGGCCAGCGCCTGCGCCTCGGTGGCCGGCGGCGGTAGCTGGTGCAAGCCCGGGGCGGCACCGGCGTCGGTGAGCGCATCGAGAATGTCGGTCGGCACGGCTTTGGTGGCCAGCTCGTCGAGCGACCCGACGCCGATGACGTCGAGCATGGTGGCGATCGCGTCGCTGTCGGGACCGATATGCCGGTCAGCGAAACGCGGAGCTGTGTAGTCGGACACTCGGGACTCCTGACATGGGCAGAGGACGATGTTCCTCTCCCTCTGTCGCTACCCGCATTGGGCGCCTGAGAGATTCGGCGCTGCCTGCTCGCGGCGCCTTTCCCCATCGGCGGGTGATAGCCGCGATGGGCAGTCACCGCTTTCCAGAGGCATCGTTATCTCGCGCGGTCCGGGTGCCTGAGAGGTTGACGGAGAGGTATTGCTCCTTCGGCGTCCGTGGCTGGCCGTCACGGAACTCTCCCGCATGAGGGGCGATGCGGGGCCCAGTTTACCGGGGGCGCCTATGCCGGGCGCGAGGGTGCGCAAACCCGGTTTGCGGCGCGGCGTGTCGACCGGGGACACGCACGCTCGCGGGAGAAAAGCGGAGGCGGTGTCAGCCGATCTTGCGGTCGCGGTGTTTGCGACGGGACGCCAACTCGTCTTCCGGCGCGGCGATGGACTCGCCGCCGTCGGCGCGCTCGCCGGGGAAGTCGGCGATAGCGCCGGTCAACTCACGCATCGCACCGGATACGGCGATGCCGAAGACGCCCTGGCCCCCCTGCAGCAGGTCGACCACCTCTTCGGCCGACGTGCACTCGTAGACCGTGGTGCCGTCGGAGAACAGCGTGATGTTGGCCAGATCCTGCACGCCGCGCTGGCGCAAATGGTCGACGGCGACGCGGATGTTGTGCAGCGAGATTCCGGTGTCGAGCAGTCGTTTGACGATCTTGAGGACCAGAATGTCCTTGAACGAGTAGAGCCGCTGGCTGCCGGATCCGGCGGCGCTGCGGATCGACGGCACCACCAGCGAAGTGCGGGCCCAGTAGTCCAGTTGGCGGTAGGTGATGCCGGCGATCTGGCAGGCGCTCGGGCCGCGATAGCCCACCAACTCGTCGGGCACCGAGTCATCGGGAAACAACCCGCCCTGCACCGGCTCGCTCGGCGCGTCGGAATGCGTGGTGGCGTCGTCTCCGATCGTGAGGCCAGACCCGAGGTCCAACTGGTCCTGACGCGGTTGATCGCCCACGATGCTTCCTCTCGCCGATCGCGCTCGTTCGGTGGCTGCCTGGCAGCCGCGTTTGCTCAGGCCGAGTGCTTGTGAGCATACGCGTTTGGACGTGCTGTCGTCTTCGCCCTCGACATCAAAGTATGGCCGCCGCGACAGTCGCTCCCCGCTATCCGCCGGGCGTGTCGACGCCGAACTCCCAGATGAGACGCATCCGTGATGTTGACGCCGCTGCCGACTACCAGCGGCTAAGTCGCCTTGAAATCGTCGGGCGACACGCTGTCCAAAAATTCCTTGAACTTCTCCACCTCGTCCTCACGGACAGCGGTGGCAGGTTCGTCGTCGTTCTCGTCGGGTATCAGCAGACCCGCCTCGGCGAGCACCGCCTCCTCGACGTAGATCGGCACACCGACCCGCAGCGCAATGGCCACCGAGTCGGACGGCCGCGCCGACACCGTGATGTTGCGGTCGAAGATCAGGTCGGCGTAGAAGGTGCCTTCCTGCAGGTCGACGATCCGCACCTCTTTGAGTGAATGCCCAAGCGCAGCAATCAGATCCCGGATCAAATCGTGGGTCAGTGGACGTGGTGGCTCGACGCCCTGCTGCTCCAGGGCAATCGCCGCAGCTTCGGACTGGCCGATCCAGATCGGCAGGTAGCGGTCACCGTTGGCCTCCCGCAGCAACAGCACTGGCTGGTTCTGCGGCTGCTCGACGCGAATGCCGACGACGCGAACTTCACCCATCTGTGACTGCCCTCCGCAACTACCGCCATGTCCGACTCAGACCTGGCTCGACGCCGCGGTGGAACACCAAGCCGCCGAACACAAGCTGTCGGGGAAAGTCTAGTCCTTCAACGGTGCAGAACGTCGCGCACGGCCGACTTGATCAACGAGGTGTGCAAGGTGATCGCCAGCGCGGCGACCTCGCGCGCCAGGTCGTCGGCACGGTCCCGGGCGCCGGCCTTGCCGGCTTTCACGAGCGGGCCGGCGATCTGCGCGATCAGGTCAGATTGGCGGTCCGCCGCCGAGCGAAACGCCCGCAGGTGGCGGGGCTCGACACCGTAGTCAGAAAGCGCGCGGGCGCATTGCAGAATCACCACCGCGTGCTCGTCGAAGAACCCGCCGGGGCCGGTCGTGATCACGCCCGCCTTGAGCAGCGCGGTCAACAGCTCCTCGTCCACGGCAGAGCGCTCCAGCAGGTCTTCCCTGCTCAGCCGAACACTGGTCGGCCCGACCGCGGCCGGGTCGGCTCCGGCACCGGCCGCCCCGTTGCCCGCGACCGGCACCAATCGCGGTACGCCGTAAGGCGATCCGGAGAGCGGCAACTCACCGTCCGGTTGTGCGTCCAGCTGCGCTTTGATCACCTTCAGCGGTAGATAGTGATCGCGCTGCGCGGTCAGGATGAAGCGCAACCGCGCGCAGTCGTAGGCGGTGAACCTCCGATACCCCGAGGCGGCCCGCTGCGGCGTGACCAGGCCCTCGGCCTCCAGGAAGCGAATCTTGGAGATCGTCACATCCGGGAAGTCCGGCCGGAGCAGATCTAGGACCGCTCCGATCGACATCCCGGCCAGCGCGGGGGCATCGGGTGCGGTCACTAGCTTCCCGGACTCCCGTCGTCGTCACCGGCCTTCGGACCGGTCAAAAACACCAGGCGGAACTTGCCGATCTGCACTTCGTCGCCGTTTGCCAGCACGGCCGAATCGACCGGCTCGCGGTTGACGTACGTGCCGTTGAGGCTGCCGACGTCGACAACGTGGAACTCGTCGCTTTCCAACCGGAACTCGGCGTGCCGACGGCTCACGGTGACGTCGTCGAGGAAGATGTCGCTGTCGGGATGCCGACCGGCCGAAGTCGTTGCCTGGTCGAGCAGGAAGCGGGACCCGGCGTTGGGTCCGCGTTTGACGACCAGCAAGGCCGAGCCGACCGGCAGTCCTTCAACGCCGGAAACCGCGCTCTCGCCGCCCGCTTGCGCGGGAGCGTCCAGTTCATTGAGGAAGTCGGCGCGGAAGACCGAGGTCGTCTCCACGGTGACTTCGTCAGAAGTCTGGTCGTTGTCCTTTTCCGTCACCCGCTGCTCCTCACTGGCCGCTGTGGCGTTGTCTGATCGGGCCCGTTCAACCGGTTACCCGCCGGCATGACCGTCGATGTGTCGACCGTACCGCGCAAGGGTCCGCAATGTGCCCACCACCGCCGGATCGGCGGCTGAGTCGGACGATAACAAGGCGTCATTCGGTCAATGTGCCGCGGTAGGCCTCGGCGTCCAGCAGTTCCGCGAAACCCTGCTCGAGGGCCGCGCCGTCGAGCTCGAGATCCAACAGCCAGCCTGCGCCGTACGGGTCGGAGTTCACCAGTTGCGGGCTGGACTCCAGATCGCCGTTGACCGCAACGACTTTCGCCGAGACAGGCGCGTAGAGATCCGACACCGACTTGGTCGACTCCACCTCGCCGAACGATTCGCCCGCGGTCACATCCATACCGACGTCGGGTAACTGCACGAACACCACGTCGCCGAGAGCCGACTGCGCGAAGTCGGTGATTCCCACCCGCACGGTGTTATCGCCGGTGCGGCGAATCCACTCGTGCTCGGCGGTGTAGTGCAGGTCGGGCGGGATTTCGCTCACGGTTGTCCTGTTCTTCCTCGGGTGCTCATTTGACAGGCTGAGCGTATTGGCGCGGTTTTGGTTGCCGCAAGGCGGTGACGTCCAGGTGGTCGGCCTGCTGCACCGTCATTGTGCCGCCGACGCGTTTGACGCTGTCGACGGCGCCGCCGGGGATGTTCATCGCCGCGGCCAGCGTTGGCGGATCACCAATGGCCACAACAGAATACGGCGGAGTCAGGGTTTTCCCGTCGATGGTCAGCGCGCCCGGTGCGCCGACCACCCAAGTGTCGACGCCGACCCGCACCGCCTGCTGGGTACTGCGGATCTCGATGGCTTCGGCGCCGGCGGCGCGCAGTTCGTTGATCACGTCGAGCATCGCTTCCGGGGCGACCCCCGGCCCCGGGTCCTCGATTGTCACCGTCACGCCGGGGCCGGTGGCACCGACGGTGCCGATCAGGATCGACAGTGCGGCCAGTCTGGCCTGCGCGTTTTCGATAGCGGCCTGGTCGCTGCTGCCCGAGGCGCGCAGTGCGCTTAGGGTGCGCTGAAGCTCGGTCACCTCGGTGTTCAGCGTGGCTTCGCGTTGCCGCAGCGAGTCCAGCAGCACGAGCAGATCGGCCGGTCGGGCGGTGTCCAGGGCGTCGCCGGATTCGTTCTGGCGCACCTGGGTGACGATCGCGACACCGAGCAGCAGGCACAGCAGCACCGCCAACCCGCCGAACACAGTACGACCGCGCCGCAGCATGCCCGTCACACCGCGCGGCTGCAGATTGCCGATCTCGGGGCGGGGACGATGCGGAGGGAGTTCGTGTCGGCCGTGCTGGGCCGCGTCGCCGGCTTCGGCGTCGCTGCCCTGAGGTGTTGGTTGGTCGCTCATCTCGGTCCTCTACCGGTCAGGCTCCGAACAAGCGGCGTCGCAGCGCGGCGGCGTTACCGAAGATGCGGATGCCCAGCACCACGATGATCGCCGTGGATAGCTGTGTCCCGACGCCCAATTGGTCGCCGACGTAGACGATCAACGCGGCCACGAGGACGTTGAACACGAACGACACCACGAACACCTTCGGATCGAAGATCCGCTCCAGATACGCGCGCAGCCCGCCGAACACGGCGTCCAGCGCGGCGACGACGGCGATCGGCAGATACGGCTGGATCACGTCTGGGACGCTGGGATGAAACACCAAGCCCAACGCGATGCCGACGATCAACGCCGCGATGCCGATCATCGGAGTCCTTCTTCGGTCGCTGAACCTTTCGTAACGCGGAATTCTGCCACTAAGACCCAATCTGTTTGGCGAACTTGACATCTCGGACCGCCCCGGCGGGCAGGGTCAGCTCGTCGCGGGCACTCACGTTGACGCCGACGCGGTAGGAGGTCTCCAGTAACCGTAGGCGGTGCAGTCCGGGGCTGCGGCCGAAGACATCTTGGATACCCCGCGGCGGCCCGACCGCAAGAATCGTGTACGGGCTGGCGATGGGATTGTTGTCGACCAAGATCGCCCCGCCGGCCTGCCGGATGGTCACGTTAGGCCCGATCCGGACACCGCCGACCGCGATCGCCTCGGCCCCACTTGCCCACAGTGAGTTGACGACGAGCTGCAAGTCGCGGTCGAGGATGATCTGTCGGCTGCCGGCCACCCGTTGCTTGGACACATCGGAGAGATTCGGGCCGACGCCGGGGTCGGTCACCGTCACACTCAAACCGGGACCGGTGACCGCGGTGGTGGCGGCGGCCAGGCTGAGCGCGTCGAGGCTGGCCAGCAGCCGCCGGCCTTCGGCGTCGTCGACGAGCGCGCGGTGTTGAACGTCGTCGACTTGTGCGGCCAGCGCATTGCGGCGTGCCGCGAGGTCGTCGGTGGAGGCTTCCTCGGTGCGCACGCTGCGCAGCAGCACCTGCTGGGCGGCGCTGACGCCGGGTGCCACCAAGCGGGCTTGGGCGACGGCAGCGGCGAACACCAGCGCCACCAGCAGCGCCGCCAATGCCTGCCACAGCCAGTCGGCGGCGCGGGACCGGCTGCCGGAGCGTTCGCGCGCAGCGGCGGCCGCCGCGTAGCCAGGGTCCAAATGCTCGGAGAGCAGGGCTCGCAGCAGCGACGGCACCGGGATGAGTTGCGGTCGGCCCGCTTCGTGGACATTGCGGCCGGCGTTGGGGTCGTAGCCGCCCAGCGTCTGGTCAGCCACGGACACCTCGCGATGCCACCGGGGGCATTCGGCGCATCACCAACACGACCTGGGCCGCATACAACACGAACGACCACAGGTACATGTACAGGCCCCAGATCAAGAAGGCCCATCCGCACGCCAGCACGACCCGGCTCCACAGCGCGTCCCACTGGCCCAACAGAATCAGCGGAAAGGCCGACATCAGGGCGAATGTCGCGGCCTTGCCGACGTAGAGCACCGGCAGCGCGGTAAAGCCCCGGGTGCGCAGCAACGGCAGTTCCAGAGCCAGCAGTACGTCGCGTGCCAACAGCACGGCAATGATCCACCACGGCACCAGGCCCCGCAGTCCGAACGCGATCGGCACCGTCACCATGTAGAGCCGATCGACCGCCGGATCCAGCAGCTCACCCAATTTGGAGGACTGGTCGAGCAGCCGGGCGATTTTGCCGTCGGCCCAGTCAGACCCGCCGGTGAACATCAAGATGGCCACCGCCCAGGCGTCGGCGTGCGTAGCCAGCAGCAGATAGACAAAGACCGGCAGCAGGGCCAGCCGGATCGCGCTCAGTGCGTTGGGCACCGTCAGCACCCGGTCATGCGCCGGCCCGGTGGTCATGAGCGGTGACCTTAGCTCAGCGGAATATCCCGGGCAGGCTGAGTGCGGACAGTGTCTCGTCGGCCAACGGGTTGTCGTGGACCATGTAGGTCCAGGTCGAGGTGGGTCGCGCCAGCTTGGACAAGTCGACTCCCGGCTCGTCCTCGATGGTCGGCGAGGTCTCCAAGGTCTGCTGAGCGGCTTCGATCGCGTCGGCGGCCAGCGACGCGAACGCGTCGACGGCCATCCGATGAAACTCGTCGAGCGGATTTTGACGGCCCAAAGCCCGCAAGTGGATGCTTTCCCGGATGTCGGCCAGATACGCCAGATGGTCGGCCCAGCCGCGGTCCAGGTGATAGAGCATGATCAGCCGGCAGATCTTCTCCAACCGCTCCTCAGAGAGCGTCTCGGACAGCTCCTCGTATCGCTTGGGTGCCAGCTCGGCCAGCTCCTCGCGCGCAGTTGCGGTGGACAGCAACGTGTTTCGGCGTTCGACGATGATGGCGCGCTGCTGGGCGATCAACTGGTTGTAGCGCCAGGTGTTGGCGTGCACATCGAGCATCCGGCCCTCGGCAACCCGTTGGGCGTGGTCGAGCAACCCAGCCGCCTTGGCGCTGGTGATGCGCCCGTCGTCGTCGGTGTCCATCGGCAGCTTGTTGGACTCGAGGTTGGCGGCAACGACGTCGTCCTCCCAACTGGAGAAGAACACCGACGATCCCGGATCCCCTTGGCGTCCGGCGCGGCCACGCAGCTGATTGTCCAGCCGCTGGGTGTTGTGCCGACCGGTGCCGATCACGTGCAGCCCGCCCAGCTCGACGACCTTCTCGTGGTCGGTCTCGTCGGAGCCGCCTAACCGGATGTCGGTGCCGCGCCCGGCCATCTGGGTGGACACCGTCACCGTGCCCAGCTTGCCGGCCTCGGCGATCACCCGGGCTTCCTCCGCGTCGTTTTTGGCGTTGAGCACCACCGCGGGCACACCGCGGCGCAGTAACCGCTCGTGCAGTTCCTCGGATTCGGCCACGTCGCGGGTGCCCACCAGCACCGGCTGCCCGGTCTCATGCACGTCGATGATGTGCGCGATGACCGCGTCGTTCTTGGCCGCTGCGGTGATGTAGACCCGATCGGCCTCGTCCTCGCGGATGTTCGGGGTGTTCGGCGGGATCGGTGACACCCCCAGCTTGTAGAACTGGCGCAGCTGCTCGCCGGCGGCCAGCGCGGTGCCGGTCATGCCGCACACCGTGGGATAGCGGTTGATCAGCGCCTGCACTGTGATGGTGTCGAGCACCTCGCCGGTTTCGGTGGTCTCGATGCCCTCCTTGGCTTCCACCGCCGCCTGCAGGCCGTCGGGCCAGCGCTGCAGCTGCGCGATGCGCCCCCGGGAGGCGTTGATCAGGTGGACCGCATTGTCGCGGACGATGTAGTGCACGTCGCGGTGCAGCAATACATGCGCGTGCAGTGCGACGTTGACTTCGGTGAGGGTGGTGCCGACGTGCTCCTCGGAGTACAGGTCGATACCGCCGAGCGCCTTTTCGACTTTGCGTGCCCCGGTGTCGGTCAGATGCACGTTGCGGCTGTCGGCGTCGGTGTCGAAATCCTCGCCGGCTCGCAGCTCGCCGACCAGTTGGATGATCTCCACCCGCGGAGTTTCCCGGTGGGTGGTGCCGGCCAGCACCAGCGGCACCAACGCCTCGTCGACCAGCACCGAGTCGGCCTCGTCGATCAGCGCGACGTCGGGGTTCGGCGACACCAGGTCGTCGACGTCGGTGACCAGCTGGTCGCGCAGCACGTCGAAGCCGATCTCGTTGACCGACGCGTAGGTGATGTTGCAGGTGTAGGCCGCCCGGCGTTGCTCGGCCGTCGACTCGGCGGTGACCCAGCCGACCGTCAGGCCCAGCGCCTCCAGCAACGGCCCCATCCATTCGGCGTCGCGGCGAGCCAGATAGTCGTTGATCGTTACGACGTGAACGTGCCGGCCGGCCAGCGCATACCCGGCGGCGGCGATCGCCCCGGCCAAGGTTTTGCCCTCACCGGTGGCCATTTCAATCACGTCGCCGGCCAGCATGCGCAGTGCGCCCAGCAGCTGCACGTCGAAGGGCCGCAGCCCGGTGGACCGCTCGGCGGCCTCCCGCGCGATCGCCAGGAATTGCGGGATGTCGGCGGAGGCGGCGAGCTCGTCGAGCTTGAGCAGGCCGGCGGCCTTACGCAGCTGCTCGTCGTCGAGGCCGGCGGCCTTCTCGTCGTACTCCGAGGAGGCGGTGACCTCGGCGAGCGATCGGCTCTGGTTCTTTTCGGTGCTGGCGCCCAGCAGCCGCCAGAATCGGCTGCTCAGGCGGCTCGGCTGGGCGCTGGTCGTCTTGGGCACAGATCAACGGTACGCGGACCACTCCCCTGCGGCGCGAGTGTGCGTGTCCCCGGTCGACACGCCGGGCGAAATTCCGGTTCTGCGCACGCTCGCGGAGCAGCCGGCCGATCAGGCGAGGTTCGACCGGCGGGGGTAGGCGACGTCGGGGTCGGTGAGCACGTTGACGACGGCAGGTAGCCCACAACTGAACGCCCGCTCCAGCGCGGGCCGCAGCTCGCCGGGGGCCGACACCAGCTCACCGTGGCCGCCCAACGCACGCACGACCTCGTCGTAGCGGGTTTCCGGGCGCAACTCGGCCACCACCGAATAGCCGTACAGCGCCTCCATCGGGTGCTTCTCCAGAGCCCAGATTCCGTTGTTGCCGACGACGGACACCACCTGCACGCCGTGCCGGACCAGGGTGTCCCACTCCATGCCGGAAAACCCGAACGCGCCATCGCCCTGCAGCAGCACAACCTGGCGATCGGGCCGGGCCAGCTTGGCCGCCAGCGCATAGCCCGGACCCGAGCCGAGGCAGCCGAACGGGCCGCTGTCGAGCCACGCGCCCGGGACATGGCTGTCGATCACTCGGCCCGCATAGGAGCCGAAGTCACCGGCGTCGACGACGACAATCGCGTCGCGGTCCAGCAGCGGCGCCAGCTCGGCGTAGACCCGCATCGGGTGCAGCGGGGCTCGGTCGTCGGCCAAGTCGGCCTGCTCCCGGTCGCGCGCTGCCGTCTCGGCCGCACGCAGATCGGTGATCCAGTCGTCGTCGCTCGGGGTGCCCTCGCTCAGCGCCGACAGCGTCGCCGTCAGGTCGCCGTACAGCGCGGCCGTGACCGGTCGGGGATGCTCGCGATCTGGTGCGGCCCGGTCCGCCACGATCAACTGAGTCTGCTCGCCGAACACCGCGCCAAAGCCCAGCCGAAAATCCATCGGCACACCAACGACGAGAGCAACGTCGGCCTCCCCCAAGGCTTTTGAGCGCGCCCGTGAGAACGCCAGGTCATGGTCGGCCGGTACCGTGCCGCGGGCCATTCCGTTCATCAGCACCGGGATCCGCCGCTGCTCCACCAGCTGCAGCAACGCTTTTTCAGCATGACCCCACCACACGTTCGTGCCGGCCATGATGACCGGACGCTGCGCTGCGGCCAGCAGCCCGACGGCCCGCTCGAGCACGTCGCCGTCGGGTGGCGGTGACGGCGGCAGGTCAATCAACGCACCCGGTCGGGTGTCGTCGGCGGCTTCGGAAAACACATGGTCCATGGGAAAATCGAGGAACGCCACGCCCGACGGCGCCGCGACGGTCGCCCGCAACGCGTCGTCGATGAGTCCGCACACCGCGTCGGCCGACTGCGCGGTGGCCGCATACCGGGCCAACGGCGCGACGAACGGGACATGATCGATCTCCTGCAGCGAACCCATGCCCCACCGCAGCGCCGGCGCGCGGCCGCCAAGGACCAACAGTGGGGATGCGTTTTGTTGTGCGGCGGCCATCGCGCTCATTCCGTTGGTCACGCCGGGACCCGCGGTCAGCGCGGCCACCCCGGGCTGCCGGGTCACCTTCGACCAGCCTTCGGCCGCAAAGGTGGCGGTCTGTTCGTGACGGGTGTCGATCAGCCGGATGCCCTCGCTGCGGCAGCCGTCGTAGATGGAGAACAGGTGGCCGCCTGACAAGGTGAAGATCGTGTCGATCCCGCTGGCTTTCAACCGGCGCGCGATGAGCCGGCCGGCATGCAAGGTGGTCGCAGCATCGATGCTCACCCCGGCGAGCCTAGCGGCGATCGCAAGCTCGGCGGGGCCGAGTGCAGCGGGTCGCCGCCGACCGGCCTAGCCGCGGCTGCGGTAGCTTCGCGGGAAAGTTTCGTCAGGCCGGCGTTCGACGGACGCTTGGCATGGACCCAAGAGGCAGGCACACACCGTGGAGCTGTTCAAGCCGTCCATCGACTGGGGACGCGCGCTGGTCGATTCGTTGTCATGGGTGGGGCTGGCCTGGGCGATCAGCGCGGCGTGCGTGGTCGTCGTGCTTGTGGTGCTGCGGTTCGTCACGCCGTGGGGCCACCAGTTCTGGCGGATCACCGGCGGTTATTTCACCGGCCGCCACAGCATCCCAGTCTGGCTGATGTTGGGCATCCTATTGCTCTCAGTGGTAATTGCCGTGCGGCTCAACGTGTTGTTCAGCTACCAGGCCAATGATCTGAACTCGTCCATACAAACCGCCGTGCAAGGCATGGCTACCGGCGACGACGACGTGAAACAGTCTGGGATGCATGGCTTTTGGATGTCGATCGTAGCGTCGATGAAGCGCCCGCGATAGTAGGACCGTCCCTCCAGCCAGTCGGCGGTGAGCCGGTCGGTCAGCCAGACCCGCCACGCGACGATGAAGCGCTGGGTGAGATAGATGTCGAGCATCACCCGCATCACATGCAGCACCGCCATCAGGCTAAAGATCAGGATCGACATCCAAAAGCCATGCATCCCAGACTGTTTCACGTCGTCGTCGCCGGTAGCCATGCCTTGCACGGCGGTTT
>NZ_LZKJ01000030.1 GCF_001672775.1 Mycobacterium kyorinense | reverse complement strand
CGACCGCCTGTTTGACGAAGTGCGTCTGGTCGCTGGGCGACGTCTGGGTGGTGGCGCCGTTGAACGAGGCCAGGTCCAGGCGTACTGGGTCGACGACCCGGTGTGTAACAACTGGGCAGACATCGGGTTGCCCGAGGTGTACAACGACCCGGACCTGGCCTCGTTCAACGGCGCCACCACCCAGACGTCGCCCAGCGACCAGACGCACTTCGTCAAACAGGCGGTCGGCGTCTTCGCCACCAACGACGCCGCCGGTCGCGCATTTCACCGCGTCGTGGACCGCACTGTCGGCTGTTCTGGTCAGACCACGGCCATGCACTTGGACAACGGGGCCACCGAGGTGTGGTCGTTCGACGGCGGGCCCGCAAGCGCCGCCGATGCCGCATGGACCAAGCAGGAAGCCGGCACCGACCGCCGCTGCTTCAATCAAACCCGGCTGCGGGAAAACGTTGTGCTGCAGGCCAAAGTGTGCCAATCGGGCAACGCCGGCCCGGCGGTAAACGTGCTGGCTGGAGCTATGGAGAACGCGCTCGGCCAGTAAGGCGCGGCGAGCCGATCGACCGCTGTGGAATATGTCGGTGCCCTCCGGAAGATGAAACGTACGGCTATCGTTGGGTAGCCGCGCGCAACCAGCGGCCTGCGACCATCGGTCCGGGCCCGGAGGGATCTGACATATGGCGTTTGCCGTCGCGTCGCAGCTGGATGACACGCGCCTCGTCGACGGCGAACTGACCAGTTCGTTGGCCGCCGCGCAGTACATCACCGACTCCTGCCTGTCCGATGCGCCGCTGGGCCGCGTCGGCCTGGAGATCGAGGCGCACTGTTTCGATCCGGTCGAGCCGCAGCGCAGGCCCGGCTGGGAGGAGATCACCGACGTCATCGCGTCGCTTCCGGAATTGCCGGGCGCCAGCGCGGTCACCGTCGAACCCGGCGGCGCCGTGGAATTGTCCGGTCCGCCTCTCGCCGGCGTCGTATCGGCCATCGAGGCGATGCATGCTGACCAGTCCGCGCTGCGGTCCGCGTTCGCCGCGGCCGGCCTGGGGCTGGTGCTGCTGGGCGCCGACCCGCTGCGGCCCGCCAAACGGGTCAACCCGGGCGCGCGCTATGCCGCCATGGAACAGTTCTTCGTGGCCAGCCGCACCAGTGTCGCCGGCGCGGCGATGATGACGTCGACGGCGTCGGTCCAGGTCAACCTCGACGCCGGACCGCAGGCCGGGTGGGCGGATAGGGTGCGGTTGGCACACGCACTGGGCCCGACCATGGTTGCCGTCGCCGCCAACTCCCCGCTGTTGGGCGGCCGGTTCTCCGGCTGGCTGTCCACCCGTCAGCGGGTCTGGAGCCAGCTCGATTCGGCGCGCTGCGGGCCCATCCTGACTGCCAGCGGCGACGATCCGCGCACCGACTGGGCGCGTTATGCCCTGAAGGCGCCGGTGATGTTGGTGCACGCCCCGCGCAATGGCACTGCCGATCCGGTGACGCACTACGTGCCGTTCGCCGATTGGGCCGACGGCCGATCCTTGCTCAGCGGTCGCTATCCGACCACCGCTGACCTGGACTACCACCTGACCACGCTGTTTCCCCCGGTTCGGCCACGCGGTTGGCTGGAGATCCGCTACCTCGACAGCGTTCCCGACGCCATCTGGCCCGCGATCGTGTTCACGTTGGTGACCCTGCTCGACGATCCCGATGCCGCCGAGCTTGCGGCCGAGGCCGTCGAACCGGTCGCCACCGCGTGGGACATTGCGGCCCGGGTCGGCCTGGCTGACCGGCGGCTGCACGCCGCGGCCAACCGGTGCGTGGCCATCGCCGCGCAACGCGCGCCGGCGCAGTTGGACGATGCGATGGCCCGGTTATTGCAAGCGGTCGAGCAGGGCCGCTGTCCCGCCGACGACTTCGCCGACGAGGTGATCGCGCGCGGCATCGCGCCGATGGTCACGCGGCTGGCGCAAGGGGAGTCGTGAATTCACGAGAAACGCTGGCCTGCGCTCTGACTCGGGCCCGGGAGCGCACGCTACAGCTGGTCGACTTCGACGACGCCGAGCTGCGTCGCCAATACGACCCGTTGATGAGCCCGCTGGTGTGGGACCTGGCACACATCGGCCAGCAAGAAGAGCTGTGGCTGCTGCGCGGCGGCGCCCCGGAACGGCCGGGAAGATTGCCGCCGGACGTCGAGGGCCTCTACGACGCTTTCGTGCACTCCCGCGCCAGCCGCGTCGAGTTGCCGCTGCTGTCAGCGAAACAGGCCCGCGCATACTGCGACACGGTGCGATCGGCGGCCCTCGACGCTCTGGACGCGCTGCCCGACGAGCCCGATGCCGGATTCGTCTTCGGGATGGTCGTCAGTCACGAAAACCAGCACGACGAAACGATGTTGCAGGCGTTGAATCTGCGGACCGGCGCGCCGTTGCTGCCGACCGGGACGCCGTTGCCGCCGGGCCGGCCAGGTCTGGCCGGCACGTCGGTGCTGGTGCCTGCGGGCCCGTTCGTGCTCGGCGTCGACTCCGCCGACGAACCGTTTTCGTTGGACAACGAGCGTCCGGCCCATGTCGTGGACGTCCCAGCGTTCCGGATCGGCCGGGTCCCGGTCACCAACGGTGAATGGCGGCAGTTCATCGACGACGGCGGCTACCGGCAGCCACGTTGGTGGTCGACGCGCGGCTGGGAGTACCGCCGGAGCGCCGGGCTGACCGCACCGCAGTTCTGGGACGCCGACGGTCAGACACGGACGCGGTTCGGCCACCTCGAAAACATCCCGGCCGACGAACCGATCCAGCACGTCACTTTCTTTGAAGCCGAGGCCTACGCCGCGTGGGCAGATGCCCGGTTACCCACCGAAATCGAATGGGAGAAGGCCTGCGCGTGGGATCCGGCCGTGGGTACGCGACGCCGCTATCCGTGGGGCGACGACGATCCGTCCCTGGAGCGTGCCAATCTCGGCGGCGCGGCGTTGCGCCCGGCGCCGGTCGGCGCCTATCCGGACGGGGCATCGGCCTACGGTGTCGAGCAGATGCTCGGCGACGTATGGGAGTGGACCACCTCATCGCTGCAGCCGTGGCCGGGATTCACGCCGATGATCTACCGCCGCTACTCGCAGCCGTTCTTCGGCGGGGACTACCGGGTGCTGCGCGGCGGGTCGTGGGCCGTCGCGCCGGAAATTCTGCGGCCCAGCTTCCGCAACTGGGATCACCCGTATCGGCGGCAGATCTTCGCCGGCGTCCGATTGGCTTGGGACATCTGATGTGTCGACACCTGGGCTGGCTGGGGCGCCCGGTCGCCGTCTCGACGCTGGTGCTCGACCCGCCCTGCGGTCTGCGGGTGCAGTCCTATGCGCCGCGCCGCCAAAAGCATTGCCTGATGAACGCAGACGGTTGGGGCGTCGGGTTTTTCGACGGCGCGACGCCGCGGCGGTGGCGTAGCGCGGCCCCGCTGTGGAGCGATGCGTCGTTCGATTCCATCGCTCCGGCGCTGCGCAGCCACTGCATCGTTGCCGCAGTGCGTTCGGCCACGGTCGGCATGCCGATCGAGGTCAGCGCGGCCGCGCCGTTCACCGATGGCCGGTGGCTGCTCTCCCATAACGGGATCATCGACCGCTCCATTCTGCCGCCCAGCCTGTCGGCCGAATCCATGTGTGACAGTGCGCTTCTCGCCGCAATGATTTTCAGCCGAGGCTGCGACAACCTTGCGCAAACCATTGTGGAGCTCGGGACGGCCGACCCGGTTGCTCGGCTGAATATCCTGGCGGCCAACGGGTCCCGGTTGTTGGCCACCACATGGGGTGACACGTTGTCGGTGTTGCGCCGCGACGACGGTGTAGTGGTGGCCAGCGAACCCTATGACGACGACCCGGGCTGGGAGGACGTGCCCGACCGCCACCTCGTCGAGGTCACCGCGGACGGCGTCACCCTGACCACACTGAGGGGAGCTTGATGACGCTGACGCTGTCCAACCACCTAGCCGCCGACTCCGCGTATCAGGCGCTGCGCCGCGATGTGCTCGACGGCCTGCGGCAGACCCCGAAATCTTTGCCGCCCAAGTGGTTCTACGACTCGGTGGGCAGCGATCTGTTCGACCAGATCACCCGACTGCCGGAGTATTACCCGACCCGTGCGGAAGCCGAAATCTTGCGGGGCTGCTCAGCAGAAGTGGCGTCGGCCACCGGCGCGGACACCCTGGTCGAGCTGGGTAGCGGGACGTCCGAGAAGACCCGGATGCTGCTCGATGCGCTGCGTGATCGCGGCGCGCTGCGCAGGTACGTGCCGTTCGATGTCGACGCCAACATGCTGTCGGTGGCCGCGTCGGCAGTGCAACGCGAATATCCCGGTATCGAAATCGCCGCGGTCTGCGGCGATTTCGAGGAGCATCTGGCTGAAATTCCCGGCGGAGGGCGTCGGTTGTTCGTGTTCCTGGGATCAACGATCGGCAACCTGACGGCAGGGCCGCGCGCGGAGTTTCTGGCGTCGTTGGCCGCGGTGTTGCGACCGGGCGACACCCTGCTGCTGGGCACTGATCTGGTCAAGGACACCGAGCGGCTGGTCCGGGCATATGACGACGCCGCAGGAGTGACGGCGCGGTTCAACCGCAACGTGCTCTCGGTGATCAACCGGGAACTCGACGCGGATTTCGACGTCGACGCCTATGCGCATGTCGCCCGCTGGAACGCCGAAGAGCAGCGGATGGAGATGTGGCTGCGCGCCGAACGGCCGCAGCGGGTAGAGATCCGCGCGCTCGACCTCACGACCGAGTTCACCGCCGGCGAGGAGATACTCACCGAGGTCTCGTGCAAATTCCGGCCCGAGGCGGTGGCCGCCGAACTGGCCGCTGTCGGGCTGCGACGCACGCGGTGGTGGACCGACAGCGCCGGGGACTTCGGGCTGTCGCTGGCCGCCAAGTGACTGCGCTGGCCGACGGCTGGCGGTCGGCCCGTCCGCCGGTCGCGGGGCTGCACCTGGACAGTGCGGCCTGCTCGCGGCAGAGCCTGGCTGTGCTCGATGCCACCGCCCGGCACGCCCGCCAGGAGTCCGAAGTCGGCGGCTATGTCGCCGCGGCCGCCGCGGTACCGGTGCTGGACGCCGGGCGTGCCGCCGTCGCGGCGCTGGCCGGCATGCCCGATGCCGAGGTGGTGTTCACCACCGGCTCGCTGCATGCACTCGACCTGCTGCTGGGCAGTTGGCCGCCGGGCGGCCGGACCCTGGCCTGCCTGCCGGGTGAATACGGCCCCAATTTGGCGGTGATGGCGGCGCACGGTTTCGCCAGCCGCCTGTTGCCCGCCGACGGCGACGGGCGGATCGCGATCGACGAAGCGGCCGTGCGTCTGGCCGCCGACCCGCCGGATCTGGTGCATCTGACCGTGCTGGCCAGCCACCGCGGGGTCGTGCAACCGCTGGCCGAAGTGGCGCGCCTGTGCGGCGACCTGGGTTTGCCGTTAGTTGTAGACGCCGCCCAGGGGCTCGGCCAGGTGGACTGCGCGGTAGGCGCCGACGTGACGTACACGTCGTCGCGCAAATGGCTGGCGGGCCCACGCGGGGTCGGCGCACTGGCCGTGCGTCCCGCGCTGATGCAGCGGTTGCGGCCACGGCTGCCTCCGCCGGATTGGGCATCGTCGCTGTCGGTGGCTCAGCGACTCGAACTCGGGGAAGCCAATGTTGCTGCACGCGTGGGCTTTTCAGTTGCACTGGGCGAGCACCTGGCCGCCGGCCCGGCCGTGGTGCAGCAACGCCTGGCTCAGGTGGGCCGCGACACCCGCACCGTGCTGGCCGACGTCCACGGCTGGCGGGTCGTCGAAACACCCGACGAGCCGAGCGCGATCACCACGCTGGCCCCGACCAACGGAGCCCAACCGGACGCCGTGCGGTCCTGGCTGATCGAGCACCGTCAGATCGTGACGACAGCCGCCGGCGTGGAGCGGGCGCCGCGGGAATTGACCCAACCGGTATTGCGAATTTCGCCGCACGTCGACACCACCACCGACGAGTTGGCAACGTTCGCCGCCGCGTTGGCAGAGGCGACCGCAACCACCAGCTGACGACCCTCAGTCGGTTTTGTGCGCGGTCACCAGGTAAGCCGGCAATTTCGACCGGCCCTTCTCGTCTTTGGGGAACTCCGGCATCTGAACCGGCGCATCGGGCGGGCTGGACGGAATGTTCGCGTGGATGAACGCCGGACGAATCTCGTCGATCGTCCAGTACTTGCTCACCGCGGCCCGCAACTCGTCCTCGTCGACGGTATTGGGCCCCTGCTCCGCCTCGGGCGGGAAGGCGGCCTTGGCGAAGACCAACACGTAATACACCGCCCCCGGTGCCGCCGCCCGGTGTATCGAACGCAGGTAGCCGTCGCGGCCCTCCACGGGCAGCGAGTGAAATAACGTGGAATCGATCACGGTGTTGAAGCGGCCGTCATAACCGGTGAACGAGGTGATGTCGGCTTGCGCGAAACTCGCCGTGCTCAATCCGCGTTCTTCCGCAGCCTTGGTGGCGGCCGCGACGGCGGTCGCGGTGAGATCAATGCCGACCACGGTGTAGCCTTCGGCCGCCAGCGCCAGCGACAGTTCGGCGTAGCCGCAGCCCGCGTCGAGAACATCGCTGCGTACCTTGCCGTCCCGGACCAACGTAGCCAGTTCCGGCTGCGGCTCACCGATATTCCACGGCGGCGGTCCCTCGAAAACACCTTCCTGTCGGTATGCGCTGTCCCAGTCCAACACTTCATTCGCCATGGCTCCAAGCTACTCGGGCGTTTCCCAGGTGTGCACCGGCTCATTGGCGTGCATGTGGTCGCAGTAGCGGTGCAGCATCTCGGCCAATGCCGCCGGCCGAGTCATCCCGCCGGCCTGCAATGCCTGCACCGTGGCCACCTGCCAGGTTGCCCCGTTACGGCCGGTTTTCGCGCGGCCCTCGATCACACCCAGGAACCGGTCGCGCACCTCAGCGGCGACACCCCAGGCCTGCAGGCCTTCGTCGGCCATCGGCAACAGTTGCCGCAGCACGAGTTCGTCGGTGGTGACCTCGCCCAAACCCGGCCAATACAGTTGGGCGTCCAGTCCGTAGCGGGCTGCTTTCCGGAAATTCGTATGGGCCGCAGAGAAATTCATCTTGGTCCACACCGGGCGGTCTTCCTCCGACAAGGTCCGCAGCATGCCGTAGTAGAACGCAGAATTGGCCAGCATGTCGACCACGGTCGGACCCGCCGGCAGCACTCGGTTCTCCACTCGTAGATGGGGCCGGCCGTCGACGACGTCGTACACCGGCCGGTTCCAGCGATACACGGTTCCGTTGTGCAGCCGCAACTCCGAAAGCTGTGGCGTGCGGCCAGCGGCGAGTTCGGCGACCGGATCTTCCTCGGACACTTCCGGCAACAGCGACGGAAAATAGCGCACGTTCTCTTCGAACAAATCGAAGATCGACGTGATCCAACGCTCCCCGAACCACACTCGAGGCCGCACCCCTTGGGTTTTCAACTCGTCCGGGCGGGTGTCGGTTGACTGCGTGAACAGTTCGATGCGAGTCTCCGCCCACAGCTGATGACCGAAGAAGTACGGCGAATTCGCGCCAAGTGCGAGCTGCGGGCCGGCCAGCACCTGGGCGGCGTTCCAGTTGTCCGCAAAGTCAGCGGGCGATACCTGCAGGTGTAATTGCATACTGGTGCAGGCCGATTCGGGAGCGATGGTGCCAGAATTCAAGCTGAGCGGCTCGGCGCCGCCGATGTCGATCTGCAGATCTTCACCGCGAGCCCGAAAGATCGAGTCGTTGAGCGCTTGATAGCGGGTGGAGTCGCTCATCCATCCACCGCGCAGATGCTCGGGCATCAGCGTCGGTAATATTCCAATCGTCACGATGTGCGCGTTGTCGGCGTTGGCCTTTGATTCGGCGTCGTTCAAACTCGCCCGCACATCGGCTTCCAACTCGATTACGGTGCGACCCGGCAATGACCGCGGCGGCACATTGAATTCGATGTTGTAGGCGCCTAATTCGGTCTGATAGGCCGGATCGCCGATCGCCGCCAACACATGCTGGTTGGACATCGCAGGCTGGTAGTTGTCGTCGACGAGGTTGCATTCGATTTCCATCCCGGTCAGGGGACGGTCGAACTCGAAGCTGGACTGCGCGAGCATCGTCTCGAACACGTCCAGGCACAACTGCACCTTGCGCCGGTATTCCTGCCGGTGCGCGTGGTTGTACGCGGCCCGTTTGACCTCTTCGCCCACATCGCCGATGCAACAGGTTCAGCGACGCTCACGCAAGCGACTGGCCACCACGATCTGTGGCCGCGGCCGAAGCGGCGAATTGAACCAGCCGCCGCCACGCAGCTCGAGCTGGATGGCCGGCTCCGCGTGCCGGGCCAGCGCTCGCAGCGCCGACGGGCTGTAGGCGCGCAACGAGCTGATCACACCGTCGTGTGCCATCGGGATCGCCATGGCCAGCGGCAGCATCGACGCCAACTGGGCGATGTGCAGCAGTGACGGCGGCCGGGGCAGGTCGATGATCAGCAGCTTATCCGCCACGCGACTCCCTTCGGCCAACGCCCGAGCCGCCGCCAGCGGCGGCAGGTGGTGAAACGACATTGCGAACACCGCCAGGTCGTAGGAGCCGTCGGGCGCGTCGATGGCCGTGGCATCCATTTGAAGTACGGCAGCCCGCGGGTGGTGCCCCAGGTCACCGGCGGCGATCGCGGCCATCGAAGCGGGTTCGATGTCGGTAACCGTCACCTCGGCGGTGGGATGCATCTCGAGCAGGGCTCGAGACAGCGCGCCGTGTCCGGAGCCGAGCTCGAGGATCTTGGGATCGGGCACGTCGGCGATTTCGTCGAGCGCGATGCGGGCGAACATCTCGTGATGACCGAGCAGTCGCCCGAAGCGGTCCAAGGACCGAACCACCGCTCGCTTGCGGTCGTCGACGTCGTCGCGGTCCAGATACTCCAGCCGATCGGTCTGCAAGAGCCGGTCCAGACAAGACGCCCTGGGCCCGCCGCGCGGCATCGTCTCGAGGTCGAACGTTCCTCTGCCCACATAGACCATCATGGACGATTACCGGCAGTGGCCGCCGTCCCGCGGAGGAGAGCAAGTGGCTGAGTTCATCGCCTCGATCGACCAGGGCACCACCAGCACCCGCTGCATGATCTTCGACCACGACGGGACCGAGGTGGGCCGCCACCAGCTCGAGCACGAGCAGATCCTGCCGCGAGCCGGCTGGGTCGAACATGACCCTGTCGAGATCTGGGAGCGTACTTCCTCGGTGCTGGTGTCGGCGCTCAACAGAACCAACCTGTCAGCGGAAGATATTGCCGCGCTGGGTATTACGAACCAGCGGGAGACCACACTGGTGTGGAACAAGCGCACGGGCAGGCCCTACAGCAACGCGATCGTCTGGCAGGACACCCGCACCGATCGCATCGCGTCGGCGCTGGACCGCGACGGCCGCGGCGAGGTGATCCGGCGTAAAGCCGGCCTCCCGCCGGCGACGTATTTCTCCGGCGGGAAACTGCAATGGATTCTGGACAACGTCGACGGCGTGCGCGCTGCGGCCGAACAGGGTGACGCCATCTTCGGCACCGCCGACACCTGGCTGGCATGGAATCTCACCGGCGGTCCGCGTGGCGGCGTGCATGTCACCGACGTCACCAACGCCAGCCGAACCATGCTGATGAATCTGGAGACCTTGGACTGGGACGACGAGCTGCTCTCGCTGTTCGGGATACCGCGGGCGATGCTGCCCGCTATTGCGCCGTCGTCGGCGCCGCAGCCATACGGGGTGACGCGAGACAGCGGTCCGGTCGGCGGTGAGGTGCCACTCACCGGCATCCTGGGCGACCAGCACGCGGCGATGGTCGGGCAGGTGTGTTTGTCACCCGGAGAAGCCAAAAACACCTACGGCACCGGCAATTTCCTACTGCTCAACACTGGCGAAGAGATCGTGCGCTCCACCAACGGCTTGTTGACCACCGTCTGCTATCAGTTCGGCGACGCCAAACCCGTTTACGCCCTGGAAGGTTCGATCGCGGTCACCGGCTCGGCGGTGCAGTGGCTGCGCGACCAGTTGGGCATCATCAGCGGCGCCGCGCAGAGCGAGGCGCTGGCCCGTCAGGTCGACGACAACGGCGGCGTGTATTTCGTTCCGGCGTTTTCCGGCTTGTTCGCCCCGTACTGGCGATCGGATGCCCGCGGCGCGATCGTGGGGTTGTCGCGATACAACACCAACGCACATCTGGCCCGCGCGACCCTGGAGTCGATCTGCTACCAGAGCCGCGATGTGGTCGACGCGATGGCAGCCGACTCCGGTGTGCATCTGGAGGTGCTCAAGGTCGACGGCGGGATCACCGCCAACGACCTGTGCATGCAGATCCAGGCCGATGTGCTCGGTGTTGACGTCGTGCGGCCGGTGATCGCCGAGACGACGGCGCTGGGGGCGGCCTACGCCGCCGGCCTGGCAGTGGGGTTCTGGGCCGACCCCAGTGAGCTGCGGGCCAATTGGCGAGAAGACAAGCGTTGGTCGCCGACGTGGAGCGATGATGAGCGCGCCGCGGGGTATGCGGGCTGGCGGAAGGCGGTGCAGCGCACCTTGGATTGGGTCGACGTCTCCTAACCCGTTTGCTCCCCTTTTGCCGCTCGCGGGGGGCAGCGCTAGCTACTCGTCTTCACTGAGCACGTTGTAGATTTCGCGCCTGGCGTTGTTGACGACGTCGATGATGCGCTGCTGCTGTTCACGGCTTGCCGCGTGCGCGGCTTGCGCGACCGAGCCGAGCAATTGGCCGACCGAGGTCTGCAGGTTGAGGTGCGACGGGTCAATGCCGTCGGCGATCTCCTCCCACGGCGGGGTGGTGATCTTCTTGGCCGCTGCGCGGCCGTCCTCAGTCAGCTCGAAAAGCTTTTTGGTTCCTTCGATCTCCGATCCGACGCACAGTCCCTCGTCGACCAGCATCTGCAGGGTCGGATACACCGAGCCAGGGCTGGGCCGCCACAGGTCCTGGCTGCGCTCGGCGATCTCTTGGATCATCTCGTAACCGTGCATCGGCCGCTCGGCCAACAGCACCAGGATGGCGGCACGGACGTCGCCGCGGCGCCCACGCCGACCCGGTCCGCGGCGGCGACCGCCGCGCTGGCCGGGGCCAAATCCGAGTCCGAAACCAAACCCGCCGGGACCCATCCCGCCTTGGCCGAACCCGCCTGGTCCGAACCCGCCCGGTCCGAAGCCGCCTGGTCCGAAGCCCCCGGGTTTGAACCCTCGGCCCAACCCCGCTCCGAATTTCGCACCGCCCGGATTGTCGTTTCCGCGGGCGTGGCTGCGGAGATTCGCGCGAACCCCGGATCGACCTTGGCGGCGCTTCTCGTGCACCGTGCTGTGGCCCTGTGGACCAAGGCCGAAGCCTTCAGGAGGGCCACCGACGAAGGGCGTCCCGTAAGGACGGAAAGGTGTGCTCATGGTGTGTCTCGTTTCTGATGGAGTCACGCCTGGATGCGTAATCGATGCATCAACGATATATCGGGAACTATCGCGATGCAACGGTCGGATCGACATTTCTCGCCGCCGGGCCGGTTTCGGGCATAGCGAGCAGATAGAGCGCGAACCCGCCGCCGGCCAGCGCGCCCAAGGCCAGAAACGCCGCGTGGTAGCCCGCCACCACCACGATCCAGCCGGCGGCGAAATTCGACAGCGCGGCACCCACGCCCCAGGCGGTGGTGACAGCGCCCAGGCTGATGTTGAAGCGCCCAGTGCCGTGCGTGACGTCTTGCACGACCAGGGGAAACAGCGCCCCGAAAATGCCGGCACCCACCCCGTCGAGCAACTGCACACCCACCAGCCAAAACGAGTTGTCCGACAGCGTGTAGAGGAAGCCGCGGGCGGCCAACACCGCGAACCCGACCAGAAAGATGGGTTTGCGGCCCCAGCCGTCGGCCTTGGCGCCGGCGATATAAGCCACCGGCACCATCACCACCTGGGCTGCCACAATGCAAACGGCCATCAATGCGGTGCCCCGCTCCTTGCTCTGGAGCGCCAGCACCTGGCCGACCAGCGGCAGCATGGCCGCGTTGGCGAAATGAAACGCCACCACCGCGGCGGCGAAAATCATCAACCGTCGGTTGTGCAGCAGAACCGCCAATCGCGACGGCTGCCGGTGCGGCTGCCCGGGTGCGTGGTCCATGCCGCGCGCGACCTCGTGGTCGATGGCCTGCGCCGGGATCCGCAGGGTGGCCACCACACTGAGCAGCCCCATCGCGGCGAGCACCCAGAACACCACCGCCGGGCCGAAGAAGTAGGCCAGCCCGCCAGTGGTGGCAGCTGCGGCGGCGTTGCCCGCATGGTTGAACGACTCGTTGCGCCCGATCCGCCGGGCAAAATGCCTCGGGCCCACTACGCCCAAGGTGATGGCCGCCAAGCCCGGGGCGAATACCGAGCCGGCGATCCCGGTGACCGCCTGCAACACCGAGATCGAGTAGAACCCGGGAAAAAGTGGCATTGCTAGGGCCCCGGCTGTGACGAGCACTGCACCAGCGATCACCAGCGCCCGCTTCGAAGTGGTGCGGTCGACTACTGCCCCCACCGGCGTTTGCGCCGCGATCGCCGCGATCCCGCCGATGGCCATTACGAACCCGATCGAGGCCTGGTCCCACTGATAGGTGAGCAACAGATAAATCGCCAGATACGGGCCCAAACCGTCGCGCACGTCGGCCAGCGAGAAGTTCAACAAGTCCAGCGCCCGCGCCAGCCGCGGCGGGGTCACCTCGGCCGCGCCGGCCGTCGTTGCCATGCCGGCACGGTAGCCAGCGAAAATGAACTGAAGCTGGGAAGGTTTACCCGCCGCGGCAGGCTGGGTAGCACTCAACCGATGACTGACGAAGACCGCGACGTGAAAGTCGCCCCCGGCGCCGAG
>NZ_LZKJ01000029.1 GCF_001672775.1 Mycobacterium kyorinense | reverse complement strand
GCCGGCCATTGTCATCAGTGGACCTCCTCGACGACGACGAACACGCCCGACTAGAAAAGCTCGGCAACCGGGCAGTCTTGACCCAGCCGCAGTCCACGGCGGTGTCCGTTTTGGTCTTGTGGGCCGCGCAGGTGGCCCGGACACCGGATGCCGTGGCGCTCATCGGTGAGGGCCGTTCGCTGACCTATCGCGAACTCGACGAGGCGGCGAATCGGTTGGCGCACGTGCTGGCTGATCACGGCGTAGGACCGGGCGAGTGCGCCGGGCTGCTGTGCTCGCGGTCAATACAGGCGATCGTGGCGATGCTGGCGGTGCTCAAAGCTGGGGCAGCCTATCTGCCGATCGATCCGCAGTATCCACGAGCGCGGATGGAATTCATGCTCGCCGATGCTGCGGCAGTGGCAGTGGTTACTACCGCGGATTTGGTGGCGAGGCTGGCCGGTTTTGACGTGTTGGTTGTCGATGTCGATGATCCCGGCGTCGACGGCCAACCGAGTACGACGCTACCGGCTCCGGGTCCTGAGGATATCGCCTACCTGATCTACACCTCGGGCACTACCGGGATGCCGAAAGGGGTGGCCATCAGCCATCACAACCTGACCCATTTGGTGGAGTCATGGCCGACTAATGTGCCCCGGGCATCGGTCTGGACGCAGTGTCATTCGTACGTTTTTGACTTTTCGGTAGGGGAGATCTGGGCTGCGCTGCTGAGCGGTGGCCGGCTGGTGATCGTGCCCGAATCGGTGGTCGGCTCACCAGATGAGTTCCACGACTTGTTGATTGAAGAGCAAGTCAGTGTGTTGACCCAGACTCCGTCGGCGGCGGCGATGCTCTCAGCGGAAGGCTTGGAGTCGGTCGCGTTGCTGGTGGGCGGTGAACCGTGTCCAGCCGAGTTGGTGGACCGCTGGGCGTCTGACCGGGTGATGGTCAACGCCTACGGCCCAACCGAGACCACGGTGTATGCGTCGATGAGCGCACCGTTGGTGGCGGGGTCGGGGGCAGCACCGATTGGGGCGCCGGTGCCGGAAGCGGCGGTGTTTGTGCTCGATGGGTGGTTGCGCCCGGTACCGGCCGGGGTGATCGGTGAGTTGTACGTGGCCGGCCGAGGTGTGGGGTGCGGGTATGTGCGTCGCGCAGGATTGACCGCATCGCGGTTTGTGGCCTGCCCATTCGGCTGGGCCGGGGCGTCCGGACAACGGATGTATCGCACCGGGGACCTGGTGTGTTGGGGGGCCGATGGACAACTGCGCTATCTCGGTCGCGCTGATGAGCAGGTCAAGATCCGGGGGTATCGCATCGAGCTCGGCGAGATCCAAACCGCTCTAGCGGGTTTGGACGGTGTCGAGCACGCGGTGGTGATCGTTCGCGAAGACCGCCCGGGTACCAAACGCCTCGTCGGTTACATCACCGGAACAGCTGAACCATCCACGGTGCGCGCAGCGCTGGCTGAGCGGCTGCCGATCTATATGGTGCCGGCCGCGGTCATCGGCTTGGATGCGTTGCCGTTGACGGTCAACGGCAAACTGGACATTCGCGCACTGCCGGCACCGGAGTACCGGGATGGCGGTGATTACCGGGCCCCGGCCAACCCCACCGAGGAGATCCTGGCCGGTATCTACGCCCAGATCCTGGGACTCGAGCGGGTCGGCGTCGACGACTCCTTCTTCGACTTGGGTGGAGATTCCCTCTCGGCGATGCGCCTGATCGCCGCGATCAACACCCGCCTCGATGTCGCAGTTGCCGTACGCACGGTGTTCGAGGCGCCTTCCGTTGCCAGGTTGAGCCTGCGGCTGGGCACACCTGACAGCTCGGTGGAAGTCATCCCTGTCGAGGTTCTCAACGAGGGCACCGGTGTTGCGCTGTGCTGTATTCATGACGGTTTCGGGCTTAGTTGGTCGTATCGAACTCTGGGCAATCATTTAGATTGTCCGATCATTGGAATTAACCAAATCCTGCAAACTAACGAACCTGAGTCAGCATCGATTCGTAGCATGGCGGCAAGCTATGCCGACCGGCTCCAAGCCGTTTATTCGACGGGGCCCTACAAGCTTCTCGGCTGGTCGTTTGGGGGCGTCGTAGCCCACGAGCTCGCTGTCAAGCTTCGTCGGCGCGGGTGTGTAGTCCAACGTCTCATACTGTTAGACCCTTCCGTCACTGACCACCACACCGCAAAAATCAAAGCTGCAGACGAGAATCAAGTCCTCGAACAAATCTTGCGCACCAACGGAATAGACGTTCCAGCACATACGAGTCCTCTAACCTATCAGCAAGCAGAGCAAGCAATTCAGCAGCAAGGAGAAGCAGCGAAGGTCGCACTTCCGTCCAAACAGCTGTTGGAGTTCATGCTGAAGAGTGTCAATGCGAACCAGCTGTACCTCCTCGAACACGTGCCAGATGTCTTTGACGGCGATATGGTCATATTCTCTGCTGGCCGAACTACTAACGGGCACGGTGTATCCGCGCTGGAAAATTGGCGGCCTTATGTCACCGGCGACATTACCGAGCACACGGTCGATTGCGGGCATCATGACATGCTGAGCGCCGAATCTCTCGGTCGATATGGTGAACAACTCAAGCGTCTATTAGAAACGTAAATAATTGCGCGACCGAAAGGCAGACAATGACACGGCGGGCGCTCAAGGCGCGGTCGGCTGACGCGCCGATGCTGTTTCCCGCGCTGGAGATGCATTACCCGAGAGGGCAGCGGGTTAGCGACGATGAATTCGCGATCCGGATGCTGTCGCCGGGATTGCGGATGGCGGCCCATGCCATGGCGTGGCAGCCGTTGCGCGGCCTGCTGGCTCGGTCAGTGGATAAGCAGATGCCGGGCTTCTGGGGTGGCGTCGTCGCGCGCAAGCGGTACGCCGATGAGCAAGTGGTGGATGCACTGTCCGCGGGGATCAAGCAGTTCGTGATCCTGGGCGCAGGATTCGACACGCGCGCGTTTCGGCTGATTGCGCGTGCTGGCGCTGACGCGTTTGAAGTTGACCTGCCCGAGAACTCCGCGCGCAAGAAGGCGCTAATCGAGCGACTGTTCGGCGGGGTGCCGGCCTCAATCGAGTTGGTTGCCGTCAATCTAGAGACCGGAGATCTTGAGAATTCCCTTGTAACACAAGGATTTCAGAGCAACCAGCCGACAATGTACGTCATCGAAGCGGTCACGCCTTACCTATCGCACGATGCGATCGCCCGAGTGTTCGCGGTACTGGCCAAGGCGCCGACGTCGAGTCGGCTCGTCTTTACCTACATCCTGCGCGAATTCCTCGAGGGCAAACAGCTCTACGGGTGGGACAAGGCCTACCAGCGATGGGTCGTGAAGGAAGGGATCTACCGATTTGGTCTTTCCCCGGCGGGGGTCGGCGACTTTCTGCGGCAGTACGGCTGGACCGAGTGCGAACAAGTCGGTTCCGCGGAATACCGCGCCCGCTATTTCGAGCCGGCCGGTCGGGACTTGACCGGCATTGACGTCGAGAGGTTCGTCGCCGCGCAGAAGGCCTGACGACCGGCGACGGCCCTCTAAGCTGGTCTGCATGCCCCTTTCCGGTGAATATGCGCCCAGCCCGCTCGATTGGTCCCGCGAACAAGCCGACACGTATGCGGCGTCGGGCGGAACCGAAGCCACCGAGATGCAGGGAAAGCCCATCATCCTGCTGACCACCGTCGGAGCAAAGACGGGCAAACTTCGCAAAACGCCGCTGATGCGCGTTGAGCACGGGGGCCAGTACGCGATCGTCGCCTCGTTGGGCGGCGCTCCAAAGAACCCTGTTTGGTATTACAACGTCAAGAAGAACTCGCGCGTCGAGTTGCAGGACGGCCCGGTGACCGGCGACTACGAGGCGCGCGAGGTGTTCGGCGACGAAAAAGCCACGTGGTGGGAGCGTGCCGTCGAGGCCTGGCCGGACTACGCCAAGTACCAGACCAAGACCGAGCGGCAAATCCCGGTGTTTGTGCTTACCCCGGTGGATTGAGCCGACGCGCGCGGTAAAAACAGCCGCATGGCACCATTGATCGGTGTCCGCCGAACCGGCCGAGAGGCCCAGCGCTCAGAATTGCCCGCTGCTGTCAGCAGCGGATATCGAGGCGGCGGCCAACCGAATCGCCGGCGTAGTCACGCCGACGCCGCTGCAGTTCAGCGACCGGCTATCGGCGGCTACGGGCGCCACGGTCTATCTCAAGCGTGAAGATCTGCAGGCGGTTCGTTCCTACAAGCTGCGCGGCGCCTACAACTTGCTGGTGCAGCTGCCCGAGGAGGAGACCGCCGCGGGCGTGGTGTGCTCGTCGGCGGGTAACCATGCCCAGGGTTTCGCGTTCGCCTGCCGTGCCCTGGGCATCCACGGCCGTGTCTACGTGCCGGCCAAGACGCCCAAGCAAAAGCTTGACCGCATTCGCTACCACGGGGGGCATTTCATCGAGCTGATCGTGGGTGGGTCGACCTACGATCTGGCGGCCGCGGCCGCGTTGGACGACGTGGCGCGCACTGGGGCGACGCTCGTCCCGCCCTACGACGACCTGCGGACGATGGCCGGGCAGGGGACGATCGCGGTGGAGTTGCTCGGCCAGCTCGACCGTGAGCCGGATCTGGTGGTGGTCCCGGTCGGCGGGGGTGGATGCATCGCCGGCATCACCAGCTACCTGGCGGAGCGGACAACCACCACCTCGGTGCTGGGTGTCGAACCGGCGGGTGCGGCGGCGATGATGGCTGCGCTGGCCGCCGGCGAGCCGGTGACGCTGGACGATGTGGACCAGTTTGTCGACGGCGCCGCGGTGAATCGCGCCGGCACGCTGACCTACGCCGCACTGGCCGCCGCCGGTGACATGGTGTCGATCACCACGGTGGACGAGGGCGCGGTCTGCACCGCAATGTTGGACCTGTACCAAAACGAGGGCATCATCGCGGAGCCGGCCGGCGCGCTCTCGGTAGCTGGCCTGCTAGAGGCCGACGTCGAACCGGATTCGACGGTGGTGTGCCTGATCTCGGGCGGTAACAACGACATCTCCCGCTACGGGGAAGTGTTGGAGCGTTCGCTGGTTCATCTCGGGCTCAAGCACTATTTCCTGGTCAACTTTCCGCAGGAGCCCGGCGCGTTGCGCCGATTCCTCGACACCGTGCTCGGGGCCGACGACGACATCACGCTGTTTGAGTACGTCAAGCGCAACAACCGCGAAACCGGCGAGGCGCTGGTCGGCATCGAACTGGGATCGGCGGCCAACTTCGACGGCCTGCTGGCCCGGATGCGCGCCACCGACATCCAATTCGAATGCCTCGAGCCGGGGTCGCCGGCCTACCGGTATTTGCTGTAACCGCGGCGCGTCGGCCCAGTTCGCACGACCTTTCGGGGGCCGGAGCGACGGCCTGTCGACACACGCGTGGATTCCTTCCTCTACAAGGTGGGAACCCAAGTCCGAAGCCTATGCCAGGGACACCACGCGACGAAGGAGGGCGATGACGCCGGCAACCTCGACAGCAGAGCACGCAGACCCTCGCACGGCAGAGGATGAGAGGAAAAGTTACGGCATGGACGAGGCCGGGGTCCGGCGAGTTCTCGATATTGCGCTGCGGTTCGGGCAGCTCCTGCTGGGTTCGCAGGCTGGAACGGCGGACGTCACGTCCACCATCGTTGCCGTCGCTACGGCCTACGGCCTCCCGCAGACACAGGTCGACATCACCGCGAACTCGATCACGGTCTCGGTCCCGCGAGGCGTGCCGGGCGCGCCGGTCAGCGCGATGTATCTGGTGCAGTCCCGCTCGCTGGATTACACCCGGCTGCAGCTGACCACCGACCTCGCCCAGCACGTCGTCGACACCACGCCGGAGCCCGAGTGGGTGCAGCGGCAACTGGACACTCTGGCGGAGGCAGCGCATCCGTATCCTCGCTGGGTAGCCACCGTCGGCTGGGCGGTGATGGCCGGCGGCTTTTCCGTATTGATCGGTGCCGGGCCGCTAGTGGCCGTGATTTCAGCGCTGACCACTGCGCTGATCGACCGGGTAGGTCGCATCCTCAACCGCCGGCATCTGCCGCTGTTGTTCCAGCAGGTGGTTGCAGCCGCGGTCGCCACCGGCGTCGCCATCGGACTTCACGCGGCCGGTTGGCTGCCCGACAACACCCCGATGTCGCCGGTGGTCGCAGCCAACATCGTGGTGTTGCTATCGGGGCTGGCCACCGTCGGTTCGGTGCAAGACGCCATCACCGGTTACCAGCTCACCGCCGTGTCGCGGATGATGGACATCCTGCTCTCGTCGGCGGGCATCCTGGTCGGCGTCTCCATCGCGGTGCGAATCGGTCGAGCAGCCGGTGTCGACGTCCAGGTGATCCCGGACATGCCGGTAGTCGCCGCGCTGAGCGTGCCGGTGTACATGGTGGCGGGCGCGATCGGTGCCGCGGCGGCGGCGATCGCCGGCTACGCATCGATCCGCGCGGCGGTGGCGGCAGGCATCGCCGGGGCGACCGCAACGCTGCTGTTCTTCGGGCTGCAACTCATCGAGATCAACACCATCGCAAGCTCATTCGTGGCCGCGGCGGCCACCGGTCTGGTCGGCACCCTGCTGGCGCCCCGGCTGCGAGCCACCCCGTTGGTGATCATCATGGCCGGCATCGTGCCGCTCGTTCCCGGGCTGACCCTCTACCGGGGCTTCGTCCAATTGGTCAATGGGCAGCCGACCGCCGGGGGAACCCTCGGGATGGCCGCAGGACTGGCGTTGGCGCTCGGCGCTGGCGCGGTGCTGGGGCCGCTGCTCGCGCCCTCCGTGCAGCGCGAACTCGCCCGGTACCGCCACCGTGTCCGGTCGGGGTCGAGACGCCAGGCGCTCACCCGGTACCGCATGCCGCAACTCGCCGGCATCCGCTACATCGGGCGCAGATCCGCGTCCCGCGCGTAGGCGGTTTCTCAGGCCGGCTAGATCTGCAGCAGCACCTCATCGTTGGCGCGGAAGATCGGCTCAACGGGTACATCGAAGCGTTCGGCCATGGCGGCCAATGACTTCGCCCAGACCCGGTCGGCGGACGAAATCGGGCCTCGTCCGGGACCCGTGATCAGCAGCGCGACCGTGGAACCCGACGCAAGATCGTCGAGCAATGTGCGCAGCGCCGACATCAGGTTCTTCAGATATCGAGCCTGCGGCCGCGGACCGATCGGGGTTTGGCTGAGCATCTTGGTCAGCCGACGATCCGGCCCGACGAAACCGAACCACAACAACCGTTCGCCAAATCCCAGTGGTCCCATCAGCGCCCGCCATCGTTCGAGCAGGTCCGCCGTGGAATGTATGGGGTCGGTGGCGGTTTCGATTGATGGAATGGGTGCTGGTGCGTGCTGACTCATCTGCGAATCATCAGCGGCGCCCGCGGCCGGCGGTAGTCAGTTATCCACAGGACGCAGTATCGCGAATGAATGACCGGGTAATTCGGTGGTGTCGGTGCCCACCCGAGGCGGGGCCCAGGCCAGGACCACTTCGCCGGTGATCGGGATTGGCGTCGCTTCGACGCCGAGGTTGCACGCGATGGCGAGCCGGCCGCGGCGCATCACAATCCACCGGGCCGCTTCGTCATAGTCGACACTCAGATCGTCCAGCCATGGATCGGCCAGATCGGATTCGGTGCGCCGCAGCGCGATCAAGTGCCGGTAGACGGTCAGCAACCGGGCGTGCTCGTCGTCGTCGACTTCGTCCCAATTCAGCTTGGAGCGCTGGAACGTCTGCGGATCCTGGGGGTCGGGAATGTCGTCGGCGTCCCAGCCGTGTTCGGCGAACTCGGCCTTGCGTCCCTGCGCAGTGGCGTGGGCCAATTCGGGTTCAGGGTGGGAGCTGAAGAATTGAAACGGGGTGGAGGCACCCCACTCTTCACCCATGAAAAGCATGGTGCTGTACGGAGATCCGAATACCAGAGCGGCCTTGACCGCTAGTTGGCCGAAGCTCAGGTTCTGCGACGGGCGGTCCCCGACGGCGCGGTTGCCGACCTGGTCGTGAGTACAGGTGTAGGCCAGCAGCCGGGTGGCCGGAATTTTCGACGTGTCCAGCGGCCGCCCGTGCCGACGACGGCGAAATGACGAATAGGTGCCGGCGTGAAAGAAGCCGTGGCGCAACGTTTGCGCCAGGGTGGCCAGCGACCCGAAGTCAGCGTAGTAGCCCTGACGTTCACCGGATACCGCGGCGTGGATCGCGTGGTGGATGTCGTCGTCCCATTGTGCGGTGATCCCGTAGCCGCCGGCCGCGCGTGGCGTGACCAGCCGCGGATCGTTGAGGTCGCTTTCCGCGACCAGCGACAGTGGACGGCCGAGTTGCTCGGCGAGCGCATCGGTTTCGGTCGACAGCTCCTCGAGGATGTGGAGCGCGGTGGTATCCACCAATGCATGCACGGCGTCCAGCCGCAGACCATCGGCGTGGAAGTCGCGCATCCAGCGCAGCGCGCAATCGATGATGTAGCGGCGGACCGCGTCGGAGTCGGCGTCGGCAATGTTGATGCCTTCGCCCCACGGGTTACTGGCCGACGACAGATACGGGCCGAAGCGCGGCAGGTAGTTGCCCGACGGGCCCAGGTGGTTGAACACTGCATCGATCAGCACACCGAGGCCGCGCCGATGGCAGGCGTCGACGAACCGCACCAGTCCGTCGGGGCCGCCGTAGGGTTCGTGCACCGCATACCACAGCACACCGTCATAGCCCCAGCCGTGGCTGCCGGAGAACGCGTTGACGGGCATCACCTCGACGAAGTCGACGCCGAGATCGACCAAATAGTCCAGCTTTTCGATAGCTGAGTCGAAGGTACCGCCCGGGGTGAACGTCCCGAGGTGCAGCTCGTAGATCACCGCACCTTCGACCGACCGGCCAGCCCAACCCTCGTCGGTCCATGGTGCCGTCGACGCGTCCCACAGCGCGGAGCGTTCGTGCACGCCGTCGGGCTGGCGCGCCGACCGCGGATCGGGCAGCACCGTGGGGTCGTCGTCGAGCAGATAGCCGTAGCGCGCATCGGGTTCAGTCTCCACGGTGAGACGCCACCAACCGTCGCTGTAGGGGGTCATCGGGTACGTCGCACCGTCGATATCGAGATGCACTCGCGTTGGATTTGGTGCCCAGACGGCGAACTCGTGATCAGGCATCCGCGCGCTCCAACAGCACCACGGGCAGTTCGGCGAATAGTTCCGCCGCTGACGTTGCTCCGCTGCGCGCGGCGCCGCTCAGTGCGTCGATCCAGTCGCCGTCGGGTAGCGGTATCACCGTGTCGCCCCAGCCGCTGTCCTGCAGATGTACCGTCCAGCGGGTGACCGCGACCAGCACATCGTCGCCGCGCTGGAACGCGACGACGTGTTCAGCGGCTGACCCGGTGGCCAGCACCGGGTGATAGCCGCCGTGCAAGAAGGTCTGCGGCCGGTTCCGTCGTAGTTGCAACGCCGCGGCGACGACTTTGATCTTCGGGTGATCAAGGCTTTTCAGGGCTGCCCGCCGCGCGCCATAGTCGACCGGTCGCCGGTTGTCCGGGTCGACGAGGCTGTCGTCCCACAACTCGGTGCCCTGGTAGATGTCTGGAACGCCGGGAACGGTCAAGGCCAGCAACTTCTGCCCGATCGCGTCGTTCTCGGCATGTGAATTGAGTTGGGCGACAAGGCTGGTCAGTTCGCGAGCCGCGGACCCGTCCAGCACTGCATCCAGCCAACGGTGCACCGCGCTCTCGAAGTCGGCATCGGGATCGTGCCAGGAGGTATGCCATGCCGCTTCCCGGATGGCCTTCTCGGCATAGGCATGCAGCCGTTCACGCAGACTGTCGGTGACCACGCCGTCGGCCGGCCATACGCCGAAGATGTTCTGCCAGAGGAACAATGCGGTGGCCGGGTCGGGGGAGGGCGTACTGGTCTCCCAGCGGGCGACGAATTCGGCCCACAGCGACGGGACCTGCGACAGCACGCCGATGCGGGCGCGGACGTCCTCGCCGCGTTTGGTGTCGTGGGTGGTCAGCGTCGTCATTGTCTGCGGCCACAGCCGGGCACGGGTGGCGGCGCTGTGGTGAAACTCCGCGGCGCCCACGCCGAACCGCTGCGGCTCACCACCCACCTCGTTCAGCGACACCAGCCGGGCATCGCGGTAGAACAGGCAGTCTTCGACTGACTTGGCGGTGACCGCGCCGCACAGCTGCTGAAGCCGTACCGCAGGCTCACCGCCATCGGTGATGGCGGCTGCGATCAGCTGCAACGCCGGCCCCAATTCGGGTGCGGCAGCGGCGGTGTCGGCAAGCGCGGTAGGCAGCGCCGCCGACAAGCCGCGGTAATCGGTCCGATAGACGTCAATGTGGCCGAGCAGCGCTGCCACCGCGTCCGGCAACCGCGGATCGTCGGCACCGGTAGCGGCGACGATGCAGCGCCGCAGTCGGGCCAACTCGCTGGCGAGTGTGTCGGTCGTTGCCACGGCTTTGAGTTCGCCGAGCAGTGCCGGCATGGCCTGATAAGCCATCCCGGCCGATTCGACCAGCGCGGTCAACGCGGGCGCCCCCTTCGGGTCGACGAAAAGACCGCCGATTTCTCGCAGCACGTCGTAACCGGTGGTGCCGGCCACCGGCAAGGTCGGTTCCAAAGCTTCGTCGACGGCCAGGATCTTCTCGATCACAATCCAGGTCTTCGGCCCCAGCAGCGTCCGCAACGAGCTCAAATACCCAGTCGGATCCGATAACCCGTCGGGGTGGTCGATGCGTACGCCGTCCACCAGCCCCTCGTCGACCCAGCGGGCGACCTCGCCATGCCAGGCGTCGAACACCGCAGGGTCTTCCTGACGAAGTCCGGCCAGCGAGGTAATCGAGAAGAAGCGACGGTAGCCGCATACTCCGTTTCGCCAGCCGACCAGTCGGTAATGCTGGCGGTCGTGCACATCGGGACCGCTCCCGTCGCCGGTTCCGGGTGCGATCGGGAAAGCCAGGTCGCCCAGCCGCAGTAGCTCGCCCTCGACCGTCAAGTCAGCGATGTCGTCGTCAGATCCCAAGACCGGCAGTACAACTCGTCCGTCACCGAGCTCCCAGTCGATATCGAAGAATTCCGCGTAGGCCGATGAGCGCCCGTATCGCAGCACATCCCACCACCACGGGTTCTGCTGCGGTTGATCGACACCGACGTGGTTGGGCACGATATCAACGATCAGCCCCAACCCCCGCTTCCGCGCCGCCGCCGACAGCCGGGCCAACCCCTCAGCGCCCCCGAGTTCAGCGGAGACCGTCGTCGGATCGGTGACGTCGTAGCCGTGGGTCGACCCGCCCACGGCGGTCATGATCGGCGACAGGTACACGTGCGACACTCCGAGATCGCTCAGGTAGTCCAGCAGGTCTTCCGCGTCGGCGAAGGTGAACGCGAATCCGCTCGAGGCACCGCGCAGCTGCAGCCGGTAGGTGGACAACACGGGAGAAGCCATGCGTCACATCGTCTTACGCAACACGAGCAGAGCACGGCTGGGCAATGAGATCTCGTCGCCGTCGGTCACGACAAGCTCCACTGCGCCGGTGGGATCGGTGGTGTCGAGCACCGCCGTCCACTCTTGTGCGTAGTCCTGATGGGGCATGATGAAGTCCACCACGTGGTCGTGAGCGTTGAAGCACAGCAGAAACGAGTCGTCGACCACCCGCTCGCCGCGGCGGCCGGGCTCGGGAAGTGCGTCGCCGTTGAGGAACACCGCGATGCTCTTGCCGAAGTCACTGTCCCAGTCCTCCGGGGTCATCTCCTGACCGGCCGGCGTTAGCCAGGCGATGTCGCGGACTTCGTCGCCCCGGCGGATCGGTTGGCCCGCGAAAAACCGGCGGCGACGAAACACCGGGTGCTCGGTGCGAAGGCCGGCCACCGTCCGGGTGAATGCCAGCAGGTCGGCGTTCTTGTCCGCCAGCGACCAATCCATCCAGGACAGCTCGGAGTCCTGGCAGTACACGTTGTTGTTGCCCTGTTGGGTGCGGCCCATCTCGTCGCCGTGGGCGATCATCGGGGTGCCTTGCGATAACATCAGCGTGGCCATGATGTTGCGCATCTGCCGCGCGCGTAGTTCAAGGATGTCCGGATCGTCGGTGGGGCCTTCGACGCCGCAGTTCCACGACCGGTTGTAGCTCTCCCCGTCGCGGTTGTCCTCACCGTTGGCCTCGTTGTGTTTCTCGTTGTAGGACACCAGATCGTTGAGCGTGAACCCGTCGTGGGCGACGACGAAGTTGATGCTGGCGCTGGGCCGGCGTCCGGTGGCCTCGTAAAGGTCCGACGACCCGGTCAGCCGGGACGCGAACTCGCCCAGGGTTGCGGGCTCGCCCCGCCAGTAGTCACGCACAGTGTCGCGATATTTCCCGTTCCACTCGGTCCACAAACCCGGGAAGTTGCCGACCTGGTAGCCGCCTTCACCGATATCCCACGGCTCGGCGATCAGCTTGACCTGACTGACCACCGGATCCTGCTGAACCAAATCGAAGAACGCGCTCAGCCGGTCGACGTCGTAGAACTCGCGGGCCAGCGTCGATGCGAGGTCGAATCGGAACCCGTCGACATGCATCTCGGTCACCCAGTAGCGCAGGGAATCCATGATCAGCTGCAGCGTGTGCGGGTGGCGGGCGTTGAGGCTGTTGCCGGTGCCGGTGAAATCCTTGTAGAACCTCGGGTCGTCGTCTTCCAGCCGGTAGTAGGCGGCGTTGTCGATGCCGCGGAAGTTGATGGTCGGCCCAAGGTGGTTGCCTTCGGCGGTGTGGTTATAGACCACGTCGAGGATCACCTCGATGCCGACCTCGTGGAAGGTGCGAACCATGGTCTTGAATTCGGCCACCGCGGCGCCGGCCTGACGGTTGGCCGCGTACTGGTTATGCGGCGCGAAGAACCCGAATGTGTTGTAACCCCAATAGTTTCGCAGCCCTAACTCGAGCAGCCGGTGGTCGTGCAGGAACTGGTGAACCGGCATCAGCTCGATCGCGGTGACGTTCAACGACTTGAGGTGGTCGATGATCACCGGATGGGTCAGCCCCGCGTAGGTGCCGCGCAATTCTCGCGGAATGCCGGGATGCGTCTGGGTCATGCCTTTGACGTGTGCTTCGTAGATCACTGTCTCGTGATACGGGGTGCGAGGCGCGCGGTCGGAGGCCCAGTCGAAGAACGGGTTGATCACCACGCTGGTCATGGTGTGGCCCAGCGAGTCGACCATCTGGGGAGTGCCGGTCTCTGCCGGGTTCTCGGCTGCGGCGGCCAGGTCATAGGAGAACAGCGCCTGGCCGAAGGTGAAGTCGCCGTCGAACGACTTCCCGTACGGATCGAGCAACAGCTTGCTGGGGTCGCATCGATGCCCGGCTGCCGGGTCGAACGGGCCATGCACCCGAAATCCATACCGCTGCCCGGGACTCACAGTCGGGAGGTAGGCGTGCCAGACGTATCCGTCGACCTCGTCGAGCGCGACGCAGGTTTCCGCGCCCTGCTCGTCGATCAGGCACAGTTCGACCTTGTCGGCGATTTCGGAGAACAACGCGAAATTCGTGCCGCCGCCGTCGTAAGTGGCGCCAAGCGGGTAGCTATTGCCCGGCCACACGGTCGTCGAGCTGGGCGTGCGGTCTGTTTGCCCGGCTGTCCTGCGGGATGCCATTAGTCCAACTTATCCGCGCCGGCGCGGTTCGGTCACCACCAGCCGGTGGCCGCGGCGACCTGCCGGCCCAGCTCACCTGCCAGCGTGCGCATATAGGTGGCGGACAAATGGTGAGCGTCGTGATAGATCAGCACATTTCCCTCCGCGGCGCGACACATCTCCGCCCGGCACACCGCATCGCTCAGGTCGAGTGGCTTGAGTAGTGGAAACTGCTCGATGAAGTCCAGAGTCGGATTGCGATCCGACAGCACCTCGGCACGTTTGATCCCGCACGATTGCGCGTTGCCGCCCTTGGCCAGACAGTCGGCGGGCTCAAACGGGCTGCCGTCCTTGACCATCCACGGCGTGTCGCGCATTGCCAAGACTGGAATGTTGTTGTCCGAGAACGTCTGCCATATCCCGATGTAGTTGGCCGGCATCACGTCTCCGGCCTTGATGTTCCACGGCCGGGTCGAGGTGGTGAAGACGTAGTCAGGGCGGTCGGCGACCAACTTGGCCATGGCCTTTTGTACCCAGTCATGGCATTCCGGATACGGAGCGTTGTTGCCCATGATCAACGGGGTTTCCTCAGTGGACAGCGGGCAGCCCATCTTGAGGTAGGTCACCACTTTGAAATGGTGCATGCGGCCTAGCAGATCCAGTGCGGTGAGCCAGTGTTCGGCATGAGACCCGCCGGCCAACGCGATGGTTCGGGTGGCCTGTTGATCGCCATAGCTGCAGTTGATCAGGGCAGCGTTTTTGAAGTCGCTGATGCAGCCGTCTCTGGTCGAGGGGGGCAGATCCTTGCTGGCCTCCAAGACAGTGGGACGCATCCGCAGCTTGGGCACCCGCACGTGCTTGGTCAGAGCCCGCGCACCGGGGTAGTCGCGCGAACTGAGTCCGCTCAGCTCTTTGCCGCCGGCGCGCTGCACGGTGACGTGCTCACGCCAGGTGAACGACGTCGCGGTGAGTGTCACGCCGAGCAGGGCCACCACCGATCCCAGCACGATGGTCGGACGGCGCAGCCGTGTCCGCCAGGAGATGGTTCTGACCGGCTCCAGCGCGGCCTGCACCGGGGCGCGATAGCGCAGCGGGTCCTCGACCAGCCGCATGGTCAGGTAGGCCAACACACCGGAGATCAGCAATATCACGGTGCCCTCGACAAAGTTGGCGTGTCGATGGCCGGTGTAGGACAGCCAGAAGATCAGCAGCGGCCAGTGCCACAGGTACAGCGAATACGCCATCGCACCCAAGGTCACCAGCGGCCCCGCGGCGAGCATCCGGTTGAGGAGCGGCATCCGGTCGCGGGTGCTGGGATGCGCCTGCCGGTTGGCCCCGGCGAGCACGAACAGCACTGTCGCCCCGACGGGGACCAACGTCCACGGCCCGGGAAATTCCCGGACGCCGTCGATGAGCGCGCCGCAGGACAGGATCGCCGCCAGCGCGACGGTGGAAATGACAGTGCGCAGCCACATCGGCCAGCGGATGTAGGGGACCAGCGCACCGGCCAGCGCTCCCAACAGCAACTCCCAGCCGCGCGCGAAGCTGTTGTAGTACGCGGTCGCCTGGCTGGCCTGATGAGCAAAGATCGCGTAGCCGAAAGACGCGGCCGTCAGCGCACTGAGTAGTACGACGAACATCGTCCGCAGCCGATCGCCGAACCGTCGTCGACACAGATAGGCCGTCCCGAAGACCAGCACCAGAAAAGCGATGTAGAACTGGCCCTGCACCGACATCGACCAGATGTGCTGCAGCGGGCTGACCGCTTCGCCCGCGCGCAGATAATCGGCCACCGTGCCGGCCAGTTCCCAGTTCTGGTAGTAGCCGAGGCTGGCCAGGCTCTGGTTTGCGAATGCTTCCCAGCGGGTCTGGGGCTGCACCAGGATGGTCAGCACCGCGCATCCGGCCAGCACCACCACCAGCGCCGGCAGCAGCCGGCGGACCAGCCTGGTCACTTCGGGCAGCAGCGATAAGGATGAGGCCGGATTCAGCGCCGCGCGCAGCACCTTGCCGCCGAAGAAGAAGCCCGACAGCGCCAAGAACACGTCCACACCACCGGACACCCGGCCGAACCACACGTGGAACATGGCGACCAACGCGATCGCGATACCGCGCAGGCCGTCGAGATCGTGGCGGTAGAACCCGGCTTTTCGGCTCCCCATCGCAGTCGGTGCGGACTCCGAAACGGCCGAGGGTGCCGGGCGGGTCGGGGTCAGGAGAGTCATGATCGACAGACAATTTACCTAACCGCCGAGCTGATCCTCGACCAGTCGTAGCGCAGTGGCTGGTCCGGTGGCACGCCATGTGCCCGGTCCGAGCAGCTGGCGAGCCCCAAACGATAGTCGTGGGCATCCTTCCCGTATGAACCGGGAAGGATGCCCACACCCCCCTTCCCGGCCTCGATGGTTGGAGGCCGAAACGTTTGCCGGACGGAGTTTCTCCTTACGCCACGGTCTGGGGGTCAGCGAGGTTCAGGTCAGGAGTCGATGATCCGGGTCACATACGGCGTCATGTTGGTGGTACGTGCCGCCGAGACGGTGACTGCAGGTTCGGTGCCCTCGATCATCTGGCCGTTGCCCAAAAACAGGGCCACGCTTTGGCTGCCGCCGGGGCCGTAGCAGATCAGATCGCCGCGGCGTGCCTGCGCCGGCGCGACCTTGCGGCCGACGTTGCACTGCTCGTTGGATCTGCGCGGCAGTTTGAGCCCGACGCCGGCGAAGGCGTATTGGATCAGCCCCGAGGCGTCGAAGCCGACCGTGCCGGTGTTGGCGCTGCCGGGGAGGGTTCCGGCGCCCGGAAGGGTGCCTGCCCCCGCGCCTGGCTGGGTGCCGACGCCCGGGAGGGTGCCGGTATTGCCCGGGGCGGCGCCCGGAAGTGTGGCAGTACCGGAGGTCGTGGTGCCCGGAAGGGCAGCAGTACCAGGCAGGCCGGTAGTACCGGGCAGGCTCGTAGTACCGGGCAGGCTCGTGGTGCCGGGCAGGCCCGTGGTGCCGGGGACGGTCGGAGTGCCGGGCAGGCCCGTGGTGCCGGGGAGGGTCGGAGTGCCCGGGGCGGCGCTGGAGCTTTGCCGCACGCCGGCGGTGGGCCCTGAAGCGTTGCCGCCGCCGTACACGAACGGCACCCCACGCTGAGAAAGTGCGCGCTGGACCACGATCTCGATGTGCTGTTGTCCATAGCCGGTAGGCCATGAGCGCTGGTCAGCGGCCGCCACGGCGGGACTGACCACGGCCGGGGCAAGCAACATCGTCAGACTGGTCGCCACGGAGTAGACGCGTTTCATCGGATTCCACCTCTCGGACCGCTGTATTCACAACAGCCACTTGAACCACTTCTGCAACAGAGCGTACCGGCGATTGATGCCGCGACTAAATCGGCGAAGGAGAATTTGTCGTACCGTGACCGCGCGGTGACCGCCGGCCGCCGTTTCGCCGCCAAGCAGCCGCAAAGCCCGCATTGCCAGGCCAAAAAGGGAGCTTTTGGGTTTGGTCGCCGAAGAGACTTACGCTCAGTCTCCATGCCCGCGTTGACCCCCGAGGAGATCAGCGCGATCGATGCCGCCCACCTCTGGCACCCGTACAGCACCATCGGCGCCGAGGCCGTTCCTCCGGTGGTGGCCGTGGGCGCCCGCGGCGCGTGGCTGACGCTGATGCGCGACGGCAAACCGATTCGGGCCCTCGACGCGATGAGCTCGTGGTGGACCGCCATCCACGGGCACGGCCATCCGGTCCTGGACACGGCGCTGGTCACCCAGCTCGACACGTTGAACCACGTCATGTTCGGCGGGCTGACCCACGAACCGGCCGCGCGGTTGGCGCAGCTGCTTGTCGACATCACCCCCGCCGGGCTGCAGACCGTGTTCTTCAGCGACTCCGGATCGGTGTCGGTGGAGGTCGCGGTGAAAATGGCGCTGCAGTATTGGCGCAGCAATGGTCGGTCCGGCAAGCACCGGCTGATGACCTGGCGTGGCGGATATCACGGCGACACCTTCACACCGATGAGCATCTGCGACCCCGACGGTGGCATGCACCAGCTCTGGACCGACGTGTTGGCCGCCCAGGTGTTCGCCCCGCAGGTCCCGCGCGACTACGACCCGGGCTACACCGCGGCATTCGAGGCCCAGCTGGCCGAGCACGCTGCCGAACTCGCCGCCGTCGTCGTCGAACCCGTCGTGCAGGGGGCCGGCGGAATGCGCTTCCACGATCCCCGCTATCTGCACGACCTGCGGGACATCTGCAGCCGGCACGGGGTGTTGCTGATCTTCGACGAGATCGCCACCGGGTTCGGGCGCACCGGCAAATTGTTCGCCGCCGACCACGCCGAGGTCAGCCCGGACATCATGTGCGTGGGCAAGGCGCTCACCGGCGGCTACCTCAGCCTGGCCGCCACGCTGTGCACCAGCGACATCGCGCACACCATCAGCGCCGGCGAGGCCGGCGCGCTCATGCACGGGCCGACATTCATGGCCAACCCGCTGGCCTGCGCGGTATCGGTGGCCAGCGTGCAACTGCTGCTCGGTCAGGATTGGCGGTCGAAGGTCGGCGAGATCAGCGCGGCGCTGGCCGCAGGACTGGAACCGGCCCGCGGCCTGCCGACTGTGACTGACGTGCGGGTCTGTGGCGCGATCGGGGTGATCGAATGCGACCGGCCCGTCGATCTGGCGGTGGCCACCCCGGCCGCACTGGACCGCGGGGTGTGGTTGCGGCCATTTCGCAACCTCGTCTATGCGATGCCGCCGTTCATCTGTACACCGTCCGAAATTGCGCAGATCACCTCGGCAATGGTCGACGTGGCGGCGCTCGTAAGCTGAACGGCGATGAAGTCACCGATCGACCTTTCGCCGCTGGCCTGGCTGGACGCACACGCCGACCGGCGCCGCGATGCCGGGCTACGGCGTTCGCTGCGGCCGCGTCCACCGGTCGCCACCGAACTGGACCTGGCATCCAACGACTATCTGGGTCTGTCGCAGCATCCAGCCGTCATCGAGGGCGGGGTGGCTGCACTGCGGATCTGGGGCACCGGCGCGACCGGTTCCCGGCTGGTCACCGGTGACACCGAGTTGCACCAGGAATTGGAGGCTGCACTCGCCGAATTCACTGGCGCTGCAGCAGCTTTGGTGTTCTCGTCGGGATACACCGCCAACCTGGGCGCGGTCGTCGGATTGTCCGGTCCGGGTTCGTTGCTGGTTTCTGACGCCTACGCGCACGCCTCGCTGGTCGACGCGTGCCGATTGTCGCGGGCCCGGGTGGTGGTGACACCGCACCGCGACGTCGGCGCCGTGGCGGCGGCCCTGGCATCGCGCGACGAAGAGCGCGCCGTGGTCGTCACGGACTCGGTGTTTTCCGCCGATGGGTCACTGGCGCCGGTACGAGAACTGCACGAGGTGTGCCGTCGGCACGGCGCGCTGTTGATCGTCGACGAAGCTCACGGCCTCGGGGTCCGCGGCACCGGCGGGCGGGGCCTGGTGCACGAGCTCGGGCTGACCGGGGCGCCCGACGTGGTGATGACGACCACGCTGTCCAAAGCGCTCGGCAGCCAGGGCGGCGCGGTGCTCGGCTCGGCGGCGGTGCGTGATCATCTGATCGACGCCGCCCGGCCGTTCATCTTCGACACCGGGCTGGCGCCCGCGGCCGTCGGCGCTGCGCTGGCGGCGTTGCGGGTGCTGGCTGCCGAGCCGTGGCGGCCGCGAGCGGTACTCACCCATGCCCGCACCCTCGCCGAGATCTGCGCCGTACCAGCCGAACCCACCTCCGCGGTGGTGTCGGTGATTCTGGGCGACCCCGAGACGGCGCTGGCCGCGGCGGCCGCCTGTCTGGACGCCGGTGTGCGGGTGGGATGTTTCCGGCCTCCGACGGTGCCGGCCGGGACGTCTCGGCTGCGGCTGACCGCGCGGGCGTCGCTGGACGCCGACGAGCTCGGGTTGGCTCGCACGGTGCTGACCGACGTCCTGTCACGCCGTTGACGGTCCTGCTCGTCACCGGGACCGGGACCGGGGTCGGTAAGACGGTCGCCACCGCGGCGCTGGCCGCTCAGGCACGCCAGCTCGGCGTGGACGTTGCGGTATGCAAACCCGTACAGACCGGCACTGCCTCCGGCGACGACGACCTCGCCGACGTCACGCGGCTATCCGGAGTCGCCGCGGTGGCCGGCTTGGCGCGCTATCCGCAGCCGATGGCGCCGGTGGCCGCGGCCGAGCAGGCCGCCATGAGCCTGCCCACCCGCGACGACGTGGTGCAGTTCATCGGCGCCGTGGACCGCCCCCGTCGGTTGACTCTGGTCGAAGGCGCCGGCGGGTTGCTGGTCGAACTCGGCCAAGACGGGTTCACGCTGCGCGACATCGCGGCCGACCTCGGCGCCGCGGTGCTGGTGGTGGTCGCCGCCGGGCTCGGCACCCTCAACCACACCGCGCTGACACTGGAAGCCCTTGCAACACAGGATGTTTCCTGTGCTGGACTGGTGATCGGCAGCTGGCCGGCGGATGCCGGGCCGGTGGAGACGTCCAACCGGTGCGCGCTGGAGCAGCTGGCGCCGCTGCGGGCGGCGCTGCCCGCCGGCGCCGGATCGCTGACTCCCGCCGAGTTCGCCGCGATCAGCGCACAGACTTTCGACCGGCATTGGGTGACCACACTGGTCGGCTGATGGTTCATTCGATCGAGTTGGTTTTCGACCCCGATACCGAAGCGGCGATCCGTCGCATTTGGGTCGAGTTGGCCGACGCGGGCATCCCCAGCCAAGCGCCGGCGGCCCGCCCGCACGTGACGATGGTCGTCGCCCAGCGCATCGCGCCGGAAACAGATGCGCTGCTGAGCGCGGCCGTCGAGCGGCTACCGCTGAGCTGTGCGGTCGGGGCGTCGTTGCTGTTCGGCAGATCCAACGCCGTACTGGCGCGGCTGGTGGTGCCCACGGCTGAGCTACTGGCGATGCACGCTGAGGTCCACCGAGTCTGCCGGCCGCATCTGCAGTCTGCCCCGATGGCCAACAGCTTGCCCGGACAGTGGACCCCGCATGTCACACTGGCCCGTCGCATCGGCGGGGGCCACCTGGGCCGGGCATTGCGCATCGCGGGGCGACCGGCACAGATCGAGGGCCGCTTCGCTGCGCTGCGCCGCTGGGACGGCAACACGCGTGCCGAGTATCTGCTATCCGCCGAACAACAGATATAGCCCGGTGAAGGTGTAGCCGACCATGACCAGCATCATGGTCAGCTGGCCGGTGAGTTGATGGCCCGTCGGCAGCAGCCGTAATGCCTTGTCGTGGGCCGCAATTACCGCCACGATGTGTCCGGTCACCACGCAGGTCACCTTGATCACCGCCAGCAGCGCGGGATGCAAAGACAACACGTAGGCGACGTGCAAGTGCGCCAGTCCGAGCAGGTTCCAGCCGTGCCCGAGCGGGTCAGCCAACGCGAAGATGGCCTGCTGGCCGCGCTCCACCAGGTAGGACAGGTAGTGGGCGAAGATGTAGCCCACCACGATCGGGATCAACGAGTGCGCCATCTGCCCGGGCAACGCCCGACGCTGCTCACGGTCAACCCCGCCGGTTGCCCGCGCGGCCAACGAAAACGTCAGCGCCACAACGGCGATGAAGACCAGCAACCCGATGGTGCGCAGCGCCGACGACGACAGCGTCACCGGCAAGCCGTGTGCATCGTGGGTGAGCCGGTCGGCGAAGCCGCGCCAGGTCGGCGACGCCGAGTAACTGTCGAACGCCGTCGACCCGAGCAACACGGCCAGCACCGCGACCACGCCCGGACGAACCGGCAACGACGGCAAATGATCGAACGGGTTGCCGATCACGATTTTGCCGGTGTCGCGGTTGCGCCGAAACGGGGAAAGCCGGGACACCGCCATGCTGTAGACGCCGAACGGGTCCGCCCGGGCCAGCCAACGCTGCCCGCACAACCATGCCCCGACCAACAGCACCACCGCATAGATCAACAGCCACGTGTTGACCATGGGCAGCGACGCGGGATTCGGGCTGGCCAGTTCCATCCACACAAACGCGAACAAGCCCACCGCGGCGGGGCGGTAGCCCCAGCTTTCCGGATAGGAAATCCGCGGCCCACGAAGCCGCGCGGGGGTGATGCGGATCAGCAGCAGATACAGCGTGCGCACCGGGGAGATCACCCGCCATACCGGCCCGAAGACCACGGAGAGTGCCACCAACCCGACCCACAGCAGTACGTAGAACACCCCGAGCAGCGCGTTGGCTTGCGTGTGTGGACCCCACAGCCCGGCCATCACGACCCAGGCCGCGAACATCAGCGCCACGGCGGCTGCAATCCAGCGGGTGACGCGGGCATCCACCAGCGTGGTCACTGCGGTCGGCAACGGGCGGCCGGGTTTGAGTGGGTCGAATCGTGGCTGCCGCCAAGCGAATGCAACCAGCGCGAAGGTAAAGGTCAACGCCCACGCCGCCCCGACCATCGCGTAGGCGTAGGGGACAGGAAGGTCGCTCGAGCCGCCCAGCCCGTGCGCCAGGATCACGGACGGACTTGGATTGTCGCGACTGTCCGGTCCAGGTGATGCAGCTCGACGTCGACGTTGCCCGGGACGTCGACGCTGAATTGGAACGTCTGGTCCGGCGCGGCCGCCACCTGGAATTCGTGATCGGGTACCGAGTGCACGTGTAGCTCGTCGGTGGCGTCGCTGGTGACGTGGAAGGTGATCTGTTCTTTGACTTTGGCCTGCAGGGTCGCGTTGGTCGGAGTGACCTTGCCGTCAGCGATGGTGACTTTGACCTCGAGTCCCGCCGGCGAGCCTGCGCTGCCCTCGTCCTGGTGACCTCCGCATGCGACCAGCCCCGAAACCAGCACCACGACAACAACTATCGCAAGGGCAGCGCGAGATATCATGTGCACCAATCTATTCCGGTTATGCCGCCTGTTTCGGCGAATGCCTGGCCGCCGCCTCCTCGGGCTGTCCGGGATCGTTGTCGGCTGCGTTGATGCGGCCCGCGCCCCAGGTCAGGCCGGCGACCACCATCAGCGTGAAGATCAGTACGACGATCCCGCCGGCGGTGAACAACCACGCCGGCACGCTTGGGTCCCGCTCGCGCTGCAGAATCGTGACTTCGAGCACAAACGGACGGGTGCTGGACGCCAACGCGGGAATCTCCGGTGCGGGAATCGCGTCGTCGGCTGGGGCCCAGATCGGCACCGCAGTCATCGTGTAACCGTCTTGCACGCGCAACAACGTCTTCCACGACCCCCACACCGGAACCGGCTGGGTGGACTTGTAGTGCCCGGGGCCGACCCGCTCGAGCGAATCGATGAACAAGCCCCGATGATGCTCCATGCGCCCCTGCCAGGACAGGATCGTGAGCCAGTCCGGGTGCTCGCTCACCAGGTTGGGCGGATTGATCTGTACGTCCGCGGAGACCAGTCGTTCTCCAGGTGGGCTGGGCAGGTCGGTGAGCGTGATCGTGGCGGTGTCCTGTTGGGGTACCCGGATATGCAGTCCATTGGCTACCGCGCCGCCGAGCACCAGCACCGTGACCACGACGGTCGCGATACCGATCGCTCTGCCCGGCAGGCGTCGGCCGGTCAGCACCATGCCGAACATCGCCGCGCATATCCCGGTCAGCACCGCCGCCGGCACCGCCATCGCCAGGGCCGCGCCCCACATCGTGACCGGCCACGGGTAGTGGTAGACCGCGCCGATCCACAACGACTCCAGCCACAGCCCGACGGTGCCCACACCCAAACCGCCGACAGCGCCGAACAGAATCGGGCGTCGGACCAGCGGAGTAAGGCCCAGCAACTCGACGACCACCGCCGGCCCCAGATACAGCGGGAACCAGTTGATCGGGGCGCCCAGGATCGGCCCGACCAGCACCGCCACGCCGGCGCGCAGCGCAATCGCAAACAGGGCCGCGATGATTGCCGCGCCGCGGCCCATCGTCAGCCGTGCCGCGATGGTGCCGATGGCTGCGGCGGCGGCGATCAGCATGGGCTGGAACACCAACCGGAACTGTGGGACACCGAAGTCGAACTCGATCTGATAGACCGACATGCCGATCAGCAACCCGCCGAACGACAAGTAGCGCAGGAATCTGATGAACCGGCGCTCCTCTTTTGCGAACGCACCTTGCTCAGGCGTGTCCGGTAATGCCCGGCCGCCTTCGTATTCCAGCATCAGCACCGCGAACAGGGAGAAACCGGCCCCGCCGATCATCATCAAATGCGTTGGGCCCCAGAGCGTAACGTCCTGGCCGAAGATGCGGTGCCAAATATCGTCGAGAGGGAAGCCGATCAACGCATACATGCCGCAGCCGGCCATCAGCAAGCCGCCAACGGGCGCGTACCAGTCGTTTGTGATGCGCATCGCGGCCGGTCCTGGCTTCTCGAACGGCATCACCACCGCCAACATGCCGGCGAGGAAGATCCCGAACAGACCGATCACGATGAAGTAGTGCGCGGGGTTGGCCAACGGCCCGGGGTCACGGCCGTTGCCGATATGCCAGCTGACGTCCCAGATAAAGCCGAACAGTGCGCAGATGATCGAGGTGGTGAACACCAGAACAGGCAGGGCGACCCACGAGGGCCGGTCGAACTTCTGTCCCAGTCGCTCGCCGACGCTGGTCAGCCAACTGATCTTGTGCGTGCGGTGGGCATAGCCGACCCACAGCATCACCAGAGCTACCACCGCCGCGGCGATCCCGAGACCGATCACCTGGCCGATACCGGCACCGCCTGCGGGTGCCTCTGCGAGAACAGCTACGTGCACCGCTATCTCCTCCCAATTGCGCCGGGCCGCCCCGGGAGAACTGATCGCCTAGAGGTAACTGACTTCACAGTAGGTTGCCGATCCACCCCGAATTGAAACTTCGGGAGATTCGACCGCAGACCCGGTCACTTGGGCTGGTCGTCGGCCTGTCGACGGGCCTCCGGTTGTGGCCGGCGCCGGTCTCGCAGCGCGACGTACAACACCACACCGACGACGATCACCGCCGGCAGGAAGGCAGGAAGCGCCAGCAGCAGGTAATGATGCGCCATGTAGTCGACGTGCGAAGTGCTGAGTGTCGTCATGCTCTCGGCGATCCTGGCTTCATAAAACCGGTCGGTGTCTCACCGCTACCGGCCAAGCTACCCCGCCAGGACGACCGGCTTACCGCGGCGCGTTGGCGCCGACCGTGTCGGGCGACACCCGGCCGGCCGCCGGCTGGCCCGCGATGCCGTCGATGAGCAACCGCAGCCCGAAGTCGAATCCGCTACTTGGATTCGCTGATGGCGCGATCACCGACTGCGTCTCGGGTACCGCGCCGGCGGCGTCCCACTGCATACGGGATTGCTCGTCGGCGGTGGCTCCGAGTACGTAGTAGAGGATGGTGCGGGCGGCCAACTCGGACTGTGCCGGGGCGAGCCCGGCTTCGGCGGCCGCACCGGCCAGCGCCGTCAGCAGGTGGCCGACGCCGCGGGATTGCCCAGCCGCAAAGCTTGCCGAGACCAGCTCAGCGCCGTCGGTGTGGGATAGCAGCGCATCGCGCATTCGTGAGCACACGCTGCGCACCCGAGAACGCCAATCGAGATCGGCGCCGAGGCCGGCGTCGACGTCGGCCGGCCGCAGTATGTGGTCGGCGACGGCGCCCAGTAGCCGCTGTTTGTCCGGAAAATGCCAGTACAGCGCACCCGGCGTGATGCCCAGTTCCCGCGCCAGCCGCCGCATGGTCAGGTCGGCGATCCCGTACTGGTCGAGGATCGCGGCGGCGGCTTCGATGACGTCACGTTTGTGCAGCTGCACGCCGCTAGCCTAACCTGAACACCGTTCAAGTAAGGCAGCGACGGGAGTACGTGGGTGACCCAGGCGGCGACGCGACCGACCACCGATACCGGCAGCACAGACATCCTTCACGTCGCGCGACAGCAGGTGCTGACGCGCGGGGAGGGCCTGAGCCAGGACCAGGTGCTGCAAGTGCTGCAGCTGCCCGACGACCGGCTCGAGGAGTTGCTGGCGCTGGCGCACGAGGTACGGATGGCCTGGTGCGGGCCCGAGGTCGAAGTCGAGGGGATCATCAGCCTGAAAACCGGTGGCTGCCCGGAAGATTGCCACTTCTGTTCTCAATCGGGGCTGTTCGCTTCGCCGGTGCGCAGCGCCTGGCTGGACATCCCGAGCCTGGTCGAGGCGGCCAAGCAAACCGCCAAGACCGGCGCCACCGAGTTCTGCATCGTGGCCGCGGTCCGCGGACCCGACGAGCGCCTGCTCGCGCAGGTGGCCGCCGGCATCGAAGCAATTCGTAACGAGGTCGACATTCAGATCGCCTGCTCGCTGGGGATGCTGACCCAGGAGCAAGTGGACCGGCTGGCGGCGATGGGCGTCCATCGCTACAACCACAATCTGGAGACCGCCCGCTCGCATTTCCCCAACGTCGTCACCACCCACAGTTGGGAAGAGCGTTGGGACACCCTGTCGATGGTGCGTGAGGCGGGGATGGAGGTGTGCTGCGGCGGCATTCTCGGGATGGGGGAGACGCTCGAGCAGCGCGCGGAGTTCGCCGCCAATCTGGCCGATCTCGACCCCGACGAGGTGCCGTTGAATTTCCTGAATCCCCGGCCCGGCACCCCGTTCGGCGACCTGGAGGTCCTGCCGGCCGCCGACGCGCTGCGAGCCGTGGCCGCCTTCCGTCTGGCCCTGCCGCGCACCATGCTGCGCTTCGCCGGCGGCCGGGAGATCACCCTGGGCGATCTGGGCGCCAAACAAGGCATCCTGGGCGGCATCAACGCCGTGATCATCGGGAACTACCTGACCACGCTGGGCCGTCCGGCCGAGGCCGACCTGGAACTGCTCGACGACCTGCAGATGCCGATCAAGGCGCTCAACGCCAGCCTGTGATGGTCGTGGATCTGCCCGGTCCGGTCGGGGCCGGCGTCTATAACGTCTACACCGGAGCCAAGGCGGGCACGTCGGTACCCACGGCGGCCCAGCTGGGTTTGGAGCCGCCGCGATTCTGCGCCGAATGCGGCCGCCGAATGGTGGTGCAGGTCCGTCCCGACGGCTGGTGGGCGAAATGTTCCCGCCACGGACAGGTGGACTCGGCCGAATTGGAAGCCCAGCGGTGACCGAACCTGCCGGTCCGCCGGCCGCTGCGCCCCGCACCTCGCTGCGACGGGCGGTCCTTTCCGTCGTGCTCGGCTTGCTGCTGACGGGGGTGTCGATCGGTGCGCTGTGGGCGTGGCTGGCCCCGGCCATCCACGGCGTGGTGGCGCTCACCCGCGACGGCGACCGGGTCCACGACTACCTCGGCAACGAATCCGACCACTTCTTCGTCGCCGCGTTTCTGATGCTCGGACTGTTGAATGTGGTCGCAGTGCTGGCGGCGGTGCTGTCATGGCAGTGGCGGGCGCACCGCGGCCCGGGCATGGTCGGCGCGCTGTGCATCGGGATGGTGACCGCCGCGGCGGCGGCCACCACGGTTGGGGCGCTGCTGGTCCACATGCACTACGGCGCAACCGATTTCGCCGCCGCTCCGGTGACCGAACAGCACCGGGTGTATTACTTCACCGAGGCGCCGCCGGTGTTCTTCGGCCAGGCGCCGCTGCACATCGCGTGCACCCTGCTGTTGCCCGTTGCCACCACCGCGCTGGTGTACGCCGTGCTGGCCGCTGCGACTGCGCGCGACGACCTCGGTGGCTATCCCGCGATCGAACCGCGGCTGCCCCAGCCGGTCACAGCGGACGCCGCTCCACCGTCCGCCCAGTGATCACCTTGGCCGCGATCACGGCCAGGCGCGCCATGCCGGTGTAGGTGGCCGGGTTGAACATGGTCGGCCACTTTGTCCTCGCCCGCCGAGTGTCCACGGGCCGTCGGGCGAAGCGGTCCTGCAACCAGCGCAGCGTCATCGGCGCCGACAGTGGATGCAGCAGCAGATGTTCGCAGAACGCGTCGCGGTGGTAGGTGACGTCGGCGCCGCCGGCCGAGTAGGCATCGGCCAGCTCGTCGATGTCGTCGACGTTGATGATGTAGTCGTGCACGGCCTGCACGATCAGCACGGGCGGCGTCGGCACCGTCGTACCGAGCTTGATGCTGTCGAAGACCTTTTGGACCTCCGGCATATCCAGGACCTCGTTGAGCGGCCGGTCGAGGTAGGCGCCCATGTCCTTGCGCACCATCCGCAGCACGGCGCCCAGGGTGGTCATCGTCTCCAGCCGGCACAACAGCGCGCGGCCCTCATCGTTGGCGTGCTCTTTGATCACGCGGTCCAGGTCGGGGTAGATGTGCGCGAGCGCGGCCACCACCAGCGCGGGCAAACCGGAAAACAGGCTGCCGTTGAGCTTGCGGAAGGTGCTGCCCAGGTCGCCGACCGGAGACCCGAGCACCGCGCCGGCCACGTCGAGCTCGGGCGCGTAGTCGGCGCAGACCTCCGTCGCCCAGGCGGTCGCCAGCCCGCCGCCGGAGTATCCCCAGAGTCCGACCGGCGCGGACGGGGACAGTCCCAGGCGCTCCGAGCTCAGCGCGGCCCGCACCCCGTCGAGCACGCAATAGCCCGGCTCGTACGGCGCGCCCCACCAGCCGTGCGGCCCTTCGTGGTCGGGCACCGAGACCGCCCAGCCCTCGGCCAGGGCCGCGTTGACCAGTAAGAATTCCAGCTGCGCAAACGAGCCGACGGCGTGGGCGTGGCGGCGCAGCGCATAGGACGGAAAACAGCGCGAGGACACCGAGTCGATCGCGCACTGATAGGACAGCAGCGGGCAGACCTGGCCCGGCTTGACGTCGGCGGGCACAAGCACGGTGGTCACCGTCGTCTGCGGATCGCCGTTGCGGTCCGTGGTCCGATACAGCAGCTGTGTGGCGGTGATGGGCTGCGGGATCAGACCCAGAAACGCCAGTTCGACGTCGCGCGAGCGCAGTACGGTCCCCGGCACGGCGTGCTCGAAGCCTGGTGGCGGCTGGTAGAACGGGTCCTTCGACGGCAGGACGGGGCGAGCCTTGGGTTGCAACTCCTCATGCTGGGGCCGGCCGATCCACTCGGCGCCGGTCGATGTGGTCGCGAGGCTGCCAATGTCCATCGGGGCATTGTTACTTAAGAAGGCTTTAAGAATCCAGTCGACTCGCTTAAGTCGTGCCCGGCGGCCGCAGCGCGGCAAACTGGTCGGTGACCCGCAACTGCGTGTCGGTGAAGCGGTGCAGCGCCGCCGGGCGACCGCCACTGCGCCCAGATTGCGCGATGGTGCCGGTCTGCGTAATGACGCCGCGGCGAGCCAGCACCCGCTGCAGGTTGGTCGCATCGACCTGGTAGCCCAGTGCCGCGCTGTAGATGTCGCGCAGTGTCGACACAGCGAATTCCCTTGGCGCCAGCGCAAATCCGATATTCGTGTACGACATTTTGGCGACCAGCCGGGCTCGGGCGTGGTCCACCATCGGCCCGTGGTCGAACGCCATGGTCGGAAGTTTGGCCGCCGGATGCCACCTGGTGTCCGGCGGTAGTTCCGGCGTGGCGGGGGAGGGCACCAGGCCCAAAAACGTCGACGCGATGGTGCGGGTGGCCGGCACCCGGGCTGGATCGGAAAACACAGCGAGTTGCTCCAAGTGAGCGACTTCACGCAGGTCAACCTTCTCGGCCAACTGTCGTCGAACCGAGGTCGTCATGTCCTCGTCGTGGCGCAGCCGCCCGCCGGGCAGCGACCACGCACCCCGCTCCGGATCGCGAGCCCGTTCCCACAGCAGCACGTTGAGCTGGGGTTTCCCCGATTCGAGCCCGCGAACCTGGAACACGACAGCGAGAACCTCATGCTCGGTGCTAGTATGAACCACGTTTTCGATTGTAAGTCGAAAACCTGATCGGCGCGAAAGGAACGGGCGATAACCCGCGCCAGCGACGATGCGAAGCGAAGCGATGAGGAGGAACGGCGATGACGGAAATCCTGAATCGCGCGGACGCGCTCAGCGACGAATTGCTCGCGCGTATCACCGACTCACCCACCGGTTACTCCGGTGTGGACGCCGACGAACTGTGGGCCGCGGAGATCCGCCGGTTGGCCGACCTGCGTGGCGCGACGATCCTGGCGCACAACTACCAACTGCCGGCGATCCAGGACATCGCCGACCACGTCGGCGACTCGCTGGCGCTGTCGCGGGTCGCGGCCGAGGCACCCGAAGACACCATCGTGTTCTGCGGTGTGCACTTCATGGCCGAGACGGCCAAGATCCTCAGCCCCGACAAGACGGTTCTGATCCCCGACCAGCGGGCCGGCTGCTCACTGGCGGATTCGCTCACCCCCGAGGATCTGCAGTCCTGGAAGGACGACCACCCGGGTGCCGTCGTCGTCTCCTATGTCAATACCAGTGCGGCGGTGAAAGCGCTTACCGACATCTGCTGCACGTCGTCGAATGCCGTCGACGTGGTGGCGTCGATAGCCCCCGACCGTGAGGTGTTGTTCTGCCCCGACCAGTTCCTCGGCGCCCACGTACGCCGGGTGACCGGACGCCAGAACATCCACGTGTGGGCCGGCGAATGCCACGTGCACGCCGGCATCAACGGCGACGAACTCGCCGATCAGGCCCGTGCGCATCCCGACGCGGAGCTGTTCGTCCATCCCGAATGTGGTTGCGCCACTTCGGCTCTGTATCTGGCCGGTGAGGGCGCGTTTCCGGAAGAGCGGGTGAAGATCTTGTCCACCGGCGGCATGCTCGACGCCGCGCGAACGACCGGGGCTCGTCAGGTGCTGGTCGCTACCGAGGTGGGGATGCTGTATCAACTTCGCAATGCGGCCCCTCAGGTCGATTTCCAGGCGGTCAACGACCGTGCGTCGTGCAAGTTCATGAAGATGATCACCCCTGCGGCGCTGCTGCGCTGTTTGGTCGAAGGCGCCGACGAAGTCGACGTCGAGGCCGAAACCGCAAGCCTGGCACGGCAAAGCGTGCAGCGGATGATCGCCATCGGCCAGCCCGGCGGCGGCGAATGATCACTCAGCCGGCCTGGCAGCAGCGCGCCGATGTCGTTGTCATCGGCACCGGGGTCGCGGGCCTGGCCGCGGCATTGGCTGCGCAACGGGCCGGGCAGCGTGTGGTCGTGTTGTCCAAGGCCGACCGCACGCCCGGGGTCACCGCCACCCACTACGCGCAGGGCGGGATCGCGGTGGTGCTGCCCGATACCGGGGATTCGGTAGCCGCCCACGTCGCCGACACCCTGGCTGCCGGTGCCGGCCTGTGCGATCCCGATGCGGTGGCCTCGATCGTCGCCGACGGCTACCGGGCCGTGTCCGAATTGGTCGGCAACGGTGCACGATTCGACGAGGCCCGGCCGGGGCAGTGGGCGCTGACCCGCGAAGGCGGACATTCGCGCCGGCGTATTGTGCACGCCGGCGGTGACGCGACTGGCGCCGAGGTGCAACGGGTGCTCGACCATGCCGGGCGCGTGCTGGACATCCGTATCAACCACGCAGTGCTGCGAGTGCTGCACGACGACTTATCTGTGACCGGCGTGTTGGCCGCCAATGCCGACGGGCTCGGCATCATTCACGCGCCGTCGGTGATCCTGGCCACCGGCGGATTGGGCCATCTCTACGCCGCGACCACCAACCCGGAAGGCTCCACCGGGGACGGCATCGCGCTGGCGCTGTGGGCCGGCGTGGCGGTCAGCGACATCGAGTTCATCCAGTTCCACCCGACCATGCTGTACGACGGCCACAGCGGCGGACGCCGCCCCCTGGTCACCGAGGCCATCCGCGGCGAGGGCGCGGTTTTGATTGATGCTCAAGGTGATTCGATAACCGCCGGTGTGCATCCGATGGGGGATCTGGCGCCGCGTGACGTCGTCGCCGCCGCGATCGACGCGCGGCTGCGGGCCACCGGCGACCCGTGTGTCTACCTCGACGCTCGTGCCATCGCCGGCTTCGAGACCCGCTTCCCGACCGTGACCGCGGCATGCCGGGCCGCCGGCATCGACCCGGTGCGGCAACCGATTCCGGTCGTTCCGGGCGCGCACTACAGCTGCGGCGGTGTCGTCACCGACGTCGACGGGCTGACCGAGCTTCCCGGGCTGTTCGCCGCCGGCGAGGTGGCGCGAACCGGGATGCACGGCGCTAACCGGCTGGCCTCCAACAGCTTGCTGGAAGGCCTGGTCGTCGGTGGGCGGGCCGGACGGGCAGCGGCGCAGCATGCGGCCACGGCCGGGCCGTCACACGCCCAGCTGCCCGCGTTGTCGGCCGCTGCAGCCTTGGCGCGCAACGGCTTACAGGGCGCGATGACCCGGGATGCCTCGGTGGTCCGCGACGCCGACGGTCTGCACCGACTGGCGGACACACTTTCGGCGGCGCCGGTGCGCAATCTCCGGAGCCGTATCGACCTCGAAGACGCCGCATTGACCGTGACTGCCCGCGCGGTGGCCGCGGCCGCGTTGGCTCGGGAGGAGAGCCGCGGCTGCCATCATCGCGCCGAATACCCGCAGGCGGCTCCTAGCGAGGCGCGCAGCGTCGTCGTCCGGCTGGCCGAGGACAACACCGTGCACGCCGCGGCGCTGGCTGCGGTGTGCTGATGGCCCTCGCGGAGTGCGAGCTGGCCGAGGCGCGTGCCACGATCGGCCGTGCGCTCGAGGAAGACCTGCGCTACGGGCCGGACATCACGACGCTCGCGACGGTGCCCGAAGGGGTAATGGCCACTGCGTCGCTGATCACCCGCGAGCCCGGGGTGATCGCGGGCGTCGACGTCGCGCTGCTGGTGCTCGACGAGGTGCTGGGTCCCGACGGGTATCGGGTGATCGATCGCGTCGAGGACGGCACCCCGCTGCAGCCGGGCGAGTCGCTGCTGACGGTGGAGGCGCTCACGCTGGGCTTGCTCACCGCGGAGCGGACCATGCTCAACCTGGTATGCCATCTGTCCGGGATCGCCACCACGACGGCCGCGTGGGTCGAGGCTGTGCACGGCACCAGCGCGAAGATCCGCGATACACGCAAGACGTTGCCCGGTCTGCGCGCGCTGCAGAAGTACGCCGTCCGGGTGGGCGGCGGCGTCAACCACCGGATGGGGCTCGGCGACGCGGCGTTGATCAAGGACAACCACGTCGCCGCGGCCGGATCGGTAGTCGCGGCGCTGCGCGCCGTGCGAGCCACTGCACCCGATCTGCCGTGCGAGGTCGAAGTCGACTCGCTCGAGCAGCTCGACCAGATATTGGCCGAGGAACCGGAATTGGTGTTGCTGGACAACTTCCCGGTCTGGCAGACCCAGACGGCGGTGCAGCGCCGTAACGCCCACGCGCCGGCGGTCAAACTGGAGTCCTCCGGTGGACTGTCACTGGACAATGCGGCGGCCTACGCCGGTACCGGCGTGGACTATCTCGCCGTCGGCGCACTCACCCATTCGGTGCGCGTGCTGGACGTCGGCCTGGATATGTAGCAGCGTCGGGGTCGCCAGCACCGCGAAACAGAAGCCCGGGTCGTGATTCGTCCGAGAACGCAGCCCTGGCTTCTGTCTGGCGGCTCTGGCTCAGGCGATATCAGCGACCAAGACCGCGACCCGGCGCCCTTGTACGCGAGCCAGCCAGGGCAGCCCGTCGCCGTCGCTGCCGGGGGGCAGGATCCGCGGGTTGGTGAGGTGCACCTCACGGCGGGAAATCCGCAGGTCGGCCTCACCGGCGGCCAGCACGTTTTTCACCCAGTCGGCCTTGCCGTGGCCCAGTGCGATGGCCAGCAGGTTGCCTTTGCGATAGGTCGTCACGACCGTTTCGTAGGGCTTACCGGACTTGCGACCTCGGTGTTTGATGATCGAGGTACCGGGCAGGAAACGCGCGACCTTCTTCACCACCGGGTTCATGTACTTGATCTGCAACCGGTCCAACCAGGGCGGGAAGATAACCGGCAGCTTTGCGTCGTCGTTCGGGCGGTCGGTGGCGGACATGGCGGTCACTGTACCGCTCGGATAACCATTTGGCCTGCTCTGGGAGAATGGTCAGCGTGACCCTGATGGCCCGCATCGACCTGCGCGGCGCCGACTTGTCCGCCGCCCGGCTGCGCGCCGCGTTGCCGCGCGGTGGCGCCGACGTCGACGCCGAGCAGCCGGGCGGCGGCCAGGATCGTCGGGTGCGGCAGGCCGCCATACGCGGCCTGCGGCGGGCTGGCCACCACCAGCGACCCGACGCCGGCGGCCTGCGCCGGCACGACGTTCATCACCACGCTCGACGGGTACACCGCGTTGCCGCCCGGTACGTACAGACCGACTCGCTCGACGGGAACCCAGCGCTCGGTGACCGTCGCGCCCGGACCCAAGGTCGTGGTGTGATCGGCCCGCCGCTGATCAGCGTGTACGGCGCGGGCGCGGTCGATCGCCACCTGCAGCGCGTCGCGGACGTCGGCCGCCAGACCGGCCAGCGCGGTGGCCAGCTCGGCGGAGGGCACTCGGATGGCCGATGGCCGCACCCCGTCGAAGGACTCGCCGAAGTCCAGCGCGGCCCAGGCGCCCCGCTCGGCGACCGCCTCGACGATCGGCCGCACGGTCGGCAGCACAGCGTCGACGTCGGCGCCACCGCGCGGCAACGCGGCGCGCAGCCGGGCGGCGGACAAGTCGGCGCCGCGCAGGTCGATGCGGGCCATCAGGGTCACGCTGACCATTCTCCCAGAGCAGGCCAAATGGTTATCCGAGCGGTAC
>NZ_LZKJ01000028.1 GCF_001672775.1 Mycobacterium kyorinense | reverse complement strand
ACACCAACGCCCACTACCCGAAGCCTGGACCTACGTACTGGGCCACGCCATCGAACACGCCCAACACCAAACAAAAACAGCAGCAACCAGCACGGCACCGACAAGCGTCGCCCTCGAACCCCCGTCTGTCCCCGTTCTGCACTCCAGACCCTCACCACCGACCCCCGCATCCAGACCACCAACGCCTACCCCAGAGTCCAGACCACCAGCCCCACCACCACCGCCGCCACCAGCAGCCAGCTCATCCAAAGCACCAATCTGGGTCGGGGCCGGACTGGCCACCATCGTTATCGCGGTGCTCATTGTGGTGATCGCCGTACTCGCCCACAACGACAACTCCACCCCATCCGCCACCCCCGCAACCACAACCGAGGCATCGACTTACCCGACGGATTCGGTAACCACCTCGGCGCCGAGTTACGCGAATACGCCGACCGCGTCGGTGCCTCCGCCTGACTTGGTGCAGACGCCGGACTCCTATGGCGTGAACTGTTCCGACGGGTATCACCGCTCGGGCCAATCAGGATGGGCGTCGAACTCAGGGCGTGGTACCACTGAAACGTCCTGCCTCTTCGCGAACAACGTCCTGCAGGCCTATTGGAACACCTATCCCTCGCCTAGCCGCGACGCGCGCGAGGTCGTCGCAGGCGGCACGGTGCCGTGCGGTGACGTCAATGCAAACGCAGGTACCACCATCCCATGCTCCGGTAACGACTTCATCATGACCTGCGTCGCCAATGGTGACGACCCCTGGATAACGTGCACTGGCGGCAATGACGCCAAGGTCTATCTCTACTAGAGCAGTGGAACCTCAACGAATGCAACGGTATTCGGCGGGAGCCGATGACTCCGATGGCTGATTGCTACGATCCAGGCGTGCTCCATTCACCTTCACGCAGGAATGTCGTGAGGTACGTGGGTGTCGCGGTGCTAGTAATAGGCCTCGCCTCAGCCACAACGGCTAACGCACCGAAAGCCTTGTCCGCCAGTCTCGCCGGCATGGCGGTCTTCCTTGACCCAGGCCACAACGGCGGCTACGACCCCTCGATAACCCGGCAAGTCACAAATGGCCGGGGCGGGACGAAGCAGTGCAACACCACGGGCGCTGCCACCAGCGACGGCTATCCCGAACATGCCCTTACCTGGGACGTCACTTTGCGCATTCGGGATGCGCTCGACCAGATGGGTGCACGCACGCAGTTGTCCCGCGACGACGACAATTCAGTAGGGCCCTGCGTTGATCAACGCGCCGCGCTGGCCAACGCGATGCATCCCAACGCGATCGTGAGCATCCATGCCGACGGTGGGCCGGCGACCGGTCGGGGATACCACGTGAACTACTCCAATCCGCCGCTCAATGACGCGCAAGCCGGGCCCGCGGTGCGCCTATCGCATGCGATGCGCGATTCACTGGCTGCATCAGGTCTTCAACCGGCCACCTACATCGGGTCTGACGGTCTGTATGGCCGTGCCGATCTCGCGGGCCTGAACCTGGCCGAGTATCCAGCGGTTCTAGTCGAGCTCGGCAACATGAAAAACGGCGACGATGCCGCACAGATGCAGAGCGCTGATGGGCGAGCAAAATACGCCGCGGCAGTTGTTGACGGGATTGTCGCGTACCTCAGCGGAAAGGGCGCCGGTACCTGAAATGACTGCTGCCATCACTGCTGCGCAGTTTGCCAAACGAACCCATGGCCATGTGCGGTAGTCGCGTCGGGCGATCCAGTTGCGCCCGCGACAAAATGCGGTTCGTTGGCGGCATCACCCTCATGGCGGCCACCTGCGTTGTCCTGACTAGTTGCGTATTTGCCTGGCACCATTCAGCTCCTGCGCCACCGTCGCCGGCCCCGAACCCGCCGCGGGCCCGCATCGCTGGCCCCGCACCAACGCCCGGGCCGACTGCACCTGGATCTGCTCCGAACGGCGCAGCCGCACCGCTGGCCGCAGAGTTCAGCAAGTTGCAGAACAAGCTGCACGCCAAGATGGGTCTCGTTATCAGCGCCGTCGGCGCCGATCCAAAGCAGCTCGTCTTCGGCAACTGGACAAGCGGACCCGCCTGGTCGACGATGAAAGTCCCGGTAGCCATCACCGCCTTGGACGAAGAGGACCCACCGACTGTCACCGATGCGATGCGGGCTGCGATCACTCAGTCCGATAACGCGGCGGCCGAGTCGATTTGGGACAATCTGGGCGAACCGGTAGCGGCTGCGCACAAAGTCGAAGCCGTGCTGAGCAAATTCGGCGATTCGACGACCGTGGAGTGGCGCAAGCTGCGGCCCCAGTTCACCGCTTTCGGGCAGACCAGATGGTCGTTGACCAACCAGGTCCGGTTCACCGCGGCCGCAGCGTGCGACCGCGGCAGCGCACCGATCTTCACGCTGATGGGTCAGGTGGAAGCCAGCCAGCGTTGGGGTCTTGGGGTTGTGCCGGATACCCGGTTCAAAGGCGGGTGGGGGCCGTCACCAGCTGGTGATTATCTAGTCCGACAACTGGGGGTGCTGAAGACGCCGACCGGCCTGACCGCCGTCGCGGTGGCAACAGAGCCGGCATCGGGATCGTTCGATGACGGCACCCAAGAACTCACTGAAGTCAGTAAGTGGTTGGCCTCCCACATGACCGAATTGCCTACGGGGCAATGTGATCACTAAGCCAACTTCATTTGCTTCGCGACGTCTGGATCAGAACGCCGTGACGTCATAGTCCCTGTCAATGACCATGCCGTGCCCGCTCACGTCGTTGGTGAAGGTGGTGCCGTCGCTGGTTACCACTATCGTCCAGCCTTGAAGGTCAAATGTCTGACCGTTCGCGAGAATGGTGTCGGGCTGTCCAGGCGGAGCCATTCCCAAATTAGCGGTCCGCCAAGTGAATTGGCCCGCCTCGGTGATGACCGCCTGATCGCGGTGCAACACTGAGGGGTCTCCCGGCCACCCCGGATAGGGTGGGGGCTCCATTGGAGCTTGCGGGAAACCGGCGGTCTGGCAAACCACGTTGGGGCCAGCCCCGTCGCTATCGTCCGAACCTACCTGACAACGCATCGGCGGCGACGGCGTCCGCACGTTCACAAAGTGGCTTGGGGAGGGATCAGCGTCGGCCAGTGGCGCGAAAAACACCATCGCACAGATGCACGCGCTTCCTGCCCACGCGGTCGTTGTCATGCTCATTTCCTTACCGAACCCGTAGCCGTAGCCCCCGTCCACACAGGCTCCGGCAGACGGCTTGGAAGATCCTTGGATCAGGCACCACACTGGCCGGCTGCCTCGGCGACACCGTCGCAGAGGGGTGCTTGTCGTAGTCCACCGATGGTTATCTCAAGGTGGTGGCCCGGTGAGCCCGCGGTGACGACGGCGAGCACCGGCTTGCCGGTGTAATACGCGTCGGTGGTCGTGGTGACGTTCCCATTGGCGATGCCGTTCGACACCGACGTCAACGTGAAATCCACGGTATTTTCGGTAGGTGTCGCGCAAGCGGTGCAGCCTTGATAGCTCAACTGCCCGTTACCGGCACTGTCGATCACCACCTTCTGCGTATGGGCCTGCCAGATCCCGACGAACGGGGCCAACCCCGGCATGTCGGTGCTGGACGCGGTGGTCGTCGCAGCTTGTTCCGGCGGCGGCGGTGGCGGCTCGGCCGTTGGCGCCGAGGCGGAAGTGGGTTGCGCCGTGGGGGTTTGGGGAGAGGACGAGTCCGGTCGCAACAGCAGCACGGCGATTAGGGCAGCCGCGACGACCACGAGGACCGCGATGGTCGCGGCGATGAGGCCCGGGTGGCCTCGTGGGCGGCGCGGCGGCGTGGCCGGCGCCGATGCGGGCGGTGGCGGAAGTGGAGTTGATGGGCTGGATTGCGGTGCGGGTACTGGCGATCTGGCGGGTGAGCTGGGTGCCGGCGGTCTGGAGTGCACGACAGGGGTGGGTGGCGGATCGAGTGCGCGGCTCACGGGTGCTGCAGCCGCTGCTGCGGTCTTTTTGTGGTGTTGGGCGTGTTCGATGGCGTGGCCGAGCACGTAGGTCCAGGCTTCGGGTAGTGGGCGTTGGTGTGGCTGGTTGGTCAAGGTGTCGGTGATGATCTGGCGCAACAGGTCGGTCGCCGTGGCGGGGATGTGGTGGGGGTTTTTGGTGTCGTGGTCGCCGGCGAGCAGCCGCAGGGCCAGCAGCCCGAGTTTGTAGGTGTCGGTGTAGATGGTGGCCAGTTCTTCGCCGGGGGGTGCGTCCCAGCCCGGGGTTTCCATCTGGGGCAGCGCCGAGACGGTGTTGATGCGCATGGCGTCGCAGTCGATGAAGTAGGCCGCCTCGTGGGGGCTCAGGGCGAAGAGCAGGTTTTTCGGTGAGATGTCGCCGACGCACACACCGTGCTTGTGCATGAACGCCAGCGTGGAGGCGACCTCACGCAACAACGTATAGCGTTGGGCGTCAGTGATGTTGAGGCCGCGCGCGGCTAGCACCGAGGAATGGTTGAGCAGGTGCTGAAACTCTGCGGTGGTCCGTGACACCCCTTTGACGGTGGTCAACTCGATGAAGAACTCGTCGGGAATGGCCGGCATCACAAAGCCCGTTGAGGCGCCACCGTCTTCGACAAGAGCACAGGGCCAGGCCGCACTGGAGATCAGCCGTTCAGCCTCGGCATAGGACAGCGAATCTTCCACCAACGCAGGCATAGCCGCCAGCGCGGTGAAATCAACTCCAGCGCGCATCGCGGCCTTATATTCCTTGTAGACCATCGACGTCGCGAACTTGGTCTTCACATTAGGCGCCCGATACACCACCCCCTGACCACCCTGACCGATCTTGGCCAACACCCCCAACCGCTCACGCGCAATCACCTGCCGCGTTTTGGCGGGCGTTCGGCGCTGCGGGGAGGGCGGCGCCGCGGCGAGGGTCGAGTCGGCGGGTTGTGGCTGCTCTGTGCCGGCCGCAGGTGCCCGGCGCGTCGAGCCTGCCAGCAAGGTGGGCGCGGCGCGCGAGTTCTCTGCTGCGACGGTCGTCAGGGCTTGCTGTGCAGCAGTGGCCAGTTCGCGGGCGCTCTGATAGCGCTGGTCGGGGTTTTTCGCCATGCCCGCTGCGATCACGTCGTCGAAGGAATCCGGAACGGCCGCATTGAGCCGGCTGGGCTTCGGCGGGTCCAACGTCAGGTGTCCGCCGATTTGTTGTTCCATGCTGTCGCCGGGGAAGGGCGGGGCTCCGGTCAGGCATTCGTAGAGCACACAGGCCAGTGCGTAGACGTCGGCGCGGGCATCGGCAGTACCGGTGGTGAAGCGCTCCGGGGCCATGTAGGCCCAGGTGCCCACCATCATGCCGGTATTCGTTAGCTTGGTGGCCGCCGCGTCGTGAGCGATACCGAAGTCGATCAAGTACACGAAGTCGTCACCGGTCACCAGCGCATTCGATGGTTTGATGTCCCGGTGCACCAGCCCGACGGTATGCGCCGCGTTTAGCGCAGCAGCCAGTTGCGTGATCACCAGGACGCTTCGTTGCGGGCTCATCGGGCCGTCACGGGTCAGCAGACCGTGCAGATCGATGCCGTCGATAATCGGCATCACCAGATACAGCTGGCCGTCGACTTCCCCGGTGTCATAAATCGGGATGATGTGCGGCTCGGTCAGCCGGGCTGCGGTGTGGGCCTCGCGG
>NZ_LZKJ01000027.1 GCF_001672775.1 Mycobacterium kyorinense | reverse complement strand
CTCAGAGTCAGACACCAGGTGATCCAGAACCAACCACCACGACACGGCCACCGTCACGCAGACACGCCGCACGCAGCGCCCTCACGATGACACTGAGCACGCTCGCGGAAAAATGGGGTTAGAGCTGCACGCCCAGTAACGCGTCGACCGCGGCGGACACCGCGCGCGGCGCGGTGTCGTCGTGGCCGCCGTAGTCGAGCGCGTCAGTGGCCCAACCATCCAGGGCTGCAAGGGCTTTGGGTGTATCGAGGTCGTCGGCCAGGTAGCGGCGCAGCCGGGCAACGGTGTCGGCGGCGTCCGGGCCGGCCGGCAGCGCGGTAGCGGCGCGCCACCGGTGCAGCCGTGCGATCGCCTCGTCCAGCAGCTGCGTGTTCCAGTAGCGGTCGGCGCGGTAGTGGCCGGCCAGCAGACCCAGCCGGATCGCCGACGGCTCGACGCCCTGGTGGCGCAGGGCCGACACCAGCACCAGGTTGCCGCGGCTCTTGGACATCTTCTCCCCGTCCCAGCCGATCATCCCCGCGTGCACGTAGTGGCGGGCGAATCTCCTTTCGCCGCTGACACATTCGGCATGCGCGGCGGTGAATTCGTGATGGGGAAAGATCAGGTCGGTGCCGCCGCCCTGGATGTCCAGGCCGGTGCCGATGCGGCTGAGCGCGATCGCGGCACATTCCACGTGCCAACCCGGCCGGCCCGGGCCGAACGGCGACGGCCAACTGGGTTCTCCGGCCCGGGCCGCACGCCACAGCAGCGCGTCGAGCTGGTCGACCTTGCCGGGCCGGTCCGGGTCGCCGCCACGCTCGGCGAACAGCGCCAGCATCGTGTCGCGGTCATACCCCGATTCGTAGCCGAACTGCGGCGCGGCGTCGGCACGGAAGTAGACGTCCGGATAGTCAGCGTCGTCGACGATGTAGGCCGCCCCGGCGGCCAGCATCTTTTCGACCAACTCGACCACTTCGTCAATGGCCTCCGTGGCCGCGACATACTCGCGCGGCGGCAGCACCCGCAGCGCCGCCATGTCGTCGCGGAACAGGCCGACCTCGCGGGCGGCCAGGTCGCGCCAGTCCACGCCGTCGCGGTTGGCGCGTTCGAACAGCGGGTCGTCGACGTCGGTGACGTTCTGCACGTAGTGCACGTCGTGGCCGAGGTCGAGCCACAGCCGACAGATCAGGTCAAACGTCAGATACGTGGCGGCATGCCCGAGATGGGTGGCGTCGTAGGGGGTGATCCCGCAGACGTACATGGTGGCGGTGCGCCCGGCTGCCACCGGGCGCACTTGCCGATCGGAAGTGTCATACAGCCGCAACTCCGGGCCACGGCCCGACAACGCCGGCGGCGGTGGACAGGGCCAGGACTGCATACCCTCGACTGTAAAGCCGCACTGCGGCGTTGGGTCAGCCGGCCAGCCGGATGGCGCCCAGGTTGGATGGCGGCGACCCGTCCCCCTCGCCGGTCCGCGGCTGGGGGCACCCCAACGCCCTACGCCGCGCTGGCGATCGCCGCCAGCAACACGTCGGCCAGCTCGGGTCGGCACATCAGGAAGTCCGGCAGGTAAGGATCAGGCCGGTTGTAGATCAGCTCGGAGCCGTCGAGCCGCGACGCGTGCATCCCGGCCGCCAACACCACGCCCGCCGGCGCCGCCGAATCCCACTCCCACTGGCCGCCGGCATGGATGTAGGCGTCGGCGTCGCCGCGCACCAGCGACATCGCTTTGGCGCCGGCCGAACCGATTCGCACCAGTTCGATGTCTAAGCGCTCGGCCAGCCGGTACAGCACCGCCGGCGGCCGGTTGGAGCTGGCGGTGATCCGGATCGGGCCGGACCGTGTCGAAGTGTCGGCGCTGACCGTGTCGCTGTCATACAGCTCGCCCATCGCCGGCAGCGCCACCGCGGCGTCGGTGATCGCGCCGTGCGGGCCGCCGTCGCGCCGCCACAACGCGACGTGCACGGCCCAATCGTCCCGGCCGGACGTAGAGAACTCGTGGGTGCCGTCGAGCGGATCGACGATCCATACCCGATCGGCGCGCAGCCGGGATAGGTCGTCGTGGGCTTCCTCGGACAGCACCGCGTCGCCGGGACGCTCGGCGTGCAGCCGCCGCAGCAGCAGGGCATTGGCGCTGGTGTCACCGGCATCGCCGAGCAGCCAGGGATGACCGAACCCGACCTCCTTGCGCACGGCCAGCAACAGCTGTCCCGCCTCGGCGGCCAAATCGGCGGCCAGCGCGGCGTCAGTCTGCTGTCGGCTCACTCGGTCCAGTATCGCCGAGAATCAGGACTTTTCCGCAATCCACTCGGTGGTGAAGCGCTGAAAGCTCTTGAGGTCGTCGTCGAGCAGCCCGCCGACGTAACGTTCGAACTTGCCGCCGACGAGCGGAATCTTGACCTCGACGATGGTCGTGACGTCCAACCGCGCGCCATTGGCCACCGGTACCAGCAACGCCTTCCCGGCGCCGGACGCTGGTACCCGCGAGACGGCCACATCGATCTCTCCCTGCACCCGGTCGCCGTCGATCCGAACCCACCGCTGGGTTTGGGAGAACTTGAGCTCCCCGCCCGAAAACTTGGTGATCGCCTTGGGCAGCTTCTCGCCCAAGAAGCTGACACTGACGTTCGCCGTGACGGTCTCGCCTGGGTCGATGATCAGCGAGTCGAGCTTGGCATTGGGGTTACCGGTGGCGATGATTCTCGCCTCCCAGTAGGTCTCGTCGCAGAAGGTCGAAAAGATCTGGTCGACGCTGTCCGGGAACTCGACTGACGACTCGAAAGAACGCGGCATGTCGAACCACGCTACTGGCTCAAAAAGCCGGCCAGGGAATCGGGCGGTGCCGGTCCGGACTGGGCATCACCGGGTTGTCCAGCAGCCCTTGGGCGCGCCTGCGCAGCGCGGTGATCTCGGCGGCGGTGATGTGGGCGGCCAACGCGTCACCGAGCTCGCCGTCCAGCGCGTCGACCAACCGGGTGAGCGCTTCGAGAGTGTCGTCATCGACAGGCTTGCCGGCCCATCCCCACAGCACCGTGCGCAGTTTGTCCTCGACGTGCAGACAGACCCCGTGGTCGACGCCGTACACGTACCCGTCGACGTCGCGCAAGACGTGGCCGCCTTTGCGGTCGGCGTTGTTGATCAGCACGTCGAACACCGCCATCCGCCACAGCCTGATGTCGTCGGCATGCATCAACACCACTTCGTCACCGGCGTAGTCGTAGGCCCGCAGCACCGGCAGATAACCCGCCGGCGGCTTACCGGCCGGAAACAGGTCGACTAGATCCGGTCGGGGCTCGCGGTCGGTGCCGGGAATGTCGCCGGGTTGGTCCACCCAAAGTTGCAGCATGCCGCGACCGGCCGGCCCGAGCCGAATGATGGTGTACGGCACGATGTTCCAGCCCAACTGCGCTGAAATCAGGTACGCGCCGACTTCTCGGCCGGCCAGGGTGCCGTCCGGGAAGTCCCACAGCGGCTGTTCACCGGCGACGGGCTTGTAGACGCAGTGCACGCTGCGCTCGCCCAGTGTCGACTCGCACAGGAAGGTGGCGTTGCTTGCCGAGCGAATGCGGCCGAGGACCGTCAGCTCGCCGCGGCGCAACACCTCACGGTCATCAGTCCTCGGCGTCATCGTCAGACCCGAGCAACGCGCTGCGCCGGTATCCGTTGGTGCGCGCACAGATATGTCCCTCAGGGTCCAACGGTTCATCACACAACGGGCAGGGGGGGCGCCCCGCCGAGATGACACGGTTGGAGCGGGTCGCGAATTGGCGCGCCGACTCCGGCGTCAGGAACACCCGCACCGCGTCGGGGCCCTCGTCGGTGTCATCAAGCACCACCGACGCGTCGAACTCGGTGTCGGTGACGGCCAGCAGTTCGACCACCACGGTCTGCGCCTCGGAGTCCCAGCCCAAACCCATGGTGCCGACCCGGAACTCGGCGTCGACGGGTGTGATCAGCGGGCTGAGGTCCTCGACTTCGGTGGTTTCCGGCGGTACCGGTGTCCCGAACCTGCGGTTGACTTCGAGCAGCAGCGCGCCGATGCGCTCGGCCAGGACCGCGACCTGTTGCTTCTCCAGCACTACCGACACCACCCGCGAGTCGTGCACGGCCTGCAGGTAGAACGTGCGGTTTCCGGGCTGGCCGACGGTCCCGGCGACAAACCGGTCGGGTGTCCGGAAAACGTGGATGGCACGAGACATGGCATCTCCAAAATACCGGCAGTTGCCGCCGCGTCGTAATTCCTTGTAGGTACCCCACTTACCCGGCGACGACGCGGGCGGCAGGGCGGAGGGCGATCAAACTCAGCCGGTGGACCCGCCTACTACCGCGTCGCCGGGCGGCGTTTCACTATCAGGCGGTGCCGCCAGCGCCGACGTCAGCCGCGCACCGGTGTGGTTGACGTGGAGCACGAACGGGCGCAGCGGGGTGTAGCGGATCACGCTCATCGACGCCGGGTCGGCGGTGATGCGCTGGAAGCTGTCCAAGTGCAGACCCAGCGCATCGGCGACGACCGCCTTGATGACGTCGCCGTGGGTGCAGGCCAGCCACAGCGCGTCGCCGCCGTGCTGCTCGGAGAGCTGCCGGTCGTGCTCGCGGACAGCGGCCACCGCGCGTGCCTGGACCTGCGCTAATCCCTCACCACCGGGAAACACCGCGGCGCTCGGCTGGGCCTGCACCACCTTCCACAGCGGTTCCTTGGTCAAGTCGGCGATCTTGCGACCGGTCCAGTCGCCGTAGTCGACCTCCGCGAGCCGTTCGTCGACGACCGGCGTCACGTCCAGCGCCTCCGCAAGGGGTTCAACCGTGCGCCGGCACCGCAACAGCGGCGAGCACACCACCGCCCGGATCGGAAGGTCGCCGATCCGGTCGACCAGGTCTGCGGCTTGGTCGCGGCCCTTGTCGTCGAGGTCGACGCCCTCGGATCGGCCGGCCAGAATGTGTGCGGTATTGGACGTCGACCGCCCATGCCGCAACAGGATGACGGTCATACCGCGCTCACCACACCCGTCGCCAGCAGAGTCAGGACAGCGATGCCGGCGATCACCCGGTAGCCGACAAACCAATACATGCTGTGGCGCACCAAGAACCGCAGGAACCATGCCACCGCGGCGAACCCCACGACGAACGCGATCAGAGTGGCGACCAATAGTTGCGCGCCGGTGGCGCTCATCCCCTCGTGTACCGGATGGAAGGCGTCCGGCAGCGAGAACAACCCGGAGGCGAACACCGCCGGGATTGCCAGCAGGAAACCAAACCGGGCGGCCAGTTCGCGGTCTAGTCCCATAAACAGCCCCGCGCTGATGGTGGCGCCGGACCGCGAGACCCCCGGAACCAGCGCCAGCGTCTGCGCAAAACCCACCACGACCGCGTCGCGCCAGGTCAGCTGATCGACATGACGCCCCTGCCGGCCGAGATACTCGGCAGCCGCGATCACCGCGGAAAACACCACCAGGGCCGTTGCCACCACCCAGAGATTGCGCGCCCCCGACCGGATCTGGTCGGCGAACAGCAACCCCAGCACGCAAATCGGGATGGTGCCGATGATCACATACCAGCCCAGCCGGTAGTCGGCGTTGCGGTGTGCGGTGACGACCAGGCCGTTAAGCCACGCTCTGATGATGCGCACGATGTCGCGGGCGAAGTAGACCAGCACAGCTGCCTCGGTCCCCAGCTGGGTGACCGCCGTGAATGAGGCGCCCGCGTCCCCGCCGAACAACAGCCGCGACACGATCGCCAAATGGCCCGACGAGGACACTGGAAGGAATTCGGTGAGACCCTGCACCACGGCCAAATCCACGACTTGCCACCAAGACATCGCCGGGGCCGCAGTCACGACGACGACCGTACCTGGTGTGCCCGCCAGTCACCGTGCGGGATGCGAAGCCGGACTAATGCGATATCGGGGCGGCCGCCGCCACCGAGTCACGCACCGCCGCCGCCAAACTGCGCTCGTCAGCGACGTCGATATCGACCACGCTGCGCCGCGCCGTCGCCACCACGTCTTCCGGCTGCGGGACCGGGCCACTGAGTCGGGGCCGGTAAATCTCGACGAGCAGCCACTGTCGTTCGATACGGAATGCGAAACTTCGACCGTCCCCGACGTGACCGAACCCGCTGGCCAAGACTTTGGTCGAAAAGACCCCCGTCCACATGTCTTCGATGCCGAACTCGGAATCGGCGAACTGACGGTCCTCGGCGACAGTCATGCGCGCCGCTCCTCCTCGTCGCTTCGCTCTGCATCGTCGCCGGCGCGAGTCATGCGGCGACCATACCTTCTTCGGCTCGCTCGCCCTGGGCAACGAGGCCGGGTCGAACCCGACAATCTTCTTTAGACTCTGACCCGGATCGCACGTCCCGCTGCATGACCTGGAAGTTACCCCTTGGCCTCAATGTGTAAACCCGCGGTTCACCGGCGAGCCGCTGGCCTGCTGTTTTTCCTGATGCTGGTGGTCGGGTGCTCGGCGGAGCCGCTCGACGGGTCGCCACCGACGATCCCGCCGGCGACACCGGCTGGGGCACCACCGGTCACCGCCGCTCCGGCCGGCGTGGTGCAGCCGCTGACGGGCCGCGGCCAGGCGGCGATCGTCGATGACCGCACCGCTGCGCTGGCGGTGTTGACCGCCGCAGACCAGCCGCTCGCACCGGCCAGCCTTGCGATATTCGACAGCGGGTTGAAGCCGGCTCGTGTCATCGAGTTGCCCGGGCCGGTGAGCGCGTTGACCGGTGACGACGCCGGCAACGTCTATATGGCCACCCGCGGTGGCTACTTCGTCGTCGATCTGGTCGCCGGCCGGGTTACCCGGGTGACCGTCGCCGACGCAGCAGACACCGACTTCACGGCGATCGCCCGCCGCGCCGACGACGCACTGGTGTTGGGAACCGCCGACGGTGCCGTCTACGCACTGGCCGCTGGTAACCCAGAAGCGGGCAAAGCTGCCGTCACCAACCGCACGAAGATCGTTGGTAGAGTCGATGCCCTTGCAGCGCAAGGCAATACAGTGGCTGTTTTGGATCGCGCACAAACTTTGGTGACCACGATCGAGGCCGACGGCACCCTTGGACAGGCGTTGCGGGCGGGCCAGGGCGCCACGACCATCGCGGCCGATCCGCAGGGCCGGCTACTAGTCGCCGACACCCGCGGTGGCCAGTTGCTGGTGTTCGGTGTCGACCCGCTGATCCTGCGCCAGGCCTATCCGGTGCGCCAGGCCCCGTACGGTCTGGCCGGATCCCGCGGATTGACCTGGGTGACGCAGACCGCGGCGAATATGGTTATTGGTTACGATCTGTCCACCGGAATACCCGTCGAAAAGGTGCGTTACCCGACAGTGCAGCAACCCAACTCCCTCGCCGTCGCCGACGCCTCAGGCACGTTGTATGTGGTGTCGGGGTCCGGCGGCGGGGTTCAGGTCATCGAGCATGCGGCGGGCCCGCGTTGACCACCGCACAGCGCAGCCGGTTGCCCGCGGGCTGGGACGCCGAGATGTCCGACGAATACGAGTGGGCGCCGTTGCGGCTGCCGCCGGATGTGACCCGGGTCAGTGCCTCTATCCGGCTGTCCATCGAAGCGGAATACCGCGGCTGGGAGTTGACCCGGGTACGGCTCTACACCGACGGTAGCAGGCGAGTGTTGTTGCGCCGCAAGAAGTCTCGCGCAGACTGCGCCGTTGACAGCGTGGACCAGCCCGAACTGTGACGGCAAGTGGCGACGATCATCGGATCTATGGTGCGCTTCGCCGAATGCTGTTCCTGGTGCCCCCCGAACGCATTCACACGTTGGCGTTCGCCGCACTGCGGGCCGCCACCGCCGGCGCAGGGATGCGGCGCGGGCTTCGGCGGGCACTGGCGCCGACCGACCCGGTACTGGCCAGCAGCGTGTTCGGCGTGCGCTTCCCGGGGCCGCTCGGGCTGGCCGCCGGCTTCGACAAGGACGGCGTCGGCCTGAAGACGTGGGGAGCGCTGGGTTTCGGCTACGCCGAAGTCGGCACTGTCACCGCTCACGCCCAACCCGGCGATGCCGCTCCTCGAATGTTTCGGCTGCCCGCCGACCGCGCCCTGCTCAATCGGATGGGCTTCAACAACCACGGCGCGGCCCAACTCGCGGCGCGGCTGGCACGCCACCGCGCCGACGTGCCGATCGGTGTCAACATCGGCAAGACCAAGGCCACCCCGCCCGACCATGCCGTCGAGGACTACCGGGCCAGCGCGCGGCTGGTCGGCCCGCTGTCGTCGTATCTGGTGGTCAACGTCAGCTCGCCGAACACACCGGGGTTACGTGATTTGCAGGCGGTGGAGTCGTTGCGCCCGATTCTGGCGGCGGTGCTCGCCGAGACGTCGGCTCCGGTGCTGGTGAAAATTGCGCCGGATCTCACCGACAGCGACATCGACGACATCGCCGACCTCGCCGTCGAACTCGGCCTGGCCGGCATCGTCGCCACCAACACCACGGTGTCGCGCGACGGCCTGGCCACACCCGGCGTGGCTGCTCTCGGCCCGGGCGGCGTTTCGGGGCCGCCACTGGCACAGCGGGCCACCGAGGTGCTGCGCCGGCTGTATCACCGCGTCGGTGACCGGCTGGTGCTCATCAGTGTGGGTGGTATCGAAACCGCCGACGACGCGTGGGAGCGGATCACCGCGGGCGCCTCGCTGTTGCAGGGCTATACCGGTTTCATCTATGGCGGCGGCCTGTGGGCCAAGCACATTCACGACGGCATCGCCCGTCGCCTCCACGACGGTGGGTTTGCGTCGCTGAGCGAAGCGGTCGGGTCGGCGGCGCCTCCCTAGACCGCGGCGCGTCGACTAACTCTTTGCGGTGGCCGCCAGGTGTTCAGCGACGAATTTGGTGGTCAGCAGGTGCCAGTCGCGCCACCGGCGCACCATGTGGTGGCCGACTCCGTCCAAAGCCACCCATTGGGCATCCAGCCCGCGTCGGCAGGCCCGCTTGGTTTGCGCCTGTGAATCGGCCGGGTCGGTGGTGGTGTCGGCGGTGCCGTGCACGACCAGGAGCCGGGTGGATGCCGGGATCAGGTCACCGTCCTGCCCGGCCCACCACGGCGCAAGCGCCACCACCGCACCGACTCCCCCGCCGGCGGCCAGGTGGGCCGCGACCCGCCCACCCATGGAGTGGCCCACCAACGCGATTCGTTCGGGCTGGAACCGGCCTTGAACGTCGTCAAGCACTTTCTTGGCGTCCTGCACGGGATCCAACCGCGGGCTGTTCCATCCGCAGACGCGATAGCGCACCTGCCGAACCTCGACCTGGCGCCCCAATCGGCGCCGTAATGCCCGTGCCACGAACATCATTCGCAAGCTGGCCAACCGCCAAGGCTTGAAAGCCCGTTCGCTGCGGACCTCGCCGCCGGGTAGTACCAACACGCACGCGGGCATCGCGTTGTCGGTGACCACTGGCGGTGCTTCGGCGGCTAGCGCTGCTCGTAGGTGCCGTAGATGACGGCACGCGCGATGGCGTTCTGGAAGAGGTTGAACCCGAGAAACGCCGGGCTGGCGTCCTCGTTGAGGTCGAGTTTTTCCACCTTCACCGCATGCACCGTGACGTAGTAGCGGTGCGGGCCATGCCCCGGCGGCGGCGCCGCGCCGACGTAGCGGCGCATGCCCGCGTCGTTGACCAGCGTCAGCGCGCCGCCCGGCAGCTCACGGCCGTCGCCCACGCCGTCGGGCAGCTCGGTGACATCGGCCGGAAGGTTGGCCACCGCCCAGTGCCAGAAACCCGACAGCGTCGGCGCATCGGGGTCGTACACCGTGACCGCAAAGCTGCGGGTCTCCTCCGGGAAGCCCGACCAGCTCAGTTGCGGGCTGACGTCCTCGCCGCCGGCGCCCATGATGCCGCTGATTTGAGCGCTGGCCATCGGTTGTCCGTCGGTGATCGACGCCGATTGCAGGTGAAACGACGGCAGCTTGGGCAGCGTGGCGTAGGGGTCGGGCGGTGCGATCATGGTCAGTCCTCTCGTCTTTCCGGCTTGATTTCCGACTAGCAGTTTGTCAAAAAGCGCGACATCACCTCGGTACCGAACCTCAGTGCGTCGATGGGTACCCGTTCGTCCACGCCGTGGAACAGCGCAGTGAAATCCAATTCCGGCGGCAGACGCAGCGGAGCGAAGCCGAAACAGCGAATCCCCAACCGCGCGAAAGCTTTCGCGTCCGTCCCGCCGGACAGCATGTAGGGCACGGTGCGGGCATCGGGATCCACCGCCAGCAGCGCCGAATTCATCGCATCGACTAGATCACCGTCGAAACCGGTCTCATAGGACGGCAGGCTGACGACCCATTCGCGAGCCACGTCGGGCCCGATCAGTTCGTCGACCTCGGCCTCGAACGCCGCTTGCCGGCCGGGCAGCACCCGGCAGTCCACGACGGCTTCGGCCGTGGCCGGCACGACGTTGGCCTTGTAGCCGGCGTTGAGCATGGTCGGGTTGGCAGTGTCACGCAGCGTGGCCTTCACGATGCGGGCGATCGGCCCCAACTTGTCGATCGCGCCCTCCAGGTCGGGGGAATCGGTGTCGAAGCTGTGCCCGGTCTCCTCGCCGACCGCCGCCAAAAACTGCACGACCGCGTCGGTCAGCACCAGCGGGAACTGGTGGCGGCCCAGCCGCGCGACGGCTTCGGCGAGGATCGTCACAGCGTTGTGGTCGTGCACCATCGACCCGTGACCCGCCCGGCCCCGGGCCGTCAATCGCATCCACTGCAAGCCCTTTTCGGCGGTCTCGATCAGGTAGAGCCTGCGTTCCCCGCCGTCGCGGCGCGGCACCGTCAGCGAGAAGCCGCCGACCTCTCCGATTGCCTCGGTGACGCCGTCGAACAGATCGCGGCGATTGTCGACCAGCCAGTGCGCGCCGTATGTGCCGCCGTGCTCCTCATCGGCGACGAACGCGAACACCAGATCGCGGGGCGGCACGATCCCCGCGCGCCGGAACTGGCGGGCCACCACGATCATCATGCCCACCATGTCCTTCATGTCGACGGCTCCGCGGCCCCAGACGTAGCCGTCCTCCACCGCGCCGGAGAACGGGTGCACGCTCCAGTCGGCGGCCGCCGCCGGGACGACGTCGAGGTGGCCGTGGATCATCAAGGCGCCGCGGGAGCTGTCGGCGCCGGCCAGCCGCGCGAATACATTGGCGCGCCCGGGCGCACCGGATTCCAGGTATTCCACCTGGTAGCCGACGTCTTCGAGCTGACCGGCGATCCAGCGGGCACACTCCGCTTCGCCTTTGGTGGTGGCGAGATCGCCGGTGTTGGTGGTGTCGAACCGGATCAGTGTGCTCACGACGTCGACGATGTCGTCCGCTGGGTCGGTGCGGTCACCGGTTGCAACACTCACAGTCACCTTTCCTACCATTGGAGCCGTCCGGCGGGTTTGGGTCAGGGCTCGCCGATCCGATAGCCTTAGCTGCCAACTTGCGTGGTTGGCGTCGGTCCGAGTGGCGGAATGGCAGACGCGCTAGCTTGAGGTGCTAGTGCCCTATTACTGGGCGTGGGGGTTCAAGTCCCCCCTCGGACACCCTGTGATGAGTCGAGTCATAGGTGACAGATGAGTCGCGTCATCGGTGACAGATCACCCCGGCCATCGGCCGGGGTTTTTGTTTTGGTTGCGCCAGTAGTTTTTCTCGGGGTCGATGGTGTGGCTGCTTAGGACGTGGTGGCCGGTTTTGCTGATCACGGTGATGGTGTGTGTGGTTACCAGGATTAGCACTGGGGTGGGCGTGGATGATTCCGATGCCGAGGTGGCCTGCGCGGGTGTGCGGTGGTGGGGTAGGGCGCGTTGGGGCCGGGCGGTGTTGTAAAGCTCGCGGAAGTCATTGAGCAGGTCTGGGCATCGGCCAAGGTGGTGGGTCGCGGGCGTGGTGTTAGCCAGTGTTTGAGGGTTTGGTGGAAACGTTCGATTTTGCCTTGGGTTTGGGGGTGGCCGGGGTGGCCGTTTTTGTGGGTGATGCCCAGGCTGGCCAATAGGCGTTCGAAGTCGTTGTGGCCGTGGGTGAATCGTGAGGTGTAGACGGCGCCGTTGTCGGTCAGTGTGGAGGCGGGTGGGCCGAATTCGGCGGCGATGGTGGTAAAGCTGGCTACCACGTCAGGACCGGTTACGCGGTGATGAGCGGCGCAGTAAAGCAGGTATCGGGAGTGGTCGTCGAGCCAGTTGAGGATCTCGAAATCGCTGCCATCGGTCAAAGTCCAGTGGGTGAAGTCGGATTGCCAGCATTCGTTGGGTTGGAAGCCTCGAAACGGATAAATGAGCTTTTGGGCCGTTTGCGTGGTTGGGCGGTGACCAGGCCGCGATGGTCCAGGATGCGCCGGATCGTCGAGGTCGATGGCACCGGCAGCCCTTGGTGAGCCAGGTGCCATTGCAAGGTGACCGGGCCGGCATCCAGACCGTCATCGACGAGTTGTTTACGCGTCAGCACGACCGCGGCGATCACCTCATCGCTGACGGCGCGGGGGTTGCTGGCAGGCCGTCGTGAGCGGGGATCAACGGCTTCAAGACCGCCTTGGCGGTAGCGGGACAGCAGCCGGTAGATGTGTTGGCGAGACAGCCCGTAGACCTGCCCCGCCTTGGTGACCGTGAGGCGACCACTAGTGACTTCCAGAACGACCGCGCGAGCTTTGGACATCCATGACTGTCACCTATGACGCGACTCATCGCTGCCCTTCACAGGCGTCACCCATGTCGCGACTCATCTGTCACCTATGTCGTGAACTCACACACCCCCTCGGACACCCCTTGTGATGAGTCGAGCGAAATGAACGCTCTCGTCACGGCGCAGTTGTAGTGATATGTACAAATTACGATTCAATGAATGTACAGTTCACTGCGTGGAGGTATCCGTCACCGAGTTGCGCGCGCACCTCAGCGATTGGCTGGATCGAGCTCGGGCTGGTGGTGAGGTCGTCATCACCGACCGTGGGATTCCGGTCGCGCGGCTGGCAGCACTGGACAGCGCAGGCACCTTGGAGCGTCTCACGGCCGAAGGCGTGATTGGCAAGGCCGCCGCGCAGCGGCCCGTCGCTGCGAGTCGACCCAGGCCCCGGCCGCGGCGGCCGGTGTCTGACCGGGTCAGCGACCAGCGGCGCTGACTGGTGCCGCTCGTCTACTTCGACGCCAGCGCTTTCGTCAAACTTCTCACCACCGAGACGGGGAGTTCGCTGGCGTCCGCTCTATGGGACGGCTGCGACGCCGCATTGTCCAGCCGTCTGGCTTACCCCGAAGTCCGGGCCGCACTCGCTGCAGCAGCCCGCAATCACGACCTAACTGAATCCGAGCTCGCCGCTGCCGAGCGTGACTGGGAGGACTTCTGGGCCGCCACCCGCCCAGTCGAACTCACCGCGAGGGTTGAACAGCACGCGGGCCGCCTCGCCCGCGCCTATGCTTTGCGCGGAGCCGACGCTGTTCATCTAGCCAGCGCGTTGGCTGTTGGTGAACCCGGCCTGATCGTCGCCGTTTGGGACCGACGCCTGCACGCCGGAGCCCAAGCCGCCGGGTGCCGAGTCGCCCCCGCCCAACTCGACCCCTGATCCGACCGCTCGGCATTTGAGTGGGTCAACCCCAGCACGGACGACGATCAGGTACCGATTCGCCAGGTCAGGGCTCGTGTCGTAGATGGCCAAGTCCCCCTCGGACACCGGTTTACGACGACTCCGCCGGCGCCCGGCCAAGTTCGCACCCGGCCCGCAGGTCGATGCCGGGGTCCTCCCCCAGCGCCAACCGCGCGAGCGCTCGGCCGAGGGCAGGCGCCTGTTTGAACAAATTGTGGCCGGCGACGAAGAACAGGCCCTCCCGCTCCCAGACGGCGAAGCCGTCGTCGCTCCACGGCAGCGTCGTCACCCAGCAGTACCGGGCGTCCACCGGCCGCGGGTCAAGTCCGGGAAGCGCGCGTCGCGCATATTCGCCGGCCCGGTCGGCCAACGCGACCAGCCCGGCCGGATCGGGGAAGCTGCCGTCGTCTTTGGCCGCCGCGGCTTCACTCAAACCGACTGCGTAGCAACGGTTTCCGGGTGTCGCAGCGGCGTATATCCCGGTTTCGCCGAACTCGCCGCTGCTGTCTTGTAGGCAGGACAGCAGCGGGGCGTGGTGGCGAACCTCGAAAGTCAAGCGGGCATGCGCGGCCAGTCGCACCGGCAGCGCCAGCCCGACGCTTCGAGCCAGTCGCGCCGTTTCGCGTCCGGCGCACACGACGACTCGGGCATGCTCGGTGCGGCTTCCGCCGCACACCACCTCGACCGTGTCGCGACGGGTGGGCCGTATGGTGATCACCTCGTCGGCGACCAGACTGTCGCCGATCCACTCGGTGAGCGCGTCGATCGCCGCGCGCACCCGGATGGCCCCGCCGGCCTCGTCGAGCATCGCCGGGCCGGCGTAGCCGGCCAGCACTGGTAATCGCTCGGCGAGTTCGTCGGACCCGATCCGCCGAACGCGGACCCCGCCGGCCTGCTCGAGGATCGGCAACCGCCGCTCCACGGCCGAACCGATCGCAACCGCGCCGTCGCCGGAGACCAACTCGCTGCCGAGCCGCTCGGCCCACTCGTCCCACACTGCGCGGCTGTCCCGCGCGAACGCGACCAACCGCGGGTCATCGTGGGCGTGGCGGAAAATTCGCGACTCGCCGCCGGACTGCCCATTGCCCGGGACGCCGCGTTCATACACCCGAACCGATGCGCCGGCTTCGGTCAACGCCCAGGCCGTCGAGAGCCCGACGATTCCGGCGCCGACGACGCCGACGTCCGCGCCGTTCAACACCTCGACAGAGTGCTCCGCGCGGACCGATCTCAAACCGCCGTCACCAATATCCTTGGCGTGCAAGCCGTTACGTGGCATTGCGCCTACCGTCGTCATCGGCTGCGGGGCCTGGCCGGGCCGCAGCGGGCGCGCCGGACCGGGTTTCGGCGGTTTCCTGGCGGGGAAGTCGCAGTATGGCGATGACTTCGGCCGTAGGCTGGTAACGGTCAACGCGCCCAAGAAACCACAAGTTGCGACGCATGAACCGATCGAGTGGCTTTTTGCACCGGGCATCCCGGCGCACGTTCAGTGACCGCCGGGATGCCGGCCGCGCACTGGCCGAGCAGCTGTCGTCGTATCGCCGCGACCAGTCGGTACTCGTGCTCGGGTTGGCCCGCGGCGGCGTTCCGGTGGCCTATGAAGTCGCGGCGGCCCTGCACGCCGAGTTGGACGTGTTCCTGGTCCGCAAACTGGGCGTGCCGCAGTGGCCGGAGTTGGCGATGGGCGCGCTGGCCAGCGGCGGCGGCATCGTGATGAACGACAATGTGCTGTCCAGCCTGCGCATCAGTGACGAGCAGGTGCGCGCGGTGATCGACCGAGAGGCGGCCGAACTGCAGCGCCGCGAGCAGCTTTATCGCGGGGGGAGACCGCTCACCGACCCGCGCGGCAAGACGGTGATCCTGGTTGACGACGGAATCGCTACTGGCGCAAGCATGCTGGCTGCGGTGCGAGCGCTGAAAGCGATCGGCCCCAAGTCAGTCGTTGTGGCCGTGCCGGTGGGGCCGCCGTCCGCCTGCGACCAGCTGGCACAGGAAGCCGACGACGTGATCTGTGCGACGATGCCGCCCGACTTCGAGGCGGTGGGGCAGGTGTTCGTCGACTTTCATCAGGTGACCGACGACGAGGTCCGCGAACTGCTGGCGACTGCGACCGCCCCCAAGGGGTGACCGGCCAGCTGGCCTATTCTTCGTCCTCGGACCGGGACTCGGCGGACTGGGCCGGCCGTTGTCCAGTGCCCACACCGTTGGGCACGGATTCCTCGCCTTCGTCGGCGGTGTCCTCGGGATAGTCGGCGTAGACGTTCTCGTCGGCGCCGCTCTCGGCGGTGCTGCTGACCTCGCGCTGAGCTCCCTCATCCGCGGCGGGTCTGTCGACGGGTGCGCCGGCTTCGCGTCGCCGCCGTTCCTGCAACGCGTCGATGATCAACAGCACGACGCCCAGCACGCTGGCGGCGATGCACACCCAGGCCACCAGCTCGTTGCTCGTGACGACGGCAAACACCAGCGCGGCGAGACCTATCACCGCTAACACCAGCGCGATAATCAGCATCGGTTAACCTCCAGCCGACGGGGCATGCACCACTGTTGCCAAGACTGCACGATACGGACCGTCCGGCCCGGCGCCCTCGGCCTGCTTAGTTATTACCCCGATTGAACTGGTTGAACCCCCCGGCATCGTTGGTGGCGCTGGAATCGACCGGAGCCGCCGATCCACGCTGGCCCAGCTCCTCGAGCTGCGATTCCAGGTAGGTCTTGAGCCGGGTGCGGTACTCGCGTTCGAACGTGCGCAGCTGCTCGAGGCGGCCTTCCAAAACGGTGCGCTGTTGGTTGATCGTGCCCATGATCTCGGAGTGCTTGCGCTCCGCATCGGCCTGCAGTGCGTCGGCCTTTTCTTGGGCCTGGCGCAACTGGGTCTCCGATCGCGTCTGCGCGTCGGCCAGCATCGCGTCGGCGCGCTGGCGGGCTTCTGCGACGGTGGTGTCGGCTTCCCGCCGGGCCTCGGTGAGGATTTGGTCGGCGTTGGCCCGGGCATCGGCCATCAGCTTGTCGGACTCAGCTTTGGCCGTGCTGGTCAGCCGGTCGGCGGTGTCCTGCGCCAAGCTGAGCACCCTGGCGGCCTTCATGGCCTGTTCCTCGCTGGTCGAAGCCGTGGGCGCGGCGGCCGGCTGCGGCGCGGGCCTGGCGGGCTCCGGCTCGGGCTCGGGCTCGTAGACGGGCGCGGCCTGGCTGGGCTGGGCGCCACCACCCGAGCGCGCGCCGGCCAGCTCTTGGTCGAGTTCGTTGACCCGCTGACGCAGATCCGCGTTCTCCTCGATGAGCCTGGTCAGCTCGTTCTCTACCAAGTCGAGGAAGGCGTCGACCTCGTCTTCGTTGTAGCCGCGCTTGCCGATGGGCGGCTTGCTGAACGCCACATTGTGAACGTCGGCTGGTGTCAGCGGCATTGTTTGCCCCCTCGAGTCTGGACGATCAAACCAACCTGCAAAGTCTAGATCGGTATGAACGGTGTGGTAGCCATACTGCAACTGCCGCCCATCCTGTCACACCAGACCCGCCGGTCGCCGAATCGGTCAATAAATAAGACCGAATTTCAATCTTTAAGAAACACGAAATCAGGGCGATAAGACAACGAAATGCACTGACCCAAACGCAGTTAAGCGACGCCGCCGCCCCCGCCGAGAGGACGGGCGGGCGCGGGCTACCCCGAGTAGTTGAGCGCGATTTGCATGCCGATGAACGCCACCAGCAGCAGCACCATGATCGATAGGTCGAACCGGACAGCGCCGATGGTGAGCTGCGGGATGAGCCGGCGCAGCAGCTTCACCGGCGGATCGGTGATCGACATGATGATCTCCAGGATCACCACGGTAAGGCCGCGTGGCCGCCAGTCGCGGCTGAACGACCGGACGAACTCGACCACGATCCGAGCGATCAACAGCAGCCAAAAGATGAATAGCGCAAAACCCAGGATGTGGATGAACAGCGCCAACGAGAGACCGACCTTACTGATGAGGATGTGACGATCACGACAGCACCGACCGCGGCCGGCGCGATGATCGTCAGCCTACCGACTCCCTCCGGCGAGCCATAAACGAGGCAAGACGCTGCCTACGCCGTGGCCGCCGCGGCGCGCGGTGCTTACTGGTACGCGTAGAAGCCGGTCTCGGCAATCCGGCGGCGTTCCTCGGGCGAGACGTCGACATCGGCGGGTGAGAGCAGAAACACCTTGGTGGCGACTTTGTCGAAGGAGCCGCGCAGGGCGAAGGCGAGGCCCGCCGCGAAGTCGACAAGACGTTTGGCGTCGGCGTTGTCCATCGACACCAGATCCATGATCACCGGAGTGCCGTCGCGGAACCGCTCGCCGATAGTGCGAGCCTCGCTGTAGTCCTTGGGACGCAGCGTGGTGATCTTCGACAGCGGGCTGCCCTCGTCGAAGAGCATCGCCATCCGACGCGGATCCATCGCCAACGCGCCACGGGTGGCCGAGCGCAGCGAGGCGAACCGCGGACGGGGCAACTCGGTGCGCTCGTAGTCGCGCGGCCGGAAACGGTGGTCGTCGGAGTAACCGCTCCGGTAGCTGCCGGGCGGATAGTCGCCCGGTTCACCGCGCGGATCGTCGTAGTCGTGCCCGTCGAAGCGGTCTTCGTAGCGGCCGTAGCCGTCTTCGGCGAACCGCTGCCGCCCGTAGCCCGAACGGGCGGGTGCGCGGTCGTCGTCGTAGTACTCGTCGTCGTAGTCCTCCATCGGAGCCATACCGAAGTAGGCCTTGACCTTGTGCAGTGTGCTCATCGCGGGACCCCTTCTCGGCTGCTGGTGTCTGTGATGAAGATGTGACTGGAGTGACTATTCACGGTGACGGTAGCGGTCTTCGTCCCAATAACGCGGTACCGACACGCACACACGTCGAACCATGTTTGACCGCCGTTTCCAGGTCGTTTGACATACCGGCCGACAATCCCGCCGCGTTCGGATGGGTTTGGCGCACCCGTTCGTGCTCGGATCGCAGCCGCTCGAAAGCTCTGTCGGGTTCCCAGTCCAGCGGCGGGATACCCATCAGGCCAACAAGTTCCAGGTGTTCAGCCGCATCCACCCGGGAGCAGACCTCGTCGACCGCGGCGGGTTCGGCGACGTCGACGCCACCGCGCGACACGTCGCCGTCGAGGCTGATCTGGACATAGACGCGCAGCGGCGCCGTCCGGCGGCCGTCGCCCAGCGCCGCGCTGACGGCGCGGTCAAGCGCATCGGCGATGCGCACACTGCCGACCGAGTGGACGGTGTGCGCCCAGGTGGCCAGCGACCGGGCCTTGTTGCGCTGGACCTGGCCCACCATGTGCCACTGCACACCGGGTTCATCGGACCCCAGCAGTCCGGCGACTTCACCGACCTTCGCTGCAGCCTCCTGCTCGCGGGATTCGCCAAAGGCCCGGCATCCCAATGCCGACAAAATCGCGACATCTGATGCCGGAAAGAATTTGGTTATCGGCAGAAGTTCAATTCCGTCGACATTCCGCTCGGCCGCGTCCGCGGCGGCGGCAAGTCGCTCCCGCACTGCGCGCAAAGCTTTGGCCAATTCGGATTCCCGCTCCCGGTGCGGTGCGAGGTTTGCCGCCGCGGCGCTCATTGCATCCACACCACCGAGGCCAGTCGCCCGGTGGGCGCATCCCGGCGATGGCTGAACAGGTTGGTGTCCTCCACTGTGCAACGTGGATCGACGTCGATGGCGGTCACGCCCAAATTCTTGAGCTGGCAGGCGATTCCGGCTCGAAGGTCAAGTCCGGGCGTGCCGGCCGAGGTGGTGGTCCGACTGCCCGGCAGCGCGGCTTCGACCTCGTCGGCCATTGCCGCGGGCACTTCATAGTTGCGGCCGCTGACCGCCGGGCCGAGCAGCGCGGAGACGTCCTCGGCCTGGGCGCCGAGGGCCAGCATGGCTTCCAGCGCACGGGCCACGACGCCGCTCGCCGCGCCCACGCGACCGGCATGCACGGCGGCGACGACCCCGGCACGCGCGTCCGCCATCAGCACCGGCACGCAATCGGCACTCAACGCGGCCAGCGCCAACCGCGGCGTCCGGGTCACCAAGGCATCGGTGTCATCCACCGGTGCCTCGCGCGGACCGTCGACCACCTCGACCCGGTCGCTGTGAACTTGGTTCATCCAGATCACCCGATCAGTAGCGAGTCCCAGCGCTGCGGCCAGCCGGGCCCGATTGGCCGCGACCGCAGCCGGGTCGTCACCGACATGGTCACCGAGGTTGAAGCTGTCAAACGGCGGCGCCGAGACACCGCCCGACCGGGTGGTCGTCACGCGCCGGATGCGAACGCTCACCTGCTCAGTATCGTCGGCGGGCTAGCGCCGCATGAACGGCGGGACGTCGACGTCCTCGTCGTCGTCGCCGCCGATATCCAGCGTCGAACCGTTGGTCTGCAACGGCATGCTGAGCGCGTCGGCCGGCTCGAACAGCGACGAGGTGACCTTGCCCGCCTTGGCCGGCGCGATCGTCTGGGACTGCGCTTGACCGCCGCCGACGATCGGTTTGCGGCCCGGCCCGGTGGCGTCGAAGCCCGCTGCGATGACCGTGATCCGCACCTCGTCGCCCAGCGAGTCGTCGATGACGGTCCCGAAAATGATGTTGGCGTCCTGATGGGCAGCGTCTTGCACCAGCGAGGCTGCCTCGTTGATTTCGAACAGCCCCAGGTCGCTGCCGCCGGCGATCGACAGCAGCACGCCTTGCGCGCCCTCCATCGAGGCTTCCAGCAGCGGCGAGTTGATCGCGACCTCGGCGGCCTTGAGCGCCCGGCCTTCGCCGCGGGCCGAGCCGATGCCCATCAGCGCGCTGCCGGCACCGGACATGACGCCCTTGACGTCGGCGAAGTCGACGTTGATCAGTCCCGGGGTGGTGATCAGGTCGGTGATTCCCTGCACACCGTTGAGCAGCACCTCGTCGGCGCTGCGGAAGGCGTCCATCAGCGATACGGCGGCATCGCCCATCTGCAGCAGCCGGTCGTTGGGGATCACGATCAGGGTGTCGCAGCTTTCCCGCAGGGCCGCGATGCCGTTTTCGGCCTGGGTGCTGCGTCGTTTGCCCTCAAACGAGAACGGCCGGGTGACGACGCCGACGGTCAGCGCCCCGAGCTTGCGCGAGATGCTGGCGACGACCGGAGCGCCGCCGGTGCCGGTGCCGCCGCCTTCACCGGCGGTGACGAACACCATGTCGGCGCCGCGGAGCAGCTCTTCGATCTCGTCCTTGGCGTCCTCGGCGGCCCGGCGCCCGACCTCAGGGTCGGCGCCGGCGCCCAGGCCGCGGGTGGAGTCGCGACCGACGTCGAGCTTGACGTCGGCGTCGCTCATCAACAGCGCCTGGGCGTCGGTGTTGATGGCGATGAACTCCACGCCTTTGAGGCCCTGCTCGATCATCCGGTTGACGGCGTTGACACCGCCGCCGCCGATACCCACGACTTTGATGACGGCCAGGTAGTTGTGCGGGGGGGTCATCATTGCGTCTTCCTCCCTAGATGGGACTCGGCTTGGTGTGGCGGTCCACCCCTGGCAAACCTCAACCTCAACTAGAGGCTTAGAGTTATGTCAAGTTGTTTCGCGCAAACAGAACGGTATGGGCACGGCGGACGCGATCGACGCAGGCGCGCCGAGACGGCGCGGGCGAATTTCGGCCAATTTTTCGCCGCGACATGCCGAGCGTCACAGCCACCCGCAGCCTCGAGTGTGAAGTTGGCTTCACGCCCGACGTCGAGAGTGAAGCCAGGTTCACGCTCGGCGAGCGGCGGCCCGGGCGGCGGCGGTCTGGGCGCTGCGGCGTGGGCAGGTCGCGACTACTTGACCGTCGGTAGGTCTGGGCTGGACACGTCGTATGTCCGCCCTGGCTGGGTCAACAACGCCGCCAGCTTCTCGGCTTTTTCCTCGGTGCGGTCGGTGGTCCCCCAGATCACCGTGCGCCCGTCGGTGAGCGTCAGCGTGATCGAGGCCACCGAAGGCGCCGCGATCCGGCCCACCTGACCGGCGACTTCGGGGCGCAACGCCGTCAGCACCTCGAGCGCCGCCTTGGTGGCCGGATCGTTCGGCCCTGGATTGTCGACATCGAGAAAGGGCAGCGCCGGCGGCGGCGGCGCGGTGGCGAAATCCACGCCATCGCGGTCGTAGAGATGCGGCCCGTCGGGAAAGTCCTTGACCACCACCGGAACCCGCTCGACGATGGTGATCCGCAGCGCCGACGGGTATTGGCGCTGCACCCGCGCGCTGGCCACCCGCCGAATCGCGGCCACCCGGTCGGCGACTCCGTCAGTGTTGATCTGCAACAGCGGGGTGCCAAGCCGGACCTGCGCCGCGTCGAGCACCTCCTCGCGCGTCACCGCTCCGATCCCGGTCACGATGATGCTGCGCGCAGACATCACCGGTGTGAAGTAGAGGATCAGCCCCAGCCCGGTGGCGGCCAGGGCCACCAGCACCGACGCGAGCACCATTTTCAGTCCTCGAACCGCGCCCCGCGGAACGGGTTTGGGTTCGCTGGGACCACCTCCGCGGGCCCGCCGTTTGGCCTCCCGTCGAGCCTGTTCGATCGCGGTGGCGCGGGCCTGCGCGGCGCGGCGTTCGGCGCGTTCCCTGCGCGCGCGTCGCCGCGGACCCTCGACGGGCTCCGGCTGCGGGGCTTGCCCTTCGCCGCCCGGCTGCTCGGCCGGCTGCTCGACCGGTTCCTGGTCGGAGGCCGGCGCGGTAATCGGTTCGGTGACCGCCTCAGACGTCGGGCTGTCGTTCGGTTCGCTCACCACAAGACCCCCGGCCGGCCCGGCGCGCTGCGGTTGGCCCGCACCCGCAGCGCCGTCACGATCTCCGGCCCGAGCATCGTCACATCGCCAGCACCCATGGTGACGACGACATCGCCCGGACCGGCCGCCGCAGCCACCGCGCCGGCGACCGTCGAGAAATCCGGCAGGTAGTGCACCGGCACGCTGACGTGCTCGGCGACACTGGCTCCGCTCACACCGGCCAGCGGCTGCTCGCGGGCGGCGTAGACGTCGAGCACGAAAACCTCGTCGGCGCCGTTCAGAGCGTGCCCGAACTCAACGGCGAAATCCTTTGTCCGCGAATACAGATGCGGCTGGAAAACCACCAGCGACCGGCCGCTGCCGGCCTGCTCGAGCAGCGTGCGTACGGCGGCCAGCGTCGCGTCGATCTCCGTCGGGTGATGCGCGTAGTCGTCGAACACCCGCACCGAGCCCGCGGTCCCGATCAACTCGAATCGGCGGCGCACACCCTCGAAACCGGCCAGCCCGTCGAGCACCGCGTCGGGCGGCGCACCGATCTCGACCGCGGCCAAAAGCGCCCCCAAGGCGTTGAGCGCCATGTGCCGGCCCGGCACCGCCAGCCGCATGACCCGCGGATGGGCTTCCCCGGCCAACTGGATGTGGGCAACCGCGCCGGTGCCCTGCTGCTCCCACGACAGCAGCGCACCGCTTAACTGCTCCGGATCGCCGCTTCCATAGCGGAGCACCCGAATGCCCAGCGGCGCAGTGCGTTCCGCCAGCGCCGACGCACCAGGATCGTCGGTGCAAACGACGAGTGCGCCGCCCGGGGCAAGACGCTCGACGAACGAGTCGAACACCGCGGCGTAGGCGTCGGCGCTGCCGAAGAAGTCCAGGTGATCGGCCTCGATGTTGGTGACGACGGCGACGTTGGGCGTGTACTCCAGCAGCGAGCCGTCGCTTTCGTCGGCTTCGGCGACAAAGCAGTCGCCGCTGCCGTGGTGGGCGTTGGTGCCCGCCTCGCCCATCTCGCCGCCGACCGCGAAGGACGGGTCACACCCGCAATGTTGCAACGCGACGATGAGCATCGACGTCGTCGTCGTCTTCCCGTGCGTGCCGGTGATCATCAACGTGGTGCGTCCGACCATCAGCTTGGCCAGCACCGCCGGGCGCAACACCACCGGAATGCCGCGCCGACGGGCTTCCACGAGCTCGGGGTTGGTTTTCGGGATCGCGGCGTGCGTGGTGATGACCGCGGTGGCGCCGCCGGGCAGCAGATCCAGCGACGACGCATCGTGGCCGATCCGGATCAGTGCACCGCGGGCGCGCAGCGCACGCACTCCGCGCGACTCCTTGGCGTCGGACCCCGACACTTGGCCGCCGCGATCGAGCAGGATGCGGGCGATCCCCGACATGCCCGCTCCCCCGATGCCGACCATGTGGACTCGCTGCAGGTCGGGCGGCAGCGACTCGGCGTTCAACGCCGCCCCCGCCCAGCTCGCGCGCGCTTCCCGTCCCGCGCCTCGCGCGCGACGTCCAGCGCGGCGAGCGCCACCTGCTCGGCCGCATCGGGGTGGCCGGCCAGCGCCGCGGCGGCCGTCATCGCCGACAGCCGCGACACGTCACCCAGCAGTCCGGCGACCTGCTCGGCCACGAATCCCGGGGTCAGGTCGGCGTCGGCGACCAGCAGGCCGCCGCCGGCCCTGACCACCGGTAACGCGTTGAGCCGCTGCTCGCCGTTACCGATCGGCAGCGGCACATACACCGCGGGCAGGCCCACAGCGGAGACCTCGGCGACCGTCATCGCTCCGGAGCGGCAGATCGCCAGGTCGGCCGCCGCATACGCCAGGTCCATCCGGTTCAGGTAGGGCATCGCCACATAGGGCGGGTCGCCGGGCTGCGGCGTGCGCAGCTCGATGGTGTTCTTGGCGCCGTAGGCATGCAACACCGCCACTCCGGCGGCGGCCAGCTCGCCGGCGGCCGCGGCGACGGCCCGGTTGATCGACGCGGCGCCCTGCGAACCACCGAACGCCAGCAGCACCCGGGCGTCGTCGGCGAAGCCGAAATGCGCGCGTGCTTCGGCCCGTAACGCCGCGCGGTCCAGCGTGGTGATCGCCGCCCGCACCGGCACGCCGACCACTTCGGCGTGCGGCAGGCCGGGATCGGGCACCGCCGAGAGCACCCGCTGCGCGCGGCGTGCGCCGACCCGGTTGGCCAGCCCCGCGCTGGCGTTGGCCTCGTGAATCACCACCGGAACGCGACGGCGACGGGCCGCGAGGTAGGCCGGCAACGCCACATAACCGCCGAATCCGATCACCACATCGGCATTGACGCCGTCGAGCACCGCACGCGTTTGGCGCACGGCGCGCATCACCCGCGCCGGCAGCCGGGCCAGATCGGCAGTCGGCTTGCGCGGCAGTGGCACCGGGGTGATCAGCTCAAGACGGTAACCACGTTCGGGCACCAGCCTGGTCTCCAGACCTCGCGCCGTTCCCAATGCAGTGATGCGGACCTGCGGATCCAGCGCGACCAGCGCGTCCGCGACCGCCATCGCCGGCTCGACGTGCCCGGCGGTACCGCCGCCGGCCAGCACTACCGACAATGACCCGCCACCGGGCCGGCTCCCCGAGTCGCTGTTCACCCCGCTGGTCGGCTCCGTGACAGAGTCGTTCACCCGTAACGCTGACCTTCCAGTGCGCGAGCGCGCTTGCCGCGTAGCTGAGGCTGGTCGGCGAAGCGCTGTTCACGTCCATAATGCCGCCCCCGCACGCGCGCGGCGGCACCTCCCTCCGGATGCTGGCCCCCTGACCGGCGGGCGCCCCCGCCGGCCCCTCGGACCCGCCGATCCATTTTCGGGGGTCTGCCCGATCGGCCGGCCGACGGCGCCCGGTCGGCTTTGCGTTGCTGTTTGGGCGATTGCGGGCGGGACCGCAGGCGGTCGCGCAGCGCCTCGACCCGGGTCGGCGAATAAGGCTCGGGCAGCGGCAGTCGCAACAGCCGGTTCATCCGGTCGTCGCGCCCCGCGCGCAGGGCAGCAACGGCCTCGGGTTCGTGGCGAGCCGCGTTGGCCATCACGCCAATCATCAGAAGTGTTGTGGCCGTGGAGGTTCCACCGGCTGAGATAAGCGGCAGCTGGATCCCGGTGACCGGCAGCAGCCCGATCACATAGCCGACGTTGATGAACACCTGACCGGAAACCCACAAGGTGATGGTGGCGGTCAGCAGCCGCAGGAACGGGTCGGCGGAGCGCCGTGCGATGCGCATGCCGGTGTAGGCGAACAGCCCGAACAGCGCCAGTAGCCCGAATGCCCCCACAAAGCCCAGTTCCTCACCGATGATCGCGAAGATGAAGTCATTGTGGGCGTTGGGCAGATAATTCCATTTGGCGGTGCCCTGGCCGAGGCCGTGACCGAAGATCCCGCCATTGGCCAGCGCGTACTTGGCCTGCTTGGCCTGGTACCCGGCGCCCTGTGAGTCGGCGCCGGGATCCAGCCAGGACTGCACCCGGTCGGAGCGGTAGCCCTCGGACACCGCCAAGATCGCCGCGGCCACCACGACCGCGAGCAGCGAGCTGCAGAACACCCGCAACGGCAATCCGGCGTACCACAGCAGGGCCAACAAGATGATGCCCAGCGACACCGTTTGCCCCAGGTCGGGCTCGGCCACGATCAGGGCCAGTGCGATCACCGCGGCCGGCACCAGCGGAATCAGCATCTCCCGCAGCGTGGCCCTCTCCATGCGCCGGGCTGCCAGCAGATGCGCCCCCCAGATGGCGAAGGCGATCTTGGTGAGCTCGGACGGCTGCATCGAGAACCCATGGATCACGAACCACCCGCTGGAGCCGTTGGAGACGGTGCCGATGCCCGGGACAAGCACCAGCACCAGCAAGACGATGGTGAATGCGAAGCCGGTGAAGGCAACCCGGCGCATGAAGTGCACCGGCATCCGTAGCGCCACATAGCAGGCGGTCAGGCCGATCACCGTCCACAGCACTTGCTTACCGAAGATGATCCAGGCCGACCCGTCGGCGTCATAGGAGTGCACGCCAGACGCCGAGAGCACCATGATCAGGCCGAGCGTGGTGAGCAGCGCGGCCACGGCGATGATCAGATGAAACGACGTCATGGGCCGGCCCAGCCAGGCGCCGAACCGGGTCCGCGGAACGCGGGAGTCGCTGGCGGCCGGCGCCTTGTCGGGCGCGCCCGTCTCCGGCGGCTCGCCGTCGTTCGTGCCCCGGCGCAGCAACCGGGTCAGCACGTTGCTCACCAGTGGCTACCGGGTCGTGGCGCGTGCGGCAGCCGCGAATGCGTCGCCCCGGTCGGCATAGCCGCTGAACTGGTCGAAGGATGCGCCGGCCGGTGCCAGCAGCACGGTGTCGCCAGGGGCGGCCAGATCGCGGGCGGCGGCCACGGCCGCGTGCATCACGCGACTGCCGACGGCGTCGTCGGGCACCTGAACAACTCTTGTCACAGGAGTAACAGAAGACTCAGCAGTCGCTTGCATATCAATATCCTCGCCTGTCACAACCTGTACGACGGGGACATCGGGCGCGTGTCGTGATAACGCCTCCGCAACCGCGGCCCGGTCACGGCCGATCAACACGGCCCCGACCAGGCGATTAGCGATCCTGGCCACGGTCGCATCGACGGACGCGCCCTTGAGCAGCCCACCGGCGATCCAGACCACCCGCCGGTAGGCCCGTACCGACGCCTCGGCGGCGTGCGGGTTGGTGGCCTTGGAGTCGTCGACGTAGCTGACCCCGTCCACGACGGCGACCACCTCAGCGCGATGCCGGCCGACGCGAAACGTCGCCAGGGCGTCGCCGATCGCGTCCGCGCCGACCCCGACGCTGCGGGCCAGCGCCGCCGCGGCCAGCGCATCGAGCACGCCGACCGGCGGTGGCACCGGTATCGAGGCGACGGATGCCAGCGCGAGGTCGTCAGCGAAGGCGCGGTCGATCAGCATGCCGTCCCGCACGCCCAGTTGCCCGGTAGCGGGTTCGCCGAGGCGGAATCCGACGTGCACGGGGGCCGGCGCGGTGTCCAGCAGCGCCGCCGCCCGGGTGTCGTCCAGCCCGACGACCGCCACCCGACCGCCGAGCACCTGGGCTTTGGCGGCGGTGTAGTCGGCCATCGTGGCATGCCAGTCCAGGTGGTCCTCGGCGATGTTGAGCACCGCACCGGCTTCGGGCCGCAGCGACGGCGCCCAATGCAGCTGGAAACTGGACAGTTCCACGGCCAGCATCTCAGCGGGCTCGCGAAGCGCGTCCAGAACCGGTTTGCCGATGTTGCCGCAGAGCCGGGCAGCCAGGCCCGCGGCGCTGAGCATGGCGTGCAACATCGAGGTGGTGGTCGTCTTGCCGTTGGTGCCGGTGACGGCCAGCCAGCGCCGCGGCGGCCCGTAATGACCGGAGGTGTCGAGCCGCCAGGCCAGCTCGACGTCGCCCCAGATGGGGATGCCGGCTGCCGCGGCGGCCATCAGCACCGGCGCGGTGGGCTGGAAACCCGGACTGGTGATCACCAGGGCGTAGTCGTCGATACGCTCGGCGGCCGCCGAAGGCGTCACCGTCGCCACGCCGGCGTCGGCGTGCAACTGCCGGGTGGTCGGGTCGTCGTCGCACAGCGTGGCCGTCGCGCCCAGGGAGGCCAGTGCCGTCAGCACCGACTTTCCGGTGACACCACCGCCGGTGACCAGCACCGAGGTGCCGGCGGAGACCAGCTCATGAGTCACGTCAGTCGCCGGCGGCCGCGAGCCACTCGCTGTAGAACAGCGCCACACCCAGGCCGCAACTGATCGCGGTCAACAGCCAGAACCGAATGATGACCGTGGTTTCGGCCCAGCCGACCAGCTCGAAATGGTGATGAAACGGCGCCATCCGGAAAACGCGGCGCCCGGTGGTGCGAAACGTCAGGATTTGCAGAACCACCGAGACGATCTCGGCGACGAACAGCGAACCCAGCACCACCGCCAGGATCTCGGTGCGGCTGGTCACCGACAACCCGGCGATGATGCCGCCCAGCGCCAACGATCCGGTGTCGCCCATGAAGATCTTGGCCGGCGCGGCGTTCCACCACAAAAACCCGATACAGGCGCCGGCCGTTGCGGCAGCGATCAGGGCCAGGTCCAGCGGGTCGCGCACGTTGTAGCAACCCAGGCCCGGCGCGGTGGCGCAGGCATTGCGGTACTGCCAGAACGTGATCAGCACGTAGGCGGCGGTGACCATCGCCATCGCCCCGGCCGCCAGCCCGTCGAGGCCGTCGGTGAAGTTCACCGCATTCGACCAGGCGCTGACCATGACCACGCAGAACAGCACGAACAGCGCGGGCGCCAGTGTGACGGTGGCGATTTCACGCACGTAGGACAGATCGGCGCTGCCCGGTGTCAGGCCGGCATTGTTGCGGAACTGCAGCACCAGCACCCCGAACAGCAGGGCGGCGGTGATCTGCCCGACCGTTTTGGCCGTCTTGTTCAGCCCGAGGTTGCGGGAGCGGCGGATCCCGATCAGGTCGTCGACGAATCCGACGGCGCCCAGTGCGGTGGCCAAGAACAGCACCAGCAGCCCCGACGCGGACGGCCCCTCGCCGTCGAGTGCCAGGCCGACGACGTGGGTCCCCAGGTAACCCGCCCAAATGCCGGCCAGGATCGCCACCCCGCCCATTGACGGCGTGCCGCGCTTGGTCTGGTGGCTCGGAGGACCGTCCTCGCGGATCTCGTGGCCAAATCCCTGCATGGTGAAGAGCCGGATCAACAGCGGGGTGAGCACGATGGAGACCGTCAGCGCAATGCCGACGGCGATGAGGATTTGAATCATCGGGCGTCACCGTCGGCCGGGGCCATCAGCGCGTCGGCGAGCGCTCCCAGCCCGGCGGCGTTGGAGGCCTTGACCAGCACCACATCTCCGGATTGCAGTTCGGACCGCAATAGTGCCAGGGCGGCATCGGCATCGGCGACGATACTGGCCTCGCCGCCCCATGAGCCCTCCATGACCGCGCCCTGGTGCATGGCGCTCATCGACCTCCCCGTTCCCACGACAATGAGTCGAGTCACATCTAAGCGCACCGCCAACCGACCGATGCGGTCATGCTCGGATATCGCGTCCTCACCGAGTTCGGCCATCTCGCCCAGCACCGCCCAACTGCGCCGCTGGCCGCGGGCCATCCAGGCCAATGCCTGCAGGCCGGCGCGCATGGAATCCGGGTTGGCGTTGTAGGCGTCGTCGATGACCGTCACCCCGTCGTCGCGGCTGGTCACCCGCATGCGGTGCTGCGACACCGGGTGCGCACTGGCCAGCGCAGTCGCCACCTGGTCGACGGTGGCCCCGCACTCCAGGGCGACCGCCGCCGCGCACAACGCGTTGCTGACGTGGTGGTCGCCGTGTACGGCCAACCCGACATCGACCGCGCGGTCGCCGGCATGCAGCGTGAACTGCGGCCTGGCCAATTCGTCGAGGGTGACCGGGCCCGCCCACACGTGGGCGGGCTGGCGGCTCACGCGCACCACCCGGGCCGCGGTTTTGTCGGCCATGGCCGCCACTGCCGAGTCGTCGACGTTGAGCACGACCACGCCGGATTGCGGAATGGCTTGTGGGAGTTCGGCTTTGGTGTCGGCGATGGCTTGCCGGGAGCCGAACTCGCCCAGGTGCGCGGTACCGACATTGAGCACCACCCCGATGGTGGGCGGCGCGATGGCGGCCAGCGCGGCGATGTTGCCCGGGTGGCGCGCCGACAGTTCCAGGATCAAGTAGTCGGTGTTCTCGTCGGCGCGCAAAACGGTCCAGGGATGGCCCAGTTCGTTGTTGAACGACCCGGGCGGTGCGACCACCTCGCCCAGCGGGGCGAGCACGGCAGCCAGCAGGTCCTTGGTCGACGTCTTCCCCGACGAGCCGGTGATCCCGACGATGGTCAGTCCTTGCGCGACGAGTTCAGCCGCCACCGCTGCGGCGAGCTTGGCCAGCGCCGCCAGTACCGCCGCGCCCGATCCGTCGGTGTCGTGCTCGAGCACGCTGGCCCGTCGGGCGGCGGTGGCGTCGGGACGCACCACGATCGCGGGCACGCCGACCGGCCGGGCGGCCAGCACTGCGACCGCGCCGGCCGTCACGGCCGCCGCGGCATGGTCGTGCCCGTCGGCGCGGGCCCCCGGCAGGGCCAGGAACAAGCCACCGGATGCGACCTTGCGAGAGTCGAATTCGACTGTTCCGGTGACGCGCAAGTCCGCGGCTGCTTCCGGCGAGATGTCGACCAGCTCGCCGCCGACGATCTCGGCGATCTGCGCGACGGTCAGCGCTATCACTGGCGCCGCTCCTCCAGCGCGGCGGCCAATTCGACCCGGTCATCGAACGGGCGGGTGAGCCCGCCGCCGCTCTGCCCGGTTTCATGGCCTTTACCGGTGACCAGCACGACGTCGTCGGGGCCCGCCCAGCCGACCGCGTGCCGGATCGCCGCGCGCCGGTCGCCGATCTCGACGATCTTTGCGGCGCTGCCTGCTTCAGCAGCACCGGCCAGGATCTCGCGGCGAATCGCGGCCGGGTCCTCCCCGCGCGGGTTGTCGTCGGTGACGACGACCAACTCGGCCAACTCCGCGGCGATTCTGCCCATCGGTGCGCGTTTGCCCGGATCGCGGTCGCCGCCGGCCCCGAAGACCACCGCCAGCCGGCTACCGGGGCGGCGCAACGATTGCAGCACCGCACCCAGCGCGCCCGGCTTATGGGCGTAGTCGACTAGCGCCAGGAAATCCTGGCCGCGGTCGATCTGCTCGAGCCGCCCTGGGACGGCGGTGTCGCGAAGTCCGGTCGCGGCCTGCTCGGGAGACACCCCGAGCGCATCCAAGATAGCCAGTGCCAGAAGGGTATTGGCGATGTTGTAGCCCCCCGGCAACCGGATGCCCACCCGGTGGTGCACGCCGGCCGGGTCGACGGCGGTGAACTGTTGCCCGGCGCCGTCGGCGGCCACGCCTTCGGCGCGCCAATCCGCGGCCCGGCCCGCAGCGCTGACCGTCACGACGCGCTCGGCGCGCTCGGCCATGGCGCGGCCGGCATCGTCGTCGACGCAGACCACCGCGGTGCGGGCGTGTACCGGCGACGCGGCGTCGAACAACCGGGCTTTGGCCTCGAAGTAGTCGGCCATGCTCGCGTGAAAGTCCAAGTGGTCGCGGGACAGGTTGGTGAAACCGCCGACGGCGAAAGTCGTTCCGTCGACACGCCCCAGGGCCAGCGCATGACTGGACACCTCCATCACCACCGTGTCCACCCCGCGTTCGGCCATCGCCGCGAGCTGAGCCTGCAGCGCGGGCGCCTCGGGTGTGGTCAGCGCGCTGGGAACATCGGCCCCATTGATCCGGATACCGATCGTCCCGATCAATCCCACCGTGCGGCCGGCCGCCCGTAAACCGGCCTCAAGCAGATAGGTCGTCGTGGTCTTACCCGACGTTCCGGTGACCCCGACGACGACCACCCGATCGGAGGGCCGTCCATAGACCGTGGCCGCAAGCTCACCCAGGACGCGCCGCGGGTCCGGGTGAATCAGCACCGGCACCCGTCCGAGGACCGCGGCGTCTAATTCGGCAACACCGTCGGCATCGGTGAGCAGCGCCACCGCGCCACGCTCGACCGCGTCACCGGCATAACGGGCGCCATGCGTGGACGAACCCGTCAACGCTGCGAACAGGTCTCCTGGCCGCACGTCCTGTGCCCGCAACGTCACGCCGCTGATGTGCACCTGAGGGACGGCACTGCCTTCGGCCGGAACGGCGCCTACCTGGGCAGCCAGCGTCGGCAGCGGCACGGCGTCGACGGTGCTGGGCCGCAATACCGTAGCCACCGTCATCACCTCCCGCCATGATCTGAAGCCGCCACGATCAGCGATGACACCCTATCGAGCCATGTGACGGTACAGGCCTTGCCGGGGGCGGTCGTGGGTTTTTTTCGTGGCCCGCCGCTACAGCGCTTGCAGCGTCAACGGCGGTCCGGGATCGGCTGACAGCGGGACATTCTCGCGCTGCAACAGCCAGCCGGCGATGTTGTGGAACAGCGGAGCGGCCGACGTCCCGGGCGACCCGTCGGCGGCATGGTGGGGGTTGTCCATCATGATGCCGATGACGTAACGCGGGTTGTCGGTCGTCGCCAAGCCGGCGAAGGTGATCCAGTAGACGTCGTCGAAGTAGCAGCCGCAGGCGGGGTTGATCTGTTGGGCCGTACCCGTCTTCCCGGAGATCTGGTAGCCCTCGACGGCGGCGGCCGGCCCGGTGCCCTGCTGATACCCCATCGGGTCGCGCTGCACGACCGCGCGCAACATGTTGCGCACGGTCTGCGCGGTCTGTGACGAGACCACCCGGACGCCTTGCGGCCGCGGCTCTTCGGTTCGAGTACCGTCAGGTCCGATCGTCGCCTTGACGATGCGGGGCGGCATCCGCAGCCCGTCGTTTGCAATGGCCTGGTACATACCGGCCATCTGCAGCAGCGTCATCGAAAGTCCTTGTCCGATCGGCAGGTTGGAGAATGTGCTGCCTGACCACTGGTCGATCGGCGGCACCAACCCCGCGCTCTCACCAGGCAGGCCAACGCCGGTGCGCTGACCCAGACCGAACTTGCGAAGCATGTCGAACCAGCGATCCGGGCCAACCCGCTGGGCCAGCATCAATGTGCCCACGTTGGACGACTTCCCGAACACGCCTGTGGTGGTGTAGGGCGTCACGCCGTGGTTCCAGGCGTCGTGCACGGTGACGCCGCCCATGTGGATCGAGCCGGGCACCTGCAGGACCTCGTCTGGGTTGCTCAGGCCGTATTCGATGACTGACGACGCGGTGATGATCTTGTTGACCGAACCCGGCTCGAATGGCGAGGACACCGGCAGGTTGCCCATCTGCTTGTCGCCCTGGCGTCCGATGTCCTGCGACGGGTCGAAAGTGTTGTCGTTCGACATCGCCAGTACTTCACCGGTTTTGGCGTCCAGCACGACAGCCGACACGTTGTGTGCTCCAGACAGGTTTTTGGCTTGCTGCACCTGTTGCTGGACATAGAACTGGATATCGTCGTCGATGGTGAGCTGAACAGTCGACCCATTGACCGCCTTGTGCTGGTTGCGGTAACTGCCGGGGATCACCACACCGTCGGAGCCGCGGTCGTAGGTAATCGAACCGTCGGTTCCAGCCAGCGCGGCGTCCAGTGAATCCTCCAGGCCGAGCAGCCCGTGACCGTCCCAGTCGATGCCGCCGACGATATTGGCCGCCAACGATCCACCCGGATATTGACGCAGGTCCTGGCGTTCGGCGCCGACCTCCGGGTACTTGGTGATGATGGCGCTCGCAATGGCCGGGTCGACGGCGCGCGCCAGGTAAACGAACGTCTCGTCGCTCTGCAACTTCTTCAGCACCGTCGCCGAATTGGGTTTGTTGTTCAGCCGGGTGGCGACCTCTTTGGCGATATCGCGCAGGCGTTGTTGGGGATCGGGGCTGCTGGCCTTCTTCTCCTTGGCCTCCGCGAGCTGCTTGCGGATCTTGCGCGGCTGGAAGGTCAACGCGCGCGCTTCGATGGTGAACGCGAGCTGGTTGTTGTTGCGGTCGACGATGCTGCCGCGCACCGCCTTTTCGACGTCGGTGACCTTCAGTTGTCCGGCCGCTTCGGCCCGCAGACCGGCGGCGCGCGGCACCTGCAAGTAGAACAGCTGCACGGCGGCCACGATCAGCGCCACGAAGATCACCACGTTGCCGGTTCGGTGCCGAAAGACGAACGACGCGCCGCGTACTCCTATGTCCACCGCCTGCCGAGTACGCCGGACCCGCGCGGAGTGGCCGGCTGGCGCGCCTTTGGTTCGCGCCGTCGCTTTCGGCTTTTTGATCCCTTTAGCCCGCTCGACGTCGGTTGCCCGCCTTGCCTTCCGGGTTCCACGTCCCGGTTGCGACTGTGGTTTGCGGCGCCGTGAGCGGCTTGCGCCCTTCACCTGGGACCCCCGGGGCTCGTGACGGCCAGCGGGCCGAACTGCTCACCGTTAGTCGGCGGAACGCCAGGAGCCGGCGGCGCGGCGGGCCCGGCAGGGGCCGGAGCGGGCACCGCAGCTGGCGGCGCGGGCATCACCGCCGGTGCCGGAAGCGGACCGGGCGGCGGACCCGCGACCGGTGCGCCGGGCGCCGGGGGCGCGGCATTGGTCGGCAGGTGCTGGATGCCCAGCGTGGTGGCACCGTTGGGATCGCGGACCAGAACTTGCGGCCCCGACGTTCCCGGTCCGATCGGCCCGCCATTCCCCGGCGAGATCGGCACCGGCACTTCCACCGCATTCGCCGGCGGAGGCACCGGTTTCTCATCCGGCAGCTTGGTGTTCAGCGGCGGGGGCGGCGCTCCCTCGGCAGGCTTGGGCGTGCCGACCACCACCCAGGCACCCGTTTGGTCCTGGATCAGGTGGGCGGTGTCTTTGGTCGGGATCATGCCGAGGCTGCGGGCTTCTTCGGCCAACGCCGGCGCCGCCTGCGCTTCCAGCACGTCGCGCTCGAGTGCTTCCTTTTGTTGCTGCAGTAGCTGATTCGTCTGGCGTGCAGCGCCCAGCTGGTAGGACCGCTCGGCGGAGTCGGTTGACAACCACAGCGTGACACCCAGCCCGGCACCAAGCGAACCGATGACCAGCACCACGAACGGCACTTTGGCCGCCAATGTGCGTGGCCGCAGATCGATCGAGGCCAGCCGGCTCAGTACCCGATCGCGTAAGGGCGGACGAACAACTTTGGGCGCTTTCGCTTTCCGTGCTTTCGCACGGGCTTTGGCCTGACTGGCGGTCTTCGGCCGGGCCATCCGCTCGGCAGGCCGAGACATCGGCGTGGTTTGCGGTGCGGATCGTGGTCCCCGCGGCTCCCGGGCCGGCGCCGAGCCCCTCCCCGCCCGCGTCCGGGTGCGGCGGCCTGCCGGGGTCTCAGCGGGCCGACGCCTCACCTTGCGGCCGGCCTCGTCGTGCGCGCGACGGCGATCGCCCCCACTGCGCTGCGGCGCTTCGCGTTTGGCCTTCATCAATCACCCCTCCTTGCAGGCCGTCGCCCAGGTTCGGTTCGTTGCAGGGCCCGCAGCCGTACGGCGGCGCTACGCGGATTACGCAATATCTCGGCATCGCCGGAACGTTCGGCGCCACGCGTCAAAGACGTGAATTGCGCTGAATGCTCCGGTAGTTCGATTGGCAGACCGGCCGGCGTGCGCGAGGAGGTAGCTTCGGCGAAGGCGCGCTTGACGATGCGGTCTTCCAACGACTGGTACGCCAGCACCACGACTCGCCCACCGACGGCAAGGGCCTGCAGCGCAGCCGGTAGCGCGTCGGCCAACGAATCCAATTCGGCGTTGACCGCTATCCGCAACGCCTGAAACGTTCGTTTGGCCGGATGGCCGCCCGTGCGCCGGGCCGGCGCCGGAATCGCTTGATAGATGAGCTCTACCAACTCGCCGGTCGTGGTGAACGCAGCGGTGGCGCGGCGGCGGACAATGCGGGCAGCGATGCGGCGCGCGAATCGCTCCTCGCCGTATCGGCGCAAGATATCGCTAAGCGTGCGCTCGTCATAGCTGTTGACGATGTCGGCCGCCGTCAGCGGTGACGTCGGGTCCATCCGCATGTCCAACGGGGCATCTTGGGCGTAGGAGAAACCACGCTCGGCGCGGTCCAGTTGCATCGACGAGACCCCGAGGTCGAAGAGCACTGCGTCCACCGACCCCGTTGGCAGATAACCTGATTCAGCTAACGCGGTGGTGATGCCGTCATAGCGGGTGTGGATCAGCTTGACCCGGTCGGTGAAGCGCGCCAGCCGTGCACCGGCGATGTCGAGCGCACTGGGATCGCGGTCGAGGCCGATCAAGCGCAGCCCCGGCAGTGCGGTAAGGAAGCGCTCCGCGTGCCCACCGGCGCCGATGGTGGAGTCGACGAGGGTCGCCGCGGTTCCATCGGAATGATGTCTGGTCAACGCAGGGCTGAGCAGTTCGACACAGCGGTCGGCAAGTACGGGTACATGGCCGAAATCGTTTGTGGCGTCAGGCATGGCATCAACTCTCCGACGAATGGCCGGTCGGTGGGACATCGCCCGCACATCGAGGTCCCTGTCCGATAGCGCGAACCTGGCGTTGGGGAAGTACGTCAGGGTCGGTTCGGGCAGAGGCCACGGTGCACGGGCATGCGCCTCAGATGATGTCGCCGAGTGCTTCATCGCTGGCCGCGGAGAAGTTCTCTTCGTGGGTCTGTTGGTAGTCGTTCCAGGCCTGCGCGTCCCAGATCTCGAGGTAGTCGACCGACCCGATCACCACACAATCCTTCGACAGGTTGGCGTAACGGCGATGGTCGGCCGACAACGTGATCCGGCCCTGCGCGTCGGGGTGCTGCTCGTCGGTCCCGGCGGCCAGGTTGCGCAGGAACGCCCGGGCCTCGGGGTTGCTCCTCGACACTTTGCTTGCCCGACGCGCGACCTGCTCGAATTCCGCCCGCGGGTAGACGGCGAGGCTGTGGTCTTGGCTCTTGGTGACCATCAACCCCCCTGCCAGCGCGTCGCGAAACTTGGCGGGCAGCGTGAGCCGCCCCTTGTCGTCGAGCTTGGGCGTGTAGGTGCCCAGAAACATCTGGCCACCTCCCACCGTGCGGAGTCTCGGACCCTCCTCACCCCGACTTCAGCCACCATACCCCACAATCCCCCACTTTGCCCCATTTAGACGCGTCAAATTCATGTTTCGCGGGAGTCGAGCCCCATGACCGGCTACGCAGCCGTCTCTGGCAGGTGGTTTGACTAGGAAAAACACAGGTCAGCGGCCAGGTCTTGCCGAGTGGGGCGTTGTGGGGGCAGCAGCCCTATCGCCACCGCAGCTTTCGGGCGGCAACAAAAAAGGGGCGGCCGAGGCCACCCCTTGATCAGCTAACCGCTAGTCGTCGAAACGGCGGCGAAACCGGTCTTCCATCCGACTGGTGAAGGACCCGCCAGCCCCTTTGGAGCGGCGCTGGCGCACACTCGGCGCCGATCCCGGGTGGTCACGGCGGCCAGACAGCCGCGGGCCGGTGATGGCGAAGACCACACCGCCGAACATCACGACGAATCCCAGGACGGAAAGAACCGGGAAGCTCCCGACCATCGTGGCCTTGAACGCCACCCCCGACACCAACATCGCCAGCCCAACGAGGAACAGCCCCGCGCCCTGGATGCGCCGCCGCGCAGTCGGCGCGCGGAATCCCCCGCCACGGACGCTCGATGCAAATTTGGGGTCTTCGGCATAGAGAGCGCTCTCGATCTGGTCGAGCATCCGCTGCTCATGATCGGAGAGTGGCATTCGTCCCTCCTTGCCGACAAGCTGTTGCGTGACATGCCCTTGTGTGGGCATCTAACTCAGATGATACGAGGTGGATCTACGCCATACCACTGGTTCGACAGCTGATTGTAGCCGCGCTGATTGGCGGTCGGCACGAGACTGCCCGTCCGATAATGACGGTAGAAGCAGCGCACCAAATGACCCCGAGGAGGCACCGTCAGGTGGCGACATTCTTCATCGACCTGCCGCCGCACGAGATGGAGCGCCGACTCGGTGACGCCTTGGGTGTGTACGTCGACGCGATGCGTTATCCGCCCGGCACCGAAAATCAGCGCGCCGCGGTGTGGTTGGAACACTCGCGCCGACACGGCTGGCAGGCCGTGGGCGTCGTCGAAGTCGATAGTGCTGACCCTCCGTCGACCGCTGAACTGGGCGCTGCGCCGCTTCTGGGGGTCGCCTACGGCTACTGCGGCTCCCCGGATCAGTGGTGGCAGCAGCAAGTGGTGGTGGGGTTGCAGCGCGGAGGATTTCCCGGCCCGCAGATCGCCAGCCTGATGGCCAGCTACTTCGAGTTGACCGAACTGCACATACACCCACGGGCACAGGGCCGAGGACTGGGTGAGGCGCTGGCGCGACGGCTACTGGCGGGCCGCGAGGAAGCCAACGTGCTGCTGTCCACGCCGGAGATCAACGGTGAGGCCAATCGTGCCTGGCGGTTGTACCGGCGGCTCGGGTTCACCGACCTCATCCGCGGCTACCATTTCGCCGGCGACCCACGGGCATTCGCAATCCTGGGCCGCACGCTGCCGCTGTAGCGCTGCGTCTGGCACGATGACCTGGTGCGCGCCCCATTACTGACCGGACGGCTTGCCGGCCGCCGCCTGCTCACGGCGGCGCTGCTGCTGGTGGTGGTGCCCATGGCAGCCGGATGCCTGCGGGTCAAGGCATCGATCACGATCTCGCCCGACGACACGGTCTCCGGGAGCATCATTGCCGCGGCCAAACCACGCTCCGACAAGGACGCCGGACCACAACTCGACCCCAACCTGGCATTCAGCCAAAAGGTGGCGATCTCCAAATACGACCGCGACGGCTATGTGGGGTCGCAGGCGGTGTTCTCCGATCTGACCTTCGCCGAACTGCCGCAGCTGGCGAACATGAATCCCGACGCCCAGGGCGTGAATCTGACGTTGCGCAGGGCCGGCAACCTGGTGATTCTGGAAGGCCGGGCCGATCTGACGTCGCTGACCGACCCCGACGCGGACGTCGAACTGACGGTGGCCTTCCCCGGGCCAGTGACCTCCACCAACGGCGAGCGGATCGACTCGGAGCTGGTCGCATGGAAGCTCAAGCCCGGCATCGTCAGCACCATGACCGCTCAGGCTCGGTATACCGATCCCAGCACCCGCTCGTTCCGGGGCGCCGCGTGGTGGCTGGGTCTGGCCTCGTTCGGAGTCGCCGGCCTAGTGGCCGTGCTGGCCTGGTTAGGGCGCGACCGCTCGCCCCGGTTCGTCGAGCCCAGCGACCATTCGCCCGACTAAGCCGTGGCAGGCGGCGACCAGTAGTCCAGCATCTCTGCGAACGTTTCGAAAGCCGCCGCGGAGACGCCATACGTCGCCTCGAAATGAATGCTCAGCGGATAGCCGAGCTCGGCCACACCGTCGATCACCCGCTGGTAGAGGTCGACCATCAGCTTGCGCCGCTGCGCAGGTTCGCTGTTCGCCAATGTCTTGACGAAGGCCTGCTCGTCGGCGACCGCGGCGTTGCCCGGGTCCTGGATGAGCCAATTGATCAGGCCGATCCGGTTTTCGACCTTCGGCACGAAACCAAATGACAGCAGGATCTCGGGGCGGTGATCGTTCTGCTTGGCGAAGTCGGTCAAAAACCCCACAATCGCGTCGGAATACAACAGCTGGGTCAAGGCGAACGTCGCACCCTGATCGCACTTGAAATTGAAGCGACCGGCTTCCCCCTCCCGAGTGGGAATCATGATCACGCCGCGATTAGCCACCTGCTCGCGGTAGATCGATAGGGCGTCGGTGGGCGCGACGCCGGACCCCTCGCCGTCCTGCATGGTGCGGGGCACTCCGACGAAGACCACGCCCTCGATGCCGGCATCCACCAGATCGCGCAGCCGCCCACTCAGAGCGGGCTCGTCGGAGAACGCGGTGACCTGGGTGCACAACCCGTGCACCCCGGGTAACTCCGGCGTGATCGTCTGCCAAAAGTCCAGCACGTCGAGCTTCGGCTTCATCTCGACGGGCCGATCGTCTTCCTCGGCGATCATCCCGGGCATCATCACGTGCTCGATCCGGCCGCCGATGCCTGCCGCCGCGGAGTACTGCAGCACTTTGCGGGCATCTTCGATGGCCTGTTGCGGGCCGCGATCCACGTTCGGCGGCACCAGCTCGAGCGCGATGGTGTTCAGAGTCACAAGGTTGCTCCTCGTCGAATGACTAGTTTTGCAACGGCAGTCTTTGCCGCGCCGCGCCTCCGCCGCGTCTTCTCGAACACCGGGCGACCTTGCGCAGGTTTCAGGCCAGCATAGGCGGCTGGGGGTACCACCGGCTTGCGGGGGAATAGTGAGCTTGTCGAAGCAACTGGTCCGGCGTCGAGCGACATAGACTGTCGGCCCAGGGCAGCTAGAGCAGAAAGGGGCGCGGCGCTGAGCGTCGAAGCAGCGGCGACCGTCGAGTTCGCCGACGCCATCACCGACCAGTTGCGGGCGTATTTGCGCGAGCGCCGCAAGGACGCCGCCCATATCGGCACCGAGTATGAGGGCCTGATCGCCGGGCTGGAAGAGTTCGTCACCAGCGGCGGCAAGCGAGTCCGGCCGGCGTTCGCTTATTGGGGGTGGCGCGCCGTATCCACTCAAACTCCGGGAACCACTGTGCTGCTGCTGTTTTCGGCGTTGGAGTTGTTGCACGCCTCGGCGCTGGTGCACGACGACGTGATCGATGCGTCGGCCACCCGTCGCGGCCAACCGACCACCCACATGAAATTCACTGCGCTGCACCGCAGTCGGCGCTGGCAGGGATCGTCTGAGTGGTTCGGGACGTCGGCCGCCATCCTGCTCGGCGACCTGGCACTGGCGTGGGCAGACGACATCGTCGCCGGCGTCGACCTGCCGCCCGATGCATGCCGTCGGATCCGGCGGGTGTGGGCCGATATCCGCACCGAGGTGCTCGGTGGCCAGTATCTGGACATCGTGGCCGAGGCCAGCGGCGCGGAGTCGATCGCTTCGGCAATGACTGTCAATACGTTCAAAACGGCCTCTTACACGGTGTCGCGACCGCTGCAGTTGGGCGTCGCGGCCGCTGCGGACCGGCCCGAGGTGCACGCCCTTTTCCAGGACGTCGGCACCGATTTGGGTGTGGCGTTTCAGTTGCGCGACGACGTGCTCGGCGTGTTCGGGGATCCGGCCGTCACCGGCAAACCCTCCGGCGACGACTTGCGGGCCGGTAAGCGGACCGTGCTGCTCGCCGAGGCAATCGGGTTGGCCGACAAGTCCGATCCGGCGGCGGCCAATCTGTTGCGCACCTCGGTTGGCACCGAACTGACCGATGCTCAGGTGCGCGACCTGTGCGGCGTCATCGAAGCCACCGGCGCTTTGACAATCGTGGAGGACCGTATCGAACGGCTGACCCGACGCGCACTTGCCGCCCTGGCGTCGGCGCCGATCGAAGCTGCGGCCAAGACCGGGCTGTCCGAACTGGCCAGACTGACCGCTAACCGGACCGCCTGAGCTCCGATGTCCACTCCGTCGCCTGGCCTTGCTACTCAACATTTTTCACGTCTGCGTGAGTTTGTCGCCAGCTCCGAGGCGCGACCAGCCCTGCAGGGCTGCCTGGGAGCGATACTGATCACCGCGGGCGGACTCGGCGCCGGCAGCACCAAACCGCACGACCCACTGCTGGAGTCGATCCACTTATCCTGGCTGCGGTTCGGCCACGGGCTGGTGTTGTCGTCGGTATTGCTGTGGCTGGGTGTCGCGCTGATGCTGATCGCATGGCTCAGCTTGGGCCGTCGGGTGATTGCCGGCGCTGCAACCGAATACACCATGGTGGTCACGACCGGTTTCTGGCTGGCGCCGCTACTGCTGTCGGTGCCGGTGTTCAGCCGGGACACCTACTCGTATCTGGCCCAGGGCGCGCTGCTGCGCGACGGCCTAGACCCCTATGCGGTGGGCCCGGTCGAGAACCCGAACGCATTGTTGGACAACGTCAGTCCCATCTGGACCATCACCACCGCACCCTACGGTCCGGCGTTCATCTTGATCGCGAAGCTCGTCACGATGCTAGTGGGCAATCACGTGATCGTCGGCACCATGCTATTGCGGTTGTGCATGCTGCCCGGGCTGGCGTTGTTGATCTGGGCCACCCCACGCATCGCCCGCCATCTGGGCGCCGACGTGCCGACGGCACTGTGGATCTGCGTGCTCAATCCGCTGGTGATCATCCATCTGATGGGCGGCGTACACAACGAGATGCTGATGGTGGGCCTGATGGCTGCGGGCATCGCCTTGACCTTCGAACGTCACCCTGTCGCGGGCGTCGCGGTGGTCGCCGTGGCCGTCGCGGTGAAGGCGACTGCCGGCATCGCGTTGCCGTTCCTGGTGTGGGTGTGGATGCGTCAGCTTCGCGACCGGCGCGGATACCGGCAGCTGCGCGCGTTCGCCGTCGCGGCCGTCACCTCGGTCCTGATCTTCGTCGCGGTCTTCGTGGTGTTGTCCGCCGCGGCGGGCGTGGGCCTCGGCTGGCTGAGCGCGCTGGCCGGCTCAGTGAAGATCATCAACTGGCTGACCGTGCCGACGGCGACGGCGAATCTGGCCCATGCCATCGGCGGGTGGTTTGTCCCCGTCAACTTCTACGCGGTGCTGCAAGTTACGCGTATCGCGGGCATCGCAATTATTGCCGTCTCACTTCCACTGCTGTGGTGGCGATTCCGCCGCGACGACCGTGCAGCGCTTACCGGCATCGCCTGGGCGATGCTGGTCGTAGTCTTGTTCGTGCCGGCGGCATTGCCGTGGTATTACACCTGGCCGCTGGCGGTGGCGGCCCCGCTGGCCCAGTCGCGGCGGGCGGTGGCGGCGATCGCCGGGTTCTCGACGTGGATCATGGTCATCTTCAAACCCGATGGTGCTCATGGCATGTACTCGTGGGCCCACGTCATGATCGCGACGAGCTGTGCGCTGATCGCGTGGTACGCGCTATACCGCACACCGCAGCCCGAGGCGGACACCGCCGAAAGTGTCAGTACGCCATAGCCTGTGCTCGGCGCAATACTTCGCGCGCCTGGTGAGCGTGTAGGGCATCGACTGGGCGCGCGTTGTTGATGACGTCGCGGGTCCCGTCGCGGGTGACCGTCAGCGATGGATCAGGCGTGAACAGCCAACGCAGGATTTCGGTATCGCGGTAGCCGCCGTCGTGCAGGACCATCAGCAAGCCGGGCAAGCTCTTGACCACGTGTCCGGATTCGGTGAAAAAGACCTGCGGCACCAGCACGTCGCCGGCACGTCGCACCGCAACCAGATGGCCTTCACGCAATTGCTGGTGCACCTTGGTCACCGGCACACCCAACAGCCGGGCCACGTCGGGCAGATCGTAGGTGGGTTCGTCGGGCTGCAGAACGTCGTCGCCAGCCGGAATACTGCTCACCGCGCCCAGTCTAGAGCCGATTCCGGCGCGCTGAGTGCACGTTTCGGGCGGAATTCTCGCCGCCGCCTACGATGGCTCCGTGAGGGGAGCGGGCGTCGGGGACGACCTGGAGGGCACATTGCTCGACGGGCGGTACCGCGTTGCGACCAAGATCGCCACCGGAGGCACCTCGACGGTGTATCGGGGGGTGGACTTGCGGTTGGACCGGCCCGTCGCGCTGAAGGTGATGGATTCGCGTTACGCCGGCGACGAGCAGTTCCTGACCCGCTTCCGGCTCGAGGCCCGCACCGTGGCGCGGCTCAAGGACGCCGGCCTGGTCGCGGTGTACGACCAGGGCCTCGACGCTCGACATCCTTTCCTGGTGATGGAGCTCATCGACGGCGGCACCTTGCGGGAGTTGTTGACCGAGCGGGGCCCGATGCCGCCACACGCGGTTGCCGCAGTGCTTCTCCCGGTGCTCGGCGGGCTAGCGGTTGCTCACCGTGGCGGACTGGTTCATCGTGACGTCAAACCGGAAAACGTGCTGATCTCCGACGACGGCGAAGTCAAAATCGCCGACTTCGGGTTGGTCCGGGCCGTGGCGGCAGCCGGAATCACCTCGGCCAGTGTCATTCTCGGCACCGCGGCCTACCTGTCTCCGGAGCAGGTCCGCGACGGCGATGCCAGTCCGCGCAGCGATGTCTATGCGGTCGGCATCATGGCTTTTGAGTTACTGACCGGGGAGCCGCCGTTTACCGGCGACTCGCCGTTATCGGTGGCCTATCAGCGGCTGGATTCCGATGTGCCCGCACCCAGTACGGTGATCGATGGTGTGCCAAGCGAGTTCGATGAGTTGGTGGCGCGCGCGACAGCGCGCGATCCCGCCGACCGTTACGCTGACGCCGCCGACATGCGCGCCGAGTTGGATGACATCGTCGAGGAGATGGGGCTGCCGGATTTCCGGGTGCCGGCACCCCGCAACTCCGCCCAGCATCGGTCAGTCGCCGCCTCCCACAATCGAATTGAGGAAGACCAGGCCGCCGATGAGCATCGGCGCTCGGCCCGGCCCGGCCCGGTGCGCCACCCCACCCGGCAGCTGACCCGCGACGACTGGCCGGAGGAACCCGAAAATCCGGTCGAGGCGGAACAATTCGCGGGCATCGAGATGAGCGAATTCGTCTGGGCGCGTCAGCATGCCCGGCGGATGGTGCTGATTTGGCTCGCGGTGGTGCTGGCGCTCACAGGCCTGGTTGCGGCCGCGGCCTGGACGATCGGCAGCAACCTCAGCGGCCTGCTGTGAGCCTCGTACGCCGCGAGCGTGATCGGGGTAGCTAGTCGCGCAACATCTCTGCGACGAGGAACGCCAATTCCAGCGACTGCTGGGTGTTCAGCCGCGGGTCACACGTCGTCTCGTAGCGGCCCGCCAGGTCGGTATCCGAAATGTCTTGCGCCCCACCGAGACATTCGGTGACGTCCTCGCCGGTGATCTCGACGTGGATGCCGCCCGGGTAGGTGCCCAGCGCACGATGCACCTCGAAGAAGCCCTGAACCTCGTCGACGATGCGGTCGAAATGCCGGGTCTTGTAGCCGTTGGACGACTCGTGGGTGTTGCCGTGCATGGGGTCGCACTGCCAGATCACCTGATGACCGGTGGCCTGGACCTTTTCGATGATCGGCGGCAACAGGTCACGCACCTTGTTGTTGCCCAGTCGGCTCACCAACGTCAACCGGCCCGGCTTGTTGTGCGGGTCGAGCCGCTCGACGTATTCGACGGCCAGCTCCGGTGTCGTCGTCGGCCCGATCTTGACGCCGATCGGGTTCGCGATCACCTCGGCGAACGCCACGTGTGCGCCGTCGAGTTGCCGGGTCCGGTCACCGATCCACAGGTAATGCGCCGACAGGTCGTACAGCTGCGGTTCGCCGTCCTGGCCGTCTGACATCCGCAGCATGGCGCGCTCGTAATCGAGCACCAGCGCCTCGTGGCTGGCGTAGATCTCCGCGGTCTGCAGATTGCGGTCGGCCACCCCGCAGGCGCTCATGAACTGCAGTCCGCGGTCGATTTCAGCGGCCAGCGCCTCGTAGCGGGCGCCTGCCGGTGAAGTTCGGACGAATTCGCGGTTCCAGTCCTGCACCAGGTGCAGCGAGGCCAGCCCCGACGAGGTGAGTGCGCGTACCAGGTTCATCGCCGCGCTGGCGTTGGCGTAAGCACGCACCAGTCGCGACGGGTCGTGCTCGCGCGCTGCGGCCTCCGGGGCGAACCCGTTGACCATGTCACCGCGGTAGGACCGCAAGCCCAGCGCGTCGAGATCAGCCGACCGCGGCTTGGCGTATTGCCCCGCGATGCGGGCCAGCTTGATCACCGGCAGGCTGGCACCGTAGGTGAGCACCACGGCCATCTGCAGCAGCGCGCGGATGTTGGCGCGGATGTGCGGTTCGGTGTTGTCGACGAATGTCTCGGCGCAGTCACCGCCCTGCAATAGGAACGCCTCACCGCGCGCGACCTGCGCCAACATCTCCTGCAGCCGCACGATCTCGGAGGCCACCGTTATCGGTGGGACGCTTTCCAGGACGGTGCGCATCGCCTTGGCCTGGTCGCTCGGCCAGCTCGGTTGCTGAGCAGCGGGCTTGGCCAAGGCGGTGTCGAGTTGGGCGCGCAGATCGGCCGGCAACGGTGGCAGCGACGGCAGCTGGTCGATCGGTACGTCAACGGTCCAGTTCACCTGTCTATGGTAACCGGGCGTTGCAGCCCTCTGACCAGCGCTGTTCAACAGCGACGCTGACCGGCCGGATCACCGTTTGCGGTGATGATCTGAAACCGCCGCAGCTGGTCGCGGGCGTCGACCAGGGCGTCATGGACGTCGGCCGGCCGTCGTGGCATCCGAGGGCGTCCCCGCTCCTCCCATAACTGGCGCAATTCCCGGGTGAACTTGGGCATCGCCGCTGGAAGATCCGTCATCGCCCCCCACAGCTGACATAACGCCACATGGTCGTAGGCGCCTACCCAGGCCCACAGCTCGATCGGCTCGTCGTTGTCGACGCCGAAGAACTCCTCCAGGTCCGAACGGATCCGGGCGCGGCTACGCCACAATTGCGACGCCGGCGGCGGCAGCTTGGGCAGCACATGGGTGCGCACCCAGCTGCCTGCCCGATCGGGGTCGAATTCGGTCGAAACCGCGTAGTATTCGCGGCCGTTCTCGGCCACCACCCCGATCGAGATCAAGTCGATAGTGCGGCCGTCCTCGATGAACTCGGTGTCGTAGAAATACCGCACGCCGGGGAAGCCTAGCCCGACGACGATGCAGACTGCGGAGCGGTCTGAGGAGAAGTCGGGCGATCCGACCTAGCCCGACGACGATGCAGACCGCGGAGCGGTCTGAGGAGAAGTCGGGCGATCCGACCTAGCCCGACCTCGCCGATTGCCGGACTCAGCCCGGCCCGCCGGCCGCCAGGGCGCGCTGCGTGCCGTCGGGCGGTGGCGCGGCATGGACCTCGCGGTCCAGCTGTGCGTCGACGGTGCGATCGTCGGGCCGGCGCGGCGTGCCGGCGATCGCCGACTGCAGCGACAGCTTGGCCCGCACCACCGGCCGGCGCAGCATGCGTTCCCGCAGCAGTGACTGCCGCATCTTGTCCAGCTGGCGGTTGTAGCGCCACCGTGCCCACGGGGCGTGTGGACGTGACAGCCGGATCGCTCCGATGACCAGCAGCGGAACGAAGAACATTCCGATCAGACCCGTCCACACCTTGCCCTTGAGCAACACCACCACCGCCAGCGGCGGCATCAGCACCAGCCCGACGATCACCGCGCCGTGCAGCAACAGCGAGTGGGTGTCATGCCAGAAGGAGATGAAGAACATCAGCGGATGCAAGCCCAGCACCAGCAGGCCCCCCACTGCGGTGGCGGCAAAGACAGCGTCGACCGACGTGCGGCCATCCTCTTCCCAGTAGACATCCGAGAGATGCAGGATCAACGCGTACTCATCAAGAACGAGTGCTGCGCCGACACCGAAAAGCGTTGCTGCCAAAGTAAATTCGATTCCACGGCTATCGACGTCCAATGACACCAACGCGATACCGGACACCATCACCAAAATCACCCCCACCACCACGTGGTGAATATGTAGTGATCCGATGTGGATATTGCGTGGCTCCCACCATCTGGGCGCCACGCCCCGGTCTGCGCGATAGCGGATATAGCGCACAAAAGATCGGGTGACAAAGAATGTCAAAATGAAGGCGACCAGACAACACAGCAGCGGCAACCTGCCGCTATTGATGATGTCGTCTTGAAACCACCTGAGCACCTTAAAAAAGTACGCCGTCATCCAACGCGCCGCTCGTCACGACACCGCGTGCGGCCTACGGCACCGATAAGCTGTCTCCGACATGAGTACGAGGCGGTCGCCCGACGTGGGCAGTCGGCGGGGGCAGCTAGCCAACCGGGGGCAGCTAGCCAAGCGGCCGGTCGTTGTGTGGGGCCTGCTCACTGCCGCCGCCGTGGCGGCGCTCGGTTACGCGGCCTGGCTACTGCTTGGCCACGCCCCGTACCGCATCGATATCGACGTCTACCGCATGGGTGGCCAGGCCTGGCTGGATGGACGTCCGCTTTACGCCGACGGCGCAACGTTCCACACTCCGATCGGCCTGAATCTGCCGTTCACCTATCCCCCGTTGGCGGCGATCGTGTTCTGTCCGTTCGCGTGGCTGGGACTGCCGGCCGCCAGCGTGGTGATCACGTGTATGACGTTGGCGTTGCTGATCGTCTCGACCGTGATGGTGCTGACCCGACTCGACGTCTGGGCCACCTCGCGCGTGGCGCCGGGGCCGGCGTGGCTGCGGCGGTGGTGGCTGGCCGTCGTCATCGTTGCGGCAGCGGCGGTCTGGCTGGAGCCCATCAAGTCGAACTTCGGGTTCGGCCAGATCAATGTCGTGCTGATGGCGTTGGTGCTCGCCGATTGCATGCCGCGCCGCACACCGTGGCCGCGGGGGCTTTTGCTGGGCGTGGGCATCGCGCTCAAGCTCACTCCCGCGGTGTTCCTGCTCTATTTCCTGCTGCGCCGGGACGGCCGCGCAGCACTGACGGCGATCGCGTCGTTCTCGGCGGCCACCGCCGCGGGTTTCGCGCTGGCGTGGCGTGACTCCTGGCAATACTGGACGGGCACCGTCCAGCGCACCGACCGGATCGGCAACGCGACGCTGAACACCAACCAGAATCTCGCCGGTGCACTGGCCCGACTAGGGCTGGGCGAGCAGGAACGGTTCTTGCTCTGGGCGGCGGGATGCCTGCTGGTGCTGGCGTTGACGGTGTGGGCGGCGCGACGGGTATTGGCCGCCGGCGAGCCGGCGGTGGCGGTGATCTGCATTGCGCTGTTCGGATTGGTCGTGTCGCCGGTGTCGTGGTCGCACCATTGGGTGTGGGTACTGCCGGCGTTGGTGGTCACCGGCGTGCTGGCGTGGCGGCGACGCAACGCGCCGTTGGCCGTGGTCACCGCGGTCGGCATAGCGCTGATGGTGTGGACGCCGATCGAGTTGATGCCCAAACACCACGAGACGTCGGCGGCCGGGTGGCGCCAGCTGGCCGGGATGTCCTACGTGTGGTGGGCGTTAGCGACCATCCTCACCGCGGGGCTCGCCGTCACTGCTCGCACAGTGCCGCGCGGGTCGGCCGCGCCGGAGCCGGCAGCAGTCTCAGCGGTCAGCTGAGATCGGCAGAGCTAGCCCGCAGCGGTCTCGGGGATCCGGGTTGGTGGCTTGCCGGCCGGCAGCGGCTCGGCACCGTTGCCGTGGTCCTTGGCGGTGGCGGCATAGATGTCGACGTATTCCTGACCGGATAGCCCCATCAAGTCGTAAATCACCTCATCGGTGACGGCGCGCTCGATGAACCGGTTACCGGCCAGCCCGTCGAACCGGGAGAACTCCATCGGCTTGCCGAACCGCACCGTCACCCGGCCGAACCGCCACATCTTGCTGCCGGGCGGATTGACCACGTTGGTGCCGATCATCGCCACCGGGATCACCGGTACGCCGGTATGCAACGCCAGCCGGGCCAGGCCTGTCTTTCCCTTGTACAGCCGGCCGTCGGGTGAGCGGGTGCCCTCCGGATACATGCCCAGCAATTTGCCTTCGCCTAGCAGCCTCGCCGCCGTGTTCAACGCGGCCTCGGCGGTGTCGGCGTCGGTGCGATCGATCGGAACTTGTCCGGTGGTGCTGTAGAACCAGCGGATGAACCAGCCCTTGAGCCCAGTGCCGGTGAAATATTCGGATTTGGCCAGAAACGTGATCCGGCGGCGCACCACCAACGGCAGGTAGAAGCTGTCGGCCACCGCCAGGTGGTTACTGGCGAGTATGGCTGGTCCGGACTGCGGGATATTTTCCAGTCCTTCGACCTTCGGCCGCCCGAGCATCGCAAGCAGTGGGCCCATGAAGATGTACTTGAAAAGCCAGTACCACATGGCCCTCCCTCTCGCCCGCCCCGGATAGTGTTCTGCGCCAAGAGTACCCATCGAGTCTGGATGCGACCATAGGACCGCTGTGGGTTGCCCAGCTCCTCGGGCGGCGGGCCGTCGCGCCCGGCTGCACCGCGCCGGCGTTCGCCGTTACTCCTCTACGGTAACCGCAATGGGCTGGTAACGGCTTTTTGGGCTTGGCGCGCCATCGGGTCCACTAGTCGTCGCACCGCCGGACGGACCGTCCGGTGGCGGAGGCGGCACCGACTGATCCACCTCCTCGATGACGGCCCGGATCACCGTCAGCAGCGCGACGCTGTGTTCGGCGACGACGGTCAGCAGCGGGTGCTGTTCGCCGGTGACCAGGGCCGCCAGCGCGCAGACCGGACACCAGAGCTGTTGGCATTGGCCGGTACCCGGGCCGCGGCCCGACGCCCGCATCGCCGCGGCGCGCACTGCAGGGTCGATTCCGTCGAGGATGCTCTGCGCAAGTTTCCGCAATTCCGGACCGATGTCGGGGTGAACGCCGCTCATCTGCGCCGCTTCTCCTTATCGCTTCGTCCCCAGCTTCGCGGGCGCCCCGCAACATCGTCGCCGGCGGTCACGTCGGCCACACGTCCGGATCAGGCTGAAAACGCACCGTAAGCTCGCTACCTCGAAGGTGGGCGTCCAACACCGTGCAGCGCCGCAGCACCGAGGCCAACCGCACTCTGCGCCGCATTCCGCCGGCACTGATGATCAGGTCGTCGTCGACCCGACCCAGGGCAAGTCCGCCGGAATCGACTTGCGGCAACTCTAGTCGCAATCGGTAGATCGACTGCAGACCCGATCCGGATTCGAGGTCGACGACGGGACGCAACGGTCCCGGCGGTGCCGCTCCGCCGCGCCGACGCGCACTGTCCATCAATTCGCCCAGCGCCTTGGGGCCGATCGGCTCGCCAGCCAGGTGCGGAGCCAGCACAAGCGCCACGTCGCCGATGGTGGTATTCAGTTCGTCCAGCACCGCGCGCTGTTCACAGATGCGTTCCGCATACCAGTCGAAAGCAGGGTGATCCGGCAGATTTCGATACTCGTACGAATCATCTTGCAGCAGAATCTGATTGACAATCAGCTCCTCGACCCGGACACCCATCAGCGCTAGTGAGCCCAGGGTTCGGGCCGCCTCGGCGGCGACCACCCGTTCGGCGGTCAAGACCAGATGCGCCCCGACCAGCGCAGGGTCGGTCAACAGGGCGCTGAGCCGTTCGACGCCGGCGCTGATCCGCTCCAGCAGTGCAACAACTGCGGTGGATCGGGCATCGTCAGCAGCGGCGGAGAGCCGACGGTGTCGTGGCCACGCGCGCTCGACGTAGAGCGTGAAGGTGGCCGGCAGGGTCAGCATCCGCAGAGCATCAGCGGTCGAGGCACAGTCGACGACGACGTGGTCCCACCGTCCCGCGGCGGCCAGTTCGCCGACCTCGTGCAAACCGAGAACTTCCTGGATGCCCGGCAGGGCCGAGAGTTCCTCGGGGGCAATGCTGTTCAGCTCCGACTCGGGAAAACGCCGACCGACGGTGTCGACCACGTCGCGCCAGCGCGCCTCCAGCAGCGCCAGGGTGTCCATCGCCAGCGCGTCGAGGAACCCGCCGCCCATGTCCACGTCGTCGGCGAGAACCCGCACCGGATCGCGGCGGCCGGTCGGCGGGACGGGGACGCCCAGTACGTCACCAAGTGAATGCGCCTGGTCGGTGGAAACCACCAGCACCCGTTGGCCGGCGCGGGCATCGGTGACCGCCGTGGCGGCCGCCAGGGTGGATTTTCCTACCCCACCCTTGCCGACGAAGAGACTAATCCGGGCCAGGGCGGGCGCTGCCGACTCACTCAGCCTCGACTCGTTTCTTCAGATCCTTCAATGCGCTGTCGGTCAGCCTGCGCTCTGCTTTGCGCTTGAGCAACCCGATCATCGGCACAGCCAGGTCGACCGTGAGCTCGTAGGTGACGTCGGTGCCAGACCCCTTGGGGGACAAGCGGTATACGCCGTCGAGGGCCTTGAGCAACGAGCTGGAGACCAGCGACCAGTGAACCGAGCGGCGGTCTTTCGGCCAGTCGTAGGAAAACACCAGGGTGTCTTTGAGGACGGTGGTGTCCAGCACCATGCGTGCCACCTTGGGGTAGCCGTCAGCGTCGGCCTCGAGCACCTCCGTCTCCTTGTACTCCGAGACCCACTCTGGATAAGAACCGATATCGGCGATCACGTCCATCACCGTGCCGGGGTCGGCATCGATGTGGATGGTCTGCGTCGTCTTCTCCGCCACCTGGCTGCTTCCCTCTCCCCCGTAAGCGGGCGCTACCCCCAGTCTCGGTCAGAAACGGTACTCCCCGTACCAACCCGGATGGGCTCAAGCCACCGGAGAAACCCCAACCGGGCGGGACCGCTCCAGCTGCGCTTTGACCTCGAAAGCCATTTTCTTTCCCGCCACCCGGCGCCGGTGGGTCATTCGGGCGAGATTCATCCGGGCCAGCTGCCAGGCCGCGACCCCGGAGGGCTCGGCGTGGAGGAAGTAATGCAGCAGTACCCCGTCGAGCGACGGCTCCAGCCAGACCTCCATAGTGCCGGTCAGTGGTCCCGTCACCGCCCACCTGAGTCCTTTGTCGGCGCGGTCTTCGACGACCTCCAGCCGCAGATCAGGCCACCAGCGCCGCCAGCTGGCTCGGTCGGCGACGGCAGCACCGACCCGCGCAGGATCGGCGGCGACAAAGGTCTGATCGGCGACTTGGATGCTGTGCACGGCCCTAGCTTCACACACCCGGCTCCTCCTCAGACCGTGCCGGTATGCATCGTCGCCAGACTCGAGTCGATTGTCCGGCTCCTCCTCAGACCGTGCCGGTATGCATCGTCGCCAGACTAGGCTGGTGGGCACCAGGCCCAGAGACGTCAAGCGAGGTCAGAAGAGTGCGTGAATTGAGTGTTCCCGCCCCATTCGAGGTGGGCGAGCGCGACAACGTCGTCGCCGCGGTTTTCGAGCATGAGCGCGACGATCCCAACCTGGCGATTTTCCAGCGCCTGGTCGACGGCACCTGGACCGATGTCACCTGCGCCGAGGCGGCTGCTCAAATCCGTTCGGTGGCTCTGGGTTTGATCGCGGAGGGTGTACAGGCCGGCGATCGGGTGGCGATCTTCTCGGCAACCCGATACGAATGGGCGATCCTCGACTTCGCGATCCTGGCGGTGGGCGCGGTGACCGTGCCGATCTACGAGACCTCGTCGGCCGAGCAGGTGCGCTGGGTCCTGCAGGACTCCGAGGCAATCCTGGTGTGCGCCGAAACCGACGCCCACGCCACGATGGTCACCGAGCTGACCGGCGAATTGCCCACGCTGCGCCGGGTGCTTCACATCGACGGTTCGGGCCCCAAAGCCCTCGACCAGCTTGCCGAGGCCGGTGCGTCGGTGGATTCGGCCGAGCTGACCGCCCGGATCGAGGCGCTGCGGGCTGCCGATCCGGCCACGCTGATCTATACATCCGGCACCACGGGACGGCCTAAAGGCTGCCAGCTGACGCACTCAAACCTGGTCTACGAGATGCGGGGCGCCAAAGAAGCGTTGCCGACGCTGCTGGCCAAGGGTGAGCGACTGCTGATCTTCCTGCCGCTGGCCCACGTGCTGGCCCGCGCGATCACCTTGGCCGCCTTCGCCAACAAGGTCACCGTCGGGTTCACCAGCGACATCAAGAATCTGGTGCCGATGTTCGCGGTGTTCAAGCCGACGGTCGTGGTGTCGGTGCCGCGGGTGTTCGAGAAGGTGTACAACACCGCCGCCCAGAACGCCGCCAACGACGGCAAAGGCCGGATCTTCGAGATGGCCGCCCAAACCGCGGTCGACTGGAGCGAGGCTCGCGACCGCGGTGGCCCTGGCCTGCTGTTGCGGGCAAAACACGCGCTATTCGACCGGCTGGTCTACCACAAGCTCCGCGCGGCGTTGGGCGGCGATTGCCGCGCCTCGGTCTCCGGAGGCGGACCGCTGGGAGCCAGGCTGGGCCACTTCTACCGCGGTGTGGGCCTGACCATCTACGAGGGCTACGGGCTGACCGAGACCAGTGCGGCCATCACCGTCAACCAGGTGGGCAGCCTGAAGATCGGCACGGTCGGAAAGCTGTTGCCGGGCAACAGCATGCGCATCGCCGATGACGGCGAATTGCTGGTGCGAGGCGGCGTGGTGTTCAGCGAGTATTGGCGCAACGAGCAGGCCACCGCCGACGCGATGGCCGACGGGTGGTTCAAGACCGGTGATCTGGGCGCCATTGACGAAGACGGCTTCTTGACGATCACCGGCCGCAAGAAGGAGATCATCGTCACCGCCGGCGGCAAGAACGTCGCGCCAGCAGTGTTGGAAGACCAGCTGCGCGCACATCCACTGATCAGCCAGGCGATGGTCGTCGGCGACGCCAAGCCGTTCATCGGCGCGCTGATCACCATCGATCCCGAGGCATTCGAGGGCTGGAAGCAACGCAACAGCAAGGCCGCGGGTACTTCGGTGGGTGATCTGGTGACCGACCCCGACCTGGTCGCCGAGGTGGATGCCGCCGTCAAACAAGCCAATCTGGCAGTCTCGCATGCGGAATCGATCCGCAAATTCCGCATTCTGCCCGTCGACTTCACCGAGGACACCGGCGAGCTGACCCCGACGATGAAGGTCAAGCGCAAGGTAGTGGCCGAGAAGTTCGCCGAGGACATCGAGGCGATCTACAGCAATTAAGACGGCCCGGTCTCGTTAGGCGTGCAGCAGGTCGGCGAGCCGGTTGGCCAGCATGTCCCAACGCCAATGCGCCATCACCCAATGTCGGCCGGCGGCTCCCATCGTGGCGGCACGATCGGGGTCGGACAGCAACTCGGCCACGGCGCCGGCGACCTGATCCGTCGACCGGCCGTCGACCACCAAACCGGTCTCGCCGTGCCGCACGGTCTCCGGCGCACCGCCCGAACGCCCAGCAATCACCGGTACGCCGGTCGCCGAGGCCTCCAGAAACACGATGCCCAGCCCCTCGACATCCAGCCCGGCACCGCGGGTGCGGCACGGCATCGCGAACACATCGGCCATCGCGTGATGGGCGGGTAACTCGTCGGCGGCCACTCCGCCGGTGAACGTGACGTGTTCGGCCACCCCGCAGCCGTCCGCCAACCGGCGCAGCGCCGTCAAATGCGGGCCGCCGCCGGCAATCACCAGCGCCGCGCCGTCGACGCGCCGCCGGATTTGCGGCAGCGCGCGGATCAGCATGTCCTGGCCCTTGCGCGGGACCAGCCGAGACAAACACACGACAGTGGGTCGCTGACCCAGCCGGTAGCGGGCACGCAGCTCGATGCGCGCGGCGGGATCGGGACAGAACCGGTCGGTGTCCACCCCGGGCGGCAGGTGCTCCAACGACGCAGCCGGGCCGAACGCCGAGGCGAACCGTTCCCGGGTGTATCGGCTGACGAAGGTGACCACGTCGGTGCCGTCACCGATGCGGCGCAGCACCGACCGCGCCAGTGGAAGCATGGACCAGCCCACTTCATGGCCGTGCGTGCTGGCCAGCACCCGGGCGGCGCCCGCCCCCCGGGCGCGCTGCGCCAGCAGCCCCAGCGGTGCGGCCGCTCCGAACCAGACAGTGTCGATGCGCTGGTCTGCGATCAGCTGGCGCATGCGGGTGTCAACGGTGGGACCCGGCAGCATCAGCGTGCCAGGATGGCGCACCACCTGGTAGGTCGCGCGGGCGTCGAAGACGTCGGCGCCCTTCCACTGTGGCGCGTAGACCGTCACCTCGTGCGTCCCGGAACCGGCGATCCGATCCACAAGCTCACCCAGGTAGGACTGGATGCCGCCGCGTCGAGGAGGAAAGTCGTTGGTTACCAGCAGGACCCGGGACACCTGGGTAGGCTAGCCCGGCGTCAGGACGAGCGGGTCAGCCACTGCTGCCAGTGGGCAACGAGGCCGGCCATGTCGGTGCCGAGCATGTCACGCACGGCGGTGGGCAGGTCGACATGCTTAACACCGCACGCGGTCCGGTAGAACCCAGCCAGGGTCGCCGTCCCGTAGCTGTCGGCGACGAAACGGGCGAACCACCATGCCCGGTCATAGGCCAGTGAGCGCTGCGGCCCGGGGGTGTCGAGCTCGGCATCGGATGGCACAGCGGTGGGCAACGGTGTGCCCGCGGGCACCGCGGTGGGCGGTCGTGCCACAAAGTCAGCCACGCCCTCGGTCAGCCAGCGCGGCGCGTCCAGCGCGGTGGCTGCGCGGGTGGCGTAGTGGAAAAGCTCATGGCTCAACACAATTCGTAGTGCGGATTCGCTCATTCCGGCTGCGCCCGGCGCGAAGACGATCCGCTGGCCGACGGCGACCCGGCGGGCCGGATCGACCTGGTCGGCGACGGCGATCGCCGCAATGTCGGCCCACTGCGCGGCTGACCCGCCGGCCTCAGTCGCGAACTGCTGCTGCGAGCCGGTGCCCACGATCGTGATCTCGCGCGGCCAGTCGGCACCCCAGAACGTCTGGACCGCTTCGACAGCCGTACCAATGTTCGCCGCGACGCGTCTCAGCAGCGACTCGGTGTCCGGCCCGCCGAGGTTGACCAACCGGATAGTGCGCCCGTCGACGGTGAGCGGCCCCGCGGCAGGGGCAACGCGCGGAGCGCCGATCAGCAGCACTGCGGCCAAGACCAACTCCGCGGCAAGGGTGGAGGCCAGCAGTATCGACGGCCACCGCCGTTGGGGCTGGGCGTCAGTAACGGCGAGCGTTGTAAATCGGGCCGGACGAGGTCATCGGCACCACCCGCACCGGCTGACCGTAGGTGGAGGAATGGACCATCAGGCCGTCGCCGACGTAGATGCCGGCGTGCGATGCGTCGGAGTAAAAGGTGAGCACGTCACCGGGCTGTAGGTCCGACAGCGCAACGGGCTGCCCGCCGTGGGCCAACGCCTGGCTGGAGTGCGGCAGCGCGATGCCGGCCTGCTGGAAGGCCCACATCACCAAGCCCGAACAGTCAAAGCCCCCGGGCGCGGCGCCACCCCACGAGTACGGCGCGCCGACCTGGGTCAACGCGGCCTGTACGGCCGTCGCCCCTTGGCCGCTGCCCGGCACCCCGCCGGGAAACGCCTCGGGCGCCTCTGCGCCGGGCCCACCACCGGGCGGCAAGGCTTCGGGTGCGGGGGCGGCGGCTGCCAGCGCAGCGGGCTGCGGGGCCGGCCCGGGTGCGGCCAGTGCGGTGCGCTGCCCCGGCGACAAAGACAGGTACTGCGACTTGACGACAGCGATCTGCACCTGCAGCTGACTTTGCTTGGACTGCAGACTGGCCCGCACAGCGGCGGCCTGCTCGGCGGCGGTCTTGGCGTCTGCCGCTGATTTCGCCGACGCCTGCTCGGCTTTGACGGCCTGGGCGCCCGCTACCCGGTAACTGGCCATCTGCGCGGACATCTCGGTGGCGATCACCCGCTGCACGGCCAGCTTGCCGATCAACTGTTGGGGCGATTCGGCGGTCAGGATCGCGTCCATGCCGTCGGTTCGACCGCCCATATACATCGCGGCAGCAAACTTGTTGACACCGGCCTGGAAGGTAGCCAAACGGGCTTTGGTGGCTTCCGCGGCGGCCTGGTCGTCGGCGTGCCTCTTGTCCGCGGCGCGCTGCGCAGCCAGTTTGTCGTTGAGGTCGAGCTGGGCGCTGTGCATCGCCTCGGTCGTCTGTTCGGCCTGACGGGACAGCTCGTTGAGCTTTGCCATGGCGTCATCGGCCGGATCGGCCAGCACATTGCCGGTGACCGCGCCGGAAAAGATGGTGATAAAGCCCGCTATCGCGGCGACGGCAAATCGCTTGTGGGTGCGTCCAGCCCAGCGTCTACCGTCATGCCCCGACCCCAAAATTTCGTATCCTTCAAACCCGTCGACAAGACGTCGAATTTGCTTTAGGTCTCAGACAGGTTACGAAACGGTATAGGCATTGTCCAACAGTGGAACATTAAGAAATCGCCAAGATTTTGACGGCCGTCAGGCCACCCCGGGTCGATGGATGGGGACCAGCCGCAGCCTGGGCGCCATACCTGCGTCGGCGAGTACCTCCAAGGCGGCCCGCTCATCGGCCAGCAAAGTTTCCGGTACCCCGAGTAGCACGCTGACGACGCAGTCACGGCATCCCGGTCCGCGGACTGCGCAATCGTCGCAGTCGATGATCATCGGTCCTGGCGGCCCGGCCGGGCCGTCGGGCCTGGCGGTTTCTGCCATCTGGCTGGTCCTTTCGCTCTGGTCAATCGATCTGCCCGCAGGCTAGCGGCCACCACCGACAAGGTTTCGCCGCGGTGATCGCGCCCGACGCGCCGCACCGGGTCCGCCGGCTGTCGGTGGCGCTGCCTAACGTCTCGGCCATGGGTGTGCCCGCCCCCGAGCAGCTGAGCTTCGCCGGCCTCGACGCGCTCAAGGACGTGTCACTGCGCGAGACCACCTTCGTCGTCGTCGACCTGGAAACCACCGGCGGGCGAGCGACAGCCGACACGATCACCGAGATCGGAGCGGTCAAGGTTCGCGGCGGCGCCGTACTGGGCGAGTTCGCCACTCTGGTCGACCCGCAGCGCAGCATTCCGCCACAGATCGTGCGACTCACCGGGATCACCACCGCGATGGTGTGTGATGCGCCGACGATCCGCGCGGTGCTGCCGATGTTTCTCGAATTCGCCCGCGGCTCGGTGCTGGTCGCCCACAACGCCGGATTCGACGTGGGCTTCCTGCGTGCCGCCGCCGATCGGTGCGGGATCCCCTGGCCCCGGCCGCAGGTGCTGTGCACGGTCCGGCTGGCCCGTCGGGTGCTCACCCGCGAGGAAGCCCCCAGCGTGCGTCTGGCCGCGTTGGCGCGGCTCTTCGCCGTCGCCAATGAGCCCACCCACCGGGCGCTCGACGACGCCCGCGCCACCGTCGAGGTACTACACGCGCTGATCGAGCGGGTGGGCAACCAAGGGGTGCACACCTACCCCGAGTTGCGGTCCTATCTGCCCGGTGTGACGACGGCTCAGCGCCGCAAGCGAGTGCTGGCGCAGGGCCTGCCGCACCGGCCGGGCGTCTACCTGTTTCGCGGGCCGTCCGGCGAGGTGCTCTACGTCGGCACCGCAACCGACTTGCGGCGCAGGGTCGCCCAGTACTTCAACGGCTCCGACCCGCGCGGCCGCACCAAGGAGATGGTCGCGCTGGCCAGCGCCGTCGATCACGTCGTATGCGCACACGCTCTGGAAGCCGGTGTGCGCGAACTGCGGATGTTGGCCGCGCACGCCCCGCCGTATAACCGTCGCTCGAGATTCCCGCACCGGTGGTGGTGGGTGGTATTGACCGACGAGGCGTTCCCCCGCTTCGCGGTGGTGCGCGCACCGCGACACCAGCGTGCCGTCGGGCCGTTTCGTTCCCGGGCCGACGCCGCCGACACCGCGGCGCTGCTGGCCCGGTTCACCGGGGTGCGCACCTGCACCGCCCGGCTGGCCCGTTCGGCGCTGCACGGCCCGGCGTGTCCGCTGCGGGAAGTGTCACCGTGTCCGGCCGGTCGCGAGCTGACCGCCGCCGAATACGGGCCCGCGGCGCAGCGCGCCGCCGCGTTGATCGACGGGAGCGATAACACTGCGCTGGAAGCCGCGATTGCCCAGATCACCGCCCTGGCCGAGCGGCGCCGCTACGAAAGCGCCGCGCGGCTACGCGACCACACCGGTGCGGCCGTCGAGGTGCTCTGGCGTGGCCAACGCCTGCGGTCGCTGGCAGCGCTGGCCGAGTTGGTGGCCGCCGCACCCGACGGGCAGGGCGGCTGGCAGCTCGTCGTCATCCGTCACGGGCAACTGGCGGCAGCCGGCATTGCGGCCCGCGGCGTACCGCCGATGCCCGTCGTCGACGCGTTGCGCGCGGGCGCGCAGGTGATCCTGCCGGAGTCGGCCCCGCTGGGCGGAGCGCTGGTCGAGGAGACCGCGTTGCTCGCGCGCTGGCTCGACGCGCCGGGAGTGCGCATCGTGGATACTGCCGCGGGCTGGTGTTCGCCGTTGAGGTCTGCCGGACCGTGGGTTGCGTGGGCGGCTTCGGCGCGCTCGGCACGGGCTGCTGCCGAGCAGGCCGTCGCCGATTCAGATCTGCTGACCGAACCGCACCCATCGCGCGAGCAGCTGTTCGGCCGCACCGCTGTCGATGGCGGCGGCGGCGCGGCTCAGCCCGTCTTCCCACGCCGGCAGCCACTCGGCGCGGCTGGATAGCCCGGTATGAGCCACGATCGCGCCGGCGGCGTTGAGCACCACGGCATCTCGCACCGGGCCCTTGGTGCCGGCCAGCACCGAACGGGCCTCGGCCGCGTTGGCCGCCGCATCGCCGCCAAGCAGCTCGTCGAGTTCCGCGCGCGCGAAGCCGAACCCGGCGGGGTCGAACGTCAGCTTGTCCACCGTGCCGGCCTGCACCCGCCAGATCGTGCTTGTGGTTGTCGTGGTCAACTCGTCGAGCCCGTCGTCACCGTGCACCACCAGGACGCTGGAGCGCCGGGCGGCGAACACCCCGGCCATCACCTCGGCCAGATCGGCGAACGCGCAGCCGATCAACCCTGCTCGCGGACTACCCGGATTCGTCAGCGGCCCAAGCAGATTGAAGACCGTGGGGACACCGACCTCGCGTCGCACCGTCGACGCATGCCGATACGACGGGTGAAACTGCGGCGCAAAGCAGAACCCGATCCCAACTTCGGCGACGCTGCGGGCCACCTGCGCGGGGCTCAGGTCGATGCGCACGCCCAGCGCCTCGAGCGTGTCGGCGCCGCCGGACAGCGACGAAGCCGCCCGATTGCCGTGCTTGACCACCGGTAGGCCCGCGGCGGCCACCACGATCGCAGCCATCGTGGACAGGTTGACGGTGGATACGCCGTCGCCGCCGGTCCCGACCACATCGACGGTGTCGGTACCGATCTCGTCAACGGGCAGCCGATGGGCGTGGTGCAGCATGACCTCAGCCAGTTCGCTGACCTCCGCGGCGGTGGGCACCTTCATCGTCACCGCCACCGCGAACGCCGCGATCTGGGACGGCGTGGCGGCGCCGGTCATGATCTGCTCCATCGCCCAGGCGGCCTGTCCGCGCGCCAGGTTCTCCCCGGCCATCAGACCGGCCAGTACCCGCGGCCAGGACGACCCGGAAGATGACTCCGCCACGCGCCGATGGTCCCACAGGGCGATCGCAAGCGCGGCGCAGCCGGGCGCCGCGGGTCGCCCCACCAAACCCAGGGCGATCGCAAGCGCGGCGCAGCCGAACGACTCGCCAATTACCGCCCCGGGTGGAGTTCGACAACTACAAAGCGTCATACTTGCGGATGTGACGAGTGCGGTAGGGACCTCGGGTACTGCTATCACGGCGCGCGTGCATTCGCTCAACCGGCCCAACATGGTCAGTGTCGGCACCATAGTGTGGCTTTCCAGCGAACTGATGTTCTTTGCTGGGTTGTTTGCGATGTACTTCACAGCGCGCGCTCAGGCCGGCGGTGATTGGCCGCCTCCGCCGACGGAATTGAACCTCTACCAGGCGGTTCCGGTCACATTGGTGCTGATCGCCTCGTCGTTCACCTGCCAGATGGGTGTTTTCGCCGCCGAGCGCGGCGACGTCTTCGGGCTGCGCCGCTGGTATGTCGTCACGTTTTTGATGGGGCTGTTCTTCGTCCTGGGTCAGGCATACGAGTACTACCACCTGATGGGTCACGGCACCACGATTCCCGGCAGCGCCTACGGCAGCGTCTTCTATCTCGCCACCGGCTTCCACGGACTCCACGTCATCGGCGGGCTGATTGCCTTCCTTTTCCTGCTGGCCCGCACCACGATGAGCAAGTTCACGCCGGCGCAGGCGACCGCGTCGATCGTCGTCTCCTATTACTGGCACTTCGTCGACATCGTCTGGATTGCGCTGTTCGCCACGATCTACTTCATCCGATGACCAGCCGGCCAACGAACAGGAGTGTTCGCTTGAAGACACTGGGGAGTAATCGCTCGCGACGGCGGCTTCGTCGCCGGTTGTCGGCTGGACTGCTGCTGTTGATGGCGCTGGCGGTGGCTGGCGGGCTGGCCGCGGTGCTGACCCCCACTCCCCAGGTGGCCGTCGCCGACGAGTCTTCCTCGGCGCTGCTGCGCACCGGCAAGCAGCTGTTCGACACCTCCTGCGTGACGTGTCATGGCGCCAATCTGCAGGGTGTGCCCGATCGCGGCCCGAGCCTGATCGGCGTCGGTGAGGCGGCCGTCTACTTCCAGGTGTCGACGGGACGGATGCCCGCCGCACGCGGTGAAGCGCAGGCACCCCGTAAGGAACCGATCTTCGACGGCGGACAGATCGACGCGCTGGGCGCCTACGTCCAGGCCAACGGCGGCGGCCCCACGGTGGTGCGCACGCTGGACGGCAGCCCGGCGATGCAATCCCTGCGCGGTTACGACCTGGGCCGCGGCGGCGACTTGTTCCGGCTCAACTGCGCGTCCTGCCACAACTTCACCGGTAAAGGCGGCGCATTGTCGTCAGGGAAATACGCCCCGGACCTCGAGCCGGCCAATGAGCAGCAGATTCTCACCGCGATGCTGACCGGGCCGCAGAATATGCCCAAGTTCTCTGACCGTCAGCTGTCCTTCGAGGCCAAGAAGGACATCATCGCCTATGTGAAAACCGTCAGCGAAGAACGGCAACCGGGCGGCTACGGTCTGGGCGGCTTCGGACCGGCCCCCGAAGGTATGGCGATGTGGATCATCGGGATGGTTGCCGTGATCGGTACGGCGTTGTGGATTGGGGCGCGATCATGAGCGACGGGCTCAGCGGAGAGGGCAAGGGCACCGACACCCCCGGCCAGAAGGGTGCTCCGGGCCAGCCCAGCGACGCCGAACTGAACGCGATGTCGCGTGAGGAACTCGTCGAGCTCGGTGGCCGACTCGACGGTGTCGAAACGGTTTACAAGGAATCTCGTTGGCCGGTCGCAGGGACCAAGGCCGAGAAGCGTGCCGACCGCGGAATCGCGTTGTGGTTCTTGGCCGGTGGCGGTTTCGGGCTGGCGTTGCTGCTGGTTTTCCTGTTCTGGCCGTGGGAGTACAAGCCGATGGAGGCTGAAGGCAGCTTCTTGTACTCGCTGACCACCCCGCTCTACGGTCTAACATTCGGGCTGTCCATCCTCGCGATCGCAGTCGGAGCGGTGCTGTTCCAGAAACGGTTTATCCCCGAAGAGATTTCGATCCAGGAGCGCCACGACGGCGACTCCCCGGAGATCCACCGCAAGACAGTGGTCGCCAATTTGACCGACGCTTTCGAGGGCTCGACCCTGCGGCGTCGCAAGCTGATCGGAATGTCATTGGGCTTGAGCCTGGGGGCTTTCGGGCTCGGCACTCTGGTCGCATTTATCGGCGGGCTGATCAAAAATCCGTGGAAACCGGTCGTGCAGACCGCCGACGGTAAAAAAGCTGTGCTGTGGACCTCGGGTTGGACCCCGCGCTATCACGGCGAGACCATCTATCTGGCCCGTGCTACCGGTGAGCATCTGGGCTCACCGTTCGTCCGGATGCGTCCGGAAGATATCGACGCCGGCGGAATGGAAACCGTCTTCCCGTGGCGGGAATCTGACGGCGACGGCATCACCCACGAGTCACGTGAACAGCTGCGCAAGATCATGATGGGTGTGCGTAACCCGGTGATGCTGATCCGCCTCAAACCCGGTGACATGTCGCGGGTGACCAAGCGCAAGGGTCAGGAGAGCTTCAACTTCGGCGAGTTCTTCGCCTACACCAAGGTCTGCTCGCATTTGGGTTGTCCCTCATCGCTTTACGAGCAGCAGTCCTACCGCATTCTGTGCCCGTGCCATCAGTCGCAATTCGACGCGTTGCAGTACGCCAAGCCGATTTTCGGTCCGGCGGCGCGTGCGCTCGCGCAGCTGCCCATCACCATTGACAGCAACGGGTACCTGGTCGCCAACGGCGACTTCATCGAACCAGTCGGGCCGGCATTTTGGGAGCGCACCTCATGAGTCCGAAAATCGATATTGGCAATACCCTCGCCCGTCAGGCGCAGGACATCGATACCCGGTATCACCCGTCGGCCGCAGTGCGGCGCCAGCTCAACAAGGTCTTCCCCACCCACTGGTCGTTCCTGCTCGGCGAAATCGCGTTGTACAGCTTCATCGTTCTGCTGCTCACCGGCGTGTACCTGACGTTGTTCTTCGACCCCTCCATGACGGAGGTCACCTACAACGGCGTCTACCAGCCGCTGCGCGGGGTGGAGATGTCGCGGGCCTACGAATCCGCGCTCAACATTTCCTTCGAAATTCGCGGCGGCTTGTTCGTGCGCCAGATCCACCACTGGGCGGCCCTGATGTTCGCCGCGGCGATCATGGTGCACCTGGCCCGCATCTTCTTCACCGGCGCGTTCCGCCGGCCCCGGGAAGCCAACTGGGTCATCGGTTCGCTGCTGCTGATCCTGGCCATGTTCGAGGGCTACTTCGGCTACTCGCTGCCCGACGACTTGCTGTCGGGTATCGGACTTCGCGCGGCGCTGTCGTCGATCACGCTGGGTATGCCGGTGATCGGAACCTGGCTGCATTGGGCCTTGATGGGCGGCGACTTCCCCGGCAACATCCTCATTCCGCGGCTGTACGCGCTGCACATCCTGCTGATCCCGGGCATCATTCTGGCGCTTATCGGGGCGCACCTGGCGCTGGTCTGGTTCCAGAAGCACACCCAGTTCCCCGGACCCGGCCGCACCGAGAAGAACGTCGTCGGGGTGCGGGTCATGCCGGTGTTCGCGGTCAAGTCTGGCGCCTTCTTCGCGCTGACTACCGCCATCCTGGGCTTGATGGGCGGCTTGCTGCAGATCAACCCGATCTGGAACCTGGGGCCCTACAAGCCATCTCAGGTGTCGGCGGGTAGCCAGCCGGACTTCTACATGATGTGGACAGAAGGCCTGGCCCGGCTCTGGCCGGCCTGGGAGTTTTACTTCTGGCACCACACCATTCCCGGCCCGGTCGGCGTGGCGCTGATCATGGGCTTGGTATTCGTGCTGCTGACCATCTACCCGTTCCTGGAGAAAAGGTTCACGGGCGACTACGCGCACCACAACCTGCTGCAGCGCCCGCGGGACGCCCCGGTCCGTACGGCGATCGGCGCGATGGCGATCGCGTTCTACATGGTGCTGACCCTGGCGGCGATGAACGACATCATCGCCTGGAAATTCCACATCTCGTTGAACGCGACGACATGGATCGGACGCATCGGGATGGTGGTGCTTCCGCCGATCATCTACTTCGTCACGTACCGGTGGTGTATCGGCTTGCAGCGCAGCGACCGTGCGGTGCTCGAGCATGGCATCGAGACCGGCATCATCAAGCGTTTGCCGCATGGTGCCTACATCGAGTTGCACCAGCCGCTTGGCCCGGTCGACAGCCATGGCCACCCGATACCCCTGGAATACCAGGGCGCGCCGGTTCCCAACAAGATGAACAAGCTCGGCTCGGCCGGCTCCCCCGGCTCGGGCAGCCTGCTATTCGCCGACCCGGCGTCCGAAGATGCCGCGCTACGGGAAGCGGCGCATGCCGGCGAGCAACGTGCCCTCACCGCGCTTCGCGAGCACCAAGACAGCACCAACGGTTCCCGCGACGGCGAGCACGAGCACTAGCTCCGCGCTGGCCCCGGTCCCATGACCGCGGGTTGAGGTGGCTGGTGGCCGCCCCTCGTCGTGTCCCCGCGCGTCAACGCCTCGAACGTGTCCGGGGCGGAAGTTTGGCGGCGGCGGTTCTGCGTAATCAGTGGTCGGCGAGCATGTGGCGGAGCTGCCGCACGTGGCGCCATGGGATCACCGGCATGGCCACCGTCACGATGCCGGCGATCACGTACGCCGTCCAGGCCGCGGCCTGATGCCCGATGGCCATCAGGTACGTCGCCGTCGCGACGGCGACCAGCGCAACCCCCATCGCGGTCACCAGTTCGACGGTGCCGCGCAACCAGACGCGGTCTACTGTCGCGTCCGTCAACGCGCTGACCGACCGCAGCGCGGTCAACCGTTCCGTCTGGCCGTCGAAGCCGCGGGCCTGCGGATAGCCCGGCCTGACCGGGGGTCCAGCCGCGGCACGCGCCGAGATGTGCCCCGACTGGGCCGCGGGCACCGCCCGAGTCGTGCGTCGAGCACGCAGTAGCACCGGGATCGCCCCGACGATGATCAGCGCCGAAATGACGATGATGGCGTACAGCACCGACGAGGTGTGCGGGTTACCCGCCGTCTCGTGAAAACCCCGTCCCAGGTCGATGAGCGCGACCGTGGCGGCCACGCTGACGCCGATGAGCACCAGCCAGACCGCGGCGCAAACCCCGACTAGAACGCGATCGGCCGTGGTCGACGACGCCATAGTCCACCCGCCTCGGCTGTCCGAATATCTGTTGACCATCAGCAGTTCGTCTGCGGTGCGTTGTTTTCGTTCGACGACAGCACCGCTCCGTCGCTGGTGGTGATCGTGCAGTTGAGCCTGCTGACCCGGAAAAGGCTTGACGCCTCCACTGAGCCGACTTCAGACTGCGAGATCGGCGTGACGGTGATCGACCACGGGATATAGACGTTGTGCTGGGTGCGCCGCCGGCCAGAGGCATCGATGTAGGTCACCGAGATGATGTCCCCGGGCGCCTTGGTACCGGTCACCGAATACGTGACCTGTCGAGGACCGGCCGGAGTGGTGCTCGTCGGTGGTGGCGGCGGTGGCGGAGCAGCTGCCGGCGGCGGCTCCGGTGCCGGGGCCGGTTCCGGCGCAGGAGGCGGCGGAGCCTCGCTGGTGGGCGGTGGCGGCGGCGGAGGCTCACTGGTGGGCGGTACCGGAGCCGCCGCCGGCAGCTGCTCCGCCACCGCCGCCACCACCGACGAGCACCACTCCGGCCGGTCCTCGA
>NZ_LZKJ01000026.1 GCF_001672775.1 Mycobacterium kyorinense | reverse complement strand
TCGAGGGCGACGCTTGTCGGTGGTGTGTTGGCTGCTCCCATTTTTGTTTGGTGTTGGGCGTGTTCGATGGCGTGGCCGAGCACGTAGGTCCAGGCTTCGGGTAGTGGGCGTTGGTGTGGCTGGTTGGTCAAGGTGTCGGTGATGATCTGGCGCAACAGGTCGGTCGCCGTGGCGGGGATGTGGTGGGGGTTTTTGGTGTCGTGGTCGCCGGCGAGCAGCCGCAGGGCCAGCAGCCCGAGTTTGTAGCTGTCGGTGTAGATGGTGGCCCGTTCCTCGCCAGAAGGACTGTCCCATCCCGGGGTTTCCATTTGGGGTAGTGCCGAGACGGCGTTGATCCGCATGGCGTCGCAGTCGATGAAGTAGACCGCTTCGTGCGGCGTCAGCGAGAACAGCAGGTTTTTCGGTGAGATATCACCGACGCACACACCGTGCTTGTGAAGAAACGCCAGGGCGGAGGCGACTTCGCGCAGCAGCGAATAACGTTGAACGTCATCGAGTTTGACGCCTCGGGCAGACAACACCGAAACATGATTGAGCAGATGCTGGAATTCGGCGGGGGTCCTTGACACGCCACCAACGGTGGTCAGGTCGATGAAAAACTGAGCGGGGATGGCTGGCATCACGAAACCCCGTGGCCTGCCGCTTTCTTCGAC
>NZ_LZKJ01000025.1 GCF_001672775.1 Mycobacterium kyorinense | reverse complement strand
TGTACGAGACGTTCATCAAGTACCTGACCGGATGCCGCGAGCTGTTCCGCGACGGCTACACCAACGTCTGCCAGTTCACCATGGAAAAGAACGCCGCCTAACGGTCATTTGCCGTCGGCGCACGCCGGCTGGTCTTGCGCTTTGCCGCGCGCGACCTTTGCTACTTGGTCAGCGTGAATTGCGCGACGTCGGTGATTCCCCGCCGCATAAAGTCGGCGCAACCGGTCAGGTAGCGCATGAAGCGTTCGTACATCTGCTCGCCCTTGAGCTCGATCGCCTGGTCCTTGTGCGCCTCGAGTGCCTTGGCCCAGGTGTCCAGGGTGCGGACGTAGTTCTTGCCGATGAAGTGGTGCCGGGTGATGTCGAAACCAGCCTCGGTGGAGTACTTGTCGACGATGTCGACCTGCGGCAAGCGGCCGCCGGGATAGATCTCTTTGCGGATGAAGCTGATGAACCGCATGAATCGCAAATCGCTCATCGTCACCGGAATGTCATGCTCATGCCAATAGGTCCACGGATGGG
>NZ_LZKJ01000024.1 GCF_001672775.1 Mycobacterium kyorinense | reverse complement strand
GGTGACCATGATCGCCGGCGGCAGCCCGGAAAGGTCAGTGACATCTGCAGGCACCCGATACGCGTCGTCGCCTGTGCCGGCACCTCGGTCGGCCAGCTCGTGCATGTAGCTGATGTCATCGAGCGAAAGCATCGGGGCGTCGGCAAGCGCCCTGATCGACGGCGTCCTCATGTCGCGGTCCAGGCCCGGGTACAGCAACACCTGACAACAGATCACCGGGCCGCCACGGTCGCGGGCGGCCAACGCCACGGCGGCCGCCAATGAGCCGCCGGCGCTGTCACCGACCACCGCAAGCCGAGTCGGATCAACGTCGAGTCGCTTGGCGTTTTCGGCAACCCACGTGGTGGCACAGTAGGCGTCGTCAAACTGTGCGGGCGAAGGATTTTCGGGCGCAAGCCGATAGTCAACGGCGACCACTGTGGCATTGCTCTCGGCGGCCAGCGTGCGTGCCAGCGGCTCGAACGAATGGTTGGAGCCGAGAACCATTCCGCCACCGTGGAAATACAGCAGCACCGGCGCGTCGGCTGCATGGCTCGGACGGTAGATGCGTAACGGGATCGGTCCGCCGAGGCCGGGTGCCGCAGCGTCCTCGATGGCCGCCATTGTCGGCATATCGCCGGGAAGGGGCGCCGATTCGATCGCTTCCCGCACGGCGCGCAGACCACGTTCGCGCATCGGTGGAATCGGCCCGAACGAGGCGACGCGTGCGGCAGCGTCGGGATCTAGGTTCACTGTTCTGCGGGGTCGAATCGGCGTGGACGTAACGCAGGCGGTCGCTGGGAGACAAGGGTTTCGGCGCGCTCGGCCATCGCCGAGCCGACATACTCGGGTTGGGTGAGAAGGTAGAAGCGTCCTTCGGCGGCCTGGTCGAACAGTGCTTCGGCAGCGGCCATGGCGTCCATGGCGTCGGCTTTGATGTCCAGCATGGCCGAACGCTGCGACTCTGCGGCCGCCACGTCGCCGTCGTCGACTCCGCCGGCAGACTCAAAGATGTTGGAGACCACCGCGCCTGGCAGCACCGCTTGTACGTGGACGTGATTGTCGTGTCCGGCCAACTGCACCTCTAACCGCAGGCATTCGGTGAGCGCAAGCACCGCATGCTTGCTCATGATGTAGGGCGCCTGCAGTGGCACGGTCGCGACCCCGCCGATCGACGACAGGTTCCACACCCACGCGGGTCCCGGCGTGGCCAGCATCTTCGGCAAAAACGCACGCACACCGTGAAAGACCCCACTGATGTTGACGTCGACGACACGCTGCCAGTTCGGCAGCGGCGTGTCCCACAGATATCCGAATTGTTCGACCCCGGCATTGTTGACCAGCAGGCGCACCGGTCCGAAGTCGCGATAAGCCCGTTCGGCAAGCTGCTGTACTGCCTCGGGATCGCGCACGTCGCATACCACGTCGTGGGCTGATCCACCGGCAGCGCAGATCTCTTCTCGCAGCGCGGCGATTGCGGCAGCATCGACGTCGGCCAGCAGCACGATCATCCCCAGCCGGTTGGCATGCCGTGCCAGTCCGGCACCGATTCCCGCGCCGCCACCAGTGATGACGGCCACGCCGCCGAAAAATGCTTCCCTGGCGTCCACCGGTTAAGGACCGGCAGCGCTGACGACGGTGGCCTCCGACAGCGGAACCGAGTCGGTGGTGTCCAGGACGATGTCCATCTCGGTGAACTCCAGCCCGTTGGCGCAGCGCCGCACAGCGACGTGGGCTACCCCACTGGACACCGCGAAGGGAACGAAGTTCGCAATCTGGTTGACGAATATGTAGAAGCGCGCGCGGGTTATCTCGCCGTCGGTGCCGGCGCGGTGCACGTTGGTCGCGTGATGGCGCAGCGGGTACGGGCTTTGCCGGCGATGATCGGTCAGCCACTCCATCACCGCGTCGCGGCCGTGCAGCTCCGGTGACATCAGTTCTTCGAAAGGACTGGCGCCTGAATCGCTTCGAGTCAGGTACCGGACGTTATCGGCATATCGCGCCGCCAGCTCGTCGTAGTGCGCCGCGTCGTAGTGGTACCAGAACTCGGCGATGAATTCTTGCAGCTCGGCCAGCGGGATGTCGTTGCTCACAATTCTTCAGTCAAGCCGCTACTCGGTGGCGACGGAATCGTTGTTGACCGGTCAGTGGAACATCATCCGCGCCGGCGCGAAAGGCTTCCCGCTCAGTAGACACAACCGGAGCTGGGCAACCGAGATCAGCTGATACTGGCGTCGACATGCTTAGCCAATCCATGGCCGCCGAGCTGCAGGCCAACCTGGAGCAAGCCGATCCTGGCGTGCTGGTCGCCGTGTTGGCGCAACTAAGCGGTGATCCCGGGATCGTCGACAAGTTCGGGCCGGCGATCTCCCACCTGCCCGATCCGCCCGAACAAGCCGGTGTCACCGATCCGCAGACCGCCGCGGCCCTCGTCGACGCGCTGGTCGACATCCTGACGGGAGTATCGGCGCCTGCCGGCGCGGTCGCCCATGACGATCCTGCGCTGTTCGCGCGGACAGCACCCATCGGGCTGGGCGTGGCGGTCAACGACCGTGAGGTACCGATGCTGTTGGAACAGGGTGGTTTTCACAAGTCCCGCCCGGTATTGCCGCGCACGGTCCCGATTCCGTCGGCGACCAAGGTTGCGATCGTCGGTTGCGGCTTGGCCGGCATTGCGGCCGCGATCGCAGCGGCCGACGCCGGCGTCGACTACGAGATTTATGAGCGCCACCCAGAGGTCGGCGGCACCTGGTTTACCACCACATACCCGGGGATCGGGGTGGATACGCCATCCACCTATTACTCGCTGTCCTGCGAACTCAACCCCGACTGGTCCAGCTACTACCCGATGGGGTGGGAGTACCAGGCCTACCTGCAGGCCGTCGCCGGCAAGTACAAAATCCGTGACAACACACGGTTCAACACCGAGGTCGAGGCGCTGTGGTGGGATGACGAGCAGCTGCACTGGCAGATTCATACTCGCTCGGCCGACGGCACTCGCGCCGTCAGCCACGCGGCGGTGGTCATTACCGCCGCCGGCTACCTCAACAGGCCCCGATTCCCGGAGCTTGAAGGTCGAGACACATTCGGCGGCATCAGCATTCATTCGGCGCAGTGGGATCCCGAACTCGAGCTGGGCGGCAAGCGGCTCGCGGTGATCGGTGCCGGCTGCACGGCGGTGCAGATCGTCGACTCGGTTGTCGACGACGTCGAGCACCTCACCGTGTTCCAGCGCCAGCCACACTGGGTGGCGCCGCGCCGCCGGTCATCCGACGACGTGCCTGACTACCAGCGCTGGCTGGCCCGGCATGTGCCGCACTACGCGAATTGGATTCGGCTGAAGTCGTATTGGTCGACAGCCGACAACAACTATCCGGTCATCCAGGTGGACGACGAGTGGTCGGCCTCGCACCTGTCGATCTCACCCGCCAACGATGTGCTCCTGCGGTATTGCCTGGACTACATCGACCGCACCTTCGGTGCGGGTAGCGAGTTGGCAAAAAAGGTCACCCCTGACTTCGCCCCGTACGGTAAGCGCATCATCCGCGACCCCGGCGGTTACTATGCCGCGCTCGCCCGCCCCCACGTCGACGTCGAAGCCAGCGAACCGGTGCGGGTCACACCCAACGGGATTCTCACCGAGGACGGATGCGAGGTTGAGCTTGACGTAATTGTCTACGCCACGGGTTATTATCTCGACTTCCTGTCCACGATCGACATCCGTGGGCGCGACGGGCGGTCCCTGGCCGACGAATGGGCGGGCACCCCGCGTAGCTATCGCGGCGGCACGGTGCCCGGCTTTCCGAACCTGTTCATCACATCGCATCCCAACGGCAGCCCGGGCCACGGCGGCGGGCACAACTTCGGGGTCGAGGTGGCCGTGCACTACATCATGGAGTGCCTGCAACTGATGGCCTTGCGCGGTGCGCGGTGCATGGAGCCGACCCGCGAGGCGTACGAGGACTATGTCGCGCGGCTCGACGACGTGATGGAGGGGTTGGTCTGGCGGCACACCCCGACCGCACATACCTACTACCGCGTGGAGTCCGGGCGCGTGGTGGTGGCCAATCCGCTCCGAATGATCGACTGGTGGGAGGAGCACCGCGCGCCGATCGAGGAGCACTTCGAGCTGCGATGACCCAACTCTTGGCCGGCAGAACGGCGTTGGTCACCGGCAGCAGCCGTGGCATCGGACGTGCTATCGCCCAACGGCTTTCCGCCGAAGGCGCCACCGTCGTGGTGACGGCGCGCTCCCATGAGCCGTCGCCATCGCTGCGCGCCGGTAGGGCTGCTGCACTGCCCGGGACGATCGGGGAAACCGTGGCATCGATCGAGCGGGCCGGCGGGAGTGCACTGGGCCTCGCCGCCGACCTCGAGGACGTCGAACAGCGCGAGCAGTTGATCGACGAGGTGGTCGATCGCACCGGAAGGCTCGACATTCTGGTCAACAACGCCGGATACGCCGATTACTCGCTAGTCGAAGACATGCCGCTGGAGACCTTCGACCGGACGGTGGAGCACTATCTGAGGGCACCGTTCGCGTTGACGAAGGCGGCGGTGCCGCACATGCGCAATCAGGGCGAGGGCTGGATCGTCAACATCGGATCGGTGACCGGGCTGGCCCCGATCCGACCGTATCGCGACTACAACAAGACCGCCGGTGACGTGGTCTATGCGTCGATAAAGGCGGCGTTGCACCGATTCAGCCAAGGGCTGGCCGCCGAGTTGCTTGATGCGAATATCGCCGTCAACTGTGTCGGCCCGTCCACCGCGGTGCGTACTCCCGGTGCAGCGGAACTGATTCCGGATAGGTTCCCGACCGAACCTGTCGAGTACCTGGCTGAAACCGTGCTGGCAATGTGTCATCTTGCTGCGGCCGAGCGGACCGGGCTGGTGGCGTTTAGCCTGCACTATCCGTGGTCTCAAGGGTTGCCGGTGCACAGCCTCGACGGCAAGACGCGGCTGCCCCGGTTGGAGCCCCCGACGTCTGCCAACCCGAATATCTTGCTCGCCGGGCTGTAGTGCCGTCGCGCCCTTAGCCGAGTACCGCCGTGTCGGTCCGGCAGAAGCTGTGGCAGACGCGATCGCGCACGATGACCTCAGGGCATTCGGGATCGAACCAGCGATCCACGTAGGCCCAATGAATCGGATGCATGAGATACGGGCCGGTCAACCCCTCGACGTCGGTGAATTGCTGTTCGAACACATGCGTCCACCCCGAAGCGCCGGTGGCTTGTTCGACGTGGCTGAGCTGCCAGGCGGTAATGGTGCGCACGTATTTGGGCATCAACTTCAGGTCGGCCTCGAAACGGGCGAGGGTGGCGTCGTCGGTACCAGGTGTCACGCGCAGCAAGAGTGTGCGGTAGACGGTGCCTGGACCCTCTGACCAATCGGTGCTGGCGGGGCTGCCGGCGTAGCTGGCCCCGTTGATGTGGCTTATCGCAGAGTCAGCCAGCACGCGATTGAATTGGTCTGCGACACAATTCCATTGGTGCTGATCGGCGAACCGCAGACGTATCAGGATGTCGCCACCGTTGCGGGAGCCGGGCAGCGTCGGCTCCACCAGCATGCGCTCGGCCCCGGTCTGGGAGGCCGCGCTGCGCAACGCTGCCAGGATATGATCGCGGTTCTCAGCGGCTACGTCGATCAGCCTGACGACGCTAAACACCGCAGAGTCCGTCCACGTCTGTGGCGTCGGCTGCGACGCTGCGGGTGCGCTCGATCACCAGGTCGGCGAGATCGGCCCACCAC
>NZ_LZKJ01000023.1 GCF_001672775.1 Mycobacterium kyorinense | reverse complement strand
CAACTTGCGCAGGTGGGTGAGCTGCGGCAAACCCAGGTACTCGGCGATGATGGCCGGCACCGCTCCGCCGACGCCGTCGGTGGACTCGTTGCCGGCGATCACCAGCTCGGTGCCCTCGATGGTGCCCAGCGCCCGGGCCAGCGCCCAACCGGTCTGCACGACGTCGGAGCCGTGCATCCCGTCGTCGAGCAGGTGGACGGCCTTGTCGGCACCCATCGACAGCGCCTTGCGGATCGCTTCGGTGGCGCGCTCCGGGCCCGCAGTCAGCACGGTCACCGAGCCCTCGGTTCCGTCGGCGGCCTCTTTCTCCCGGATGAGCAGCGCCTCTTCGACGGCGCGCTCGTTGATCTCGTCCAGCACGGCGTCGGCGGCCTCGCGATCCAGCGTGTAGTCGCCGTCGGTGAGCTTGCGCTCCGACCAGGTGTCTGGGACCTGCTTGATCAGGACCACGATGTTCGTCATAAGTGTGGTTCGTCCTCCTCGAAGGAGTCCCGCAGCCGTCGACTGCAGGACCAGGGTCACGTCTTACGCCACCACACACGCATGTTACTGAGCGGTAACTTTGTGCGGTTCGCTCTCACACCATAGCGGGTCGTGCTAGGCCCGATTGCCCGCCCGTCTGCGGTGACCCATTCGCGATCGGCGCCGTAGGGGCGGTACCAGCACAGGGAGACCTCGCCGCAGGGCGGTCTGTGAACTGTGAACCTCAACTCAGCTCTCCTGCTGCCAAGTAGGGAGGACGGGTTGGATCCTCGGACTCCGGTCTGGGGTGGACGTCAATGAGTAGGGAGGCTAGCCCCTACGGCGCCGATCGCGAATGGGTCACCGCAGACGGGCGGGCAATCGGGCCTAGCACGACCCGCTATGGTGTG
>NZ_LZKJ01000022.1 GCF_001672775.1 Mycobacterium kyorinense | reverse complement strand
GCTGCCAGCCGCTGACCGGCCGCTTGGTTTTCGGCCCGCGACGCCGCCACCATGCATTCCAGCAGGTCAGCACCTTCATCGAACATGCGTTCGATTATGCCACATCCCGGCGACAAGTCGGGGTGATGACTACTCCGTGAGCGAGAGCGCCTGACGCGGACACTGGCGGATAGCCTGCCGCACGTCCTCCTCCGTCTCCGGCGTGACGTCCGGCTTGAGAATTCTCAGCACGTCGTCGTCGCCGAGATCGAAGACTTCCGGATTGATGCCCATGCAGACACCGTTGCTTTCGCACAATCCGTAGTCGACTTCTACTTTCACCGAATCACCTTCACCGGAACGTTCTGCCAGCCCGCGACGTTTTGCATGTGGACGCGTTGCAGGCCATCCCAATTCACTTCGTAGCGGGGCATGAAGTCCAGCAGCTTCTCCAGCGCGATCCGGCTTTCCATGCGGGCCAACGCCGCGCCAAGGCAACTGTGGATCCCGTACCCAAGACCAAGGTGCTGCGCCTCGGTCTGGTCGCGATCGATGTCGAACGTGTCCGCGTCGGTGAAGGCGTCGGGATCCCGGTTCGCTGCGGCGCCGATCAAGAACACCGGCTTGCCGGCAGGAATCGTGCCACCGCTGACGTGTGCCTCTTTGAGCGTGTAGCGGACGTTGTATTGGACCGGCCCTTCGTACCGCAACAGTTCTTCGACCGCCGCGGGGACCTTGCTGCGGTCATCAAGCAGCTTCTGCCATTGGTCCGGGTTGCGGGCGAAGATGACCGCCGCGTTGCCAACCAGCTTGGTCACAGTTTCGGCGCCGGCGCCGCCCAAAAGCACGGCGAAACCCGTGATTTCGATATCGTCGAGCTTGCGCATTTGACCGTCATCGCCCGGGATTTCGGCGGCGATGAGCCGGCTGATCATGTCCTCCTGCGGCTCCTCGCGCCGCTGCTGGATCAGGCTGAAGTAATACATTGCGCTGTCGAGGTTGGCCTGCATCCCAGCTTCGCTCCACCCGACCTGTCCCGGTTCACGGTGCAGGCTGGTGTCGATCCAGTGGCGCACTTGCTGCCGGAATTCCTCCGGCACTCCGGCCATGCTGGTGATGACCTCGACGGGGAATGGGCCGGAGAAGTCCTGCACAACATCGAACTGGTCCGGGTTGGCCGCGCTCAGGTACTTCTCGACCAGCTCTAGGACGGTCTCCTTTTGGGATTGGATGGCCCGTGGCGTGAACGCCTTGTTGAGCAGGCTGCGCATGTGGCGATGGTCGGGCGGATCCATGAAGATGATCGATTTCTGGGGCACCTCGCCCGAACGCACCATCGCCAAATCGCAACCGCGGGCCGACGAGTAGGTCTCGAAATCCTTGAATGCGGCCGCCACGTCTTCGTGGCGGGTCAGCGCGTAGAAGTC
>NZ_LZKJ01000021.1 GCF_001672775.1 Mycobacterium kyorinense | reverse complement strand
AGTGCATGTTCACGAACATGTCGTGAATTGCCGCGGCTTGGACGCTGGCCGCCTGATACATCCGGGCATGCGTGGCGAACTGTGCCGCCGTCAGCGCCGAAATCTCATCGGCTGCCGGCGGCACTATTCCCGTCGTCGGGCCCGCCGCAGCCGCATTCTGCGCCGCCACTGACGCGCCGATAGCCACCAAATTGCGAGCCGCAGCGGATAGCACCTCCGGCTGGGTTTCTACGAACGCCACGCTGATTTCTCCTCAGTGCTCGGTCTCAACGGCCTTCACGAGCCGCTCGCTAGCGACGTTAGATGGCCGGGAGCCGACTGTGCACTACCAACGACGAGTGTTCACCTAAAGATAGAAAGAGTTCATTACTGCGTACCGCTGACGCCTCTGAACGCCTTATATCTTCATTAGTGAACTTATGTCTCAGATAGTGGATCGCAGCCGTCGCCGATGGCGAGGAAGGGCATCGCATTCGTGACTACGAGGTCGAGTAGATCGGCAGGCTGTAGCGACCGACGAGGCCAGGACGTCAAGTAGTGGATTACGGAGCATTACCGCCGGAAGTCAACTCTGGCCGGATGTACGCCGGCGCGGGCGCGGGACCGATGTTGGCGGCCGCCGCTGCCTGGGACGTGTTGGCCACCGACCTGTACACGACCGCGTCCTGCTACGGCTCGGCGATCTCCGAAATCAGTGGCCTGTGG
>NZ_LZKJ01000020.1 GCF_001672775.1 Mycobacterium kyorinense | reverse complement strand
GGGTGTTGGGCGTGTTCGATGGCGTGGCCGAGCACGTAGGTCCAGGCTTCGGGTAGTGGGCGTTGGTGTGGCTGGTTGGTCAAGGTGTCGGTGATGATCTGGCGCAACAGGTCGGTCGCCGTGGCGGGGATGTGGTGGGGGTTTTTGGTGTCGTGGTCGCCGGCGAGCAGCCGCAGGGCCAGCAGCCCGAGTTTGTAGCTGTCGGTGTAGATGGTGGCCCGTTCCTCGCCAGAAGGACTGTCCCATCCCGGGGTTTCCATTTGGGGTAGTGCCGAGACGGCGTTGATCCGCATGGCGTCGCAGTCGATGAAGTAGACCGCTTCGTGCGGCGTCAGCGAGAACAGCAGGTTTTTCGGTGAGATATCACCGACGCACACACCGTGCTTGTGAAGAAACGCCAGGGCGGAGGCGACTTCGCGCAGCAGCGAATAACGTTGAACGTCAGTGATGTTGAGGCCGCGCGCGGCTAGCACCGAGGAATGGTTGAGCAGGTGCTGAAACTCTGCGGTGGTCCGTGACACCCCTTTGACGGTGGTCAACTCGATGAAGAACTCGTCGGGAATGGCCGGCATCACAAAGCCCGTTGAGGCGCCACCGTCTTCGACAAGAGCACAGGGCCAGGCCGCACTGGAGATCAGCCGTTCAGCCTCGGCATAGGACAGCGAATCTTCCACCAACGCAGGCATAGCCGCCAGCGCGGTGAAATCAACTCCAGCGCGCATCGCGGCCTTATATTCCTTGTAGACCATCGACGTCGCGAACTTGGTCTTCACATTAGGCGCCCGATACACCACCCCCTGACCACCCTGACCGATCTTGGCCAACACCCCCAACCGCTCACGCGCAATCACCTGCCGCGT
>NZ_LZKJ01000019.1 GCF_001672775.1 Mycobacterium kyorinense | reverse complement strand
CACCCGGACTCGTCGGGTGGCGCGCTGGCGGCCGCGCGGGAGCTGCACGACGAACTCCTGCCGGTGCTGGGCACTTTGGAGTTCGGCATCGGCGTGTCGGCCGGCCGGGCCATCGCCGGCCATATCGGCGCGCAGGCAAGGTTCGAGTACACAGTGATCGGCGATCCCGTCAACGAGGCCGCGCGGCTGACCGAGTTGGCCAAGCTCGAAGAGGGCCACGTGCTGGCCTCGGCGATTGCGGTCAGCGGCGCCCTCGACGCGGAAGCCCTGTGCTGGGACGTCGGCGAAGTCGTCTCGCTGCGCGGTCGCTCTGCGCCCACTCAGCTGGCCCGGCCGTTGAATCTGGCTGCACCCGAAGAGGTGTCCAGCGAGGTCGGCAGCTAGCCGCGCTTGGCCGTTTTCTTCGCCGGCGCCTTGCGGGTGCTGCGCTTGGTGGTCCGTTTGACCGGGCCACGCGCTCGCCGGTCGGCCAGCAGTTCGGCGGCGCGCTCGTCGGTGATCGACAACACGTCGTCGCCCTTACGCAGACTGGCGTTGGTCTCGCCGTCGGTGACGTATGGCCCGAACCGGCCATCCTTGAGGACCATCGGCTTGCCGGACGCCGGATCGGTGCCCAGCTCACGCAGCGGCGGCGCCGAAGCCGCTTGCCGGCCACGACGTTTCGGCTCGGCGTAAATCTTCAGCGCTTCGTCCAGGGTGATATCGAAGATCTGATCCTCGGTCGCCAACGAGCGAGAATCCGTGCCGCGCTTCAGGTATGGCCCGTAACGTCCGTTCTGCGCGGTGATCTCCTCGCCGGATTCGGGGTCCACGCCAACCACCCGGGGCAGCGACAGCAGCTTCAGCGCATCCTCGAGAGTGACGGTCTGCAAATTCATGCTGCGCAGCAGCGAACCGGTGCGAGGCTTGGGACCGGTCGGCTTTTTGCCCTTCTTGGCCGGTGCGCCGTCGTCGTCATCCGGTGGTGCGGGAAGAATCTCGGTGACGTAAGGCCCGTAGCGACCGTCTTTGGCGACGATTTCGTGGCCGGTCTCCGGATCCACTCCAAGTGGCCGACCCTCTTGCGGTGTGGCGAACAGCTCCTCGGCCACGTCCAGAGTCAACTCGTCGGGTGTCAGCGTATCGTTGAGGTTGGCCCGCTGCGGGGTGAGCTCACCGTCGTCACCGGCCACCATGCGCTCCAGATAGGGGCCGTTCTTGCCGACCCGCACATAGATGGGGCGTCCCTGCGCGTCGTCGAATACCTTGATGGAGTTGACTTCTCGAGCATCGATACCCTCGAGGTTGACACCGACAAGCTTCTTCAGGCCGCCGGAGCGGGCCACCGAGTCAGGCACACCGTGGTCACCGCCGAAGTAGAAGTGGTTGAGCCAGGTGGTCCGCCGTTCGTTGCCGGCGGCAATCGCGTCGAGCTCGTCTTCCATCGCCGCGGTGAAACCGTAATCGACGAGCCGGCCGAAATGCTGTTCCAGCAAACCGATCACGGCGAATGCCACCCACGACGGCACTAGGGCGCTGCCCTTCTTGTACACGTAACCGCGGTCCTGGATGGTTTTGATGATCGACGAATACGTCGACGGCCGGCCGATACCCAGCTCTTCGAGCGCCTTGACCAACGATGCTTCGGTGTAGCGGGCCGGCGGGTTGGTGGCGTGCCCGTCGGGGGTCAGCTCGGTGGCGTCTACCCGTTGACCCTCGCTCAGGTGCGGCAGCCGGCGCTCGGCGTCATCGGCCTCCCCGCCGGCCAGCTCGTCGACCGTTTCGACATAGGCCTTGAGGAAACCCGCGAAGGACAGGGTGCGCCCGCTGGCCGAGAAGACCACCTGCTGCTCACCCGAAGCGCCGGCGATCCGCAAGCTCAACGTGGTGCCACGGGCATCGGCCATCTGCGAGGCGACGGTGCGCTGCCAGATCAGCTCGTAGAGCCGGAACTCGTCGCCGTCGAGCTCACGGCGCACCGCGTCCGGGGTGGCGAACGTCTCACCGGCCGGCCGGATCGCCTCGTGGGCTTCCTGGGCGTTTTTCACCTTGCGGGTGTACTGGCGCGGGGACGGGTAGACGTACTCCTCGCCGTAGAGCTGACGAGCCTGGGTGCGGGCGGCGTTGATGGCTGACTCCGACAGCGTCGTGGAGTCGGTGCGCATATAAGTGATGTAGCCGTTCTCGTAGAGGCGCTGCGCGATGCGCATTGTGCGTTCCGAGGAGAACCGCAGCTTGCGCCCAGCCTCCTGCTGCAGCGTCGACGTCATGAACGGTGGGTATGGCTTGCGGGTGTAGGGCTTTTCCTCCACCGACGCCACCGACAACTGCGCGCCACGCAACCCGTCGGCCAGCACACCGGCGCGGGTTTCGTCGAGCACCACGACCTCGTCGGGCTTGCGTACGGCGCCCAGCGAGTCGAAGTCCCGGCCCGTGGCCACCCGCTGGCCGTCAACGCTGGTCAGCCGGGCGGTGAAGGTCGGCGGAGAGGCGTTGGGGTCGGAGACGCTGGCGTCCAGCTCGGCGACCACGTCCCAGTAGGCGGCGCTGCGAAACGCCATCCGCTCGCGTTCGCGGGCCACGATGATTCGGGTGGCCACCGACTGCACCCGGCCCGCCGACAGTTTAGGCGCGACCTTCTTCCACAGCACCGGGCTGACTTCGTAGCCATACAGCCGGTCCAGAATGCGCCGGGTTTCCTGGGCGTCGACCAGGTCGATGTCCAGGTCGCGGGGGTGTTCGGCGGCGGCACGGATCGCCGGTTCGGTGATCTCGTGGAAGACCATCCGCTTGACCGGGATGTTCGGCTTCAAAGTCTCCAGCAGGTGCCAGGCGATGGCTTCGCCTTCGCGGTCACCATCCGTGGCCAGGTAGAGCTCGTCGACGTCCTTGAGCAGGCCTTTGAGCTCGCTGACCGTGCTCTTCTTCTCGGGGCTGATGATGTAGAGCGGTTCGAAGTCGGCGTCGACGTTGACCCCGAGCCGGGCCCACGGCTCCGATTTGTATTTCGCAGGGACGTCGGCGGCGTTGCGCGGCAGGTCGCGGATGTGTCCCCGCGACGACTCGACTACATAGTTAGAGCCCAGGTAGCCGGCCAATTTGCGCGCTTTGGTCGGCGACTCGACGATAACGAGTCGCCGCGCGGTGCCATTGCCCCTGTTTGACGGGCTGCCGCCGTCGCCGTTAGCCAACTGCGCTTACGCTCACTCTCTTTTCGGCCCTGGGCCCTTTTCCGCTCCCGAGCCGGTTCCGCCCCCTAATCGGCCGGCACCGGCGTCGTCGCCGGTCTCCCCCGGGCCTGTGGACAACTGACAATGTGACACCCGGAACGAGCCGACGCAAACTGACCCCCCGTAATTAGCCTTCCCCAGCGCCGCTAAACCCGCGGCCAGTTCGCCTTCGCCTCGACAGCATCGGGTGGTTCTCCCACATTTTCTACCAGGCGCGATAGCCGGCGTCTGCCGCTGATCCGCAGCGCCGGACGGTTGCCTCGGGTACCGATCAAGGTGGGCGCGATCCCGACCCGCATCAACGCCGATGCCAGCGGCGAATGCGTGTCCGGGGCATGCGGGTCGAGTCCCAGCAGATAACGGTCGGCCTCCGGGCAGCCCGCCGCCAGCGTCCAGGCCCGCAGCTCCCGCGGCCCGGGCAGCCACAGCGGAGGCACCGTTTTGACCGCGCCGCGTGTCCACTCCGCGGCGATCGGGCGCAGTCGCGGGTCTGCGGCCGTGCGCACCAGCGGAGTGTCCTCCTCGGTCCGAGCCAGCTGCGAGGCCAACCCGGCGTCGTCGATCATCTCGGCCAGCGCCTCGGCCCGCCAGAGGTCATCGACGACCACCGAGAGCCGGGCGCCGCTGCCGACACTCACTATTTGTCCAGGCGCCGCCAACATTCCGGTGAGGTCGGTGACCGCGGGCGGCACCGACTCAGCCGAGAAGAAGGACAGCTGGCTCACGTCACCGACAGTAGGTCACGTCCGGCGATGTCCGTCCTGCATACGCCGAGCGCGGCGGGCATCCTGACAACCGAAACCCCCCGGCCGGCCCCCTGTGGGGGGCAGCGCGGGGGGTTTGGTCAGGAGTTGCTCAGATGGAGCGGACGCCGGTGGCCTGCGGACCCTTGGGGCTCTGGCCGACCTCGAACTCGACTCGCTGGTTCTCCTCAAGGGTGCGGAAGCCCGAACCCTGAATCTCCGTGTAGTGGACAAACACGTCGGCCGAACCGTCCTCGGGGGCGATGAAACCAAACCCCTTCTCCGCGTTGAACCACTTCACAGTTCCCTGTGGCATTTCTCGATCTTTCCTTTACTACTCGGGTGCGGTGCACCGCCTTCCGGCGCCCCGGGCCCGCTGTGACCGCCATACCTCGCGGAGTTGCCGGAACTTCACCCGAGCTAAAACCTCGCAGGAACCGCGGCCGCAACGTCGATCCTGCGAAAGTTTGACACGAACACAGAAGCTGCGACCGTGCATTAGTCAATCATGTTCGTCGCGTCGGCGACAGCCTCCGGTGATCAATTGAGCAACAAGTCGGTGAACAATTCAGATGAAGACCGGCTTGAAGAGGTGCGCAGTGGTGACGTTCGGCAGTGAGTTGCTTGCCGTTGCGGTGGCCGGCGCGGAGCCGGACGAAAACCCGTTGCGGCATGTCGCCGAACTGCCGCCGCGCGACGGCCGGCCGTATTCCTGGCCGCAGTGGGCCGATCCGGAAGTGGTGCGAGCGTTCACCGACCGCGGCATCAGCGCGCCATGGTCACATCAATTCGAGGCCGCCGAGTTGGCCCATGCCGGTCGCCACGTGGTGGTCAGCACCGGCACCGCCTCGGGAAAATCGTTGGCTTATCAGCTTCCGATTCTCGACGCGCTGGCAACCGACCGACAAGCGCGGGTGCTGTACTTGTCTCCGACCAAAGCCCTTGGGCATGACCAATTACGCACCGCGCACGCGTTGACCGCGGCCATCCCGCGGTTGCACGACGTCGCGCCCACGGCCTATGACGGAGACAGTCCGGTCGAGGTGCGGCGCTTCGCGCGGGAGCGGTCCCGATGGTTGTTTTCCAACCCCGACATGGTGCACCTGGCGATGCTGCGCAACCATGCCCGCTGGGCGGTTTTTCTGCGCCGCCTGCGCTATCTGGTGGTCGACGAATGCCATTACTACCGAGGTGTTTTCGGTTCGAATGTGGCGATGGTGCTGCGTCGGCTGTTGCGGTTGTGCGACCGCTATTCGGGTGCGCCGACCGTGATTTTCGCCAGCGCGACGACGGCTTCGCCCGGCACGACGGCTGCTGAGCTGATCGGCCGGCCGGTGGCCGAGGTCACCGACGACGGCTCGCCGCAGGGCGCGCGCACCGTGGCGTTGTGGGAGCCGGCCCTGCGCGCCGATCTGATCGGTGAAAACGGCGCCCCGGTGCGACGGTCCGCCGGCGCGGAGGCGGCGCGATTGATGGCCGATCTGATCGCTGAAGGGGCGCGAACCCTGACCTTTGTCCGGTCCCGTCGCGGTGCGGAATTGACGGCGATGGCCGCCCGCGCGCGGCTGGACGACACCGCTCCCGAGTTGGCCGACAAAGTGGCTTCCTACCGCGCGGGTTATCTACCCGAGGACCGTAGCGCGCTCGAGCACGCGCTGGCCGACGGCCGGCTGCGCGGGTTGGCCACCACCAATGCGCTGGAGCTGGGCGTGGATATCGCCGGGCTGGACGCTGTGGTGCTGGCCGGCTTTCCCGGGACCGTCACCTCGTTCTGGCAGCAGGCCGGCCGGTCTGGTCGGCGCGGCCAGGGCGCGCTGATCGTGCTTGTCGCCCGCGACGACCCACTCGACACCTATCTGGTCCACCACCCCGCGGCGTTATTGGACAAACCGATCGAGCGCGTCGTGATCGATCCGTCCAATCCGTATCTTCTCGGCCCCCAACTACTCTGTGCGGCAACCGAGTTGCCACTCGAGGAGGCCGAGGTCCGAGCATTGGGCGCCGAGGCGCTCGCCAGCAGCCTGGCCGACGACGGGCTGCTGCGACGGCGGTCCGGCAAGTACTATCCCGCGCCCGGCGTCGACCCGCATCCGTCCGTCGACATCCGCGGTCCGACCGGGGGCCAGATCGTGATCGTCGAGGCCGAAACCGGACGGTTACTGGGCACCGCGGGTGTCGGTCAGGCCGCCTCCTCGGTACACCCGGGGGCGGTGTACCTACACCAGGGTGAGACGTACGTCGTCGACTCGCTCGACTTCGAGGAGGGCATGGCCTTCGTCCATGCCGACGATCCCGGATACACCACATTCGCACGGGAACTCACCGACATCGCGGTGACAGGGACGGGCGAACGGGCGGTGTTCGGACCGGTCACGCTGGGTCTGGTCCCAGTCACGGTCACCAGTCGAGTTGTCGGCTATCTGCGTCGCCGGCTGTCCGGGGAGGTAATCGATTTCGTCGAACTGGAAATGCCGACACAGACCTTGAGCACTACCGCGACCATGTACACGATCACGCCGGAGGCGTTGGATCGCAACGGGATCGACGCGCTGGCGCTCCCCGGCTCGCTGCATGCCGCTGAGCACGCGGCAATCGGGTTGCTGCCGTTGGTGGCCAGCTGCGATCGCGGCGATATCGGCGGTCTGTCGACCGCCGTCGGACCCGAGTTTGACCGGCTGCCCAGCGTATTCGTCTACGACGGCTATCCCGGCGGCGCCGGGTTCGCCGAACGTGGATACCGCCAGGCCAGCGCCTGGCTGGGCGCCACCGCCGCGGCTATCGAGTCCTGCGATTGCACGCGGGGATGCCCGTCGTGCGTGCAGTCGCCGAAATGCGGCAGCGGTAACCAACCGCTGGACAAGGCGGGTGCTGTGCGGGTTTTGCGCTTGGTGCTTAGTGAAGTGGCTAACGGTTCATCCTGAGGCATGGCTGACGACCGACCCCTCGACGGTCGACCTCCACACATCGCGGCGCGAAAGCACTTCCTCCCTGCTGAAGAAGGCGGGCGTGCCGAAACGTGACGAACGGCCCACGAACGGCCGGACAACGCGAGCCGTTCTCATGCCCAAGAGGCGCAGCAGCAAAATAACCCGCCCACTTGCCCGCGTGCAAGTCGTCGACCAACGTGGCGAGCGCACATGCGTTTTGACAGAAGTCAAGTCAGGTCTTGGTCGGCGGTACCAAAACGAGCTAACACGTCGTTACTCGTCGGTAAAATGTGCTCATGGCCCACGACTGGCTGCTGGTGGAAACGCTGGGCAAAGAACCGGCCGTGGTAGCGCTTGGCCGCCAGCAGCGCAACCTCGTGCCAGTGACTGCGTTCCTGCGGCGCAACCCCCACCTCGCGGCTATCCGGGCGGCGATCGCCGAGTCGATCAAGACCGGTCAAAGCCTCGTCAGCATTACGCCCAAGAGCGACAGGGTAATCCGGACCGAACCAGTGGTGATGTCCGACGGCCGGATGCATGGCGTGCACGTCTGGAGCGGACCGGCCACCGTCGAACCGCCCGAACGGCCGCTCCCGGGTCCGATGATGTGGGATCTGACCGCCGGCGTGGCCGTCGACACGCGTGAGTCCCTACTCAACAGCGGCAAGAACCCCGACGTCGAGGAAACACACGGGCGCGCGTTTGCCGAGAACTGGCCGTCGCGCAGCATCAAACACAACGAAAGCAAGGTGTTGGCGCTCGCGATCAGAGCCGAACCCGACCAGACCCTGTGGTCCACCTGGGACGGCACCGACTGGCAAGGCAACCCGATCAGAGTGAGTTTCGTTGCGCGCAGCGCGCTGGAGCCCGGCCCGGATGGCCGCGACCATCTGATCGGTCGCGGCATGAATTGGCGTGCCGATCCGGCCGCTCCGGTGGATCCGCCCGATCGGTTGGCACAGCGGATTCTGCGCGGCCTGGCGCAGCCGGGCGTTCACCGAGCGCTGGTCGATCTCAACAACTGGACGCTGCTCAAATGGCTCGACGAGCCGTGCCCGTTCTACGACTGGCGGCGCAGCGCGCGGAATGCGCCGCGGGTGCATCCCGCCGACGAGCCGAAGCTGGCGGCGATGACCGCCGATTTTGCCGACGGCGCCGCGACCATGGTGCTGCGGATGCCCGGCTACGACGACACCTGGGTGCCGGTGCACGTCACCTGCACCCAGGTTGAGCTCGACGAGAAGGCCTACGCCGGGCTGGTCTCGTTGCGGCTACCCACCGATGCGGAGCTCACCGAAGCTGGGCTGTCGCCGCCCGACACCGGCTAGTCCGGGCCGGCGCGGGCCGCGGCGCGCGCCCTACCCCATCCGCCGAGCGGGACGGCAAGCTCGACGGTGACGACGACGTCCAGGCCGTGCACTGTGCATTCGATGTCACTGGTCCGCAACGTGTGGGCCACGGCCCTCGCCCGCCCGCACGCCGTGTCTGCTCCCGCGGGGAGCCGCGCGGCCCCGGCCAGGGCGGCCAGGTCGGCCGCGGCCTGGGCACGATGCCGCGTCACTACGGCCGAACCGAGATAGGCGCCGCCGCAAGTAACAGTCAGCAGCACCGCGACCATCGCGGCGGCGACGAGGGTGGCCGAGCCGCGCTCACTGCGGCTCCACCGCCGAAATCTCGGTGGCACCGATGGCCAGCGCCGGCAGCAGGCGTGAGCGGGCGGAGACCGTCGCAACCATGAAGTCGCCGTCGCGGTGTACCTGCACCACTGCTTCGCCGGG
>NZ_LZKJ01000018.1 GCF_001672775.1 Mycobacterium kyorinense | reverse complement strand
GTCGAAGAAAGCGGCAGGCCACGGGGTTTCGTGATGCCAGCCATCCCCGCTCAGTTTTTCATCGACCTGACCACCGTCAAAGGGGTGTCACGGACCACCGCAGAGTTTCAGCACCTGCTCAACCATTCCTCGGTGCTAGCCGCGCGCGGCCTCAACATCACTGACGCCCAACGCTATACGTTGTTGCGTGAGGTCGCCTCCACGCTGGCGTTCATGCACAAGCACGGTGTGTGCGTCGGCGACATCTCACCGAAAAACCTGCTCTTCGCCCTGAGCCCCCACGAGGCGGCCTACTTCATCGACTGCGACGCCATGCGCATCAACACCGTCTCGGCGCTGCCCCAGATGGAAACCCCGGGCTGGGACGCACCCCCCGGCGAAGAACTGGCCACCATCTACACCGACACCTACAAACTCGGGCTGCTGGCCCTGCGCCTGCTCGCCGGCGACCACGACACCAAAAACCCCCACCACCTACCCCCCACCACACCAGAACTGTTGCGCCAGATCATCACCGACACCTTGACCAACCAGCCACACCAACGCCCACTACCCGAAGCCTGGACCTACGT
>NZ_LZKJ01000017.1 GCF_001672775.1 Mycobacterium kyorinense | reverse complement strand
TGACGCGCTGGCCCGAAGTGAACTCAGCTCGGTCTTGATCTGGTTGACCTCGTTCGCGGCAACTCGGGTGGCACTCGCGATTCCAGAGGCATCCTGGCCGTGAGTGTCGAGTCCGGTGGCGTGCTGCTGCGTTCGGGCCAGCGCCGCCAGTTGGGGAATCCGCATCGACCCGGTGACCAGCAGGGCCATTCCGCCGCCCAATCTCGACTCGCTCAGCGACGAGACCAGGCAGCTCGTGCAGACCATGACCAAGAACACGCAGGCGACAATCGACAGTTTGCGCACCGCCGCCGACCATGCCGACGGGCTGTTAGCCAACGCGGTCAAGAACAGCAAGCACGAGGTGAAGATCAAAGTCGGGTCGTCGGAATGGGACAACTCCGACTATCGAAAGAAGACGAAGCCAAAGGAATTCGGCGATCCAAAAGAGGCGAAGAAGGAGCCGAAGAAGCCGAAGGTAGAGGTGACGGCCGCAGAGGCTAAGACCAGAAAAGTCGGCGCTGTCGTCGACAAAGACCTCCTCAAGGGGGAGCACAAATTCGGCGAAAATGGCCCAAGCGTGAAGGGCAACGTCAGCATGGACGCCTTTACCGCTCAGGCGGGCGCCAACGCGAAAGTTACGTCTACCGGTATCTCGGCCGGTGCCAACGCCAACGCCACCCTGGTGGGCGCGGAGGCTAAAGGTTCGGGCAAGTGGGGCATCGCCTCTGGAGAAGCCAGTGGCCGGGCTGCTGTGGAGGCCAACGCCAAGGCCAGCGCATCTGTTGGCAAAGACGGCATTAACGCCCATGGTGAGGCGTTTGCGGGTGGGCGCCTTACTGGTGACCTTTCGGGGGAGGTAGGTGGGGTTGGTGTCGGAGCCCATGGAGAGCTCCAGGCCGGGATCGGTGCATCGGCCGACGTAAACGCGGGCATCCACGACGGGAAGCTCAAGGTCGGCGGCTCACTCGGGGCATGTCTGGGCGTCGGTGGCAAGGTTTCGTTCAACGTCGAGATCGATCCGGGTAAGGTCACGCACACCGTCCAGGACGGCGCAAAGAAGGTCGCGAAGTGGTTCGGATTCTAAAGGGGTGACGTGGCGAGCCAGGGCTTCGAACTGACGGGATCTGTTCCAGATGGCTGGATCTCGGTTGAACCCAGCGTCGTGAACGAAGACGCCGCCTCAATCGTGCTGGTGCGAAAGGCGGATCTCGACAAGCCGTTCACGACGAACATCACGGTCGCCGAGCAGGCCATCAACGCCGGTGACGATTTGTCGCTGTTGGCTGCGAATTATCGACGGAGCCTGGAAGGCCAAGCGGAGAACATAGCTGTCTTGCGAGAAGGTCTGATTTCCGATTCACGGCCGCGCCAATATGCCCAGGAGCTTCGATTCACGATCACCCTCGGCGGGCGCGACATCGACATCATGCAGTCCCAATTCCTGTTCGAGGTTCCCACCGAGGAACCGACGATACTTCTGCTGCTGCAACTCCTCTACAGCGCGCCAGTCGACGTCTATGACGTCGCGAAATCAGCGGTGGTGGAATTTATGGAGTCCATTAGCGCCGAGGTCGTCGGTACCGCGGCCTCCGCAGGAGATCAGACACCGCGTGATCCGAGTCCGCCTGGTGAGGTATCGAAGGAGAAACTCGAGATCCGGGTAAAGGAGCTTATTGAGCAGTTTGCGGAGCAAAAGGCCGATGGGTTGGTATGCAACGGCGGCCTGCGCGCGGAGGTTGGCGCGATCCAGCGGTGTGCGTTGATCGTTGGCGCGGACAAGCTCGGTGTCACCGTCACCGTGCTCAATGTCGAGGACGGGGACATCAAGTTCGACATCCAGATCGATGAGCGCCCGATGGTTTGACAACTGCTGTAGTGAAGTTCACGAGATCAGATGGGGTTGGTGAGACATGGCACGGATGGAACGCAAAACACGACGCAGCATCGTGGCATCATTGTTGGGCACAATCGTTCTTTTAAGCGGATGCTCAGTGCACGGGGAAGTTGGTAAATCGGTGGCCGTACCGAAGGACAAATTGGCCGCCACCGTTAAGGAAAAACTTGAGGCCAATGCTGGTGAGAAGGCCGATTCCGTCGTTTGCGATGGTGATCTCCCGGGCAAGGTAGGCGCGACGCAGCGGTGCGTGCTGACGGATGGCGGCACGAAATACCGTGTGACCGTAACGACTACCGGCGTCGACGGTGATAACGTCAAATTCGATGCGGTAACCGACGACCAGCCCATGAACTGAGCTGTGTCAGAAACGATGCCAGCTCGTCGGACGCGCGGACCGATTTTGCTTCAGCGCTGTGACTAGTCCGCATGGGATTTCGCGATCGTATCCGAGGTATCACCAGGCCCGATCCCGATGTCGTGGCTGTCGACCCGGAAGAACTACGCCTGCGGTTGATGGCGTTGAACCATCCCACATCCCCATGGCACGTGCGCGACGGTGCTCCCGAGAAGGTCGACTTGGTCGTCGAGTGGAAGACCACCGACCCCTACTGGAAAGACATCTTCACCGAAGTTGGGGTCAATGACACTTTCGCAACCCATCTACGGTTTCACCCCGACGCGAACGAAGTCCGGTCGAGGGACCGTTGTTTCGGTTGGTACACGACTACCGATAGTGATGGGTTCTCCAGCTCTCGGCAGACCTGGAAAGAAGGCCAGTTGCACGAGAACGCCGAGGGCAAGGTCAACGGCCAGCTTTTCCGGTTCGACACCGCGGATTTCAAGAAGACGTTGAAGGAGACGATCATCGGTGCGGGCTGGATCTACCGCGCTATCGTCCTACGGCGGCTTTGATATGTCACCCGTCGGTCAGGTGATCGATTAGTTCGTCGATCCGCCTCTGATCGGCCACCATTGACGCCGACGCGGCACTGGTGGCGTTACGCAGCGCTTCGTTGAGCCGCTGCTCGACGGTTTCTGCGCCCAACCGCAGCAGGCCATCGCGGATAGCGACGCCCGTTAACTGACGATGCCCGTTGAGGGTGACCTCGACTGTCTCGGAGTCGTCGGCGGCCGTGAATGTCGCATTGTTCATCTTGTGTAGCTGGTCGTCCATGATCGACACCAACCGTCGCGCATCCATCAGCGCCGCGGCTACTTCCGGATGAATGTCGTCCGTCATCTCGTGCCCTCCGAATTTTGGTGCGCCGATCAGATTAGCTGCTCGCCCACCAGCACGGCGACTAGCCCGTCATCTGCCGAACCGGCGCGCCAACGCCTGGCGGTCCACTTTCCCGATGCCGCGCACTGGCAGCGCATCGACGACGTGCAGCTCGCGTGGCGCCGCTGTGACGTCCAGCGTGCTGGCCACCTGCGCCCGTAAAGCTTCCAATGTCGGTGCGGCACAACCCTCCGCCACCACTACCGCCGCAACCACCCGTTGACCCAGTCGATCATCGACGACCCCGAACACCGCACAGTCGACGACAGCCGGATGCGCGCGCAGCGCCGCCTCCACCGGCTGCGGCAACACCGTCAACCCGCCGGTGCTGATGGCCTCGTCAGCCCGACCCAGCACCCGCAGCTCCCCCGAATCATCCAGTGCGCCAATGTCGTCGGTGCGAAACCAGCCGCGCTCGGCGAACGGGTCGGGATCCGGCGGGTTGCGATAGCCCTTGGCCAGCGTCACGCCGCCGATCACGATGCGACCGTCGACGTCGACCCGCAGCCGTACGCCGCCGAGCGGGATACCGTCGTAAACACACCCGCCGGCGGTCTCGCTCATCCCGTAGGTGCGGACCACAGCGATGCCGGCGGCAGCAGCTGATTCCAGCACCGGCGCCGGCGCAGGTCCACCGCCGATCAGCACAGCATCCAATTCAGCCAGCGCGGCGCTGGCCGCCGGGTCGGTCAACGCCTTCGCCAGCTGCGCGGCCACCAGCGAGGCGTAACGCCGCCCCGAGCCCAGACGCTCGACGGCAGAAGACAATTGGGAAGTATCGAACCCCGCCGAGACGTCGAGCTCGACCGGCTCCGTGCCGGCCACCAGGCTGCGCACCAGCACCTGCAGACCAGCGATGTGATACGGCGGCAACGCCAGCAGCCAGCCGCCAGGCCCGCCCAGACGTGAATGGGTAGCCGAGGCGCTGGCGGTCAGCGCCGCAGCAGTCAACAGCGCGCCCTTGGGCACACCGGTGGTTCCCGACGTCGTCACCACCAGTGCGACGTCATCGTCGATCTGTTCGCCAACCCTGAGCCCCGAGATGTCGGAAGCCGAAGCCGGCACCGGCAGCAGCGCGGAATCACGGCCCGCCAGAACAGCTTCCAGCGCTGGCATCAGCGTGCGCACCGCAGCACCCGGCGGGACGGCAAGTGCGCGCAGGACGGCTATTCGCGCTCCTCACGGACGTCGTCGAACGGCCACCCTTTGGCGGCCAAGCGTTCCCGCACCCGTTCGATGTCCTCGGGGGCCGGCAAGTTGTCGGTGAACTGGGTGATCACCACCCCGATGTCGATCTGATCGAAGTCGCCACGCTGCATCAGTTCACGGGCCACCGCTTTGACCTCGTCGTTGGTCAACCGTCGAGACAGCAGGGCCAGCAACGGGATGTAATCGGTTTGCGGCACGCCGTCGGGATATCCCGCGCGCAGCCAGGTGACGATCGAACTGAGGAATCGGTTCACGCTTCGTCAACTCCCCCGCTACGCATAACTGGGCAACGCGTTCGAGCTTACGTGGGTTTGGCGCCGAGGATGAACCAGCCGGTGTGGTGTCCGATGAAGTCACGCGCGATGAACAACACCCCGATCACGACCGCCGCCAGCACGACCGCGTACATCGTCCAGCTCAGCGCAACCAGTGCGGGACGTTTCCGGGTGACGGCGTCGCCGCTGATGCCGGCGCCGGCAGCGCCGAGTCGCACGCCCAGCGCAAACAACGCCGGCAGCGCAGCCCCGACCAGCAACCCGAAGACCAGAATCTTCAATGTCGCGGCGTAGTTGAACCAGGTACTCATGAGGCGTACAGGCGTGGGGTGCTTTCAGCGGTCGGCGCGGCGGCGTCGAGTTCATGGACCTGCCCGTTGACGTGGGGAGCCTGTCCGTTGGGGGAGTCCAGCCCGGCCGTGAGGTTGCCGGCCCATTCGCTGTTGACGTTGGTGTGGTCGACGCGCACCTTGCGCGACTGCAGCCAGATGGCCAGCGACACCGCCGACAGCAACGTGAAGCCGACGATCACGCCCAGGTAGCCACCGATGCTGTTCACCAGCACGTAGGTGACGGCGCCGACGATGCCGGCCGACGGCAGCGTCACCCCCCATGCGGTGGCCATCCGGCCGGCCACACCCCAGCGCACCTCGGCGCCGGGTTTGCCGACACCACTGCCCAGCACGGAACCGGTGACCACCTGGGTGGTGGACAGCGCATATCCAAAGTGGGCGGACAGCAAGATGATTGCGGCCGAAGAGGATTCGGCCGACATGCCTTGGGGCGGCTTGATTTCGACCAAACCCTTACCCAGGGTGCGGATGATCCGCCAACCGCCGAAGTAGGTGCCCGCGGCCATCGCCAGCGCACAGCACACGATGACCCACAGCGGCGGCAGCGTCGCGCTCTTGCTGACTGCGCCGTAGGACATCAGCGCCAGGAAGATCACGCCCATCGTCTTCTGCGCGTCGTTGGTGCCGTGAGCCAACGACACCAGGCCCGCCGAGAACACCTGGCCGCGACGGAAGCTGCGTTCGCTGCGCTTTTCCGGAACTCGGCGGATCAGACGGTAGACCAGCCAGGTGCCGACTGCTCCCACCACCGTGGCCAAGACCGAGGCCACCACCGCCGGGATCACGACGCGGGAGACGACGCCGCTCCAGATCACCCCGTGCCCGCCGACCGCCGCGATCATCGCCCCGACAATGCCGCCGACCAGGGCGTGCGACGAGCTGGACGGTATCCCGAGCAGCCACGTCAGCAGATTCCACACGATTCCACCGACCAGACCCGCGAACACCAGTTCCAGCGTCACCAGGTGAGCGTCGACCAGATCCTTGGCGATCGTCGCCGCCACCGCGGTCGACAAAAACGCTCCGACCAGGTTCAACACCGCCGACAAAGTCACCGCCGCTTTGGGGGTCAGTGCTCCGCTGGCAATCGAGGTCGCCATTGCGTTGCCGGTGTCGTGAAACCCGTTGGTGAAGTCGAACGCGAGTGCCGTGATCACCACGATGATCAGGAGGAACAACTCAAGGTTCACGGGGCCAATTCTGCTGGCCGGGGGGTTCGAATGTCGAACAAGTCAGCCTCTGAAACGCGGGTGATCCCCGACTAGTTGCCAGATGTTTGCCCGCGGTTAACCTTCGGTTTTGCGTCGTTCACCTCGGGTGTCGCGGCGCAGCGGATGATCGCCGGGCACCTCGACGAAAATCAGTGTCACGCCGTCGGGATCGGTGACATGCATCTCGTGGAGTCCCCAGGATTCGCGGCGGGCTTCCCGGGCGATCGGCACGCCCCTGCCCTCGAGCTCGGCCTGGGTGGCCCGGACGTCGCGCACCTGCAGCCACAGCGCTCCCGGGAACTGCCCGACTGCCTGGTCTGGCGCGCCGTGACCGGCCAGCTCGATCAACGACTGGCCGGCGTAAAACACCGTGCCTGCGCCGTATTCGCGGGCGATCGCCAACCCGATCTGGTCCCGGTAGAAGCTCAGCGATCGCTGATAGTCCGCCGGCCGGAACAACACCCGGCTGGCCAGTATCTCCATGCCGTCGTGTCTATCACGCCGATCCGGTGTCACGCCGTTTCATCAGCGTGGTGACGCCGAACGGGGCTGCGATGTCAAGCGCTTTGATCGCCAGCGCCACGCGCGGCGCAATCCGAACCGGCCGGCTGCGTGCGGCGGTGATCATCCAGTCGCCCGCCTCGTCGGCGGTCAGCCCCGGCCGGTTGGCGAAGGCTTTGGTCGGCGCCACCATCGGCGTGTGCACCAGCGGGTAGTACAGCGTGGTCGACTGCACGCCCTTGGGGCCCCACTCCGTCTCGATCACCCGGCTCACCGAGGACAGCGCCGCCTTCGACGCGTTGTAGACCGAGAACAGCGGTGACGCTTCGCTGAACACACCCCAGGTGGCGACGTTGATGATGTGGCCGTCGCCGCGCTCGAGCATGCCCGGCGCGATGCCGCGGATCAGCCGCAGCGGCGAATAGTAGTTGAGCACCATGGTCCGCTCGACGTCGTGCCAGCGTTCCAGCGACTCGGCCAGCGGGCGGCGGATGGACCGGCCGGCGTTGTTGACCAGGATGTCCACTCCGCCAAGACGCTGCTCGACGTCGGCGACCAGTGCGTCGACGGCCTCCATATCCGACAGGTCGCACGGGATCGCCAGCGCGTTGCCACCCGCTTTCGAGATGCGGTCGACGACGGCGTCGAGGAGTTCTTTGCGGCGGGCGACGGCGACCACCGTGGCGCCGCGCCGGGCGAACTTTTCCGCGGCGCTCTCGCCGATCCCCGAGGAGGCGCCGGTGAGCAGCACCCGCTTGCCGTCGAGTTCCACCGGTTTGGCCGCCGGCTGGTAGAGGCGCAGCTGCGGCGCGATAGGCGGCCGCATGGCGGTCAGCGCGATCTGCTCGGTGATGCGACGTAACGGACTCTTGCTCACGTCGCGAGTCTAGGTGGCGGCCGTCGGTCAGAAATATCGCGGGAAGCGACTCCAATCGGGTGGGCGCTTCTCCAAAAAGGCGTCGCGACCTTCGACGGCCTCGTCGGTCATGTAGGCCAAGCGGGTGGCTTCGCCGGCGAACAGCTGCTGGCCCACCAGCCCGTCGTCGAGCAAGTTGAACGCGTATTTGAGCATCCGTTGTGCCTGAGGCGATTTCGCATTGATCTCGGTTGCCCACTGCACGCCGGTGGCTTCTAAATCGGCGTGGTCGACGACGGCGTTGACTGCCCCCATCGCATGCATCTGCTCGGCGGTGTAGTCGCGGCCCAGGAAGAAGATCTCGCGGGCGAACTTCTGGCCCACCTGGCGGGCGAGATACGCGCTGCCGTAGCCGCCGTCGAAGCTGCCGACATCGGCGTCGGTCTGCTTGAACCGGGCATGCTCGCGGCTGGCCAGGGTCAGGTCGCACACCACGTGCAGGCTGTGCCCGCCGCCGGCCGCCCACCCGTTGACCAGGCAGATGACGACTTTAGGCATGAACCGGATCAGCCGCTGCACTTCGAGGATGTGCAGTCGCCCGGCGCGGGCCGCGTCGACGGTGTCGGCCGTCTCGCCCGAGGCGTACTGGTAGCCGCTGCGTCCGCGGATGCGCTGATCCCCGCCGGAACAGAACGCCCAGCCGCCGTCTTTCGGCGACGGCCCGTTGCCGGTCAACAACACCACGCCGACGTCCGGGGACATCCGGGCATGATCGAGGACGCGGTAGAGCTCGTCGACGGTATGCGGCCGAAACGCGTTGCGGACCTCCGGCCGGTCGAACGCCACCCGCACGGTGGCGTCATTGGCGTGGCGGTGATAGGTGATATCGGTCAGCTCGGTGAAGCCGTCGACCGGACGCCAGGCTTCGGGGTCAAAGGGGTTGTCGCTCAAGGTTGTTGGGCTCCTAGTAGGTCCAAGCGAAACACCGGGCACACCCCGGCCAGCGCCTCGAATTCCTCCGGGCGGCCGTCGGTGACCAACCCGGAACGCTTCAGGAAGCCGACGCCAGTGGGCACCTCGGTCGGCCAGATCCGCAGCAGCGGCCGGGCCTCGTCAGCGGACAGCTCGACGACCCGCACACGTTCACGCCGTCGACCGCGGGCCACCGTGGCTTCCGCGGCGGCACGGACGTTGGCCACCCAATCGGCGCCCGGGAATCCGCAGACGATGTACTCCTTGCCGTCGACCGTCATCGGGGTCACCGGGGTCGAACGGGGCTGTCCCGATTTGCGGCCCAGCACGGTCAACACCACCGGGCTCTCGCCGCCGAATCGCACACCCAGCCGCGACATCCGGATGAACAACTTGTTCATCGGCTTGAGCCACCACGGCGGCTTGACCGGTTCGCCACTGCCCATAGGCAGCGACGTTACCTCTGGACAGACTGCGTCGTAGCGACGGCATCCAGCCTCTCCAGCGCATCGGTAGCCAGGGTGATCGCTGCCGCGCCGATGTTCTCCGCAAGGTGCGTGATCGAGCGGGTGCCCGGAATCAGCAACGTGTTCGGCGCATGAGCCAGCAGCCACGCCAACCCGACCTGGGCTCCCGTGACACCGAGTTCGCCCGCGACGTCGGCGACCACGGCATTGTCAGTGACTTTGGGAAAACCCGGGAGCGACGATCCCAGGGGGAAGTACGGCACCCACGCAATGCGTTCGGCGACGCACAAGTCGAGCGCGGCCTCTTGGGAGCGGTCGAGCAGGCTGTAGGGGTTCTGCACGCACACGATCCCCGCGGGCAGCGCCCGCTGCACCACGTCCACCGGCACGGCGCTGATCCCGATGGCGCCGATCTTGCCCTCGTCGCGCATGGCGATCATCTCGGCGAGTTGGTCGTCGAGGCCGACGATTTGGTCACCTTCGGGCTCTAGGCCTGGACCGAGGTCGAGCCGTCGCAGATTGACCACCGGCACGCATTCGAGGCCGAGTTGGCGCAGGTCGTCTTCGACCGCGGCGCGCAGCTCGGCGGGCTTTTGGGCGGCGGCCAGGGGGATCGGCTGTTCGCCGGACCAGCGCGCACCGACTTTGCTCACGATGACGAGGTCGTCGGGGTAGGGCGCCAGGGCCGCGCGGATCCGGCGGTTCACTTCGCCCGGGCCATAAAACGACGCGGTGTCGATGTGGTTGACGCCCAATTCGACCGCGCGACGTAGCACCGCAGCTGCATCGGCTTCCGAGACAGCCTCGAACAGTTGCATTGCGCCGTAGCCGACGCGGGCGACCCGCGCCGTGCCGATGCTGCCGATACCGCCGGGCTGTGGGTTGTCCGTCATGGTGCTCCCTCGTGTCACACTGGAAGAAATGCGGAGGACCCTCCGCTTGCATCAGACTAGCAGAAACGGAGGAGCCTCCGCTTGACCGAGCCAGTGCGGTCCGACGCGCGCCGGAACCGGGAGAAGTTGCTTGAGGTGGCGACCGCGGCGTTCTCCGCCGGCGAAGGGCGACCCGTGTCGCTTGAGTCGATCGCCCGCGACGCCGGCGTCGGGATAGGCACGCTGTACCGCCATTTCCCTAACCGCGAGGTTCTAGTCGAGGCGATTTACCGCGCCGAGCTCGCCGAAGTCGCGACGGCGGCCGAACAGCTGCTCAAGCGGCATCCGCCCACAGCTGCCCTGCGCCGCTGGATGGACCGCTACGCAAGTTTTGTGGCCGCCAAGCGCGGGATGGCCGAGTCGCTACACGCGATCTTTGACTCCGGCGCGATGACGCCCAGCCAGACTCGCGACAGCATCGTCGGTGCGATCGAGTTGCTGTTGCAGGCGGGCGCCGACGACGGCAGCCTACGGTCGGACGTAGTGGCCGATGACGTGGTGTCCAGTCTGATCGGCATCTTTCTGGCCAGCGGTTCGCCGGAGCAGACCAGCCGCATGCTCGACCTGCTGGTGGCCGGGATCGCGCAACGTTAGCCGACGGCGCGGCCGGCGCCCTCCCAGAACTGTGCACGCACCGCCTTCTTGTCGGGCTTGCCCAGCCCGGTCAACGGCAGCGCCTCGACGACGACCACCCGCTTGGGTGATTGCACCGATCCCTTGCGGTCCTTGACCGCGGCCTGAATTTCGGCGGTCATCGCCGCGACAGCCTCGTCGTCAGAGGGTGCGTCGGAGCGCAGCACCACCACCGCGGTGACGGCCTCGCCCCACTTGTCGTCGGGCGACCCGACCACGCATACCTGCGCGATGGCCGGATGCTCGGCGACGACGTCTTCGACTTCCCGCGGGAACACATTGAAGCCGCCGGTGACGATCATGTCCTTGACCCGGTCGACGATGTAGTAGAAGCCGTCCTCGTCCTCGCGGGCCATGTCGCCGGTGTGCAGCCAACCGTCGCGGAACGTGTCGGCCGTCGCATCCGGCAGGTTCCAGTAGCCGCCGGCCAAAAGCGGTCCGCTGACACAGATTTCGCCCACTTCGCCCTGCCCTACCGGGTTGCCATCGAGGTCGAGCAACGCGGTGCGGGCAAACAGCGTCGGCCGGCCGCAGGACGTCAACCGCTTCTCGTCGTGATCGGCCTTGCCCAGATACGTGATCACCATCGGCGCTTCGGACTGCCCGTAGTACTGCGCGAAGATCGGCCCGAACCGCCGAATCGCCTCGGCCAGCCGCACCGGGTTGATCGCCGAGGCGCCGTAGTAGACGGTCTCCAGCGACGACAGGTCGCGGGTGTGCGAATCCGGGTGGTCCATCAACGCGTACAGCATCGACGGCACCAGCATGGTCGCCGTGATCCGTTGTTCCTCAATGATTCTCAGGACTTCGGCGGGATCGAACTTGCCCAGCACGATCATCTCGCCGCCCTTGACCACCGTCGGGATGAAAAACGCCGCGCCGGCATGCGAGAGCGGGGTGCACATCAAAAACCGTGGATGGTCGGGCCATTCCCATTCGGCCAGCTGCACCGACGTCATCGTGCTGATCGACTGCGCGGTGCCCATCACCCCCTTGGGCTTGCCGGTGGTGCCGCCGGTGTAGGTCAACCCGATCACCTGGTCCGGCGGCAGATCGGCGGCCACCAACGGCCGCGGCTCGTACTTGTCCGCCTCGGCCGACAAGTCGACGGCCACGTGCTTCAACGCGTCGGGCACCGGGCCGATGGTCAGAATCTGCTTGAGCGAGTCCACCCGCTCCAGCAGACCGACCGCACGCTCGACGAACATCGGATTCGGGTCGATGATCAGCGAGCTGATCTCCGCGTCGGACAGCACATAGGCGTGGTCGTCCAGCGAACCCAGCGGGTGCAGCGCGGTGCGACGGTAGCCGCGGGCCTGGCCGGCGCCGATGATCATCAACACCTCGGGCCGGTTGAGCGACAACAACCCGACCGCGGCGCCGGTCCCGGCGCCCAGTGCCTCGAACGCCTGGATGTACTGGCTGATCTTGCCGGCCAGCTGACCGCCGGTCAGCGTGGTGTCGCCGAGGAACAGCACCGGCTTGTCGCGATGGCGCTTAAGCGCGCCGACCAGGAGGTGGCCGTTGTGGGTCGGGTTACGCAGCAGCTCGTCGGTCATGACCCAAGACTAGAACGTGTTACAGAATGAGCCGAGCCGGTCCCAGCCGGATGCCCAACTTCGGACGGCGGGCGGCCTCAGGAGTCCCAGAAATCTCGGCAGTCTCTGGCCGACGGACGAGGCCCTTCTCCAAGCTGATATCGCATACGACATCACATTCGAGAAGGACCTCATGGTCGAGCTGTGGTGTTGGAGTGACTCCTGGTAATGCGATCTGTCCATTAATATCGCCGCGTATGGCCGTCGCTGACCTTGTCATCACCGGCACGGTGCTCACCGTCGATGAGAAGCGGCCCACCGCTGAGGCAGTAGCTGTCGCGGACGGCCGGATCATCGCGGTCGGCAGCCGGGCAGACGTCGCGGAATCCGTAAGCCCCGACACCCGAACCCTCGACATCGGTGACGGCTGCGTGATGCCGGGCTTCGTCGAGGCGCATGGACATCCGCTGATGGAGGCCGTCGCGCTGTCCGACCGCCTCGTCGACATCCGGCCCGTCACGATCCGCGACGCCGACGCCGTCGTCGACGCCATCCGCCGGGAGACCGCCGAAAGGGGCGCAGCCGGCGCGTACCTCAACGGATGGGATCCGCTGCTGCAGCCCGGGCTTCCGGAGCCCACGCTGGCCTGGCTCGACGACATCGCGCCCACCGGGCCGCTGGTGATCATGCACAACTCCGGACACAAGGCCTTTTTCAACTCGCACGCCGCCCGCAAAGCGGGTCTGACTCGCGACACCCCGGATCCCAAGGGTGCCAAGTACGGTCGCGACGCCAACGGCGACCTCGATGGCACCGCCGAAGAAACCGGCGCGGTTTTCCCGCTGCTGGGCGGCGCCATCGAACCCGGCGACTACCCGGGCATGCTGCTGGCGGAATGCGCCCGGCTCAATCGTGCCGGGCTGACCACCTGCTCGGAGATGGCGTTCGATCCGGCGTTTCGGCCGGTGGTCGACCAGCTGCGCGGCGAGCTGACCGTCAGGCTGCGCACCTACGAAATCTCCAACCCGCAGATGCGCACCGACGCTCAACCCGGCGACGGCGACGACATGGTCCGCCAGGTCGGCATCAAGATCTGGGTGGACGGTTCGCCCTGGATCGGCAACATCGATCTGTCATTTCCCTACCTGGACACCGACGCCACCCGCACCATCGGGGTGGTGCCCGGCTCGTGCGGGCACGCCAACTACACCCGAGAGCAGCTTGCCGAAATCGTGGGCGCTTACTTCCCGTTGGGCTGGCCGATGGCCTGTCATGTGCAGGGCGACGCGGGCATCGACACCATCCTCGATGTGTACGAGGAAGCGCTGCAACGTCATCCGCGCGACGACCATCGGCTGCGGCTCGAACATGTCGGCGCCATCCGTGACGACCAGTTGCACAGAGCCGCCGGCCTCGGCGTCACCTGCAGCATCTTCGTCGATCAGATCCATTACTGGGGTGATGTCATCGTCGACGGGCTGTTCGGTCCGGAGCGTGGATCACGGTGGATGCCAGCCGGTTCCGCGGTGGCCACCGGTATGCGCATCTCGCTGCACAACGACCCGCCGGTCACTCCTGAGGAGCCGTTGCGCAACATCAGCGTGGCCGCGACCCGGATGGCGCCGAGCGGCCGGGTGCTCGCTCCCGAGGAGCGGTTGACGGTCGAGCAGGCGATCCGCGCACAGACCATCGACGCGGCCTGGCAGCTGTTCGCCGACGACGTCATCGGCTCATTGGAGGTCGGCAAGTACGCCGACATGGTGGTGCTGTCGGCCGACCCGCGCAGCGTGCCGGCCGAGGCGATCGCCGACCTCGACGTGCGGGCAACGTTTTTGGCCGGCCGTCAGGTCTACGGCCAGTGATACCCGCGCTCGACGACATCCTCGATCGCCTGCATGTCGTCGCGCTGCCGATGCGAGTTCGCTTCCGCGGCATCACCACTCGTGAAGTCGCATTGATCGACGGTCCGCAAGGGTGGGGCGAGTTCGGCGCCTTTCCCGAATACGGGCCCGACGAGGCCGCGCACTGGCTGGCTGCGGCCATCGAATCCGCCTACCGACAGGCGCCCCCACCGCGACGGGACCGCATCCCGATCAACGCCACCGTCCCCGCCGTCGCACCCAACCAGGTGCCCGACGTGCTGCAGCGGTTTCCGGGCGCAACCACCGCCAAGGTCAAGGTCGCCGAACCCGGGCAGACACTGGCCGACGACGTTGCCCGCGTCAACGCTGTCCGCGCACTGATTCCCACGGTGCGGGTCGACGCCAACGGCGGCTGGACCGTCGCGCAGGCCATCCAGGCCGCGCATGCGTTGACCGCCGACGGGCCGGTGGAGTATCTCGAGCAGCCGTGTAGAACGGTCGAGGAGCTCGCCGAACTCAGGCACGGCATCGATGTGCCGATCGCCGCCGACGAAAGCATCCGCAAAGCCGATGACCCGCTCAAGGTGGTGCGCGCCCACGCCGCTGATATCGCGGTGCTGAAAGTCGCTCCGCTGGGCGGGGTTTCGATGATGCTGGACATCGCGGGCCAGATCGATATCCCGGTCGTGGTTTCCAGCGCGTTGGATTCCGCGGTCGGAATCGGCATCGGACTTACCGCCGCCGCCGCGCTGCCCGATCTGCGGCATGCCTGCGGGCTGGGCACCGGCAGTCTGTTCGTCGACGACGTCGCCGAGCCGATAACCCCGGTGGACGGCTATCTGCCGGTCGCAGCGGTCAGCCCGGACCCGGCGCGGTTGCAGGCGCTGGCGGCGCCGCCGGAGCGACGGCAGTGGTGGATCGACCGTGTCAGGGCCTGCCACCGAATTTTGGGGTAGTCGCCTACTCTAGGCCGCCGCACCCGGCCGGCCCGAAACTCCGGAGATGACCGGATTTCGCGTGGGCATCCAGGACGGGATCACCGCGGCCCGACCGACGGCCGACGCCTTCACCAGAGCCAACTATCTCAGCGCGGTGGCCAGTCGGGTCGACTCGTTCTGGGTGCCTGATCACCTCAACGCGCTGTTTCCCCGAGCGCTGTGGCAGCCGAAGTACGCCGGCTTCACCAAGCTCATGCCGAAGGTGGATGCCTTCCTGGAACCCTGGACGATGCTCGGGCATCTCGCCGCCCGCAACCGCGTCGGCCGCATTCGGCTCGGCACCTCGGTGACCGACACCGGCCGCCGCAATCCGGCCGTCACCGCGCAAGCCGCCGCCACCTTGCATCTGCTCACCCGTGGCCGCGCCATCCTCGGAATCGGCACCGGTGAGCGGGAGGGCAATGAGCCCTATGGGGTGGACTGGTCCAAGCCGGTGGCCCGGTTCGAGGAGGCGATGGCAACCATCCGGGCGCTGTGGGACTCGAATGGTGAACTGGTCAACCGGGATTCGCCATACTTCCCGCTGCGCAACGCGCTCTTCGAGCTGCCACAGTACCGCGGCACCTGGCCGCCGATCTGGATCGCTGCACACGGGCCGCGCATGTTGCGCGCCGTCGGCCGCTACGCCGACGGCTTCTATCCCGCCGCGCCGCACCAACCGCAGGAGTATGCACGACGTCTGGACGTGGTCCGCGCGGCAGCGTCCGACGCGGGACGCGACCCGATGTCGATCGTTCCGGCCATGTGGATGGGCGTCGTCACGGGCCGCAGCACCGCGGCGGTGGACCAGGCTCTGGAATCCGAAATGGTCAAGGCGTGGGCGCTGAACGCCACCGACGAGCTCTTCGCCCAGCACGGCGCGCAGCACCCGCTGGGGGTCGGCTTCGGCGGCGGACAGGATCTGTTGCCGCACGACTGGGACGAGCAGACCGCGCTGTCCTACATCAAGGGCATTCCGCCGGACGTCCTCCGGGACACGGTGCTGGCCGGCACCCCCAGCGAGGTCATCGATCAGGTGGCGGAGTGGCGGGACTGCGGCGTTCGCTACATCGTGCTGGCGAACTTCAGCGCGTTCCAACGCAGCTTGCGCAGCGGCTTAGCCGCCAGCGTGCCGTTCTACAAGATCGTGCGAGGGCTCAAAGAACTCTAAAGCCCGATGTCCTGATCTGTGGGATACCTGACCTAGACGCCACCACGTCGGTGCTGAACACTGACAGCTATGTCCCGCACCGTGGTGTTTTTCAGCTTCTCCGGGATGCATGCGCGCTGCGGCTTCGGATCCGCGGAGAGCATAAGCCGCAACTTCGTTCGCCGAGTGGGCATCTCGCCGGATCACTAGACCTTCGCCTAACCGATAGGAGCACCATGACGTCAACCCATGAAGAGACCGTGGCATCCGCGGAAACCACCGACCAGTTCGTCGCGCGGATGGCCGGCGCGATCGACGGCGCCTGTCTGGCGGTGCTGTTGAGCATCGGCCATCAGACCCGTCTGCTCGACGTGCTTGCGGACCTTCCGGCGGCCACCAGCGCGCAGATCGCCGACGCCGCCGGGCTCAACGAACGCTATGTGCGCGAATGGCTGGGCGGTGCTGCGGCCGGAGGAATCGTCGACTATCAGGCTGCTGATACGACGTACTCCCTGCCGCCCCATCGGGCCGCCGTGCTGACCAAGGCCGCGGGACCGCACAACCTGGCCCGGATGGCGCAAATGATTCCGATGATGGGCGAGGTCGAGCAGAAGATCGTCGGCTGTTTTCACAACGGCGGCGGTTTGCCCTACAGCGAGTACCCCAGGTTCCACGCGTTGATGGCCGAGGAGAGCGGCGCCCGGTTCGACGCGGCGTTGGTCGACGTGATCGTGCCGTTGGTCGACGGCCTGCCGGAACGGTTACGCGACGGTGCTGACGTGGCCGACTTCGCCTGCGGCAGCGGCCATGCCATCAATGTGATGGCGCAGGCGTTTCCGGCGAGCCGGTTCACGGGCATCGACTTCTCCGAGGAAGGTGTCGCCGCGGCGAACGACGAAGCCAAGCGTCTGGGTCTGTCGAACGCCACCTTCGAACGTCGTGATCTGACCGAGCTCGACCTCACCGACGCCTATGACGTCATCACGGTGTTCGACGCGATCCACGACCAGGCCCATCCGGCGCCGGTGTTGGCCAACATCTACCGCGCGCTGCGGCCCGGGGGCGTGTTCCTGATGGCCGACGTCAACGCGTCGAGCCAACTCGAAGACAACATCGGCGTTCCGTTTGCCCCGTTCCTCTACACGATTTCGACGATGCACTGCATGACGGTGTCACTGGCGCATGGCGGCGTCGGGCTCGGCACCGCGTGGGGGCAACAGTTGGCTAAAGCGATGCTCGCCGACGCCGGGTTCACGGACGTGCGGACCGCGGAGATCGACGACGATCCGCTCAACATTTACTACATCGCACGGAAGTAGGAACCCATGCAGATCGCCATTGTGCTCTATCCCGGTTTCACCGCGCTGGATTTCATCGGTCCCTACGAAGTGCTGCGCTGGCTGCCCAAAGCCGAGGTGCGCTTCGTCTGGCACGAGCCGGGCCCGATCACCGCGGACTCCGGCGTGCTCGTCGTCGGCGCCACGCATTCGTTCGCCGAAACACCTTCTCCGGACGTGGTTTTGGTGCCCGGCGCCATGACCTCGGTCGAGCATGCCCGCGACGAGACACTATTGGCCTGGCTGCGCACGGCGCATGAGACGACGACGTGGACGACGTCGGTGTGCTCCGGCTCGATCATCCTGGCCGCCGCCGGACTGCTCACCGGCCAGCGGGCGACGTCGCACTGGATGGCGCTGAGCGCGTTGCGGGCGTTCGGGGTCACTCCGGTCGACGACGAGCGGATCGTGCCGGTCGGCAAGGTGGTCACCTGCGCGGGGGTGTCGGCGGGCATCGACCTGGCGTTGTGGTTGGCCGGGCAGCTCGGCGGCGAGGGCCGCGCCAAGGCCATCCAGCTGTCGATGGAATACGACCCGCAGCCGCCGTTCGACTCCGGGCACATGTCCAAGGCGTCGGCGTCGACGAAGGCCGCGGCGACCGCGCTGATGGCCGCCGAGCTGGCCAAACCGGCTCAGCTCAAGGCCGCGACGCTGCTGATGTGGGACCGGGCACTGAACACGGCCCGCGCGGCCCGTAAACGGAGGCTTGTACCGTCCATGAGGTGACCAACCTTGCTTACGACGACCGCGGCAGCGGTGAGCCGGTCCTTTTCATCGCCGGCAGCGGCGGAGCCGGGCGCGGCTGGCACCTGCACCAGGTCCCCGCGTTCCTGGCGGCCGGCTACCGCGTCATCACCTTCGACAACCGCGGAATCGGCGCGACGGAAAACGCCAGCGGCTTCACCACGCAGACCATGGTCGCCGACACGGCGGCGCTGATCGAAAAACTCGACGCGGCCCCGGCGCGCATCGTCGGGGTGTCGATGGGCGCCTACATCGCGCAGGAGCTGATGGTGTCCCGGCCCGATCTGGTCAGCAAGGCGGTGCTGATGGCCACCCGCGGCCGGCTGGACCGCGCCCGGCAATTCTTCCGGACCGCCGAAGAGGACCTGATCAATTCGGAGACCCGGCTGCCGGCCGCCTACGACGCCAAAGTGCGCATGCTGGAAAGCTTTTCACCCCGAACACTCAACGACGACAAGGCAGTGGCGGAGTGGATCGACATCTTCACCATGTGGCCGATCAAGTCCACCCCGGGGCTGCGGTGTCAGCTCGACGTCTCGCCGCGCAACAACCGGCTGCCGGCCTACCAGAGCATCACCGCGCCGGTGCTGGTGATCGGATTCGCCGACGACATCGTCACGCCGCCGCATCTGGGCCGTGAGGTCGCCGATGCCATCCCCAACGGCCGCTACATGCAGATCCCCGACGCGGGGCATCTGGGCTTCCTGGAGCGGCCCGAGACCGTCAACGCCGCGATCCTGCAGTTCCTCGCAGGTATGGCGGCCTGAGTTGGTGGCGGCAACCTGCGGCGCCCGGCTGCGCCGCGCTTGCGATCGCCGCTAGATAGCCTGGACAGGTGAACCCCTCGACGGCACAGGCCCGCGTCGTCGTCGACGAACTGATCCGCGGTGGAGTCCGCGACGTGGTGCTGTGTCCGGGCTCCCGCAACGCGCCGCTGGCCTTCGCGCTGCAGGACGCCGACCAGGCCGGCCGGCTGCGGTTGCACGTCCGCATCGACGAGCGCACCGCCGGCTATCTGGCCATCGGGCTGGCCGTCGCCGGGGATGCGCCGGTCTGCGTCGCGATGACGTCGGGTACCGCGGTCGCCAACCTCGGGCCCGCGGTGGTGGAGGCCAACTACGCGCGGGTGCCGCTGATCGTGCTCTCGGCCAACCGGCCCTACGAGCTGCTCGGCACCGGCGCTAACCAGACCATGGAGCAGCTGGGCTACTTCGGCACCCAGGTCCGCGCCACCATCAGCCTCGGGTTGGCCGAGGATGCCCCCGAGCAGATGGATGCCCTCAACGCGACCTGGCGGTCGGCCACCTGCCGAGTCCTGGTGGCCGCCACCGGCGCTCGCACCGCCAACGCCGGGCCGGTGCAGTTCGACATCCCGCTGCGCGAGCCGCTGGTTCCCGATCGCGGCTCGGCCCCGACTCCGCCGGGGCGGCCCGACGGGAAAGCGTGGACGCACACTCCGCCGGTCAGCTTCGACCAGCCGCTGGACATCGACCTGAGCGCCGACACCGTCGTCATCGCCGGGCACGGCGCCGGCGTCCATCCCAACCTGGCGGCGCTGCCGACCGTCGCCGAGCCGACGGCGCCGCCCGCGGCCAACCCGCTGCATCCGCTGGCCTTGCGGCTGCTGCACCCGCAGCAGGTGATCATGCTGGGCCGGCCCACCTTGCACCGGCCGGTCTCGGCGCTGCTGGCCGACCCGTCGGTGCCGGTCTACGCGCTGACCACCGGGCCGCGCTGGCCCGATGTGTCCGGCAACTCGCAGGCCAACGGCACCCGGGCGGTCACCACCGGCGAGCCGAATCCGGCCTGGCTGCAGCGCTGCGCCGAGCTCAACCGGCACGCAGTGGACGCAGTGCGGAGTCAACTGGCCGCGCACCCGCTGACCACCGGTTTGCACGTGGCGGCGGCCGTCGCCGACGCGTTGCGGCCGGGTGACCAGCTGGTGCTGGGCGCCTCCAACCCGGTGCGGGATGCGGCGCTGGTCGGGCTGAATCCGCATGACATCACGGTGCGGTCCAATCGCGGCGTGGCCGGCATCGACGGCACGGTGTCGACGGCGATCGGCGCCGCGCTGGCCCACGAACGCACCGGTGGGCGCACCGTCGCGCTGATCGGCGACCTGACCTTCGTGCACGACAGCTCCGGGCTGCTCATCGGGCCCACCGAGCCGGTGCCGCGCCAGCTGACCATCGTGGTGTCCAACGACAACGGCGGCGGCATCTTCGAACTGCTCGAGCAGGGCGATCCGCGGTTTTCCGACGTGTCGTCGCGCATCTTCGGCACCCCGCACGACGTCGACGTCGGCGCGCTGTGCCGCGCCTATCACGTCGACTCCCGACAGATCGAGGTCGACCAGCTCGGCGCGGCTCTCGACGAGCCGGCCGCCGGGTTGCGGGTGCTGGAGGTCAAGGCCGACCGGTCATCGCTGCGGCAGCTGCACGCTGCCATCAAGGCTGCCTTGTGAAGCGTCTAAAGACGTTGGCGCACATCCTGATCCACGGTCGCGCCGAGGCCGCGCCGGATACCCCGGCACGACGCATCCTGCGCTGGCTGCGGATTGCCGTTTTGGTCGCGGTCGTGCTGGTCACCTTGCAGTCGGTGTTGTTGGTGGCCGGTGCCTGGCGCAACGACCTGTCGATCCAAAACGACATGGGGGTGGCGCAGGCCGAGGTGCTCAGCGCCGGGCCGCGGCGCTCCACCATCGAGTTCGTCACCCCCGACCGCATCACCTACCGGCCCGAGCTCGGGGTGCTCTATCCGTCCGAATTAGCCACGGGCATGCGGATTTACGTCGAATACGACAAGCGGAACCCGAACCTGGTGCGAGTGCAGCACCGCACCGCAATGCTGGCGATCATCCCGGCCGGCTCGATTGCGGTGGTGGGCTGGCTGATCGCGGCCGCTGCCCTCGCCGGTCTGGCGCTGCTGGAGAAGCGGCTGGCCGCTCAGCCGAGCAGCTTGCCGAGCCAGTCGGGATCTTGAAGGTCGACAACGCTTTTGGTGTGCAGGTCGTAAACCGTGGGCGTGCCCGGATCGGGGCTCTGCGCGTTGAGCCGTGCCTTGTTGGCGGCATTGACCGCGCCGGTGTCGACGGTGGCATCGCCGGCCGCGATCCGTTCGGCCACCGGCTCGGGCACTCCGCTGTCGCGGGCCATCGCCGCCATGTCGTTGGTGTCGGGGCCGTCGGGGCTTTGGTGGCGGTAAAGGTCTTGCACGAACGCCTGATACGCGGTCGGTGACGTCGTCGGATCGGCCGCCGTAAACAGCGCAGTGGTCATGCGTGCCGACGCGTCATTGTGGTGTTTGCCGTCGAGGAAGGTCAGCCAGCGATATGTGACGGCCAGCCGGCCGTTGCCGATTTCGCTGGCGATCCGGTCGCCGTCCGTCGACTCCAACTCCGCACAGTGCGGGCATTGCGGTTCGCAGAAGATCTCCAACTGCACTGGCGCGACGGGAGACCCGACCATGATCCCGTCGCCGTCCCTGGTGCGCGGAACATCGGCATGCGCGGTGCCGATTGTGACGAACCACACCGCCGTCATCACTACGCCAAGCCAGCGCCGCATCTGTGAACCCCCTTGCACCAGATTTCGCACACCGTATGCTCGTCGGCAACCTTATCGACAGCCGGCGCTGCCACGGTAATGGTGTGCGCGTAGCCATCGTCGCAGAGTCGTTTCTCCCGCACGTCAACGGTGTCAGCAACTCGGTGGTCCGCATCCTCGAGCATCTGCGCCGCACCGGCCACGAAGCTCTGGTCATTGCCCCCGACACTCCGCCCGGGCAGCCGCCCGCCGAGCGGATTCACGACGGCATCCGGGTGCACCGGGCGCCGTCGCGGATGTTTCCGAAGGTGACCTCGCTGCCACTGGGGGTGCCGCTGCCCCGGATGCTGCGGGTGTTGCGGGGCTTCGAGCCCGACCTGGTGCACCTGGCGTCGCCGGCGCTGCTCGGCTACGGCGGGCTGCGCGCGGCACGTCGCCTGGGGGTGCCGACGGTGGCGGTATTCCAAACCGACGTCGCGGGTTTCGCCTCGGCCTATGGAGTTGGTGGGGCGTCGCGGGCGGTGTGGGCGTGGACGCGTCACCTGCACCGGCTCGCCGACCGGACGCTGGCGCCGTCGAGTGCGGCGATGGAAGACCTTCTCGCCCAAGGTATCCCGCGGGTACACCGGTGGGCGCGGGGAGTCGACGTGACCGGGTTTGTGCCGTCGGCACGGGATGAGGGGTTGCGCCGGCGCTGGTCGCCCGACGGCAAGCCGATCGTCGGTTTCGTCGGCCGGCTGGCGCCCGAGAAGCACGTCGAGCGGCTGGCGGATCTGGCCCGCGATGCTGCTTTGCAGCTGGTCATCGTCGGCGAAGGGGTCGATCGGCCCAAGCTGCAATCCGCCATGCCCACAGCGGTTTTCACCGGCGCGCTGTACGGCGAGGAGCTCGTGGCGGCGTACGCCAGCATGGACGTCTTCGTGCATCCCGGTGAGCACGAGACGTTCGGGCAAACCGTGCAGGAAGCGCTGGCGTCGGGGCTGCCGGTGATCGCCCCCGACGCCGGCGGCCCGCGCGACCTGGTCGCGCCCTGTCGGACCGGACTACTGCTGCCCGTCGACGAGTTCGAGGTCAGGTTGCCGGCGGCTGTCGCGCATCTGCTCGACGAGCGACCGCGCTACTCGCTGGCCGCCCGCCGCAGTGTGCTCGATCGTTCCTGGCCGGCGATCTGCGACGAGCTGCTCGAGCACTACGAGGCGGTGCTGGGGACGCGACGAGCGGCGGCGGCCTGACCGGGTAGCGTCGGGCCGGTGAGCCGCGCCACCCTGGACAAGGACCCCCGCGAAGTCGCGTCGATGTTCGACGGCGTCGCCCGCCGCTACGACCTGACCAACACGGTGTTGTCAGCCGGGCAGGACCGCTACTGGCGGCGGGCCACCCGCTCGGCGCTGCGGCTGACGTCCGGGGAGAAGGTGTTGGACCTGGCGGCCGGGACCGCGGTGTCGACGGTCGAGCTGGCCCGCTCCGGCGCGTGGTGCGTGGCGGCGGATTTCTCGGTCGGGATGCTGTCGGCCGGCGGCGCCCGCCGGGTGCCGAAGGTCGCCGGCGACGCGACCCGACTGCCGTTCGCCGACAACGTGTTCGACGCCGTCACGATCAGCTTCGGACTGCGCAATATCGCCGACCGCGAGGCGGCCTTGCAGGAGATGGCCCGCGTCACCCGGCCCGGCGGCCGGCTGGTGGTCTGCGAGTTTTCCACGCCCACCAGTCGAGTGTTCGCGGTGGCGTACAAGGAGTATTTGATGCGGGCGCTGCCGCGAGTGGCTCGGGCGGTGTCGAGTAACCCCGAGGCGTATGTGTATCTGGCCGAGTCGATTCGGGCGTGGCCCGACCAGGCAGCGCTGTCGCATGACATTTCTCGGGCCGGATGGTCGGCGGTGCGCTGGCGCAACCTGACCGGTGGGATCGTCGCGCTACACGCCGGTTACAAGCCGCGGGATTGACAGCGCGAACGTGGCGCAGTTGAGGGCCAGCAATACCGACGCAAGCCCGAATTGAGCGGAAATGTCGCCGTGCAGGACATGGGTGTACATCGCGCACACAAAGAAGACGACCAGGCCGGCGGCTGCCGCCACGCCGATCACCGGAAACCATAGGCCGACGACAAGCCCCAGCGCGCCCAGCGTTTTCAGTGTGCCGATCGGAAAGGTCAGCCAGGACAGCGGCACACCGGCCGCTTCCATACCGGGGATGATCGGCGCGAAGTGCGCCAGCGCGCTCACCCCGGAAAACCCGTTGAACGCGATGGCCACCAGCGTCACGACCAGGTAGGCGGTGTACATGTGTTCAGCCCGCTTCCACGGGATCGAGGCGAAACACCGCGATTCGACCTGCCAGTGCCTCGACTTCGTCGGGCGTGCCCTTGCTGACCAGGCCGGCGCGTTTGAGGAAGCTGACGCCGATCGGCACCTCGGTCGGGAACGCCCTGAGCACCGGCCGGGCATCGTTGGGGGATAGCTCGATGATGTTGACCCATCGCGTCTTTCGGCCGTGGCTGAGCGTTCCCGAACCGGCCGCCCGAGCGTTGCGCGCCCAGTCGGCGTTCGGGAACCCCGCCACGGTATAGAGCTGCCCTCCAAAGGTGAACGGCGTCATCGGCGTGCTGCGCGGTTTGCCTGTCTTACGCCCGGGTACCGTCAGCACCATCGGCGGACCCGTTGGTATACCGAGCTTTTGCATCGCGATCATGATCTTGTTGGTCGGCTTCAGCCAGCGCGGGGGTTTTGCGTTCGTCATGAAATCACCCCAGGTGCGCGGACAGCAGCCAGCCGGCGATCGACACGCGGCCGTTGGATTCGGGGCGGACTTGGACGCCCACTGGTTCAGTCATGGGACAGGTATATCAACCAAACTGATATATGTCAACGGGGTTGATATGCGCCGCGGCCCCCTTTTGCGCGAGCGTGCGTGTACCCGGCCGACACGCCGAGCGTGCGGCCGGGAACACGCACGCTCGCGACAGAAGTCAGCAGAAGGGCTTTCGGCGATCGCTCAGCCGCGACAG
>NZ_LZKJ01000016.1 GCF_001672775.1 Mycobacterium kyorinense | reverse complement strand
ACGGTGGTCAGGTCGATGAAAAACTGAGCGGGGATGGCTGGCATCACGAAACCCCGTGGCCTGCCGCTTTCTTCGACGATCGCACAGGGCCAAGCGGCAAACGAGATCAGCCGTTCGGCCTGTGCGTACGACAGCGATTCCTCGACTAGGGCCGGCATAGCCGCTAACGCGGTGAAATCGATGTCGGCCAGGGTCTGCGGTTTGTATTCCTTGTAGACCATCGATTCAGCGAACTTGGTCTTGACATTGGGTGCGCCATAAACGACACCCTGACCTCCTTGGCCGATCTTGGTCAGCACACCCAATTTGTCGCGTGGGATCACTTGTCGTGCGGTCGCTGACTTTCGATGATGCTGGTGCGGTCCGGACTCGGCCTGGGGTGGGGGACCGGGCGCGGGCCGGGTCGGCTCGGCAAGCCGGTTCGGCGCTGGGTGGGGAACGCGGGCCGGCGCGGATGCCTCGGTGAGGGCCCGGCGGGCGGCGGTGGCTAAATCGCGGGCGCTCTGATAGCGCTCGTCGGGCGTTTTGGCCATACCGACCGCGATGACTTCGTCGAACCCGGCCGGGATGGCAGGGTCGGTGCTGCTCGGTTTGGGGGGGTCGAGGGCCAGGTGACCCGCGATCTGCTGCTCCATGCTGTCACCGGGATAGGGAGTGGCGCCGGTGAGGCACTCATAGAGCACACA
>NZ_LZKJ01000015.1 GCF_001672775.1 Mycobacterium kyorinense | reverse complement strand
CCCCGCCCAGCAGCGCCGCCCAAATCTCCCACACCGAAAAGTCAAACGCATAGGAATGGCATTGGGTCCACACCTGCGGCTGCGGCAAGTACGTCGGCATCGATTGCGCCACATGCCCCAAATTGCGATGCGTCACCGCCACACCCTTGGGCACACCCGTGGTCCCTGATGTGTAGATGAGGTAGGCAATGTCGTCGGGGGCAGGATCCGGCAAGGCCGTGCACAGGCAACTGGCCGCGGCGGAGTCGTTGATGTCGATGACCGTGACGCCATGACCGTCAACTCGCGCCGCCAGAGCAGCGGTGGTCAGCACCGCGATCGGCGCGGCATCGGCCACCATGAATTCGATGCGTGCCGCGGGCAGCACCGGATCGATCGCCAAATACGCCGCCCCTGCCTTGAGCACCGCCAACATCGACACAATCGCCTCGGCGGAACGCTCCAACAACAACCCCACACACTCACCCGGGCCTGCCCCCTGGCCAGAGAGCACGTGTGCCAACCGATTCGCCGCCTCGTCCAACTCGCGATAGGTCAACTCACCGCTGTCCCAGGTCACGGCGACCGCCTCCGGGCAGCGGGATACTTGCTCCCCGAACAGGTTCGGGACCGAAAGCACCGACAATGTGGGCTGGGTTAGCACCGCGCGATTGCCCAGCGCATCCAATCGCGCATGCTCATCCTCATCGAGGAGATCCACCGAGGACAGCGGTTGCGTTGGATCGGAAGCCATCGCCACCAACACCCGCTCCAACCGTTCGACCAATACCTCAACGCTGACCCTGTCGAACACATCGGTATCGAATTCGACGCGCAGGCCGAGTTCGTGGCCCGGTCGGGCCGCGACCGTCAACGGGTAATGGTTGTATTCACGGCTGGTGACGTCGGTGACGGCCCACTCGTGGTCGCCCAACAGTGCCGCGGTGTCGATCGGGTAGTTCTCGTACACGAACAAGGTGTCGAACAGCTGTTCATGGCCGGTGGCGCGGTGAATCTCGTTGAGCGCCAAATGCTGGTGCTCGAGCGTGCGGTTCTGGGTGTTTTGCAGCTGGCCCAGTAGCTCGGCGGTGGTGGTGGCTGCCGTGACGTTGGCGCGAACCGGGACGGTGTTGATCAGCAAGCCGACCAACGATTCCGCGCCAACTACCTCGGCAGGTCGTCCCGAGACGGCGACGCCGAAGGCGACATCGTGATGGCCGGTCAGCCACATCAGCGTCTGTGCCCAGGCGCCCTCCAGCACAGTGTTGACGGTGGTGCGGCAGGACCGCGCCAGCTCGCTAAGAGCCCGGGTGGTCTCCTCGGGCACGCAAAACGCTTCAACACGTCGCCGCCCGAGCCCTAGTCGGCCTTGCGGGCCGACCAATGTGGGCACATCGAAGCCGGCGAACGCCTCACGCCACACCGCGCGGGCAGCGTCACGATCGCGACCGGCTAGCCAAGTGAGGAAGCTGCGGTACGACCCGGCTGCTGGCAGACGCTGCCGGTGATAGCTGGCGAAGATCTCCTGCAGCAGGATCGGCAGCGACCAGCCGTCGAGCACGATGTGGTGATTGGTGAGCACAAAGCGGTGCTGATCTGATGCGCTGCGGATGAGAGCAGCCCGAAAGGCCGGCTGGCCGTTGAGTTCGCAGACCGCGGCGCGTTCAGCGGCGCACACCCGCTCCATCTGCTCGTCGATATCGAGGTCTTCGCCGTCCAGTTCGAGGTAGCGCCACCCCACCGCGGGATCAGCCGGGATGATCTGGACCGGCTCGTCAAGCTGGTCGCAGAATCGGGCCGCCAGGTTGGGATGCCGAACAACTACCGCGTCTACGGCGTCGCGCAGGCGATCCCGGTCAAGGGCACCGGTTACGGTGAAATCAAGTTGCACCGCGTAGATATCGTCGTCGCTCGCCTGCACGGTATGAGCGTGGAAGAGCAGTCCTTGTTGCAATGGGGTTAGCGGCAAGACGTCGGCGACCCGGTGTTGTCGGGTCAGTTCATCGAGTTGTTGTTGGGTCACGCGGGCGGGCGCGATGTCGGAGGGGGTCAGGCCGCCGCCGCCCTGGCGAACGTGGGCGCAGATGCCGGTCAGCGCGTCGAACCACAGCTGGCTGAGCCGGCTGATCTGGGTTTCGTCCAACGCCGAGGGCGCCCACGTCCAGGCGGCGTGCAGCCGCGGACCCGCCTCGCTGTCGACGGTACCGGCGTTGAGTTCGACGGTGTGCCCCAACGGCATTGGGATCGTGGCAGCGGCGGTGGCTGAGACGCCGTCCTGCGATATTCGCCACGGAACCTCGTCGGCTACCGGGCCGCCTAGCCTGCCGAGGTAGTTGAATCCGATGGCGGGGTCGGCGCAGCTCAGGGTGATGTCGGGGTTGAGGTAGCGCAGCAGCCCGTAGGTCAAGCCCTCGGGTAGGGCGCGCAGTTGTTCTTTGGCGTCCTTGATGATTGGGCCCAATGCCGGCTCACCGGCGGCGACTTGCGACCAATGCAGACCGCTGATCGTCAGCGCCACCGGGTATTTGGTGGTAAACCAGCCCACGGTGCGCGACAG
>NZ_LZKJ01000014.1 GCF_001672775.1 Mycobacterium kyorinense | reverse complement strand
CGATGTGCCCGCCTCGTAGCGACAACGCGGCGTATGGCCAGGTGGCGCCGCGGCGCCGGAGTCACTTTGACCACTCCTGTCTTGGTTTGCCACACCTGTCACGGCCTGACCCGGTGTTTCGGGGTGCCCGCCTATCAGCGACAGCGAACGGGTTGTCGGACGTCCATGCGACGGTCGGCCGATGAATGAGTCGCTGCTACTGCGGGGGACCGAACTCCGCTACGTACTGACAATGCAGTTATTTCGCCATGGGCCCGCCACCGTCGGCGAGTTGGCCGAGGCGCTCGCGCAGCACGGTTTTGCCGTGGGCGGACGGACATCGAAATCCATCTCGGACGCGTTGCGCTGGGAAATGGGCCACGGCCGGGTGCGCCGGCTGAGGCGCGGTCGATATGGACCCGGCTGGATGCCGCGTGGCACTGAGCACCGAATCCACACGCGTGAGCTGGCGCTGCGCGACCAAGCCAAGTGTCGCTCGGAGCCGGGCACCCTGCCACCAGCGACAACTGGGCCACTCGCGTGACTGGCGTGGCGGAAGTGTCCCCAGTGAACCATTTGTTGCCGCGTCGCCACGCCAAATCCTCAGTTGTCGCTACGAGGCGGGCACATCG
>NZ_LZKJ01000013.1 GCF_001672775.1 Mycobacterium kyorinense | reverse complement strand
GAACCTGGACAAGGTCAAGCCCGGCGGGCACTTCGACGAGCAGCACTTCGCCCACTGAGCTTGGCGATCGGCCGCTCCTCCGCGCCGAGTGTGCGGTTTCATACGCAACACGCCGGGAAGAGCGTATGAAACCGCACAATCGGGGTGTAGCGGCCTCCACGCCCGCTTCTGGGACAATAGCGGGGAGATGACTGCGATTTCCCAGACGAGCGGCCTGATCGCCGAGGCGGTCGTCGACCTCGGTGCCATTGCACACAACGTGCGGGTCCTGCGCGAGCACGCCGGGCCCGCGCAGCTGATGGCCGTCGTCAAGGCCGACGGATACGGTCACGGCGCCACGCCCGTGGCCCGCGCGGCGCTGGGCGCCGGCGCCACCGAACTCGGCGTGGCCACGATCGAGGAAGCGCTCGCCTTGCGCGCCGACGGCATCACGGCACCGGTGCTGGCGTGGCTGCATCGGCCCGGCACCGACTTTGCTCCGGCGGTGAGCGCCGACATCCAGATCGCCGTGTCCTCGCTGCGCCAACTCGACGAACTGCTCGACGCTGTGCGCCGCACCGGTCAGACGGCGACGGTGACGGTGAAGGCCGACACCGGGATGAACCGCAACGGGGTCCGTGTCGCCGAATACCCGTCGATGCTGACCGCGCTGCGCCGCGCCGTCGCCGACGATGCCATCCAGGTGCGTGGATTGATGTCGCATCTGGCGTGCGCCGACGAGCCCGCGCATCCCGCCAACGACCTACAGGCTCAACGGTTCGACGACATGCTGGCGCAGGCCCGGGATCAGGGTGTGCACTTCGAGGTGGCGCATCTGGCGAACTCGCCGGCCGCGCTGACCCGCCGCGACTTTTGCTTCGACATGGTGCGGCCCGGCATCGCGGTCTACGGGCTCAACCCCTTCCCGCAGCGCGATGACCTGAACCTGGTGCCGGCGATGACGGTCAAATGTGTTGTCGCGCTGGTTCGCTCGGTGCGCGCCGGTGAAGGGGTGTCCTATGGGCATACGTGGATCGCCGAGCGTGACACCAATCTGGCGTTGCTGCCGCTGGGCTACGCCGACGGCGTGTTCCGCTCGCTGAGCGGTCGCCTCGATGTGCTGATCAACGGCAGACGCCGCCGCAGCGTGGGGCGGGTTTGCATGGACCAGTTCGTGGTCGATCTGGGCCCGGGTACACCAGACGTCACTGAGGGCGACGAGGCGATTCTGTTCGGGCCGGGCACCCAGGGGGAACCCACCGCGCAGGACTGGGCTGACCTACTGGGCAGCATCCACTACGAAGTGGTAACAAGCCCCCGTGGTCGTGTTACCCGAACGTATCTCGAGGCCGAAAGTCGTTGAGCGGCGACGGTCTTGACGACGCGCACCCGGCCCGAGCAGGACTTGCCCGCTGGCTGGCCGGTGCGGCCGGTATGGGTGCGGTGGGCACGATAGCCGGAGTGACGGTCGCTCGGCAGGTCACTCGGCGCGTCATCGCAGACGACCCCTACGTCCACGAGAATTTCGAGGCGCTCGACGGCGACCGCAGCTATGTGGTGACGACGCCCGATGGGGTCCCACTGGCCGTGCGTGAGGTGGGGCCCGTCGACGCCCCGCTGACCGTGGTGTTCGCGCACGGCTTCTGTCTTCGGATGGGCGCCTTCTACTTTCAGCGCAAGCGGTTGTGCGAAGAGTGGGGCTCGCGGGTCCGGATGATCTTCTACGACCAGCGCGGGCACGGCCGTTCGGGTGAAGCGCCGCCGGAAACCTACACGGTGTCGCAGTTGGGCATGGATTTGGAGACCGTGTTGCAGGTGATCGCGCCGCGGGGCCCGATCGTGCTGGTCGGTCATTCGATGGGCGGCATGACCGTGTTGTCGCATGCCAGGCAGTACCCGCACCACTACGGCAGCCGGATCGTCGGCGCGGCGCTGATTTCGTCTGCAGCCGAAGGTGTTTCGAGGTCGCCGTTGGGTGAGATCCTGGAGAACCCGGCGCTGAACGCCATTCGGTTAGCGGCCCGGTCGGCGCCGAAGCTGGTACACCGCGGCCGCAACGCGGCGCGTTCGGTGATCGGACCGATTCTGCGGGCAGCGTCTTATGGCGATTTCGACGTCAGCCCCAGCGTGGTGGCGTTTTCGCAGAAGATGATGCACGGCACGCCGATTCCGACGATGGTCGAGTTCCTGCACGCGCTGGAGGTGCACGACGAAACCGCTTCGCTGCCCACGCTGGGGAAAATTCCGACCCTGATCGTCTGCGGTGATCACGACCTGCTCACCCCTGACGAATATTCGCGGCGGATGGCCGATGCGCTGCCCAACTCGGAGCTGATCATCATGTCCAGGGCCGGTCATTTGGTGCTGCTGGGCAAGCCGGAGCGGATCAACGACGCCTTGGTGCGGCTGGTCAGGCGAGCCACGCCGGGCCGACTGGCGGCGCTGAGCCGGCGGTGGCGCGAACGGTCGTGGCGGCGTGGCTGAACTCGGCGGCGGCACGGCGACCCTGGCGCAGGTAGAAGACACGATCGCGCTCGGGTCTCGGTTGGGCGCACAGCTGCGCACCGGAGACGTGGTGGTGCTCTCCGGTCCGCTTGGCGCCGGAAAGACCGTGCTTGCCAAGGGAATTGCGGAGGCGTTGGATGTCGAGGGGCCGGTCACGTCGCCGACGTTCGTGCTGGCGAGGGTGCATCCGCCGAGGCGCGCCGGCGCGCCGGCGATGATCCATGTCGACGTCTACCGGCTGCTGGATCACCAGGGGACCGATCTGCTCGGCGAGCTCGATTCGCTGGACCTCGACACCGATCTCGACGACGCCGTCGTCGTCGTGGAGTGGGGCGAGGGGCTGGCCGAACGACTTTCCGAACGTCACCTCGACATTCGTCTCGAGCGGATCACCAACTCCGACGTGCGCACCGCGACCTGGCAGTGGAGCTGCTGATGCCGCGCCGCATCCTGGCCCTCGACACCGCCACCCCGTCGGTCACGGCGGGAATCGTCACCGACGCACTCGAGGTGCTGGCCGAGCGCATCACCGTCGACGCCCGCGCCCATGCCGAGCGGCTCACGCCGAACGTGTTGGGCGCGCTCACCGATGCCGGGCTGACGATGGCCGACCTCGACGCCGTCGTGGTCGGTTGCGGTCCTGGCCCGTTCACCGGCCTGCGGGTGGGGATGGCGACCGCGGCGGCCTACGGGCACGCGCTGGGCATCCCGGTGTACGGCGTGTGCAGCCTGGACGCCATCGGGGGGCAGACGACCGGCGAGACGCTGGTTGTCACCGACGCGCGCCGGCGTGAAATCTATTGGGCCCGTTACCGCGCCGGTGTGCGCGTCGACGGGCCGGCCGTCAATGCGCCCGCTGATGTGAACCCCGGCGCGGCGCGCGAGGTGGCCGGATCCCCCGAACATGCGGCGCTGTTCGACCTGCCGCGCTGCGAGCCGACCCACCCGACGCCGGCAGGGCTGGTAGCCGCGGTGGACTGGTCGGACGAGCCGGCGCCGCTGGTGCCGTTGTATCTGCGTCGGCCGGACGCCAAACCAGCGGCGGAGCGCAGCGTGGTGTTCGGGCCGCTCACGCCCGCGGATGCCAAGCGATGTGCCGAACTGGAGGCGCTGCTGTTTCCCGGCGACGATCCGTGGCCCAAGGCCGCATTCATCCGCGAACTCGCCGCCAAGCACAACCATTACGTCGCCGCGCGCATCGGCGACCTGCTGTTGGGATACGGCGGCATCTCACGGTTGGGCCGCACGCCGCCGTTCGAGTACGAGGTGCACACCATCGGTGTTGACCCGGGCTATCAGGGCCGCGGCATCGGACGCCGGCTGCTGGGCGAGCTGCTGGACTTCGCCGACGGCGGCGTTGTCCACTTGGAGGTCCGCACCGACAACGCGGCGGCGATCGCGCTGTACCGCAGCGTCGGGTTCACCGATGTCGGGCTGCGTCGACGGTACTACCGGATCAGTGGCGCTGATGCTTACACGATGCGACGGGACCCGGCATGAGTCTCACCATTTTGGCGATTGAAAGCTCCTGCGACGAAACGGGTGTCGGCATCGCCCGACTCGACTCCGGCGGCACCGTGACACTGCTGGCCGACGAGGTGGCATCCAGCGTCGACGAGCACGTCCGGTTCGGCGGCGTGGTGCCCGAGATCGCCTCGCGAGCACATCTGGAGGCACTCGGCCCGACGATGCGCCGCGCGTTGGCGGCGGCCGGCATCACCCGGCCAGATGTCGTCGCAGCCACCATCGGACCCGGACTGGCCGGCGCGCTGCTGGTGGGAGTGGCTGCGGCCAAAGCCTATTCGGCCGCGTGGGATGTGCCGTTCTACGCGGTCAACCATTTGGGCGGGCATTTGGCCGCCGACGTCTACGAGCACGGGCCGCTGCCGCCCAGCGTGGCGTTGCTGGTATCCGGCGGGCACACCCATCTGTTGCACGTCCGGTCACTGGCCGAACCGATCGTCGAGTTGGGCGGCACCGTCGACGACGCCGCCGGGGAGGCCTACGACAAGGTGGCCCGGCTACTGGGGCTCGGCTATCCGGGCGGCAAGGTGCTCGACGAGCTGGCCCGCACCGGTGACCGCGACGCAATCGTGTTCCCGCGCGGCATGACTGGGCCGCGCGATGACCCGCACGCATTCAGCTTCTCCGGTCTCAAGACCGCCGTCGCCCGGTACGTGGAAAGCCATCCCGACGCCTGGACCGCCGACATCGCGGCTGGCTTCCAGGAGGCCGTCGCTGACGTGCTGACGATGAAGGCGGTGCGCGCCGCCACTGAGCTCGGAGTCTCGACTCTGCTGATCGCCGGCGGCGTGGCAGCCAACTCGCGGCTGCGGGAGCTGGCCGAAGAGCGTTGTGCCGCAGCAGGGTTAGCGCTGCGGATTCCGCGGCCGCGGCTGTGCACCGACAACGGCGCGATGATCGCTTCGTTTGCGGCGCATCTGGTCTCGGCCGGCGCGCCGCCGTCGCCACTGGACGTGGCCAGCGACCCGGGTCTGCCGGTGGTGCGCGGACAGCTGCGCTGACCGGTTTATTGGTTGCCGGTTTGCTGGGTGACGATGAGCAGGTTGTCGCTGGTGGACCAGGCTTGGGCGAAAGTGGCCATCGGGATTTGCTCGTCGCGGCCGGTGGGGATGCCGCTGTCGTTGAGGTGCACGGTGTCGTCGCGGGTGTCGACCCCGGTGACCACGACGGCGTGGTCGGGGTCGGTCCGCTGGCCCTGGCCCGGGGGATAGTTCCAGATGGTTTCGGCGTTGAGCCCGGCGATCACCTTGTGGCCGCCGGCCAGATCCTGCTCCAAGGTCTCCATGGTGTTGCCGGTAGTCAGCTCGGATTGGATGCCGTAGTGCTGGAGCAGCACGACCATGTCCTGCGGGGAGGTGCCGTCGAACTCGTAAATGGAGCCGCGGTGCGACTCGCTCTTGGTGAACAGGCCGCGTAGCTCGATGCCGATCTGGGTGGGCTCGTGGCCGGTGAGCTGGCCGACCACGTCGGCAACGGCCATCAGCCCGCAGTCTTCCTGATGCTGGTAGCGCCAGTACGGGGCGGCGGCTTCGGGATTGCCATACATTTGGCCGTTCGGGTCGGCGGTGCTGACCCCGGCTCCGCCGAGCGCGGCCGCGACGATCATCGTGGCCACGCCGGCGCTGCGGATGGCGGTGCGGATGCCGGTGAACATGACCTCAAGTATCAGCGATGGTCACCCCTTTGCGCGAGCGTGCTCAGTGTCATCGTGAGGGCGCTGCGTGCGGCGTGTCTGCGTGACGGTGGCCGTGTCGTGGTGGTTG
>NZ_LZKJ01000012.1 GCF_001672775.1 Mycobacterium kyorinense | reverse complement strand
GCGGCATTGGCAGTAAACGGCTTCTCACACAGCACGTGCTTGCCCGCAACAAGCGCAGCCCGAGTCCATTTGCCGTGCAGGCCGTTCGGCAGCGGGATGTAGACAGCGTCCAGGTCTGGATCGGCCACCAGAGCCTCATAGCTGGCGTGCACCCGGGCAATGCCATGTTTGGCGGCAAAGGCTTGACCACGAGACACGTCACGGGCAGCAATCGCGGACACCACCACCTCGGCGCTTTCCCGGGCCGGGCTGATGAGCGCCAACGGTGCTATGCGGGCCGCGCCCAAAATCCCGATTCGCACCGAGGCCTCGCGTTCAGGCACGGACCCGATGCTAGCAGGCAGTTCGGGTCGAACCGCTTTGCCTGAAGGCGGTCGACGCCTTTTCGCCGCAGACCACGAGACTTGTGACCCGAACTGCGAACTGAGCTAAGGGATCAGCGTTCAGGCTGGCTTGCGCAACGGCAGGCCAGCAGCCTGATAGATCGCGTCGATGACGGTCATGTTCTCGACCGCGTCTTCTGGCGTCGTCTTCACCGGTGCGCCGCGCAGCACCGACGCAGCGAAAGCATCAAGCTGATACGCATAGGAGGCCCGCTTCGAGAAGCGCTCCACCCGCTTGCCCTCGGCTGAACGGACTGTGAGCCGACGGAGAACTTGCGGTACAGCCGGATTGATCACACGCAACTCACCGCGGTCGCCTACCACCTTGGCGCTCACCCGCACCAGATTCGACGACCATACTGCGCAACGGAGCCGGCCGGTGTGCCCACCGGGAAACCGCAACTCGGCCGTCATGGCCCGGTCCACCGCAGGACCATGTAATTTCGCTTGCGCCGAAACGACTTCCGGGGTCGAGCCACCATACGCGCGGACCATGTCAACGGCATAGCTCCCGGCGTCCATCATCGCCCCGCCGGCCAGAGAGTAGTTATAGAGGTTGACGTTGTTGGACTTGCGCAGCAATACGCACATGGAGACATCCACCCGCTCCAGTGTGCCCAGCTCTCCGGAAGCGATGATCTCCTCGACACGCACAGTCAACGGGTGGTAGCGGTAATGCAGTGCCTCTACCACAACCCGGTCCGACTTCGCGGCCAATTCGGCGATCTCACGAGCCTCCGCGGCATTGGCAGTAAACGGCTTCTCACACAGCACGTGCTTGCCCGCAACAAGCGCAGCCCGAGTCCATTTGCCGTGCAGGCCGTTCGGCAGCGGGATGTAGACAGCGTCCAGGTCTGGATCGGCCACCAGAGCCTCATAGCTGGCGTGCACCCGGGCAATGCCGTGCTCAGCGGCAAAGGCTTGAGCATCGGCCAAATGAGATCCATCGCGTGCCGCCACCGCCGACACCACAACATCGGCGTTTTCCCGGGCGGGGTTGATGAGGGTCAGCGGTGCGAAGCGGGCTGCGCCCACAATGCCGATCCGTACCCGACCGTCGCGTGCAAACACGGACGGGATGCTAACACTTGGCCCTATCCACTGGTCGTAGGGTGCGTGAGGCCCTGCTCTCACGTTCGCAACAGAATCTTGCGCAGCGCTGCGTCGGCTGTCCAGAACAACCGGGGGGCGTCAAAAGAGCGAACACACAAAAACCGCGCGAACCGACAAGGTAGTGTCTCCGGCCATGTGGGGCTCACTGCTTGGGGTGGCGCTGCTGATGGCGTTCAATCCGGCGCTTCTCGGCCTCATCCTCCTCTTGATCTCCCGGTCACGGCCGGTGCAAAACCTGCTCGCCTACTGGGCGGGCTGCGTGGTAATGAACGTTCCCATCCTGCTGGCTCCGCTGTTGGTGCTGCACTCAACACCGACGTTCACCTCTTTTTCCCATGATTTGGCCACCCCGACCACGGCCGCGAGTTCCACGGTCCGGCACATCCAATTCGGCATGGGTGTGCTCGTGCTGGCGATCGCCGCGGTATTGGCAGTGCGCTTCTTTGCGCGTCGGCGAGCGCAGGTGCCGGCACGGAGCGGAAACAGCTCGACCTTGGTGCTGGACTCGGATACGCCGGACCCAACCACGCCTTCGTCGCCGTTTGGCCGCGCGGGTGATGCAACGACGGAGGGCGCCTCGCCAATCCGACGGCTGGTAGGCCGACTCCAAAGCGCGTGGGACAGCGGATCCTTATGGGTCGCGTTCGTACTTGGCATGGCGCTCTTGCCGGGGCCCTACCTGGTGATATTTATCGACACTACGATCGTGACCTCCGGCGTTCCGCTCGGCGCCCAGGTCGTAGCCGTCATCGGGTTCGTCATCGCGATGCTTGGAGTTATCGAGATCACGCTCATCAGCTACCTGATCACGCCCGTGAAAACCCAAGCAGTACTGCGACCGCTACACGAATGGGCGCTGGCCCACCGTCAGCAGATCCTGCTAGGCATCTTTGCAGTGGTTGGAATCGCGCTGGTAGCCCAGAGCTTGGGCGTCGGCGTCCGCTGATCTGGGTGGCCGAGAACCTGGCTGCTTGGGCGGCGGCTCTTCAGGGCTGCAGGCGATTCCAGAACGCCGAAGGGTGTTAGCCTCAGCGATTAGGCCCAAGTCCCGCTGCGGCGGTGAGCTATCGCGCGGACGGAGCGGATCAGCTTCTGGATGGACGGCCCAAGGAACCTGCTGTTGTCGCGGCCGCGGAAATCCTCGAACACCCCTCGGAACTTGTGCTCACTCAACCGATACGCGCCGTAGACACGCTCCAGAGCAGACTCATCCAATGGCTCATCCCGGGCGGCCGCGCCCAGCACTTCGTAGACCGTGGAAATCCAATCTGTGCCAAGAACTTCTGTCACCGGACCGTCGTGTTGTTGGCGCCGAAGATCCGGCTTGAGAAACTCCTCGACTGGGCCAGCACCTGGGGGGCTGAGGTCGATCGCGAGCGCCGCGGAAACCCGCGTTATTTCCCGACGCCAGTCGTCGAGAAGGTTGGCGTACTCTACAAACACGCGCGGAAGGCCACGGGTTTCTCTTTCAGCCAGCAAATTGTATTTCAGCCACACGGCACTCGCGAGCTCCGCCGGGGTTCGAATAGCCGCCGCAATCGACGCAACGACCTCTTGCGGGTGACGCAACGCAACCAAGGCGGCGATGTCGAATCCGGCCGAACGGGCCGCCTCAAACCACATGCCGGACAGTAGCGTTATCCGAGGTTCCTTGATGACCACGAGCGGCGCGGCCGGCAGTGTGGTGAAAAACTCCCCAATCTCGGCGACGCAACGGGCGTACTCTTTGGCATCGAATGCACCTTCGTCCTGTAGGTGCATGGCCGGGTCGTACCAAGCGCTCGCGTTGCGATGCAAAATTTTGTCGTTGAGATGCAGGGCTGCGCGCGGCTCCCAATAGCCGGCCGGATTGATCGCGTCGGCACCCAACACCCCGGCCGGGAGCTCACCCCCGCACAGCGAGAGAACGCGCGCGATCGCCGACGTTCCGGACCGGCCCATGCCTAACACGAACAGAGCGATTGGGCGGGCCGCAGACTTGCGTTCGGCGGCGCCGGTCACGAGCACCACTCCGCGCCCAATGCCGCATGCGGCGTGAGACAGCGGTGCTCCGCCATAAGATCCTCGGGCGACAGGTCGGCTTGTTGCGCTCGGTACACCTGTTCGAAGGACTTCGCGGTGGTGCGTGGGCTCCGGCTCATGGCACGAGACTAGACGACGCCCCCAGCACTATTCGCCATCGACCGCCAAGTCCTCCCACAAGGTGGGGGAACGGCGTGCCAACCCCCCCGCCCGTGTACGCGGTCATCGAGCCGATCGACCGGGAGTTGCTGCCGGGCAAGGCTATCTACATCCACTCACCGAAAATCCGGACGGTGGGAGCGATTTCACCGCTACGGCTTACCCGAGGCGATTTCGGCGATCTAAGTCTCGGCCTCCAGCGCCGTCGGCCACGGCTGGAGGCTGCGCCATGTCGCCTAGCCGGAGTACCACATCGGCTACTCTCAGCTGATGAATTGGTCGGACTCTAACGAGGCATACGTCGTCTCGCGCTGCGCGATCCGCCGAGACCAGGTGTACGCCCCACGGGTCGTCATGGGCGAATCCCACGTCATCGGAGGCTGATCAGTGCGACGCCGAATACGTTCTGCACGCGCCGCCCGTGACAATCGCACATCCAACGGTGTTGCACCGCCCGACAATCGGCTCGCATTCATGGACCATGGTCTGTTCGCGGGGCAGCGCGCCGCCGGTCAGGAGCTAGTCATTCAGGGCTTGTGGGTTTATGAACATCCTGTCGACTTCGATGGCCTGCGGCGTTTTCACCACAATCTCGGTTATGGGTTGCTCGGACGGCGCATCGAACGTTCGCCGCTGCCGTTCGCCCGGCATCGGTGGGTCGCACACCGAGGACCATCGGACATCGATATCGCCGAGTGCGCCCGTCCACGCGCTGAACTCAGTGAATGGGCAGATGACCGCGCGCACATGTCTGCCGATCCGGAATTGGGGCCGGGCTGGCATCTGGGCGTCCTTCCGCTTACGGATGGCTCGACCGCGGTCAGCCTGGTGGTGTCCCATTACCTGGTCGACGGCCTCGGCCTCGCGGTCGCCGTCCTGGATGCGGTCTTGGGCAACAAGCGCGATTTTGGCTATCCACCGCCGGGTTCCCGTACCCGACGACGCGCGGTGGCGCAGGATGTTCGCCAGACAGCGCAGGACGCGCCTGAGGTTGCGCGAGCCCTTGTCGTTGCGGCGAAAACGGCTCGAGAACAAGCCCGTCGCCGACGCGATAGTGCCCACTCACCGGGATCGCGACCGGCTGCCGTGCCGATCGAGAACGGCGACGACGTTGTCCGCGTGCCGGGTATCACGGTCTACGTCGACCTCAACGATTGGGATGCCCGTGCGAAGACCCTTGGCGGAACGAGTAACGCGCTTGCCGCGGCGTTGGCGGTCAAACTTGCCGAGCGACTGGGGCGCCGACGTGCCAGCGACGGCGCCGTCACGCTGCTCCTCCCAGCGACCGACCGCACCGAAGGTGATCAGCGCGCCAACGCAGTATCGCTTGCCCGCGTCAGCGTCGACCCGACGCCGGTAACGACGGATCTGTCTAACCTCCGCGCTGCGATCAAGCAGACGCTGAAGACCTCACGGGAGACACCAGATGAGTCGTCGCAGCTCCTCTGGCTGATGGCGTTAATGCCCAAGCGGGCGTTGAAACGGATGGCCGACGCGGCGCCCGCCGACCCCGATCTCCCCGTGTTTTGTTCTTATCTGGGCGACCTCGGCTCGGTGCTGCGACCCGATGGCACCGACGCCGAGTACGGCACCGCGCGAGGGGTTTGGCAACACGTCACACGACAGCGGCTCGAGCGCATGGGCGGTCAAATGAGGGTGCAGTCGTGGCGCATCAGCGGCAAGCTGGGCATGACGGTCGCCGCCTACCAACCGGGTGCCGAGAACACCAAGCCTGCCTTGCGCGAACTGGCTGCGCGCACACTGGCTGAGTTCGGTCTAACGGGCGAGATCGGCTAACGACGACGGCGGAACAGCCTTAGTTATCGGAATCCTTGGCCGCGGCCAGCCTGTCGCGCAGACTCTTCGGCCGGATGTCAGGCCAGTTCTGTTCGATGTATTCCAGGCACGCAGCGCGGTCCGCTTCGCCGTAAACCACCCGCCAGCCGGCAGGAACATCGGCGAAGGTGGGCCACAGGCTGTGTTGTTCCTCGTCATTGATCAAGACGAAAAAGCTGCCGTTGTCGTCGTCGAACGGATTGACACTCACCGAATTCTCCATACCTCATAGTCGAGACGAGTGGTACCCGGTTCCAGACCATAGTGGCGGCCAACAGCTCCGTCCGGGATTTCGACGAAGTCCCTGCCGTGAACTATCGGGACTTCCGGCACAGATTAGCAACCGGCAGGCGGCACACAGCGACGGGCTCGGACCTCTATCTTTACACTCGCACGCGCCGGGCGGAGCGCTGCGAGGCCCGCGGTAACGCACATGACGTGATTTGCGGCGCGGACCGGACCGTCTGTACCGTCCCGTTACGCACACGGCATGCATTACGATCCGATATCGATTGAGCAACAGCCGATATGGAGGCTACCGGCATGGTTTACTCACCGAGATCGGGTCGTGTCAAGTTTGGGTCGTTTTCTGGGAGGCGCCGCAAGTTTGAGGTGACCGCCGCGCGATTATCCTGCGATGGCCACCGCATTCGCTGTACTGTCGGCTGGTCTATCACGGCCGGTGTGTAAAGGGCATGTTCGAACAACGGATGTGCGCGGGGAGTTCAACAGCGGAAGGTTGGGTGCAGTGGTCGAACGCGGTGGGCGCGCCGTTGCGGAAGCATGGTCGGAGGTCGCCGACGCCGGTCACCCAGACGTGAGCCAAGAGTCCAGCCGTCGGCCCGGCCGGTTCGGGCGGCGTCGCCAGTCTTCAGCTGAGCCTTCAACGCGAGCTCAATCTCGACGGAATCGTCGGAATCGAGGGCGTGCGATCCTTCGGGTTCTGCGGCAGCTGTGGATTCCGCTGGTCATCGTGGCAGTGATCGTTGCCGGCGGATTCACCGTTTCGCGACTGCACGGGATCTTCGGCTCTGAGAAACGTACGTCGTATGCCGACACCAGAGCCGGGGAATCTAAACCGTTCAACCCCAAGCGCCTCAAGTACGAGATCTTCGGGCCACCAGGGACAGTGGCCACAATCAGCTATTTCGACGCCGAAGGCGACCCCCAGCGCATCGAAGGGGTGCAATTGCCGTGGTCACTGGAATTCCCGATTACCGCGGCGTCGGCCATTGGAAACGTCACAGCTCAGGGTGACGGTTCCAGTATCGGCTGCCGCATCACCGTAGACAACGAGGTCAAATCCGAAAGAGTTTCGCACGAAGTGAATGCATTCACCTTCTGCCTGCTGAAGGCCGCATGATTACCGAGCGCACGGGCTACGAGCACGCGACTCAGCAACCTCGCATACCGCGCATGATCCATCGATTCTCGGTGCCGATCATTCTGGCGTGGGTGGGAATCGCCATCATCGTGGGTATTGCCCTTCCCCCGCTGGAACAAGTCGCAAAAGAGCATTCAGTGTCGCTGAACCCCGGCGACGCGCCGTCGTTCAAAGCGATGATGCGCATGAATGAGGACTTCAAACAGTCCAGCTCCGACAGTGCGGCGATGATCGTCTTGGAGGGGCAAGAACCCCTCGGCGACGAGGCCCACAAATATTACGACCATTTGATTCGCCAGTTGAAAGACGACCCGGAACATATCCGGCATATTCAGGATTTCTGGGGCGATCCACTCACCCGCGGTGCCGCACAGAGCTCTGACGGCAAAGCGGCGTATGTGCAGGTGAACCTCGCGGGTCTGCCGGCGACGACTTTGGCCGACAATTCACTCGAGACCCTCCAGAACATCGTGGCGCGGACACCGGCGCCGCCGGGCGTCAAGGCGTATGTGACCGGGCCCGCGGCGATCGTTGCGGATATGGGCCATAGCGGTAACCGAACAGTCATCACAATCACACTGGTCAGCGCCGCCGTGATCTTCGGGACGCTGTTCATCGTTTATCGTTCATTTCTTACCGTCATTCTTTTGCTGGTTACGGTCGGGCTTGAATTGCAGGTGGCTCGGGGACTCGTTGCGTTCCTCGGCAACCTGGATATGGTCGGTCTTACGACCTTCGCCGTTAATCTGTTGGTATCCATCGGAATTGCGGCCGGAACCGACTATGGGATCTTCTTCATCGGGCGATATCAAGAGGCGCGTCAGGCCGGCGAAGATCGGGAAACCGCTTTCTACACCACGTATCACGGCGTCGCTAAGGTTGTCTTGGCATCCGGCGTGACAATCGCCGGCGCGCTGTTCTGCCTCAGCTTTACCCGGTTGCCCTGGTTCCAGGCGTTGGGCGTCCCCTGCGCGGTCGGGGTACTCGTCGCGGTCGCGGTCGCGCTCACTCTTGTGCCGGCGGTCATCAATGTCGGCGGCCGTTTCGGGGTGTTCGACCCCAAGCGGCCGCTCTCCACTCATGGATGGCGACGAATTGGCACGGCGATTGTTCGGTGGCCAGGACCTATCCTCGTCGCGACGTTAGCGGTCGCGCTTATCGGGCTTTTGACGCTGCCGGGGTACAGCCCGAGTTACAACGACATGGATTACATCCCCAAAAACATCCCGAGCCAGGAGGGGGTCGCGGCCGCGAAGCGACACTTCCCCGAGTCGGCCATGATGGCGCCGGAGATGCTGTTGGTCGAGACCGATCACGATCTCCGCAATCCTGCCGATGCTCTTGTGTTGAATAAGCTCGCGAAGGGCGTCCTCGCGGTGCCCGGCGTTTCCAGGGTGCAGTCGGTTACTCGGCCCGAGGGAACGCCGATCAACCACACGTCGATACCGTTTATGCTCAGCATGCAAAACGCGGGTCAGCTTTCGGTCATGGGTTACCAAAAAGACCGCATGAAGGACATGCTCAAGCAGGCAAATGACCTTGAAGAGACAATCGCCATCATGCAGCGCATGTATGACCTGATGCAACAACTGGTCGGTACGACTCACCACATGGTCGCCTCAACGCATGAGATGCGGGATATCACGCAAGATTTGCGCGACCACATTTCGGATTTCGAGGATTTCATCAGGCCGATCCGTAGCTACTTCTATTGGGAGAAGCACTGCTACGACATCCCCATCTGCTGGGCGATCCGATCGGTATTCGATTCCATTGACGGCGTCGATGAGATCAATGACAAGCTGGACCTTTTGGTGGCAGACCTCGATAATCTCGACACGCTCATGCCGCAGCTGCTCACCCAATTCCCCCCGATGATCGCGAACATGCAGAGCATGCGGACCATGATGCTGACGATGCACAGCACCATGTCCGGGATGATCGCTCAGATGGATGAGGTGGGCGACAACGCCACAGCCATGGGCAAGGCGTTCGACGCATCCAAAAACGACGATTCTTTCTACCTCCCTCCGGAGGTTTTCAAGAACGAAGACTTCAAACGAGTCATGGACGTCTTCATCTCTCCCGACGGGAAAGCTACTCGTATGCTCGTGTCCCAACGCGACGATCCAGCGTCGCCGCAGGGCGTAGCGCGAGTCAATGAGATAAAGACCGCCGCCGAGGAAGCGCTCAAGGGAACTCCGCTGGAAAATGCCAGAATCTATCTCACCGGCACCTCAGCGATGACGAAAGACCTGGTAGACGGCTCCAAGTTCGACCTCATGATTGCCGGCGTCTCTGCGGTCTGCCTCATTTTCATCATCATGCTGCTCATGACGCGAAGCTTCATAGCCGCGCTGGTGATTGTCGGCACAGTATTACTTTCGCTTGGAGCGTCCTTCGGGTTGTCCGTGCTGGCCTGGCAACACTTGCTGCACACTCAAATTCACTGGGCTGTGCTCGCGATGTCTGTGCTCGTCCTTTTGGCGGTGGGCTCCGACTACAATTTGCTGTTGGTATCCCGGATGAAAGAGGAAATACACGCCGGTATAAAAACGGGCATTATTCGCGCAATGGGCGGTACCGGCAAGGTCGTGACGAACGCGGGCCTGGTGTTCGCGTTCACCATGGGGTCCATGATCGTCAGCGATCTGGTCATCATCGGTCAGCTGGGCACGACGATCGCTCTCGGTCTGTTGTTCGACACCCTGATCGTGCGGGCCTTCATGACGCCATCCATCGCCGCGCTGCTGGGCCGCTGGTTCTGGTGGCCACAACAAGTGCGGCCCCGACCCGCCAGTGCGCTACTTCGGCCGTCGGGACCCCGTCCATTGGTGCGTGCCTTGCTGAGACAGCCGCAGTGAGTGGCGACATCCAGGTGAAGATGGAGCCCGGGATGGTGAGCGCCGCATGAGCACCGAACACCCCAAGAGCCCATTCGTACCGCGGGCCATCCGCAGGTTTTCGCTGCTGGTCATCCTGGCGTGGGTGGCCCTGACACTCCTTGTAACATTTGCCGTTCCGTCGCTGGAACGCGTGGGTGAAGAGCATTCCGTACCGCTGGCTCCGCAAGACGCCCCAGCGGTCCAGGCCATGAAGCAGATGGGCAAGGACTTCCAAGAGTCCGATTCGGACAGCTTCGCGATGATCGTGCTGGAAGGACAGCAGCCGCTCGGCGAAGATGCGCACCACTACTACGACACCTTGGTTCGCGACTTACGTGACGACCCCACGCATGTGCAACACGTGCAAGATTTATGGGGAGATCGGCTTACTGCGGCCGGCGCGGAAAGCGACGATCACAAGGCCGCGTATGTGCAGTTGAACTTGGCGGGAAACCAAGGCACAACCCTGGGGCAAGAATCCATAGCCGCGGTCCGGGATATCTTGCACCGGACGGCCCCCCCACCCGGAATCAAGGCCTATGTCACCGGCCCGGCGGCGCTCGTCACCGATATGCAGCACAGCGGTAATAGATCCATTGTGAAGATGACCGTGATCACCGTCGCGATCATCTTCACGATGCTGCTTCTTGTTTACCGCTCAGCCATCACCGTGGTGCTGTTGCTCGTTATGGTCGGCGTCGAATTAGGGGCGGCTCGGGGTATTGTCGCATTTCTCGGCAACAGCAATGTACTTGTTCTCTCGACTTTTGCCATCAACCTACTGGTGGCGCTCGGCATCGCGGTCGGAACCGACTACGGCATCTTCTTCTTCGGTCGGTATCACGAGGCGCGCCAGTCCGGCCAGGACAAGGAAACGGCCTACTACACCACCTACCGGGGAGTCGCACCGGTCGTCTTGGCCTCCGGTTTGACGATCGCCGGCGCGATCTTGTGCCTGAGCTTTACCCGAATGCCCATCTTCCAGACAATCGGCGTCCCCTGTGCAATCGGCATGGTGGTTGCGGTCGCGGTCGCGCTCACCCTGGTACCGGCGGTGCTGGCGCTGGGAAGCGGCTTCGGACTATTCGACCCCAAGCGCAGGATCGGTGTTAGGCGATGGCGCCGACTCGGCACGGCGGTCGTTCGCTGGCCCGCGGCGATTCTCACCGCGACGATAGCAATCGCGCTGGTCGGGCTACTGACCTTGCCGGGCTACAAGACCAGCTACAACGACCGGAAGTACATACCTCAGGACATTCCGGCCAACGAAGGGTATGCGGCTGCCGACCGGCATTTCTCTCAATCGCGCATGATGCCCGAGATTCTGATGATCGAATCAGATCATGACATGCGCAATCCGGCTGATTTCCTCATTCTGCACAAATTAGCCAAGGGGATTTTCCACGTTCCCGGCGTGTCGTTGGTACAGGGCATAACCCGGCCCGAGGGAGCACCGATCGAGCACACCTCAATTCCCTTCATGATCAGCATGCAAAACGCGAGTCGGCAGCAAGTTATGCAGTATATGAAGGCCCGTATTGATGACATGCTCAAGCAGGCCGACATATTGTCCGCTCAACTTGCGACGATGCAGCGGCTGTACGAATTGCAGAAGCAAATCACCGCCAATACTCTTCACTCGATCGGTGTGACGCGTGAAATGGAGGCCGTCACCAGCGAGCTGCGGGATCACGTCGCGGATTTCGAAGACTTCTTTAGGCCAATCAAGAGCTTCTTATTCTGGGAAAAGCACTGCACAAACATCCCGTTATGTTATGCGCTCAGGACGGTTTTCGAGATGGTCGACGGTGTCGATCTGGCGGCCGACAATCTCAAGACTCTGCTGGGGGATCTGTCACAGATCGAGAAGATTTTGCCGCAGCTAACCGAAAACTTCCCTCAACTTATCGCGACCGTACAGCGCGCACGCACGATGCTGCTGACGATGCACAGCACCATGTCGGGACTGTTCAACGCGATGGACGAATCGTCCGAGAATGCGACCGCCATGGGACAGGCGTTCGACGCTGCCAAGAACGACGACTCCTTCTTCCTGCCTCCAGAGGTGTTCGAGAACAAGGACTTCCAGCGGGCGATGAGCTCCTTCCTGTCCCCGGACGGGAAAGCGGCTCGATTCATCATCTCCCATAAAGGTGATCCCGCCACGCCGGAGGGCATCGCGCGGATCGACAAGATCAGGACGGCGGCCGAGGAGGCGCTGAAGGCGACACCGCTGGAGGACTCCAAGATCTATCTCGCCGGCACCGCGTCGACCTTCAAGGACTTCCACGACGGGGCAAAATACGACTTGTGGATCGCCGGCGTCGGTGCACTCTGCTTGATTTTCATCATCATGCTCATCATCACGCGTAGCTTTATTGCGGCATTAGTGATCGTGGGTACGGTGGCACTTTCGCTCGGCGCATCGTTTGGTTTGTCTGTGCTGATTTGGCAGTACATTCTCGGCATTCAATTGCACTGGATGGTACTTCCGATGTCCGTGATCGTTCTATTGGCGGTGGGGTCCGACTATAACCTGCTACTCGTATCCCGGATGAAAGAAGAAATAGCCAGCGGCATCAACACCGGCATCATTCGGGCAATGGGCGGCACCGGCAAGGTCGTGACCAACGCGGGCCTGGTGTTCGCGATCACGATGGCTTCGATGGCGGTCAGCGATTTGCGGATCATCGGTCAGGTCGGTACCACCATCGGGCTGGGCTTGCTGTTTGACACCTTGGTCGTGCGAGCATTCATGACGCCGTCTATCGCCGCGCTGCTCGGACGGTGGTTCTGGTGGCCGCATGTGGTTCGTCCGCGCCCCGCCAGCGTCATGCTTCGGTCTCGCGCACCGCGCCCTGTGACACGGTCGTTGATGCTTCAAGACGACTACGCCGACGATGACGCGGTCACAGATGTCTTCCCGAGGACGACCGTTTAGCTTGGCGCTCGCCGGTTACCGGCACCACAGCTGATCTGTTCGGTCCAGATCGTGATCCCGCGGGTAACGAAATCGCAATTTCAGCGATTAGGCGGATGCGACATCCGACCATATTTCACCGACGATCGTTCAGGAATGCTCGGCGATCCACGCCGTAGTGAACCGCTGCAACGCGGGGATGCCCTCAGCCAAATTGGTTCCAATGGATTTCTCGAGTTTGCCGCCCAACAAGGGAATTTTGACCTCCATTCTGACAGAAAACTCCAGTTGCGAGCCGTCGCCGGCAGGCACCAAACACCCTTCCGCACGACCAGATCCCAATCCGCCGGAGGCCGAGACGTTGACTTCCCCGCGTATTTTGCGATCACCGATCGCTCTCCACGTTTCACTGTGGACAATTTTTAGATCACCCGGAAGGAGTTTGGCAATTAGTCCGGGCAGCAATTGACGACCCAGATGTTGGGTGGCGCGCATTGTCACTGTCCGGTCGGAGTCGACAGTAAGCGAATCTAGTGTGATGTTGTCGCTGCCACCGGCCGCGATGCGGGCCAACCAATAGTCCTCGCGGCCGAACGCAGCATGAATCTGTTCGACGCTGCTAGAAGACTCGGCCACCACATTGAAAGAACGTGACATAGAAGCCATTCTTACTGAGTGGCAGTTTGTTAGTACGCCTGCCCCCGCCACACTCCCCCCATATTGGGAGCGAGGCGCGCTCGCGCAGACGTAACTGCAATGCTTCGTCGGCGGCCCCTGGTCGCCGCAAAATGGGTCGCGAACCGTGCGCGAGACCGGCCCGTACCGGCCGTCGCGCTTCCAATTGATGTCGGAGCGGATGTTGTGCTGGTAGCAGGGACGTCACCGTCCAAGCGGCCACTGGAAGCCCTACGATGGCACCAGCATGCCACTGTCGGTTCCGGTCGAAAAGTGAGCAGGTGATTCCGGTCGAAAAGTGAGCACCCTTCGATTGGAGAGTGATCACTGT
>NZ_LZKJ01000011.1 GCF_001672775.1 Mycobacterium kyorinense | reverse complement strand
CCGATTCGAGCTGATCTCGCCACTCAGCCTGGAAGTAAGCAGGCGGATAGATCAGGCTGGTGGACGTCGTGGACACCACGTTGATTCCGGCCTCGAGCAATCTGAGGTAATCGGGAACCGCGCCGGCGTCGCGCTCGGGGCCGCTGGCGGTGTCCACGACGTCCACCAGCCTGATCTATCCGCCTGCTTACTTCCAGGCTGAGTGGCGAGATCAGCTCGAATCGGCTGCCAAATCGGGAAATGTCTCGTTCTACGGGTCAGGCATCTTTCCCGGATTCGGCTCGGATCAACTCGCGCTCGTGCTGGCGACACAGTCGAAAGCGATTCGTACGCTGACGGTTACCGAGGTTGCGCTCAACGACCACTACCCAGTGGCCAGCGTCATGATGGACGGGATGGGATTCGGCCGTCCACTCGACTTCGAGCCGATGCTGAGCAATCCGGGTTTCATCGAGATGGCTTGGAATGCACCAATTCACCTAATAGCAGAGGGCTTGGGAGTCGAAGTGCAAGAGATTCACGGCACGCTCGACCGGCGGCTGACCGATCGCGACATCGACGTCGCTTTCGGAACGATTGCAGCCGGAACATGCGGCGCCGTGAGCACCCGTGCCGCTGGTGTCGTTGATGGTCGCGAGGCGATCGTGGTCAAGCACATCATCCGGATGGCCCGCGATGTGGCGCCGGATTGGTTGAGCTCCGACTGCGACGCCACCTACCGCGTCGACATCGAGGGTGACCCTGACATCCACTGCTCGATGACGCTCGGCGAGGCGGAAGGACACGGCGCCGGCCGCGGCGCGATGGCCGCCACCGCAATGCGGGTCGTCAATGCCATCCCCTACGTCGTGGATGCACCGGCGGGACTGCTGAGTTCGCTCGATCTGCCGATCACCCTGCCGCGCCACGCCCTCTAAGCGAGCGTCACCCGGCCCATAATCAGGTCCATGATGGGCTTGCCCGGCGGAAATGCGCCGGTCAGCGACGACATCACGTGTCCATTGTCGACGAGAAGAGTTATGCCGCTAATCCCGCAGGCCGCGTCGCTATTGAGAAAAGCCATCGCATTGGCCATCTGATCGGGCGTGTGGACTTGGCAACCGGTTTCATCCCGGTAATCCTGGGCGAACGTCAGCCACAGATCGGCGTTAGCACGAGCCAGTGGCGTATCCGTCGGACCGGGACAGATGGCGTTGATGCGCACGCCCTTCTTCAACAGCGAGTAGGCCTGGGTTGCCACGTAGGCGTTAATGGCTTTTTTGCTGAAGCCGTAGTGGATGATGCCTTCGGCCTCGTGCGCCGAAGCCCACGCGTCGGCGGTCTCGTAATCAGGTGTTGCCAAGAACTCCTGAAGGAGCGGCAAGTCGTTCTCCCAGCCCATACCGGCTACCGAGGAGATGAAACAGATCGCGGAGCCCCGGCGTAACCGGTCACCGTCCAACAGCCGCTGAATCAGATGACGATGCCCAATAAAGTTGACCCGCATCAGTTTTGGACCATCAGCAATACCAGCGGCTGAAAAGATCGCATCGACCGGTGCGCTCATCTCATCGAGTGCACGGTCAATCGAGGCCCGGTCCGTCAGGTCTACCGCTACTGTTTGCGCCGCCTCGTAAGTCACCGGCACGCAGTCCATGACTACTACTTCGGCGCCGAGCGCCGCCGCGGTCTGGGCCGCCGCAGCGCCCATGCCGGTGGCGCCGCCGACGACGAGTACCCGCTTGCCGTCGTACCGGAACTGTTCGATACCGGACATTGTTCTCCTTCTGGTGGAACCGGAACCTGCAAGCACTCTACGAGGAACATATATTTGGTTTCAATAGCTGAGGGTGTTCGCTGGCCGCTGGATGACGTCAGTTACCCGAGGCGCGGTCGGCGGCGCCGCGCACCACCGTGTCGCGGGCGTTGATCAGCGCCGCACCCGTCCCCTGGGCGCGCACAATGTTTTCCGGCATCCACAGGACGTCCATCACACACCGCGCCAGCATCTCGATGGAGGGCGTGTCGATCCGGATGTCTCCTGACCGGATTCCCTCGGAAAGCAGTGATTTCAGTTGCCGCATCCGCATGGTGAACAACAACCCGGGGTTGGGCGTATCGGGTGGGGACTGCCGCATCCATGCCAGCTGGATCTTCCACTCGTCGGGAAACTGGTCCAAGGCGTTGATGTTGATCCAGGTCAGGGCATCCAACTTCTCCGTGGGTGTGGCGTCCGCTCGAAGAACGGTGGCAAAGCCGCCCCCGGCTTTCTTGCCGAACGACTCCATGATCGACCCGAGGAGTTCATCTTTTGAGCCGATCAGCCGATACACCGTGCCGGTCCCCAGTCCTGCCGCCGAGGCAATATCCCGGATGGTGGTGACCTCATATCCCTTGCGGCCGAACTCGGCCCGAGCCACCGCGCGGACATGCGCTGCTTTATCGTTGATCCTAGAATCAGGGTCGTCAGCCCACGTCTTGATTGCGGCCTCGGCAGCGACGAAGGCGCGAGAGCGGTCCAGTTCCTCGTCGCTGTGCGGTCGACTGGCCAGCCCCTCCAACATGATCCGGCACAACAGTGCAGCGGCCTGATCGGCCGCGGCGGTATGCCGGATGACATCGAGGCCGACGTGCATCATGGACTGACAGATCCGGTCCGCCAGCGTAGGTAGATCGATATCTGCCCGGAGGTAACCGCTCCACCTGCCTGCACGCAGTGTTTGCAGCATCGCCTGTTGGACCGCGTCGGGCGGATGTTGGAGCAATTCGACCAGCTCCGTATTCGCGCTCGGCGCCTCGTAAAACGACATCTGCAGCGCGGCACGATGCGCCACGGCGCATCGCGCGATGGCCGATCCCAGGTCGACGATCGCCGCAGCGGCCGGCTGTGAGCGCTCGTCCAATTTTTCGTGGGCGATTTCGCCGATGCGTTCCAGATCGGCGTAATACCGCCGGACAAGCTCGACGAGAATCGCTTCCTTGGATTCGAAATGGTGGTACAAGCTACCCGGGAGAATGCCGGCAGCATCGGCGATCTCTTGCAGCGAGGTGCGCAGGCCGGAGGAGGCGATCAACGACTCCGCGGTCTGCAGGATCTCGGTGCGGCGCGTCCCGTCGTCGTAGGCGCCACCGGTGGCCTCGCTGGAAGCTCCCGGCTGGGTTTGGCGCAGCTTCGGTGTCATGGGCGCACCCACCATGACACCTCCACGGGTCTGCGCTCCTATCCCGGGTTTGCCGGCAGTCGTCAGTGGTCGTCCGGCGCCGTTGGGGCAAGCCGGCGACCGAATATTTGGTAAAACGCTACCAGACGGTAGCCCCATCGTCGGGCAGTGTGAAACTCCTGAATGCGGCGGTAGGCCGGCGGAAGAAAGCCTCGTCCGGGGGTGGCGACGAGCGGCCTGATCGGGTGTAGCCGCCACTAGCTCGTTGCAGCGCAACAAAACTAGGCGAGATCGCCCTTAGTCCGCCACGACGATTGACGATGAGCAGAGGGCACGTTAGGGTCTGAACAAATTTTAGGTCGCGCAGCAAGCGGTTGGTGAGGTGTGCCGACTCCCATCTCGTGGACCGTTTCGGAGAGGAATAACCGATGACCGCAGAAAAAACAACGCCGACCACGGGAACGCCACCCCCCGCACAGCGAAAAGGATCGCCGTGGATCTGGGCATGGGTAGCCGCCGCGGTCGGCGTGCTCGTCTTCTTCCTCGCCAATGCCCGCACCGGCCTGACGTCCGACCGGGTCCGCAACCCCGAGGTCACCGCGTCGCCGCCGCCGCGGCCGGTGCCGGTCTTGTTCGGGTTCGAGCATTGGCTCGGCGTCCTGGAAGCCTTCACGATCGTCGTGATGGTCCTCATCACGGTTACCTACGTGGTGGTGTGGCGTCGGCACCCGTATCACCCGGTGTTGTTGATGGGAATCGTCACGACGTTGATCGTCTGGCAGGACCCGATCATGAACTGGGCGCCGTTCGCGGTCTACAACCCGGAGCTACATCACCTGCCCGAAGACTGGCCCCTGGTATCGCTCTCGCCAACAGTCGAGCCGTTTGTGGTCCTCGGCTACATCATGTTCTACCTGGCTCCCTATTTCCCGGGCATCTGGTTGCTGCGCCGGATCCAGGCGCGTCGGCCTGCCGACTCCTTCGTGTGGCGCCACCCGCTGATCAGCCTGTCGATCTGCATCCTCCCGTTCGGCATGCTCTTGGATGCGGCACTGGAGATCACGCTGGTTCAAACCGGGATGTACATCTATTCCCAGGTCCCGTTCGGGTCGATCTTCGTCGGTCAGACGCACCAGTTCCCGTTCATCTTCGAGATACTGGCGGTCAACTTCGTGATGGTGCCGGCCGGGGTACTGCTGTACCGCGACGACACCGGCCGCACTGTGGCCGAGAAACTGGCGCAGCGGGCGAAAATCTTCGCCAGCCGTCCAACCCTCGGCATGTTCGTGGTGATGCTGGTCCTGATCAACCTCGGCTACTTCTGCTATGGCGGCACGTTTGCCCTGGTCAAAATGACTCACCTGTCACGGACGGTCGCCTGCCCGTGGCCGTACCCGGAAGCCAAAATCTATGACCCCCAGGGCTTTTACGAAAAGGAGGGCCAGCCTGGCCCGTATTCGGTGGGCATCTGGTCGACCTGGCTGAGCGGCCAGCCGAACGGGCGGCCGGACGTCGAACCACCGGCCGATGACGGACGGTGCGGGCCGGGCAATGGTTGAGTCACGCAGCGTCGTCATCACCGGTGCGTCGCGCGGACTCGGGTTTGCCTCCGCGGTCCATCTGTATCGGCGAGGATGGCGCGTCGTGGCCGCAATGCGCAACCCGGAGCCGGGATTGTCGCGGCTGTGTGAAGCCACCGGTGGGCGCGACGACGACGCGCGGTTGATCGGAATCCCGCTGGACCTGACCGACTCCGCATCGGTTGCAGCCGCCGCCAAGATGATCGAAGGAGCCGTTGGCGCGCCCTACGCGGTGGTGCACAATGCCGGGATCTCTGCCGCCGGGATGGCTGAAGAAACGCCGAGTACCCTGTGGGAGCGGATGTTTCAGACCTCCATCTTTGGACCGGTGGCTTTGACGAACGCGCTGCTGCCGGCAATGCGGGCCGCCGGCCGAGGGCGAATAATCATGGTTTCCAGCCAGAGCGGTGTGCGCGGCATGCCGTCGACGGCGGCATATTCCGCAGCCAAGGGAGCCATGGAGCGGTGGGGTGAATCGCTTTCCGGTGAGATCGCGCCATTCGGGCTGGGCGTGACAATCCTGGTCACCGGGACCTACGACACTGAGATCATCACCGACGCCGGCACGACGGATTGCCGTGATCTCGAAGGGCCCTATGCGCGTCAACACGCCGCCATCGACCGGCGGGGCCGATTAGCGATGAAGCTCGCAGCGCGACCGCCGGAGCGCTTCGCGGCAGGGCTGGCCAAGGCTCTCGAAGCGCGCGCGCCGTTCGTCCGGCGCTCGGTGGGGCCTGATGCACGGATGCTGTTACTCGCCAACCGACTATTACCTGCCGCTGGACTTCATCACATGACCCGTTTGATGATGGGACAACCCCGGTTCGGCGCCCTGACAACCCAGGAGACGGAGAAAAATGGCTGACACCCCCGCGATTCGTTTCGAATCGAAGATGATGATTGACGGCAAGCTGGTCGAGGGTAGCGCGGGCACGTTCGCCAATATCAACCCCGCGACCGAAGAGGTCATCGGCGAGGTTGCCGACGCGTCGAAGGAAGATATGCACCGGGCCATCGACGCCGCCCGGCGGGCGTTCGACGAAACCGATTGGTCCACCGACCACAAGTTGCGCCAGCGTTGCCTGTTGCAGCTGCACGACGCGATCGACGCCGAGCGGGAAGAGTTGCGCGAGGAGCTCATTCTCGAGGTCGGTTCGCCGCGGGCAATAACCTTCGGTCCGCAGCTGGACGCCCCGCTGGAAGACGGGCTGCGCTATCCCGCGAAGCTGATCGACGAGTATCCGTGGGAAACCGACCTCGGCGACAAGACGATCAGCCTCACCGGCACGTTGACGACGCGCAAGGTATGGCGGGAGCCGGTCGGCGTGGTCGGCGCAATTGTGCCGTGGAACTTCCCCTTTGAGGTCACGATCAACAAGCTTGGCCAGGCGCTGGCTACCGGTAACACCGTGGTACTCAAGCCGGCGCCGAACACGCCGTTCAACGCGACCCGGTTGGGCCGGCTGATCGCCGAAAAGACCGATATCCCCGCCGGTGTGGTCAACGTCGTCACTGCATCGGATCACTTTGTGGGCGAAGAGCTCACCCTGTCGCCCAAGGTCGACCTGATCTCGTTCACCGGCTCGACGGTGGTCGGCAAGCGGATCATGGAGAAGGGCGCCGCCACGATGAAGCGGCTGTTCCTCGAGCTTGGCGGCAAGTCGGCCACCATCGTCTTGGAGGACGCCGACTTCGGCATGGCATGCGCGATCGGCATCGCGCCGTGTATGCACGCGGGGCAGGGCTGTGCGAACCCGACCCGGATGCTGCTGCCGCGCTCTCGCTACGACGAGGGGGTGGCGATCCTGAAGGGCATCTACGAGAACGTCACGTGCGGCGACCCGCAGGATCCCGGCACCCTGTGCGGTCCGGTGATCTCGGAAGTGCAGCGCGACCGGGTGATGGGCTACATCAAGAAGGGCGTCGAAGAGGGCGCCACCGCACTGGTCGGCGGGCCAGATGCACCCACTGGATTTGACAAAGGATTCTTTGTTCGGCCAACCCTTTTCACTGACGTGGACAACTCGATGACGATCGCCCAAGAGGAAATTTTCGGTCCGGTGCTGGCGGTCATCCCGTTCGACGACGAGGAGGACGCGATCCGCATCGCCAACGACAGCGCGTACGGATTGGCGGGCAACGTGATGTCGGGCTCGCTGGAGCATTCGCTGGCGGTAGCCCGGAGGATCCGGGCCGGCTTCATGGGCGTCAACGGTGGCGCCCCCTACGGGGCCGATACCCCGTTCGGCGGATATAAGTACAGCGGGGTGGGCCGTCAGAACGGTATAGCCGGATTCGACCAGTACACCGAAGTCAAGTCGGTGGGGTATCCCGCGGGCTGAAGGAGGGCACCAGTGCAGCGGTTTGACGATCTCGACGACGTCGATGCCGTTGGTGATGTGCTGACGGAGTTGCGCTTTGACGACCGTGTGGTTGTCGTGACCGGAGCCGGCCGCGGGATAGGGCGAAGCCACGCATTACTGCTGGCCGCGAAGGGTGCTTGTGTCGTGGTCGCCGATTACGGTGTCGGCATTGGCGGCGGCGGGGCGTCGCCGGCGCCGGCTGAGGACGTCGTGGTCGAGATCAACGACCGCGGTGGACGGGCGGTGGCATGCCATGCATCGGTGGCCGAGGAGCGCGGCGCACAACGCATCATCGATACCGCGATCGACACATTTGGACGCCTCGATGCGGTTATCAACAATGCGGGCATCCATGACCCCGGCGCCTTCGACGCACTCTCCATCGAGCAACACCGTGCCATGCTCGACGTGCACTATTTCGGCACCCTGTTCGTCAGTCGGGCCGCATGGCCGCACTTCATCCGGGCGGGATACGGCCGCATCGTCAACACCGTCTCCGAGGCCATGCTGGGCGGCATTCCCGAGCTGACCAGTTACGGCGCGGCAAAGGGAGCGGTCTTCGGCCTCACCCGCAATCTGGCCACCGAGGCTCTTGCCCATGGAATCCGGGTCAATGCCGTTGCGCCGCGGGCCTTTACCCGGATGTCGGCCTCACACTCGGAGCGGTTGTCGGCCGTTCTGGACATGCCCAAAGAGGTCATGGAAGAAATCAACGCCAGCATGCCGCCGGAAATGTGCGCCCCGGCGGCTGCCTTCTTGGCGCACGAATCGTGCCCCCTCAACGGCGAGATTCTGCAGGCAGGCATGGGCTCGGTCGCTCGCATCGCCGTCGTGCACACGCAGGGGCTGACCAAATCGCCGCTGACGGCCGAGGATATCGCATACAACCTGGACGCCATCATGGATCTCGCTGACGCGCGGGTATCTGAAACCACGACGGTGGTGCAGTAGCGAACCGGCGAACGCCTGCTAGCACCGTTTGACCTAATATTTGTTCCAGCATAGAGTGCGACTGTGGGTCACCGCAGGTGCGGTGTCATACGAGTTTGTGGGAGGCCATCGTGCGTGACTTTGAAACGGTCGATTACTTCTCCGACGCATCGTTGATCCCGGACCCGTACCCATATTTCGACTTTCTTCGCGCGCAGTGCCCGGTGCGGCGGGATTCACAGCACGGCGTGGTGGCCGTGACCGGACATGCCGACGCCCTCGCGGTGTACAGAGACCCGGCGTTCTCGGCGTGCGTGTCGGTCGCCGGGCCATTTTCCGGCCTGCCCTTCGAACTTGAGGGCGACGACATCAGTGCACTCATCGAGCAACACCGTTCGCAGATCCCAATGAGCGAACACATCGTCACCCAAGACCCACCGCATCACACGCGGACCCGCGGACTGCTCAGCCGTCTGTTAACTCCTAAGCGGCTCAAGGAAAACGAAGACTTCATGTGGCGGCTCGCCGATCAGCAGCTCGACGAATTCGTATTTCGCGGCAAGTGCGAGTTTCTCGACGACTACGCCAGGCCGTTCTCGGGGCTGGTCATTGCCGATCTACTCGGGGTCCCGGCAGAAGACCACGAGGAATTCCGTGCCGTGTTTTCCGGCCAGTTTTCCGGTGGGATCGAGGACGATTCGGTGACACGTGCCCACAATCCGTTGGAGTGGCTCGACGATAAGTTCTCTGCCCACATCACCGAACGACGGCGAGAGCCACGTGAGGATGTGCTGACGCAGCTGGCTCTGGCGAAATATCCGGACGGGTCAACTCCCGACATCATCGACGTGGTTCGGCTCGCCACGTTCCTGTTTGCGGCCGGACAGGAAACAACGACGAAATTGCTCAGCTTCGGGATGAAGATGATCGCGGAACATCCCGAGCTCCAAACGCAGCTGCGCACCGAACGTGACCGCATTCCAGCCTTCATCGAAGAGACACTGCGAACGGAAAGCCCAGTCAAATCCCACTTCCGCATGGCGCGCACCTCGACGACGATCGGCGATGTTCCCATTGCCGCCGGTTGCACCGTGATGTTGCTGCCTGGGGCCAGCAACCGCGATGCCCGGAAGTTCGAGGAACCCGACCGCTTCCGCCTCGACCGCCCCAACGTACGCGAGCACGTGGCCTTCGGGCGCGGCAACCACTCTTGCCCTGGCGCACCGCTGGCCCGCGCAGAGGGGCAGATTTCGCTCAACCGCATCCTCGACCGGATGTCCGACATCACCATTTGCGAGGCGGTACACGGTCCGCCCGACGCTCGCCGCTACAGCTATGAGCCGACCTGGCAAATGCGGGGACTGACCGAACTGCACCTCGAGTTCGATCCGATCCGCTAAGGCAGCGGCGTCGTGTGAGGACTTCACGTCCGCTCATGCCGTATGCCTTACAGTTGGCGTGTCGGTCGGGCGGGATCGTCCGAGCACTGGTGACTCCCGGAGGCATACCTCGGCGATGGGTACTGAACACACAAGCGGGCCGATGCCGCGATACCCGGACGACGTCACCCGCGAATGGTTATCGGAAGTACTCAGCGATCGCGGCTCGGCGGTCACGGTTTCGGCGGTCGACGTCACGGCGATCGGTACCGGGCAAACCGGGGCCACGTATCGGGTGTCGGCCGGCTACACGGCCAATCCGGACGGCTTGCCGGCTACCTTTGTGATCAAGCTGCCCGCACAGGACGACGCCGTGCGTGATCGGGTGACGATCGGTTACCGCAGCGAATGCGCGTTCTACGCCGGAGTGGCTGGCCGGGTCGAGGTGCCCGTACCGCAGTGCTTCTACTGCGCGATCACCGAGGATGCGATGGAGTACGCGCTGCTGCTCGCCGACCAGGCGCCGGCGGTACAGGGTGACCAGATAGCGGGCTGCGGTGAGCAGGAAGCACGGCTCGCCGTCACAGCGTTGGCCGGCTTGCACGGGCCCAGCTGGTGTGATCCGGTCTGGCTGGATTTCCCCGGCATTGCCTTCGCCCGGCCCGACGAACCCGCAGCCAACGGTCTGGGCGAGGTCGCGCAGATGAGCGCTGACATCACGCTGGACAAGCTCGGCGACCGGATGAGCAGAGTCGACCGCGAAACCTTCACCACCACTATGGGTTTGGTGACGCCGTGGCTGCTCGCCGAACAGAATCGCTTCTCCCTGCTACACGGCGACTACCGACTCGACAACATGCTGTTCAACTACGACACCAACAACATCACGGTGGTCGACTGGCAGACGCTGGGCGTCGGCCTCCCTGCGCGCGATCTGGCCTACTTCACCGCCACCAGCCTCAAGCCCGAACTACGCTCTGCGATCGAAACAGACCTCGTCGAGGCATATCATCGAACGCTCATCGGCCACGGCGTCACCGGCTATGACCGCGAAACATGCTGGCGCGACTACCGACTCGGCATGCCGCAAGCGCTGTTGATCTCCGCGTTAGGCTTCGCGTTCGCCACGGCCACCGACCGCGGCGACGAGATGGTGCTGACCATGCTGAGCCGCGGCTGCCAGGCGATCCGCGATCTCGGCACGCTGGACCTGATCGGCTAAATTCCTTTGGCGCGAGCGTGCGCAAACACGGTGATTAGCTCGGCGTGCCGGCCGGGGACACGCACGCTCGCGCGGAGGGGGAATGGGCGATCAGTACTGGGTAGAGCCCTGGTCGACCGCGATCTGGGCCGCCGTGACGTTGCGTGATTCATCGCTGGCCAGCCAGCACACCGCGTCGGCGATGTCTTCCGGCTCGGCCACCCAGCTCGGCAGAAACGGCGTGAGCATGTTGGTCAGCTGTGGATTGGTTTCGGCGGTGCTGGCGATCGCGGCGACCATGTCGCCGCTGCCCATCGGCGTGTTCACCGGTCCCGGATGTACGCTGTTGACCCGGATCGAATGCTTGCCCAACTCGGCGGCGAACGCGCGGGCCATCCCGGTCACGGCATGCTTGCTGGCCGTGTAATGCACCATGAACGGCTGTATCTTCATCCCGGCCGCGGAGCTGATCAAGATGATCGACCCACCGCGGCCGCCGTCAATAATCGATTGCGCGCCTGCCATCACTGTGTTCCAGGTGCCGGTGACGTTGACATCCATGACATCCCGAAACGATTCGGGGGTGATGTCGTTCCAGGCCTGCGGCGCCGAAATACCGGCGTTGGCGACGATGATATCTAGTCGTCCCAACGTCGTCACGCCGTCGCGGACCGCCTCCCGCAGTCCGTCGAAGTCACGGATATCGATGCTGGAGGCCAGGATTCGACGGCCGACGGCTTCCACCAGGCGCACCGTCTCGGCGAGATCTTCCGGGGTGGCGGAATCGTAGGGCACGCACGACGGCAGCTTGCCCGCGACATCGACGGCGATGATATCGGCGCCCTCGCGGGCCATCCGGACGGCGTGCGCGCGACCTTGGCCCCGCGCCGCTCCGGTGATGAAGGCCACCTTGCCCGTCAGCCGACCGCTCATGCACGCTGTCCTTTCGACGCCGCCCTGACCAGATTCGAGCCGACGATCAGCCGTTGAATCTCGCTGGTTCCCTCATAGAGTCGCAGCAGCCGAACGTCGCGATAGATCCGTTCTACGGGAACTTCGCGCATGTAGCCGCTGCCGCCGTGGACTTGCACGGCTAAATCCGCGACCTTGCCGGCCATTTCGGTACAGAACAGCTTCGCCGCCGACGGTGCGATCCGGCGGTCCTGATCGGTGATCCACAGCCGGGCAGCGTCACGAACCATCGCGCGCCCGGCCATCACCCCGGTCTGCTGGTCGGCCAGCATCGCTTGCACCAGTTGAAAGTTGCCGATCGGGGTGCCGCCTTGGGTCGCGGTGGCCGCATAGGTCACCGATTCATCGAGCGCCCGCTGAGCGGCTCCCACCGCCAGCGCGGCGATGTGGATCCGGCCGCGCGCCAAGGAGGTCATGGCCGCCCGGTAGCCGATATCCTCACTGCCACCGATCAGCGCGCTGCCGGGTACCCGGACGTCGGTGAAGCGGACGTCGGACGTCCACGCCCCCTCCTGGCCCATTTTCGCGTCCTTGGCGCCGACCTCGACGCCCGCGGCATCCGCGGGAACCAAAAACACCGCGATGCCCGGACCGGCGTCGTCCGCCGGCCGGGTGCGGGCGAACACCACGAACAGATCGGCCACTGGTGCATTGGTGATGAAGCGTTTCTCGCCGGAGATCACCCAATCACCGTCCTCGCGAACGGCTTTGGTGCGCAATCCAGCCGGGTTGGACCCGGCGCCGGACTCGGTCAGCGCGAACGAGGCGACCACGTCGCCCGAGGCCATCGCCGCCAGCCAGCGAGACTTCTGCTCGTCGGTACCAAAGCCGACCAAGACCTGGCCGGCGATGCCGTTGTTGGTGCCGAACATCGAGCGCAGCGCCAGCGAGGTGTAGCCCAACTCCATCGCCAGTTCGACGTCTTGGGCGAGGTCCAAACCGAGTCCACCCCACTCCTGCGGGATGGCATATCCGAACAGCCCCATCTTCTTGGTCTGCTCGCGAAGATCGTCGGGCACCCGGTCGCTAGCCAGGATGTCCTGCTCGCGCGGGATGACGGCGGCGCGGACGAATTGGCGCGTCTGCGCGAGGATCTGCTGGAAATCGTCGTCGTCGACGGCGACAGCGGCCATGAGGTCCGCACTCCCTTCCGGGCGACGGCAGACGCCCAAACCAGCGTGATCATATATGAAATATGATGTGCAAAGATGTCGGGGGTTGGAGCTCGAAGAGGATGGTGATCAGGTGTCATTGCTGACCGGTCAAACCGCGGTCGTTACCGGTGGTGCCCAGGGCTTGGGATTCGCGATCGCCGAGCGATTCGTCGCCGAGGGTGCACGCATCGTGCTTGGCGACGTGAATCTCGAGGCAACGCAGGCCGCGGCCAAGCAACTCGGCGGCGACGATGTCGCGCTCGCGGTGCGCTGCGACGTCACGCTCGGATCCGACGTCGACACGCTGGTCGCTGCCGCCGTCGAGCGGTTCGGCAGCTTGGACGTCATGGTCAACAACGCCGGTATCACCCGTGATGCGACGATGCGCAAGATGACCGAGGAGCAGTTCGACCAAGTCATCGCGGTGCATCTGAAGGGAACCTGGAATGGCCTCCGCAAGGCCGCGGCGATCATGCGGGAGAACAAGCGTGGCGCGATCGTCAACATGTCGTCGCTGTCGGGCAAGGTCGGGATGGTCGGACAAACCAACTACTCGGCGGCCAAGGCCGGAATCGTGGGGATGACCAAGGCCGCCGCCAAGGAACTCGCCCACCTCGGTGTGCGGGTAAACGCGATCGCACCCGGCTTGATCCGCTCTGCGATGACCGAAGCGATGCCGCAACGTATTTGGGACGAAAAGGTATCCGAAGTCCCGATGGGCCGCGCCGGTGAGCCGGTCGAAGTCGCCAACGTCGCGCTGTTTTTGGCGTCCGACCTGTCGTCGTACATGACAGGCACCGTGCTGGACGTGACCGGCGGAAGGTTCATGTGACCGCGCCGAGAGAAGCCGTGATTTGTGAACCCGTCCGGACACCGATCGGCCGCTACGGCGGCATGTTCAAATCGCTGACCGCCGTCGACCTCGGTGTCGCCGCGCTGACGGGGTTGTTGGAGCGAACCGGTATCCCGGCCGAAGCCGTCAACGACGTCGTCCTCGGGCACTGCTATCCCTGCAGCGAGGCACCGGCGATCGGGCGGGTGGTGGCGCTCGACGCCGGGCTGCCGGTGACGGTGCCGGGGATGCAGGTCGACCGCCGCTGCGGCTCAGGGCTGCAAGCAGTCATCCAGGCGTGCCTGCAAGTCGCCAGCGGTGACAACGATCTCGTCGTAGCCGGTGGCGCAGAGAGCATGAGCAACGTGGCGTTCTACTCCACCGATATGCGCTGGGGCGGCGCCCGCGGCGGTGTGCGGGTGCATGACGGGCTCGCGCGCGGGCGGACGACCGCCGGCGGTCGTCACCACCCGGTGCCCGGCGGCATGTTGGAGACCGCCGAGAACTTGCGCCGGCAATACCGCATCTCGCGCGCCGAGCAAGACGAACTCGCGGTGACCTCACACCGGCGTGCGGTGGCCGCGCAAAAGGACGGCACCTTGGCCGAAGAGATCATCCCGGTCGCCGTGCGCACGCGCCAGGGTGAGGAACTGGTCGACACCGACGAGCATCCGCGTGCCGACACCTCGGTAGAGTCGCTGAGCAAGCTCAAACCGGTTCTGCTGGCTGATGATCCGGATGCAACCGTGACCGCCGGGAACTCCAGCGGGCAAAACGACGCGGCGTCGATGTGCATAGTGACCACGCCGCAGAAAGCCGACGAACTAGGGCTCACGCCGCTGGTCCGCCTGGTGTCGTGGGGGGCCGCGGCAGTGGCGCCCCACGTCATGGGCATCGGTCCGGTGCCCGCTACCGAGGTCGCACTGGCCAAAGCGGGGCTGCACTTGAGCGACATCGAACTCATCGAGCTTAACGAGGCGTTCGCGGCCCAAGCGCTCGCGGTGATGCGGGAGTGGGGGTTCACCGCATCGGATCACGAGCGCACCAACGTGCACGGATCCGGGATCTCGCTGGGCCATCCGGTCGGCGCGACCGGCGGCAGGATGCTGGCCACGCTGGCGCGTGAACTGCAACGGCGTCAAGCACGCTACGGCCTGGAAACCATGTGCATCGGCGGCGGCCAGGGACTGGCCGCGGTATTCGAACGGGTGTCAGCATGAATATGCCGTTAGACGACATCACAGTCGTCGAGGTGTCGAGCTTCGTCGCCGCACCGTTGTGTGGTATGACGCTGAATCAATTGGGCGCGCAAGTGATTCGAGTCGACCCGATTGGCGGCGCCTCCGACGTCAACCGCTGGCCGTTGGCAGCCAGTGGCACCTCGATCTACTGGACCGGATTGAACAGAGGCAAGCGGTCCGTCACGATCGATTTGCGCTCACCCGACGGCCAGGAGTTGGTTCAGCGGCTAATTGTCGAAGGGGACGGCGTCGTGGTGACCAACGCCGCGGGGCTGTCCTGGCTGTCCTACGAACGGTTGACCGCGCTGCGCTCCGACATCATCCACGTCCAGTTACTCGGCCGCGGTGACGGTTCCACTGCCGTGGATTACACGGTCAACGCGGCGACCGGCTACCCGCTTGTCACCGGCCCGGCTGAGCACGGCGGTCCGATCAATCATGTGCTGCCGGCCTGGGATGTGTGCTGTGGGTTGTACGCCGCACTGGGGGTGACCGCCGCGTTGCGCCGTCGCGACCATTCCGGTGAGGGCGCCAAAATCACTCTCGCACTGGAAGATGTCGCACTTGCCACCGCCGGCAACCTGGGCCTGTTGACCGAGCCGCAAGTCAACGGCACCCAACGTCCACGAGTGGGCAATGCCATCTACGGTCAGTACGGTCAGGACTTCACCAGCCGTGACGGCGCCGCATTCATGGTGGTCACGTTGACCAAGCGGCACTTCCGTGACCTAGTCGAGGTCACGGGCACCGGCGCAGCGATGTCCGCGCTCGCCGAAGCCCTTGGTGCCGACTTCAGCACCGAGGGCGACCGCTACCGCTATCGAGACGTGCTGAGCGGCTTGTTCGCAACCTGGTTCAGCGAACACATCGCCGACGAGATCACCGCAGCATTGTCGGCCACCACGGTCTTGTTCGAGCGCTACCGCAGCTTCGCACAGGTTGCTGAAGACCAACGGGTGACGTCCAATCCGCTGTTTTCCCGGCTGCACCAAGACGGACTGGGGGACTATCTCGCACCGGGCATGCCGATGGCCGTCGACGGCACCCACCCGGCGAGTGGGCCGGCCCCCGCACTCGGCGTCGACACCGTAGACGTTCTCACCGGTCGATTGGGGTTGAGCACCGCTGATATCGAGCGGCTGGCCACCGCGAAAACCATTGCCTGCTAAGCAGAGGAGAGTTGCATGACCAGACTTGCCCAGACGGTTGGCCTGACCGACTTTCAGACCGAGATCATCGCCACCGTCCGGCAGTTCGTCGAGAAGGAAGTCATTCCCAACGCACCCGAGCTCGAACGAACCGACACCTACCCGCAGGCCATTGTCGACCAGATGCGTGACATGGGCCTGTTCGGCATGATGATCCCCACCGAGTATGGCGGACTGGGGGAGTCACTGCTGACTTATGCGCTGTGCGTGGAGGAGTTGGCGCGCGGTTGGATGAGCATCTCCGGTGTCCTCAACACCCACTTCATCGTTGCCTACATGGTGCGCCAACACGGCACCGATGCCCAGAAGCAACGACTGCTGCCGAGAATGTCAACGGGCGAAGTCCGTGGTGCGTTCTCGATGTCCGAGCCGGAGTTGGGCTCCGACGTCGCGGCGATCCGCACCCGCGCGGCGCGCAATCCCGACGGCACCTACACCATCGACGGCCAGAAGATGTGGCTCACCAACGGCGGCAGCTCCACATTGGTGGCGGCGTTGGTGCGCACCGATGAGGGAGCAGAGTCGCCGCACCGCAACCTGACGGCCTTCCTCATCGAGAAGCCGGTCGGATTCGGCGAGGTCGCACCGGGGCTGGTGATCCCGGGCAAGATCGACAAGTTGGGCTATAAGGGCATCGATACCACCGAATTCATCTTCGACGGGTACGTGGCCAGCGCCGACGACGTGCTGGGCGGTGCACCGGGGCAGGGCTTCTATCAGATGATGGACGGTATCGAGGTCGGGCGCGTCAACGTCTCGGCGCGGGCCTGCGGGGTCGCTGTGCGGGCCTTCGAACTCGCAGTCCGATACGCCCAGCAGCGACACACATTCGGTAAGCCGATCGCCGAGCACCAGGCCATTGCATTCCAAATCGCCGAAATGGCAACCAAGGTCGAGGCCGCGCATCTGATGATGGTCAACGCCGCGCGACTCAAAGACTCCGGGGAACGCAACGATGTCGCCGCCGGCATGGCGAAATACCTTGCCAGTGAATACTGCTCGGAGGTCACCCAGCAAAGCTTCCGCATCCACGGCGGTTACGGCTACTCCAAAGAATACGAGATCGAGCGACTGATGCGCGACGCACCGTTCCTGCTCATCGGCGAGGGAACCAGCGAGATCCAAAAGCAGATCATCAGCAAGCGGCTGCTGGCCGACTATCGGATTTGACCGTGAACGCCCCAGATTTTGCCGTACGGCCGCAGCTGTCGGAAGATGTTGCGCGCTACGTGCGTAAGCGAATCTTCGACGGAACCTACTCTGCGGGAGAGTACGTGCGGCTGGATCAGCTGGCCGCGGAATTGGGCATCAGCGTGACACCTGTGCGTGAGGCGTTGTTCGAGCTGCGCGCCGAAGGACTGTTGGCCCAGCAGCCGCGCCGCGGCTTCGTGGTCCTGCCGGTGACGGGACGGGATCTCGCCGATGTCGCCAATGTTCAGGCACACGTCGGCGGCGAGCTCGCGGCACGAGCCGCGCTCAACATCGACGCCGTCCAACTGCGCGAGCTCAAAGAAATCCAGGCGCGGCTGGAAGACGCCTATGCCGGTGAGGATGATGAGCTGACCGTGCGGCTCAACCACGACTTTCACCGGGCGATCAACGTTGCCGCCGACTCGCCAAAACTCGCTCAATTGATGTCCCAAATCACCCGCTACGCACCGGAATCGGTATTCCCTACCATCGCCGGCTGGCCCGATCAGTCGATCAAAGACCATCGCCGGGTGTTGGCCGCGCTCGAAGCACACGACGATGGCGCTGCCCGGAAAGCCATGTCGGAGCACCTGGCCGCCGGCGCGGCTCCGTTGATCGACCATCTCGTCGAGCACGGTGTCGTCGACGACACGAGAGGCCCGAACCACACTGCCCGCTGATCAGGTCGCCGAGTACCCCGTGAGTGGACTCGGACGCCGGGTCATCGCCAGGATCGCGGACGTGCGGGAGCGCCATGAGTTGTGCGACGCGGTTGAGACTGGGCTTGCCGACCTGGGCCGAATCGACATCGTCGTCGCGAAACGCCGACATTCTTCCGATGGCGATAAGCCGAACCACTGTTCACTAATTTCCAGGCTATGCCCACCCGTACGTCGAACCAGAGGACATGGCCAATTTGGGAGTCATCCTCGCCAGCAACGAAAGTCGCTACATCACCGGGCAACAGATCCGTGTCGACGCCGGCTCGCTGCTGTTCATGGGCGCCGCTCTGGTTCAGGAAAGACGATGTCCGCGTTATCCGGCATGGCGCTGATGCCTCGTCTGTCGCACACGTCGAGCACCTCGTCGACGATAGAGGCGGGCACGATGAATGTCTCGGTGGATGACATCTGGTCGAGGTGCGCCTCCGATTGACTCCAGTCTGGTGCGACTTTACGGTGGAACAGATATTTGGTCAACTAGACCGAAGAGTGGAGGTGGCTGCGTGGGCGACGACGCTGAGAGCGACCATCTGCAGGTACTGGGCACGCTGGGCTCGGCGCTCGCGGGCCGGCCGCTCGCGGTGGCGCCGCTCAGTTCAGGTGAGCCCGCGTGGACCGACGGTCACACCATTTTCATCGATCCCACTGCCACCTTCCGCACGATGGTGGAGTCGGTGGCCGTGCACGCGTCATTGATCGCGGCCGGCAGTCTCGACCCCGACATCGTGCGCTCACTGTCCCGGTCTCGCCTGGCCGCGCGCTACCTGGCCATCGAGGGGCATCGCGCCCTGGCGGCCAACGCCGACCTGCTGCCGAGTCCGTTGACCGCGCTAATCAACCCGGATCTCGCATCCCACAGCGATTCGGCCGCGACGTCATTTGCCATTGCATCGGGCCGGACCGCACTCGATGATGCGCCGGCAAGCTTCGGCGTCATCCGGCCCAAGAAAGTGTTGTCCGCGGTCAAGCGAGCCGGCAAACAGGTCGACCACGACGGCCCGGGACACGTACCTCGACGCGACACCACCGCACAGGAACTCGAGGAGCTCGACGACGGCGAGGTAATGAACGCCGACGAGCCTGAGTTTTTCACCAGTCCTGTTGGTGGAGGCGGATTCATCGGCAAGTGGTTGAAGAAGTTGCTGTCCTCGGCGCGCCGGCCTGGCGGCAGTGGTGGCGGGCCGCCCGGCGCCGACACCCCAACCCACCGCACCAACTCGGCCAACCGCGGTGCGTATGCCGTGTCGTCGTCCGCGTCCGTGCCTGCCGAGGACGTCGCCGATGTGGCGTCCGACGGCGTGAAATACCCGGAATGGGACGTCAATCGCAAGAGTTACCGTCCCGACTGGTGCACGGTGCACGAGACTGCGGCGCGCGTGAAGGCCTGGGCCCCCCAGTTCATCGAGGAAACCATTGCGCTGCGACGGCCCCTCGCGCGTTTGGGGATGGGCCTTCATCGCCGCCACCGTCAATCACAGGGCGACGACATCGATATCGACGCCGCCGTGGAGACCCGGGTGGAGATCCTGGCCGGCTCGGTGCCCGACGAGGCGGTCTACCTGGATAGCCTGCGTCGACGACGTGACCTGTCGGTCCTGCTTTTGCTCGATGTGTCGGGCTCGACGGCCGAACCCGGCACCATCGGCCGAACCGTGCACCAGCAGCAGCGCACCGCGGCGGCCAATCTCACTGTCGCACTGCATGATCTGGGCGACCGAGTGTCACTGTATGCCTACTATTCGCAGGGCCGTGGCGCTGTGCACATGGTCCCGTTGAAGCGATTCAACGACCATCTCGATACCCGGGTCTTCAGGAGGTTGAACAGCCTGGAGCCCGGCGCCTACTCGCGGCTGGGTGCCGCGATCCGTCATGGATCGGCAGTGCTGGAGGCCCGCGGCGGAACCTCTCGACGGTTGTTGGTGGTGTTCTCCGACGGACTGGCCTATGACCACGGCTACGAGCGAGCCTACGGCGCCGCCGACGCCCGCCGCGCGTTGACAGAGGCTCGCCGTCGTGGGACGGGGTGTGTGTGCCTGACCGTCGGCGCAAGCACGGACGTGGCGTCGCTGCGCAGCGTCTTCGGCAGCGCTGCGCATGCCAGCATCGCCCGGCCTGACCAGCTCACCGGCGTGATCGGACCGCTGTTTCGCTCGGCTTTGCACTCCGCGGAGGTTCGTCGACGTGTGTCATGACCCGGCCCGGCCACGGCTTGAAACAAACATCTGTTCCACGCTAGGCTCGATTGGGCGCAGCGAGTGGGGGCGATGGAAGGGAAGCCATGAGTTGTCCACCGGCCAGGCGAGGACCGTTGACCGCGAGGGGTTTTGACAATGGTTAACGAGTCCCGGCTCACGGCCTACAACGGCACGGTGGCACAGGGCGAAGTGCCGCGTCCGTACTACACGCCGGTAGGCAACGAAGAGGCCGTCTTCAAGGCGGCGTATCGCCAAGGCCTGTCCATCGTTCTGAAAGGTCCGACCGGCTGCGGCAAGACCCGGTTCGTCGAGGCGATGGCGCACGACCTCGGCCGTCCGCTGATCACCGTCGCCTGTCATGACGACCTCACCACCGCGGACCTCGTCGGCAGATATCTTTTGCGCGGTGACGAGACGGTGTGGGTTGACGGGCCATTGACCCGCGCTGTGCGCGAAGGCGCGATCTGCTACCTCGACGAGGTGGTGGAAGCACGTCAGGACACGACCGTCGTACTACACCCGTTGGCCGATTACCGCCGCCAGCTACCCATTGAACGCCTGGGCGTAACGCTGGACGCCGCACCGGGTTTCGGTTTGGTGGTGTCGTACAACCCCGGCTACCAGAGTGTGCTGAAAGATCTCAAAGACTCCACCCGCCAACGCATGACAGCCATCGAGTTCGGCTTCCCCAGCCCTGAAGTCGAGGAGACGATTGTCGCCCATGAGGCCGGCGTGAACGGCGCCACAGCTGCCGAACTGGTTCGCCTGGGCCAGGCAATACGGCGTCTGGAGACCGGCGGCCTGCGCGAGGTCGCGTCGACGCGGGTTCTCATAGCAGCGGGCCGGCTGGTCACCGAGGGCCTGACCATGGTGGAGGCGGCTAACGCGGCGATCGCGGGCCCGCTGACCGATGAGGCATCGGTAAGTCGCGCGCTCCACGAAATGATCGAGCTATACCTGGGTGCTTCGGCCCGAACAGGTGATTGACGGGTACACCCAGCCGTCGCTAATGTCTGAACAAATATTAGGTCGTCAGACTATTTGCGTTCGATCCGTCCCGTGGAGGCCACATGTCCTACGAAAGCAGTGCTGAGCCGATCAAGGTCGGATACCTGATGGACTTCGCGCTCCCTCCCGGCTTCCCGGAGGAACTGTTGGCCTCGTTCACGCAGTGCTTCGACCTCGTCTTCGAGGAGGCGGTTGAACAGGGCTTGATGGACCGACCGGTGCAGATGATCTACCGCGAGGTGGAGGGTTTGCCCAAGGGATCGGTGAAGGCGGTGATCGACGCGTACGGGGACCTCGTGGACGAAGGCTGCCTGGTTGTGTTCGGTCCGAACATCACCGACAACTGTGTGCCCGTGCGGGAGGCCATCGAGGAACGGTTCAAGGTGCCGGCGATCAGCGTCACTGGAACCGACGACTGGCTTGGCGAATGGACATTCGCCTTTCCGCAGGGATCGATGACCGACGAACCGATCTTCCTTGTCGATCTGGTCGCCAAGCGCGGGATATCCGAAATCGGTGTGCTGGTCGAGCAGAACCTGATTGGCGAGTCATATTCGAAGAACCTTCGAAGCGCCTGTGCGCGCAAGGGTATTCGCATCGTGGCAGAGGCGGGCATTGCGCAGACGGCGCAGGATATCAATGCCGCCGTGTCGACCTTGCACGAGGCCAAAGCTCAGGCGATTGTGCACCTCGGGTTCGGTTTCGGGATCGTCTTCATCAACCCCGCGCTCGAGGCGGTCGGCTGGGACCCGCCGCGATTCACCACCACGGCGTTCCAAAACGCGTGGGTCAACCCGATCATGTGGAATGCGTTCATGGGCTGGGTCGGAGTCGACCAGTACGACGAGACCAACCCAATCGGGCAGGCCTGGCTGGACCGCTACGCGAAGAAGTACAACGGCAGCCGCCCCGAGTACTGCGTATCGGTGGTCAACCACGACGTCGCGGCAACCTTGGTCCGGGCGTTCGCAGATGCGCACCCGCTGAGCCCACGCGGAGTCAAAGAGGCGCTGGAACGGGTGAAGATGATGCCCGCGGCATCAGGCGCACCGGGTACGCGAGTTTCCTTCGGCAAGTGGACCCGTCGAGCATGGATGGGCGCCGGCTACTTGGTGGCTCGAACCCTTGACGCCGACGGCGTCAACTCGCACCTGGTCGATCGCTTCGGCGCGGAATGTTGACGCGATGACTACAGCATTTCTTAGGAGCAGGAATGGAACAGCTTTTCGACGACCTCGACGACTTCGGTGCCTTCGACGCCGCGGTCTCCGGTGACGTACGCGATCCGTATACGGAGCTTGCGCGGCTGCGCCGCGAGGAGCCGGTTCAGCGCCTGGACACCTCCGGGATGCCGCATGAGGAATCCAAGCCAGTCTTCATCGTGTACCGGTATGAGGAAGCCCAACAGCTGCTGCGCGACAACGAGACGTTCTCGTCGTCAGGCGTCATCGCGGCTTTCGGGCCGGTCCTCGGCGAACGGGTGATGCTGGGCATGGACGAGCCCGTGCACGGCCGGCTGCGCTCGTTGGTGTCGAAGGCGTTCTCTCAAAAGGCAATGGCCCGTTGGGAAGATGAGCTGGTCGGACGCGTCGCCAATAGCCTCATCGACAAGTTCGCGGCGAACGGCAAGGCCGATCTGGTCAAGGAATTCACCTTTGACTATCCGAGTCAGATCATTGCGGGTCTGTTGGGACTTCCAGAAGAGGATTACCCGCAGTTCCAGCGATGGTCGATTTCTCTGTTGAGCTGGATTCTGAATCCAGAGCGGGGCCTTGCCGCGTCGGCGGCGCTGTGTGACTACTTCGCTCCCATCCTCGCTGCGCGTCGCGCCGAGCCGAAGGAGGATCTGATCAGCGGCCTCGCCCAAGCCGAAATCGACGGGCAGAAGCTCGCAGACGAGGAGATCTATTCGTTCTGTCGCCTGTTGCTGCCCGCCGGCGTCGAGACGACGTACCGGGCCCTGGGAAACCTACTGCTCGCATTGTTATCCGATCCTGCGCAGCTGGATGCGATCCGCGCCGATCGGTCTCTACTGCCGCAGGCGATCGAAGAGGGTGTCAGGTGGGAACCGCCACTCTTGACGATCACGCGGGTCGCCACATGCGACACCGAGCTTGGCGGAGTGCTCATCCCGGCCGGCTCATCGGTCATGCCGATGCTGGGGTCAGCCAACCGACAGGAGGACCGCTATCCGGAGCCCGACCAATTCGACATCTCGCGGCAGGCAAAAAGTCACCTGGGTTGGGGGCATGGTGTACACGTCTGTCTCGGCATGCATTTGGCCCGTATGGAGATGCGGACCGCGATCAATCTGCTGCTTGACCGGCTGCCCAACCTGCGCCTCGACCCCGACGGCGACGATCCGCATATCCGCGGTCAGATCTTCCGCTCACCGACATCGCTGCCGGTTCTCTTCGATGTCATGTAGGGCCTCGGCGCACCCCCGACGGTGTGACGTGTGGCCGCTGGGGCATGGGCGGCCAACATCTCCCGCAACCGGCCGATATCGACCTTGCCGGTGGGCCCGCGGGGGATGTTGTCGTCCGAGCCGACCACCAACCACACCGTCGGCACTTTGAACGAGCTGAGCAGTCTGCGCGCCCAGCCTCGCAATTGGTCAGTCGTCAACGGCGACTCGCATACCACCGCAGCGCCCACCAGATCGCCGGCAGGTCCAGCCACGTTGGTGACAAAGGCATTAACGATGCCGTCGATGGTCCGCAGCGCCGACTCGACCTCGCTGGGATAGACAGTGGCGCCACTGACCTTGAACATGTCGTCGAATCTGCCGTGGTAGAACAGGAAACCGTCTCCGTCGAGGTGGCCGAGGTCGCCGGTGGGGTAGAAGCCGTCGACGGTGAATACATCCTCTCGGCTACGGCGGCAGATACCCCGCAGCGTGTGCGGCCCCCGGATCTCGATCATGCCAACGGTTCCCGTGGCGACGGGATTGCCGGTATTCCGATCGGTGATCCGTACCTCCATACCGGGGAATGGCCTACCGCAGCTGCCCCAGGCGGATTCGGGCATATCGGTATCGGCGGGATAACCGCAATAGGGGCCGAACGCCTCGGTCATGCCGAATAGGTTGGCCCGCGCCCCGGGTTCGCTCCGCTGCTCGCGCGGGAGCAGCGCCTCCAGGCTGCCCGGGCGCAGAGCTGTCAGATCGGCGGTGTCGGCGTGGCACGCCAGCGATTTGGCTTGATCAGGCCAGCCGCGAAACAACGTCACGCGCTCCCGCTCCAGCAGATGCAGCGTGGTTTGCGGCTGGGGGATGTCTTCGGTGACCAAGGTCGCACCGGCCAGCAACACCGACAGCACACCGCCGCCGAATCCGCCAACCCAGAAGAACGGCATCGGCAGATATAACCGGGTGTTCGAGTCGATGCAGCGACTGGCGAGACCGGCCTGCACAGCGCCCAGCGCGCTGCCGTGCGAGTGCACGACCCCTTTCGGCGGCCCGCTGCTACCCGAGGTGAACATGATGGCCATTGGGTCGCTGGGGGTAACCGTCTCGGCCAACGCGTCGACGATGCCCGCGGCAGGCCCAGAGGTGTCAGGCAGGCGGTCGGTACGCCAGACCTGGCGCAGCGCGGGCAGTTTGGTCTCCGACAGGCCATCGAGGTAGCGATGCCCGCGAAAATCCTCCACACTGATCAAAAACTGCACCGACGCGACGCGCAGTTGGGCCGTCAATTCCGCTGGCTTCAACAGCGTGCTCAGCGGAACCAGGACGGCCCCGATCCGCGTCAGCGCCATGGCGATCTGCACCCAACCGACACTGTTGGGCATGATCAACCCGACGCGGCTGCCTTTTCCGACACCGGCTTCGATGAACGCCGCTGCCAAGTCGCGTGTGGTGGTATCGAGTTCGTGGTAGCTGAGCCGGCAGTTGGAGTCGATCACCATCGGCTTGGCGCCGTGTTGCGTGGCGCGCGCCCGCAGCACTTGGTCGATCGTGGCGTCAGACATCGAACATCTTCGTCAGTTGCCGCATGTCGACCTTGCCACTGGACAGCAGCGGAACATCGGCGCGTTGGAGGACGGCAAACCGGGTGGGAATCTTGTACGCGGAGAGTTCAGCCTTGAGTCGGCGGCGGACGGCGGTTTCGTCGAACCGTTCACCGGTTTCCAGAACGACCACCGCGGCGACCGCCTGTCCGCGCACGGGATCGGGGATGCCAAATACCTGGGCTACCGCGCCCCCGGTGACTTTGGTGATGGCCTTCTCCACCTCCGTGGGTGAGACGTTGGCGCCGGCGGTCTTGATCATCGAATCGCGGCGCCGCACGAAGTACACGAACCCGTCACGATCGGCGGCAACCAGATCACCGGTGTGAAACCAGCCATCGGCGTCGAAGCACTCTTCTCGGCTGCGTTTGTAGTACCGCTGCATCAGATAGCCGCCGCGGATACACAATTCGCCGAGTTCGCCGTCTTCGACCGGGGTGCCGCTGTCGGGATCGATGATCGTGGTCTCGAAGCCGGGGGCCGGTTTGCCGAACGAACCACGACGGTGTTCGGGCTGGTCGGTTTCGTCGTCGCTGATCAATACGACGCTGCCGCCTTCGGTCAGGCCGAGCATGTTGTGGCGCAACTCCGGATCGGCCGGTCGCGCATCCGCAGCCATGATCGGATACAAGTTGCCGCGCCGCATCGATGTCAGGTTCCGACGGCTGAAGCTCGGGTGCTGCGCCAGGTCGGAGACCGCGGCGGCGAAACCGTTGGTGATGGTTGGTCGTTCGGTCTCCAGCAGATCCAGTGTCGCGGCCGGCTCAGAAGCGTTGGAGCACACCAGCGTCGATCCGGCGGCCAGGCTGGCAAGCAACGCGAACCCGAATCCGCCGATCCAGAAGAACGGGGAAGTGCAGAACAAGACATCGCTGGCCGTCAGGCCTCGGATGGCATTGAGGTTCCGCTGATGGTGCAGGAGCGCGGCATGGGTGTGCAGCACGCCCTTCGGGGCGCTCGTCGTGCCCGATGTATAGATGATCGCCAACGCGTCGGACCCGTCGACATCGTCTTCGAGCGCGCTCAACAGCGGCTCGTCAACGGTCTCGGCGAGGCGGTGGACGCGGTCGAGATCGATGATCACATGACGCAGGGCTGGGGAGCGGATGCTGAAGAGTCGTTCGTTGGAATCGACGCCGGTGTCGGATACCACCTCGGCAAGGCGCTGCAGGTAGTCGTGGGAGCGGTAAGACCTCGAGGCGAGCAGGATCTCGACATCGCTGTCAACCAATTGTCGGCGCAGTTCGCCGGCGGTGGCGAACGTGGAGAACGGGACGACCACCGCGCCGATCCGCGCTGCGGCCAGCATCCCGACGAGGAACGCTGGCCCATTGGGATAGAGCAGACCGACATGTGTGCCTTTGCCAGCACCCAGCGCGACCAGTCCGCGAGCCAGTCGGGCCGAACATCGCTCGGCCTCGCCGTAGCTGATCCGTTCGTCGTCGCAGATCAACAGCGGGTGATCGGTCCTGCACGCCGCTTGGCGCCGCAGGACTGCCGCGACAGTAACGGAGTCACCTGCCATGGTCACGCTGCGTCGCACGGACCGCCTCACTGAAGAAGCGACGGATCGCGCCGAGATCCGGCTTACCCGACGCGGTTCTCGGGATCTCATCGACAATGGCGATCTCAGCAGGAACCTCGTAGCGCGCCAGCCGGTCCCGGAGGTAGTCCACGAGTGCATCAGGTTCTGCCGTACCCGCTTCCCGCAGTTCGACCATCGCGACCGGTGTTTCGCCGAGGCGTTCGTCGCGCCGCCCGACCACCGCCGCTCCCGCAACCGAGGGGTGGCTCTCCAACGCGATGCGGACGTCGTCCGGCATGATTTTGAAGCCGCCACGGATGATGGCCTGATCGGCGCGCCCGACGATCCACAAAAACCCGTCGGCATCGATGCGGGCCAGATCCGTGGTGCGCATCCACTCGGCGGACGGGCCCAGTTGCCCCGGTTTGACCTCGAGCAGCCCAACCTGATCTGGCCCGAGTGACGCGCCGTCACCGTCGACCACCCGCAGTTGCGCGCCCAGGCTGGCGCGCCCCACGCTGCCGCGTTTGTCAACCCAGTACTTCCGATGGTCGGCCAACGTCCAGCCTGCTACACCGCCACCGAATTCCGTTGCCGCATACGACGTCAACACGGGAATTCCGTACTTGGCGGTGAAGGCCTCGGCGTCCTCGACCGACAGCGGTGCGGTGCCGGACGTGACGGCGCGGACACTGTGCAGGTCTTCGCGCGTCAGGTCCGAATGCAACACCATGCGCAACGCCGCGGGGACCAGCGACACCGCGCGCGGCTTGTGTTTGCGCACCGCGCCGGCCCAGCGATCGAGCTCGAATCGCTCCAACAGCACGAAAGGTCGTGCCTCAGCGACACACTGCAGAATGCGGAATACGCCGCCAATGTGGACCAGCGGCGAGTTGACGATCGCAACGCCACCCCGCAAGCCGGTCGGCGAGGGCGACCGGTCGAACTCGGGGCCCATCACGCTGTGCGCCAGCATGTCGTAGGTGAGATCGACTCGCTTGGGGGGCCCTGTTGTTCCGCTGGTCAACATGCGCACCGCAACCCCGGGCCGCAGATCGCCGTCGTCACCAGGGTCCGCGACTGCCGATCCGCTGAAGAGATCGATAAGCGAGACCAGCGATGTGCCAGGCGCCACATCCGGCAAGTCGTCGGGCTCGCCGACAAGCAGGGGAAGCCGCAACTGGTCGACGTCGGCTAGCGTGCGCTCATCGCCGCGGGCCGGGTTGATCGCGACGACCGTACCGCCGCCCAGCAATACACCCAGCAGCGCGGCGACATGGGCCGGCTTGTTGCGCAGCAGGATTCCGACCTGTCGGTTACCCGCGAGGACACGGACTTTGCTGGTGATATCAGCGAGCTGGCCCCACGACATCCAATGGCCCTCATGCTCGAGAGCCGGTGCATCGGGCTGTAGAGCCAGGACATCGGCAATACGCTGACTGAGCGGGTGAGGCGTCACCGAATTCTCGGCTCCATGGTTGGGCGCTCCGTGCGCGCCGCCAACTGTGCGGTCCCGATCGGGTTGCCCAGCCGGGTGTAGATGAGATTTTGTTCCATGGCTGCGCGATACGGCTTGTCCAGCGATTCCCAGATCGCTTTGACAGTGCCCTGAGTCGCCGACGGCGGCTTGGCCGCGATCGTCGCGGCGATCTCGTGAGCACGCGCCCACAGTCGGTCGCGCGACACCACCTCCGACACCAACCCGATCCGCAGTGCGGTGTCGGCACTGACGCGTTCGTCGTTGCCCAGCAGCGCTATTCGCAGGGCCTCGCTCAAACCGATACGGCGCATCAGGCCGATGGGCTCCAGCGCGCTCACCAAACCGGCGGAGACGTGGGAGTCGAAAAACGTTGCATCGTCCGAGCAGATGACCACATCGGATTCGTTAACGAAGTAGAACGCACCGGCGGTGCACATCCCCTGCACGGCACACACCACGGGTTTCCACAGCTTCTGCCACTTCGGGCTGAGCGCTTCGCCAGGGTCTTCGTGATTCCAGATGTTGTCGGGCTGGCCGTAGGGCGACTTGATATCGAGCCCGGCGCTGAACGCGCGGTCACCGGCGGCACGCAGCACCACCGCGTTGACCGAGTCGTCGGCTTTGACGCTCCGCCAGGCCTGGGCCATCTCTTCACACATGGTGCGGTTGAACGCGTTGAGTTGGCCCGGGCGGTTCAACGTGATGGTCGCGACCCGGTCGAGGGCATCCACCTCGAGGAGGATGGTGTCAAAGCTCATCGGCACTGCCACTCCGGGGACCGCTTTTCGACGAACGCCTGGGGGCCTTCCAGGGAGTCCTCGGTGTGCAGGTTGCGCTCCCGGAAGGATTCGGCCAGCATCTCCGCCTCGTGCAGCGGCAGATCCAGACCCTTGAGGATCGCCAGTCGGGTACCCCGGACGGCCAACGGCGCGTTGGAGTTCACGATGTCGGCAATCTCATGGGCGCGCTCCAACAGGCGGTCGTGCTCGACGACTTCGCTGATCATTCCGAGGTCGTAGGCGCGTTGCGCGCTCATCCGCTCGTGCTTGCCCATCAACGCCATCCGCAGCGCGATCGAGCGCGGCACTACCCGGGCCACCCGCACCACCTCCCGGCCGGCGACCAACCCGATGCTGACGTGCGGATCGAAGAACGTCGCTTTGTCCGAGGCGATCACGATGTCACCGGTGGTGACCCAATCGAGCCCGGCTCCGCAGCACAGTCCATTGATCGCGGCGAGCACCGGTTTGGCCATCGTGCGAAATGGTGGTGTGCCTTCCTGCGGCGCTTCCCACTGTTCGTAGGTGGACAGATATGGCCGTTCGTTGATCACCTTGCCGTCACCGGGGATCGCCTTGACGTCGGCGCCGGTGCAAAACGCCCGGCCGCTCCCGGTCACGATGAGAAGCCAGATGTTGTCGTCGTTTTCGGCTTCTCGGTATGCGGCTCGCAGCTCGGTGATCATGTGCGGGCTCAGGGCATTGAGCGCATCCGGGCGATTCAAGGTGATCGTGGCCTTGTGCCCGTCGACCTCATATTTGATGGTGTCGTACGGCATGCTGTTCCCTTCGTTTAGGCGCGCCGTCACCGGCCGTGAAATTCCGGCGGGCGGCGTTCCTGAAACGCTGCCAAGCCTTCTTTGAAATCTGCGGTTCGGCAAGCCAGTTCGAGACCGTGGAGTTCTTGGGTCATGCCCTGGCTCAAGGTCGCGTGCTGGCCAAAGTCAATGGCCTGCTTGGCCAGACCGATCGCCACCGTGGGGCCGGAGGCCAGCCGGCCGACTAGTTGCTCGGCGGCACCATCGAGGTCCTGGGCGCTGACCGCACGATGGATCAGGCCCCAGTCCGCCGCGTCGGTCCCGTTGATCTTCTCGCCTAGTAGCAGCATTCGTTTGGCCCGTGCCAACCCAACCAGCCTGGGCAGCAACCACGTGGCACCCGAATCCGGACTGAAACCCCTGGCCACAAACGGCTCCCAGAACATGGCGTCGGAAGCGGCCACGGTGAAGTCGGAGGCCAGCGCCAGATTGCACCCGAGGCCGACGGCCCAGCCGCGTACCGCGCACACCACCGGTAGCTGGACGGTCTGGATCAGCTCGATCACGCGGTGGGAGGTGTGCGGGATACGCCGGACGAGATGTCCGACACGAGGGCGAGGTTGTCGGCCGTCATTGGTGGCGACCCAGTCCGCGCCGGCGCAGAAATCGTCACCGGCGCCCCGGATGTAGATGGCGCGCAGCGTGTCGTCGCTGGCTGCTTCGGTCAATGCGGCGACGAAGGCCTCAATCATGGGTTGGCTCAACGAGTTGCGCCGGGAGGGCCGGTCGAGCGTCAGCCGCAGGATCCCGCCGTCCCGGTCCGCCGTCAGCGAGCCCTCGTCGGGCTCGGGGTCGAGCTGTTGACTCACCGTTGAATCCGCCCTTCCCCGCCGCTACGGTTACCCCTACAGTAGGCAATACGATTGCTACTCTGTATAACTTAGCAAGGAAAGCCCCTCGGCGGAACAGCCGCTTCACCGGAAGAGGACGCGATGGCGCAGAGCAGCGGCCCCGCAGGTGCCCGGTTTGGCGAACAGCCGCTGGCCCAGACCGTCGCCGCAGCGGGCGCTATCCGGCGGCTCGGCTCACTGCTGTTGTCGTTGGAGAACTCCCACCCGACAGTTGACGACATGATCGCGCAATGCGCCGAATGGGAACGTGAGCTCTCAGCAGTTGCTCCACCGGATAGCGCACCCCGGATCGGCGACGACGACGACACCCGCCGGGTGTATCTCGATCACGCCACCGACATCGGCGCGTTCAACCCGTGCTTCCCCGAATACTGCTTCGATCGGCTCGACGCGGAGACGGCGTCGGGTCGGGTCACCTTTCCACTGGTGTACGAGGGCCCACCGGGGTTGGTGCATGGCGGTTTTCTCGGTGTCTTCTTCGACTGTGTTATCCAGCACCAGAACTGCGTTACCGGCCTGTCGGGCAAAACGCGGTCGCTCAACGTGACGTTTCGCCGGCCGACACCGATCCTCACCGAACTGCGCTTCGAGATCACCCGGTCTCAGGTCGATCGGGGCATCACGTCGACGGCCCGGCTGCTGCTGGACGACGAGGTGCTGTGCACCGGCGAGGCGAACACACTGGCAACGACCCCGGACAAGTTGGCCGGACATCGTTTCGGCAAGCGGCGAGCTGAGCAGGCCTGACGTGGTCGCGCAGCGCATTCGTCAACCGCGCATTGCGGAAATCGTGGCAGCCCGGTTGCGCGACGATATCTTGTCCGGGCGCTTGAAGGAAGGCGACGTGTTGCCGTCGCAGGAGAGCCTGTTCGGTGAGTTCGGCGTCAGTCCGCCGGCTTTGCGTGAGGCGATCCACCTTCTCGAGACCGATGGCCTGATCTCGGTGCGTCGCGGGAATGTCGGCGGCGCAGTCGTTCATGCACCGACGGCCGAACGGACCGCGCACATGATTAGCATGGTGCTGCAGGCGCGGGCTGCCACGCCGGCCGACGTCAGTGAGGCGCTGCTGCATCTGGAGCCGATCTGCGCCGGGATGTGCGCCGCCCGCGATGACCGCATGACGGAGGTCGTGCCTTACCTGCAGGCCGAAATCGATGCCCAGACAGAGCAGTTCGATGACCTGGCTCGGTACGTGCCCAATGCGCGGCGGTTTCATGAGACGTTGGTCTCCCGGTGCGGCAACCAACCGATGATCCTGCTGATCGGCTCGTTGGAGCTGATCTGGTCGGCGCACGAGTCATCGGTGTGGAGCGACGACGGCGACCCGGCGCCGATGGCAGGTAAGACCCGCCGCGCTGCGTTGCGCGCCCATCAGCGTCTGCTCGACGCCGTCCGCGACGGCAATGTCGCACGTGCGGTCCGGCTCGGACAGGATCACCTGGCCGCGGCGCGCCGCAATACGCTCGCCTTTGGCAGTGACAAAACCATTGAGGCAAACCGAATGTCGGAGGCGGGCCGGGCGAGGAACAACGGGTGGCCATCACCTAGGAAGGAGTCTGACGCATGACCGACTCGGACGGCCGGGTCCTCTTCGACGTCGATCCGGAAAAGCGGATCGCGACCATCACCTTGAACAACCCCGCGCAACGCAACTCCTACGACGCGACTATGCGTGCGGCCGTCGCCGGATATCTGGACCGGGTCGCCGACGACGACGATCTCACCGTGGTGCTGCTGCGCGGCACTGACGGGGTCTTCAGCACCGGCGCCGATATGAACAATGCGTACGGCTGGTACGGCGAGCAAGGATCCAAGAGTCGGCCCAGCCAGCGCCGTCGTCTCACCGTGGACCGCAAGTCATTCGGCTTCTACCACAACCTGATGGGCTTCCCCAAGGTCACAGTTGGGGAGATCAGCGGGTATGCCCTCGGCGGCGGCTTCGAGATGGCTCTGATGACCGACATTTCGGTCATCGCCTGCAACACGAAGATCGGTATGCCGGCGACCCGCTTTTTGGGGCCGGCGCTGGGCAGCCTGCACATGTTCTTTCATCGACTGGGCCCGGTACTGGCTCGGCGCCTATTGCTGACCGGCGACATCATCGAGGCAGGGGCCGTCGAGCACCTCGGAATCTTCACCGACACTTGCGATCCCGGCATGGTCACCGCACGAGCCCGGCACTGGGCGGAGAAGGCGGCGAAAATGCCGGCCGACGGTGTCGTCATCGCCAAGGAAGCGTTTCGGCTCGTCGAACAGAACCAGGCCTACCAAGGTGAGGAAGTCGCGAGCTACCTCTTCCACGCCTTCGGAACGAACTTGCAGTTCGCGCCAGGCGAGTTCAACTTTGTCAAAACGCGCGCCGAACACGGGACGAAGGAGGCCTTCCGGCTCCGCGACGAGCATTTCGACGTACCGGAACCCGAAGCACCGTAAGGAGTTCCGCGCTACCGAGAGGCCTTGGCCCGTCCGCGGGTCTTTGCGGACTTGGCTACCTTCGCCTGGCGCGGCGTCGACTTGGCTCGCTGTTCCATCAGCCGGCCGGCATGATCCAGGATGCAGTCCAGGCCGTACTCGAAATTGCTGTCGTCGGGCGTTCCGATGTGATGGCCCTTGGCGGTCATTTGAGCAAGCAGCGGGGTTGTTTCGGCGTCGATGATCATCGAGTCCTCGATCGTGCGTGCCCCGTTCTCGGTCGCCGCATTCTTCTCGTGCAACCGATGCAGCACCACCGATCCCCGGACATGAACCGACACCGCCGAGTACGTGTCGAACGCGTCCTCCGGCGATAAGCCTGCCTCCACCAAACCCGCGATCGCCTTCTCGATCTGCTGAACACCCATCCGCGCCGCTTTGGGGCTGAGCGCCGATCTGATCAGGATCAGATCGCACAGTATGGGGTTGCCCATGAACGCTTCCCGCATCGACAGCGCGTGATTGCGCAACGACTCGCGCCAGTCGCTGGCCTCGACGTACGGCGTGGCGAACACGTACTTGCGCAACGCGCGGTCGGTCATCGCGTTGAGCAGATCGTCCTTCTTACGGAAGTACCAGTAGATGCTGGTGACTCCCACGCCGAGGTGCTTGCCGAGCAACGGCATGCTCAAGTTGTCGATCGACACCTCCTCGGCGAGCTCGAATGCGCCACTGATGATGTCATCGGGATTGATGGACCCGCGTTCACGTCGCTGACGCTTGACCGCGGTCGCTTGCTTTGCCACTAGGGGCACCTCCATCAAAGTTCGCTGCTGCGCATGCTGTCCTGGCCCGCGCGGCCGTCAGGCTCGAATTTACCGGCAGTTTGCTCACCGAACTGCATCGTTGCAGCCGCGCCGCCGTTACGATCTACTACTGTAATACCTATCGTAGGGGCTTTGGTACGCGATGGATCTGGGGCTGCGCAAGGAGTGAATCGTGGCAACGGCCGGCGAAGCACGCGCATGGGCGCGCGGCGCATTGCGCGGCATCGGCGACTCGCTCTACACCCCGTTTTGCGGCATCGACGGCGACGATATCGACTGGGCCGCGTATCGCACGTTGGTCCGCTATTGCGCGGGCGATCTCAGGCATCCGCTGCTGTGGTGCACCAGCGGTATCGCGGAGTTCTGGTCATTGACGCTCGAGGAGCGTAAGCGGTTGCTGGAGGTGGCGA
>NZ_LZKJ01000010.1 GCF_001672775.1 Mycobacterium kyorinense | reverse complement strand
GCCCCGTGTCGTCGTTGATCGCTGCGGCCACCGCGCGCCACCCCGACGGGTAATGCACCGGCTCGGGCCCACTCCCCCCCACAGGTCCGCCCGACCACCCCTGATCGACTCGACGCGAGTGACCGGGACAGGCCGCTGGGTCCTGCAGTGGTCGCGCCCCGGGTACGCGCTGGCGCTGGCGCTGTTGGTGACGGCGCCGCTACTGGCCCCCGGTTATCTGCTGCTGCGTGATGCGGTCTCCACTCCGCGGTCCTATCTGTCCGACAGCGCGCTCGGCCTGATGTCCGCGCCCCGAGCAGTGCCGCAAGATTTTGCGGTGGCGCTGGCCTCACACGGAATCGACGGCGGAATCGTGGTGAAGGCGCTGCTGATCGCCGCGCTGTGGCTGGCAGGTTGGGGCGCTGCCCGGCTGGTCGCGGCGGTATTACCGGAGGCGGGGGCGAGCGGCCAGTTCGTCGCGATCACGCTGGCGATCTGGAATCCCTATGTCGCGGAACGGATGTTGCAGGGCCATTGGAGCCTGCTGGTCGGCTACGGCTGCCTGCCCTGGGTCGCGACGACGATGCTGATGCTGCGGTCGGAGGACCCGCCGGTGTGGTCGCGGTATTTCGCGCTGGTGTGGTGGATTGCGCTGGCCGGGTTGACGCCGACCGGGTTGATGCTGGCGGCGACGGTGGCGCTGGTCTGTGTGGCTGCCCCCGGCGCCGGCCGCCCCCGTTGGCGGTGTGCCGCCGTCTCGCTGGGCGCTGCCGTGGTGGCGGCGCTGCCGTGGTTGACGGCCTCGGCGCTGAGCTCCGCACTGCCCGCGCAACAGGATTCGGCGATCGCCGCGTTCGCGGCGCGTGCCGAGCCCGGACTTGGCACGCTGGGCAGCCTGGCCGGCCTGGGCGGAATCTGGAATGCCGACGCGGTGCCCGCTTCCCGCACAACGCTTTTCGCGGTGTTGAGCACCGTGGTGCTGGTCGGCGTGGTGGTCACTGGCCTACCTGCTTTGCGGCGACACCGGGCGGCGGTGCCGCTCATCGTCGTGGCGGCGGTGGCGGTGCTGGTGCCGGCGGCCCTGGCCACCGGCCCGGGGCTGGCCGTGCTGCGTGTGGTGGTCGACGTGGTGCCCGGCCTTGGTGTCGTGCGCGACGGGCAGAAATGGGTAGCGCTGGCGATGCCCGGGTACGCGCTGGCCGGCGCGGGGGCGGTGCAGACGTTACGGCGGTGGGCGCACCCGGCGGCGACGGCGCTGATCTGTTGCGCGGCATTGATATGCGTGCTGCCCGATCTGGCGTGGGGCGGTTGGGGCAAGGTCGAACCGGTGCATTACCCGTCGGGGTGGCGCGCGGTGGCCGCAGCGATCAACGACGACACGGGGCCGGTGGCGGTGTTGCCGACCGGCACCATGCGCCGCTTCGGGTGGTCGGGTCCGCAACCGGTGCTGGATCCATTGCCGCGCTGGTTGCGCGCCGACGTGCTGGCCACCGGTGACCTGACGATTTCCGGAATTAGTGTTCCGGGCGAAGGCCGCCGGGCCCGCGTTGTTGAGCAGCTAGTGGTCTCGGGAGCAGACCCCGATGCGCTGGCCCGGGCGGGGGTGCGGTGGCTGGTTGTCGAACGCCGGACGCCCGGCGAATTGGGAGCGGCGGCAAGGGTTTTCGGACAGTTGCCGATTGTCTACCAGGACGACGACCTCGCGTTGTATAGCGTCGGCGGCCACGCTCCCGGCGCCCCTGCGGGCCGCCGCTCAGCGGTGCTGATCGCGCATCTGGCTTGGCTGGCGATGCTGGGGGTCGGGGCCGTCGGGATGGCGGCTGCGGGATGGCGTCGGCGGGTCGGACGGACCGCGCGGTCCGACAAAGACGACTGAGGAAGGTGAGATGTTCGCTGTTAACACTCGCCCGGAAGTCTGCCCTGACACTACGGATGCCCGCCGGTTCCGACGGACGGCACTCGCCTAACGGTCAGGTCCTCACCATTGAGAGTCGGCGCCGTTTACGTAGTGTTCGGCCCCTCTGCCGTTCCGGTGTCGGCACCCCAACTGCTCGGCATCATCGGCATGGTCGGTCCGCTACCGGATGGGTCGGCGGCCAGCGCGGCCAGCCCCGCGGCCTGGGCGCCGGTCTTGCCGGCGGTGCCGGCGAACCCCAGTGGTCCCGCGCCCTGATCTGAGGGCGTCACCGCGGCAAACCGCTGCGCGGGGCCCGGCGATCCGTCGGGGTCCGCGTCCAGGAATTCGAAGCGGTGCCCGCGGTCGATCAGTCCCGCCCGTTGGCGCCGACGGCGCGCCAGTTCCCGGGTGGTCGCAGCGGTGGCCGCCGCGGCGGTGTCGGGCGCCGCCGCGGTGCGGGTGGCGCTGGCGCTGACGCTCATCGCCGCGCCGAAGCCGATCCCGGGCGGACCGACCACATAGGGGTAGGCAAAGGCCTCGCCACCGGTGGCGGGCGCCAGCGGCGCAGCGGTGCTGGCGACCGCGGGTGCGGTTGCGGCGGGCGCGGGTGCGGGGACGGACGCCGGGGCGGCGGCGGGCGCAGCCAGTGCCGGTGCCATTGCGGCGACCGGTGGCGTGCTGGGCGCGCTGGCGACCGGTGCCGGCTCGACGCCGGGGATCGCCTCGGGTTGGGGCAGGCCGGCCAACCCGGCCAGCCCCAGGAAGCCGGTCAGCGCTCCGGCGGGGGAGATTGCGGGAGCGATCAGGCTGAACGAGCTCTGGGTCAATTGCGGCGCTTGCGGAAAGAACGCGTTGTAAGCCTCGCCCAGCCAGTGCGGAACCTCGGACCAGGCCTGCGGGTTGGTCATCACTTCGTGTATCCGAGTTGTCCACCAGCTCAGTTGATGTGGGTTTCCTTCGTCTTGGTTTCCGCCGCCGGACTCGTTGGTCTTCTGGATCTCGGGCGCCGGGGTGGTTTGCGGTGTCGACGCCACCGCGGTGGTGGCCGCCACTTGGTAAGTCGTCATCGTGGTGGCGGCCTGCAGCCACATCCGCGCATAGTCAGCTTCGTTGAGGGCGATCGGAATCGTGTTGATCCCAAAGAAATTCGTGGCCACCAGCACTGCGTGCGTGGCATGGTTGGCCGCCAGCTCGGCCAGGGTCGGCATGGCCGCCAGTGCGGCGGTATAAGCGGTCGCAACCACCTCGTGGCTGGTGGCCGCCGCCGAGCTATCGGCGCTGGCCTGCATCAGCCATGCGAGGTAGGGCACATGCGCGGCCACATACGATTCCGCGCTGGGGCCTTGCCAGGCACCGGTCTGCACCGCCGCCAGCAGTGCGCCGAGTTCCTCTGCCACGGAGGCATATTCGGCGCTGAGCGAGTTCCACGCCGCCGCCGCGGCCAGCAGCGAACCCGGTCCGGGACCACTGCTCAACAGCGCCGAGTGCACCTCCGGCGGTGAGGCCAACCAAATTGGCGCCGTCACCGTCGAGCACCCACGACCACATGGGGCGCCGCGGCAGTGCCTGCGGCCAGACCATCGAACACGACGTACACCGCCATCGCGAAACTCCTCTTCTGCGGTGATTTTTCGCGTGTGCGTCCGCAATGTCAACAAAATGTGCCTGTGAATGTCCTGGCATGAGGAAGCAGCACCGGCGTCGACGAGGGTCGGTGCGAAGCAGGCTTTCCGACGGTCCTTAGGAGTTGTCGGCGAGCCGGCTCAGAAATCCCGTGGCGATCAGCGATCGGGCTAACTTGGTCTGCTGCACTGGGCTCAGCCCAGGTAAGTCGCCTACCCGAAACGGCTCGGTACGTCTCGACAGGAACAGCATCGCGGCTTCATGGTCGGACTCTGCGTTGATCGACAGCTGCGCAAACTCCAGCACCACGTCAGCGTCAACGCGGGTCACCCTCGAATAGAGCGGTTGGTGCTTCACCACCAGCGTTTGTTCGTCGACGCCGACGGTGTCGGCGACCTGCCCGACGGGCGGGCATCGACCGCGCCGAACCAAGACCTCGGCCATGGTGCCCAGCCCCTCGGCGATGACGCTCGGGTCGTCGATCGTTCGGACAATGTCATGCACCAGGGCGCTCAGGCTCGCGCGTGTGCAGGGGTCATCGAGATGCCTTGGTGGCAGGCGAGTATGGGCCCGGTCATCTCGCAAGCTCAACGCTCGAAGGGCGTGGGTGATCAACGTGAGCACGGTGGGCGCGTGGATCCCGACGGTCAAGTGGACCGATGGCTGCGAGTGTGTCTGGGCCGCGTGAACGTGGCCGCGCGGCAGATAGAGCACGTCTCCGGGTTCCAAACACAACTCGGTCGGCAACGAGAACCCCTCGGCAGCCCCTTGCTGGCGCTGCATCTCATGCGGCGGGATCGCGGCGACATCAGCCAGACGCCAGATCTTGGATCCCTGCATCTGCAGGACCAAGACGTCATGAGGGTCGAAGTGCGGGACGAAGCCGGTCGATTCGGGTGGCGTGACGTAGCCATTGACCCGGGTCGGGAAGTTCAACTCGACCTCGATGGAGTGCGACAGCGCCGCAATCTCGCGCACGTACTGCTCGAGTCCATTCAGGACGATCGTGTAGCCCTGCGCAAAAGCATCGCGGACGCGGACCGAATCGAGACTGCCGTCCGCGAGCCGGAAACTCTCGGCATCTTTGCTCTCGCCGCCCCGCACCAGACGCACCGCCGACGGCTCGGGCGCCACGTGCTCCAAGAGTTGGTCGACCGCCGACGGGCCGGGCAGCAGCCGATCGAAATAGCCCGTGGCGCATCGCTTGACGTGGTGGTGCTTGACCGCCCAAATTTCGTCAAGGAAGGTCTGCACAGTAAGGGGTTGAAGCAACCAAGTGAGCGAGGACTCGACGATGGCTCCTCCCTAGCGACCCGGATCGGAACGTGACTGGGTAAGCATCGCAGCAGACCGAACCGTCGGGCAAGGCCGTTCGAGTTAGACCACGCCGCTGATCCGGTCTCCGGCCAGCACCGACTCGAGCACGGTGCGCATCGCGTCAGCGCTTTGCCGCCAAGAGAATTCGGTGCTGCGCGCCTGCGCCTTGGCGCCGAGTTGATCGCGCAATACCGGATCGTCGAGAAGTTGCTGGAGCCGGCTCACCAGTTCAGTGCGGTCGTCGACCAGGACCCCGGTAACGCCGTCGATGATCGAATCGGCCAGGCCACCCGAGGACCGATAGCCGATGGTGGGCACCGCGTGCTGCGCTGCCTCGACCACGGCCAGTCCCCACCCTTCTTTGCGTGACGGCAACAGATGAACCCAAGCTTGCTGCATCACATGATGTTTGGTGATGTCGTCGACGTGGCCATGGAACGTCACCGCGTCGCTGATGCCGAGTCGCGCCGCATGGCCGACCAACCGCTGCTGCCACCACCCGCCGCCGACGATGTCGAGGTGTAAGCCGGCTATACGCGGCCGCAGCAGAGCCACAGCATCCAGTGCGTCCTCGATCTGCTTGTGTGGCACCAGTCGCGACAACACGATCACCCGCGGCGCAGCCGCCCGCGGACCGCGCAGCGAGGGCGCCGGCGCCTCGTCCAAGCCGTTGCGCACCACGGCAATTCGCTCGTTGGCCACACCAAGGGCAACCAGATCGCGAGCCGACGGCAGCGAGACCGTCACGTATTGGTTGCGCCGGTGCAGCCGCGGCGACAAGCGTGACTCGACGAACCAACCGACCCGACCGATCACCGGGCCGGCCACCGGCCACTGCTCGCGGTGGCAGTGGTGCACCAACACCGCGACTCGCCGGCCGTACAACAGCCGGGCCAGAAACGGCAGGCCGTTCTGGGTGTCGACGACCACGTCGGGTCGCACCCGTCGCAGCGGACCCAGCCCCAACCGGGCCGCGGCCATCGCCAGCAGCGCCCACACGTACACCGAATAGCGGCCGCCAGCGCGGTTGATCCGCACCCCGTCGACCACCTCGTGCCGCGGCGCGCCGGGATAACGGGCGGTGCGCAGGGTGACGGCTATCCCGGACTGCGCAAGTTGGGCGCCGAGGCGCTGCAGATAGGTTTCGCTGCCGCCGCCCTGCGGGTGGCCGGTGTCGCGCCAGCACAACAGCAATACCGCGCGCAGATCAGACATTAGGACCAGCCTAACGGGCGACGAGCGTGAAGCTGGCTTCACGTTCGCCGTCGAGCGTGAAGCTGGCTTCACATTGGTCGGGTCCTACCTAACCGTAGGGTGAGGTCGATGGCGGTCACCGATGCGTTCGCTCGCCGGGCGACGCTGTCTCGCTCGGTGCGGCTGTTCTCGGAGTTCCGCTACGAGCAGTCCGACCCCGACCGGTTCTACGGGGCACTGGCCAGCGATACCGCGCAGATGGTCGCCGATTTGTGGCGCGGCACTCATGACACCGACCCGACCGGTTGCACGCTGCTCGACGTTGGCGGTGGCCCTGGCTATTTCGCGACGGCATTTGCCGACGCCGGGATCCGGTACATCGGGGTCGAGCCGGATCCGGCCGAGATGCATGCGGCGGCGCCCACGGGTGCACATGCGGCGGGCCCATTCGTCCGCGCGTCGGGCATGGCGCTGCCGTTCGCCGATGACTCGGTGGACATCTGCCTGTCATCCAATGTCGCCGAGCACGTTCGACGGCCATGGCAGTTGGGCGGCGAAATGCTGCGGGTGACCCGGCCCGGTGGGCTGATGATCCTGTCGTACACGGTGTGGCTGGGCCCGTTCGGCGGACATGAGACGGGCCTCGCCCACTATCTCGGCGGTGCCCGCGCCGCCGCGCGCTACGCCCGCAAACACGGCCATCGGCCGAAGAACGACTACGGGTCGTCGTTGTTTGCGGTGTCGGCGGCCGACGGGCTGGACTGGGCGGTCAGCACCGGCGCCCTGGTGGCCGCATTCCCGCGCTACCACCCCCGATGGGCCTGGTTGCTGACATCGGTCCCGCTGCTGCGCGAGTTTTTGGTGAGCAATTTGGTCCTGGTACTGCGGCCGCCGCTCCCCGACGACGGCACTTGATTGAAACGTGTTCTCGTTTTGCCCGTCGCTGGGTAGGGTGACGCCATGACCATGACCGACAGCCAGAAGACCGAATACGACAAGCTGTTCATCGGCGGGAAATGGACCGAACCGTCGACCTCCGACGTCATCGAGGTGCGCTGCCCGGCTACCGGCGAATACGTCGGCAAGGTGCCGCTGGCGGCAGCAGCCGATGTCGATGCCGCGGTGGCGGCAGCCCGTGCGGCGTTCGACAGCGGCCCCTGGCCGACCACGCCGCCGAAGGAGCGCGCGGCCGTGATCGCCAAGGCGCTCACGTTGATGGAGGAGCGCAAGGACCTGTTCACCCAGCTCCTCGCGAACGAGACCGGGCAACCGCCAACGACCATCGAGACGATGCACTGGATGAGCTCGATGGGGGCGCTGAATTTCTTCGCCGGCCCCGCCGTCGACCAGGTCAAGTGGAAAGAGACCCGCAACGGCGGATACGGGCAAAGCATCGTCCACCGCGAGCCGGTCGGCGTCGTGGGCGCGATCATCGCGTGGAACGTGCCGCTGTTTTTGGCCGTCAACAAGCTGGGCCCGGCGCTGCTGGCGGGCTGCACGGTGGTGCTCAAGCCGGCCGCCGAAACCCCATTGAGCGCAAACGCTTTGGCTGAAGTGTTCGCCGATGCCGGCCTTCCCGAAGGGGTGCTGTCGATAGTGCCGGGCGGAATCGAGACCGGACAGGCACTGACATCCAACCGCGATGTCGACATCTTCACGTTCACCGGCAGCTCGGGCGTCGGCAAGGAGATCGGTCGCCGCGCCGCCGACCTGCTCAAGCCGTGCACGTTGGAGCTCGGCGGGAAATCGGCGGCGATCGTCCTCGATGATGTCGACCTCGCCTCGGCCATCCCAATGTTGGTGTTCTCCGGGATCATGAACACCGGTCAGGCCTGTGTGGCCCAGACCCGCATCCTGGCTCCGCGCTCGCGATACGACGAAATCGTCGATGCCGTAAGCGCTTTCGTACAGGCGCTGCCGGTGGGGCTGCCGTCGGACCCGGCCGCCCAGATCGGTTCGCTGATCTCGGAGAAGCAGCGCGCCCGGGCCGAGGGCTATATCGCCAAGGGCATCGAGGAGGGCGCCCGCCTGGTGTGTGGCGGCGGCCGTCCCGACGGCCTGGACACCGGCTTCTTCGTGCAGCCCACGGTGTTCGCCGACGTCGACAACACGATGACGATCGCCCAGGAGGAGATCTTCGGGCCGGTGCTTTCCATCATTCCCTACGACACCGAGGAAGACGCGATCAAGATCGCCAACGACTCGGTGTACGGGCTGGCCGGCAGCGTGTGGACCGCCGATGTGCCGCGCGGCATCGAGATCTCCGAGAAGATCCGCACCGGGACCTACGCCATCAACTGGTATGCGTTCGATCCCTGCTGTCCGTTCGGCGGCTACAAGAACTCCGGCATCGGGCGCGAAAACGGGCCGGAAGGCGTCGAGCACTTCACTCAGCAGAAGAGTGTGCTGATGCCGATGGGTTATACCTCCGACAGTTAGCCGCGCGACGAGAGCAACTGGGGGCCGTCCCCCGTCGCACACGAGCGCTTGCGCGCGGTGATAACCAGGTACTCCCAGCGCATCGTCGATGATCCGGCCAGGAATCGTTGCCCCAGTTCGGCTAACGCGGCATCGAGCGCGGCGACGCGGTCGTGGTCGGCCGCGATATTGCGATACGTGGTGATCGTCGGCCCATAGTTGGACTTGAAGAAGTCGCGGAATGCCTCTCCGGTGGCAAACAGGTCGACGTTCAGCGCGCGTCGCTGCATGGCCAGATCGGTTACCCGTTCGCCCAGCAGGTGCCTGACGTGGTCTTCCTTGCCCCACAGCGGCGGTGGCTGTACCCCGGGTGGCGGCGTCGGCGCAAAGGGCTTCATCGTCGCGAACATCTGACCGACGAAGCCCTCGGGAGTCCAATTGATCAGCGCGAGCGTTCCGCCGGGCCGGCACACGCGAACCAGTTCGTCGGCAGCCCGTTGATGATGCGGGGCGAACATCACGCCGATACACGACACCACAGCGTCAAAGCTGTTGTCGTCGAACGGTAGTGCCTCGGCATCGGCCTCCGTCCATTCGAGGTCGACGCCGCTCTCGGCTGCCGCCGCGCGTCCGACTTTCAGCAACTCAGGAGTGAGATCGCTCGCGACCACGCGGGCCCCGGCCGCCGCAGCGGGAATTGAGGCGTTGCCGGTTCCCGCCGCCACATCGAGCACGCGCTCACCGGGTCCGATGCCGCTGGCTTGCACCAGCGCGTGTCCAAGGGGCGCGACCAAGTCGCTGGCCACTCTGCGATAGTCGCCGGTTGCCCAGACTGCGCGATGTTTGCCGGCCGAGTCACGGCCAGCGGTGGTGGCGACCTCAGCAGTCACGGTGATCTCCTCGTCCGAAGCTTTTGCTACATGACGAATCGTCCGTTCACCAGGCCGGCGATTCCAGTCCCAAATCTGAACCAGTCGCGGTTCTGAATCTGTACCACCGGCCGCCCCCCGGATGTACCGTCACAACATGCCGTCCTACGGTCAGTTCTGCCCCGTCGCCAAAGCCATGGAGCTGCTCGACGAGCGATGGACGATGCTGGTGGTGCGTGAATTACTCGGGGGCAGTAGGCACTTCAACGATTTGCGCCGCGGCTTGCCCAAGATGTCGCCGGCCCTACTGTCCAAGCGGCTGCAGACCTTGACCCGCGCGGGTCTCGTCGAACGTTCCGAGGCCGACGGGCGGGCGTCGTACACACTGACCCCATGTGGCAAGGAGCTGCAAGACGTCGTGCAGGCAATCGGCACCTGGGGTGTGCGATGGATTCCGGAAATCGGCGACGAAGAGCTCGACCCGCATCTGCTGATGTGGGACATCCATCGCACGGTGCCGATCGACAAGTGGCCGCGCGAGCGGACGGTGCTGGCGTTCCGCCTGTCAAGCGTGGCACCGAAGGCGTCGTCGTCGTGGTGGCTCGTGGTCGCCGACGGACGAGCCGATGTATGCGACTTCGATCCCGGCTACGACGTCGCCGCGACGGTGTCGTGCACCTTGCGGATTCTCACCTTTATCTGGCGCGGCGATGTGTCGTGGTCGCGTGCGCTGCTCGACGGGTCGGTATCCATCGACGCGCCGGCGCAGGTGCGTCGCGCGGTGCCTACCTGGATCGGCCAGTCTCGACTGGCCGCCGTCCCGCGCCCTGCATAGAGTCCACCGGGCCCCGATCCGTCGTCCATGCGGTATGGGCGCCGTAGTCAAGCCGGCGCCGAACCGAACGCCGCTACTGTCCCTGGAAGCGGGCCTCGCGCCGCTCGACGAAGGACTGCACGCCTTCGGCGGCGTCCGCGGTGGCGAACAGCTCCACCACCGTCGGACGCAGTCGCTCGATGGCTGCGGCTTCGCCTTCTCTGCGGGCCCGCTGCGCTGAGGCCAGGGTGGCCCGAACACCCAGCGGTGCAGCGCGATCGGCGATCGTGTGCGCGATCTCGCGCGCCCGCGCCAAAGCGGCCGCCGCATCGTCGGCCACTTCTTGGACCAACCCGATGCGGTGCGCCTCGGCGGCGTCGAACTGGTCGCCAGTGAGCAGCCAGCGCATGGCGTTGCCCCAGCCGGCCTCGCGCGGCAGCCGGATCGTCGCACCACCGAACGGATAAATTCCCCGCTGCACCTCAAGCTGGGTGAATTTGGTTCCGGCAGCAGCGATGCGGATATCGGCGGCGAGGAGCAATTCGATACCCAACGTCATGCACCATCCCTGCGCGACGGCGACCAGCGGCGTGGTCCAAGCGCCGTCGAGGCGGAAGGGATCTCGACCGTCATCGGGGAAAGGGCTCTGTCCGCTCGCGATGCCCGGCCCGACATCGACCAAATCCAGTCCGCCGGTGAAGTGGTCGCCGTGCGCGAACAGCACGCCGGCGCGGACTTCGGAGTCGGACTCCAGCACCGCGTACGCGCGGGCCAAATCGGCCAGCATCGTCCGGTTGAAGGCGTTGCGCTTGTCGGGCCGGTCCAGACCGATCAGCAGCACGTGCCCGTCGCGTTCGAGCGAGACGGTCTCCAGGGTTGGGAGCGGGGTGACAGCCATTGGCCAAGTACACCGCAACGCTAGGGAATATGCAATACAGCATAATTTAGCTGCGGCCGCTAGCGAGAATCCGGATGCCAACGGAACTCGTTGTACTGCAGTTTTTCGCCAACCCACGGGGTGTAGCGCCTATCGTGCTTGTGTCGAAGAACTCTGCCGTTATATGCTGTCCGGCATAATCATGGCCGGTGAGCCGGTGCATGAGGCAGGAGAAGATCATGTGGATCGTCGAGCTCAATATCGCCGGCTACCAGTTCACCCGCCAGATTCCTGACTTGCGTGGCACAACGCTGCGGTCGGTATGGCTTCACCCGCCTAGCCTGCACCGGCGGGTCCCGCAGCCGCCGTCCCCACACGCCGCATAAGCCTCACGATGACCCCCATGGCCACCGGTGCCAGACGCGGTAAAACCCGCACCAAGATGCTGGTCAGCGCCGCCGAGGTGATGCGTGAACGCGGCGCGGCCGGGGTGACCATCGACGAGGTACTCACCCGCAGCGGCGCCCCGCGGGGATCGGTCTACTACCACTTTCCCGACGGCCGAAACCAGATACTGACCGAAGCGCTGCGCTACGCCGGTGACGCGATTACGGCCACTATCGATGACTCCATCGAGAAGGGCGCGATGGCGCTGCTGCGCGACTTCGTCGAGTTCTGGGAAAGGTTGCTGGAGGACAGCGACTTCAACGCCGGCTGCCCGGTGGTGGCGGCGGCGATCGGCTCGGCCGACGACGAACCGCAATTGACCGCCGAGGCCGGGCAGATTTTCGGCCGTTGGTGTACCGCCCTGTCGCGGGCCTTCGTGACCGACGGCTTTCCCGAGTCGGACGCGGCCTCGCTGGCGGCGATGTCGATCGCCGCACTGGAGGGTGCGGTGGTGCTATGCCGCTCGACGCGCAGCGCCGAGCCGCTGCGGGAGGTCCACACTCAACTTGAATTCCTGATCAAGGCAAGGGAATTCGTCCGTCGCAACGGAGTCCCCAAGTAGCGAGAGCTGGGGGCACCTCCCGCTTGCGGGGGAACGTAAGGCCCTTTTTCGCCGGCGTGTCGGGGGCTTTTGCGTCTGTTCGCGCAGAGAAGCTAGTCGCTGGCCGGCAGTGGCTTGGCTTCCTTGAGGCTCAGCGCGGTCTGACCGATCGCCAGCGTCCCCGCACCGGCCTTGGTCACCAGCACCTCGGCGCCGGTCTCGTCCACATAGCGCTTGCCCATCACGTTGCCGTCGGCGAACGCCGGGTCCAGCTCGCCGGAACGCTGCGCGTCCAACGCCACCATCGGCGCACCGCCACAGCGCAGATCGTCGAGACTGTCGGCGCTGCGGACGACGATTACCTGCGTGTCGCACACCTGGCTGGCCAGACGGGTTCCGTTCTTGATCATGATTTCGATCCTAATGTTCCTAGGGTTCTGAGGGATTCGACGATCTCGCGACGCAGCACCTTGCCCGTCGCATTGGTAGGCAATTCGTCGCGGAACACGACGCGGTCGGGCGTGCGCGAACCACGCAGACTCTTGCGGACATGCTCGCGAAGCTCGTCGGGATCCGGCTCGGCGCCCGCCGCGGGCACCACCACCGCGACGATCGCCTGGCCCCACTGCGGATCGTCGACGCCGACCACCGCGACATCACGCACCTGAGCGTGCTCGATCAGCACATCCTCCAACTCGGCGGGTGCGATGTTCTCCCCGCCGCGAATGATCGTGTCGTCGCTGCGCCCGCCGATGAACAGGTAGCCGCCCTCGTCCAATGTGGCGATGTCGCGCGTCGGGAACCAGCCTTGCTCGTCGAGCACCGAGCCGATCCCGGTGTAGCGGCCCGAGACCTGCTCGCCGCGGACGAACAACTCACCCGTCTGCCCCGCCGGCAGCACCGCGCCGTTCTCGTCGCGGATCTGCACCTCGATGCTCGGCACTGGCTGACCCACCGAAGCCAGGCGCTTGACGACGGCGGGATCCGACGCCGACTGCGCCGCGCGATGGTCCTCCGGAGTCAGCACAGCGATCGTCGAACTCGTCTCGGTCAGGCCATAGGCGTTGACGAACCCCACGTCGGGCAACAGCTCCAGCGCCCGCCGCACCAGCGGCAAGCCCACCTTCGAGCCGCCGTAGGCCAGACTGCGCAGCGACGGCAACTCATGGCGGCCGCCTTCCAGCACGGTGACGATCCGGTCGAGCATGGTCGGGACCACCGTCGCCGTGGTGACGTGCTCGGCGTTGATCAGCCGCACCCACTCCTCGGCGTCGAAGACGGGCAGGTACACCATCGTTCGGCCCGCATACAGATTCGACAGCGCCGCGCTGACACCGGCGATGTGGTAGGGCGGCACACAGATCAGCGCGGCATCGGTCGGCTCAGCCGACCCGAACTCCACGGTTCCGGTGATGTAGCTGGTCAGGTTGTTGTGTGACAGCTCGACGGCCTTGGGCTGCGACGTGGTGCCCGAGGTGAACAGCACGATCGCGGTCGAGTCTGGGTCGGCGAACTCCGCGGCAGGTTCGGCGGTGCCGGCGCTGGCCACGAACTCGTCGGAGCCGATCACCTGCTTGCCGGTATCGCCGACCATCTCCCGGTAACGGCCGTCGACGACGACGAGCGGGTCGGGCAGCCGCCGGATCAGGGTCTGAATGCCGTCGGTCGAAAGCCGGTAGTTGATCGAGGTGAACGCCACACCCGCGCGCGCCGACGCGAAGATCAGCAGCGGCAGCATCGCGCCGCCGGTGCCGACGTAGACGACATGCTGCGCGTTCGAGCCGGCGATCACACCCGCGCCGCCGTCGGCGAGATCGCTGAGCTGCTGAGTCGTCAACCGGGTGTCACCGGAGACGACGGCGGTTCGGTCGGGGTTGCTCGACACAGCCATCTCGAGCAGTAACGAAATGCTCAATCGTCGAACTTTCTGTGGTGTCAGCGCGTTACAAAGACCGTCAAAAGTGTCATGCAGTGCCGGCTGTAGTTTAGATCATGCAACTATCCCGGTCACGGGCGCTGCCGCTAAGTGTCGAGCACCTCGGCGATCCGGCGCTCCACACCCGCGAGGCCGGACACGTCGATGCCGAACCGATTGGCCAGCGCGTCGAGCACCTGTCCGGCGCCGTCGAACCGGATGCGCTCGGTTGCCCCGTCGGCGTGGATGGCGAGGTTGCGGCCACGCAAATTCCATCGGGCGTCGTCGGTGACCAGCGCAGCGCTGAGCCCGACGACGAAGGTTGACGCCGGATGCGTCGACACGTACCAGCTTCCGACTTCCATATCGATCAGCGGACGCGGATCGATGCCGAAGGTGTACAGCGGCTGCCACTCAGCCCGGACCAGCGCCTCCAAGACGTAGTCACGTCCGTGGGTGCGCAACCGGTACGGCTCGTGACGGGTCTGCTGGACCGGCCCGACGACCAGCCGGATCGGCGACGACAGCGTCTGCCCGCCGAACCCGACGTCGACCAGATACGGTTCGTCGACGCCGGGAATGCGTACCGCCAGCGCCTGATGGGTCTCCGCGTGCGGTGGACCATCCAGCCCGGCGGGATTCATCCACACCACCCGGCCGGCCAGCCGGTCGACGTCGAACCCCAAATCGGTGAGCGCGTAGCGCATCAAGTTGTTGTGCTCGTAGCAGTACCCGCCGCGGCGGCGAGACACCAGCTTGTCGGTCAGCGCAGCCGGGCTCAGGTCGGCCACCGGCACACCCAGCAGCGGGTCGAGGTTCTCAAACGGAATGTGTTGGGTGTGGCCGGCCACCACACCGGTCAACGTCTCCAGCGTCGGGGCTGTCGACCCGGTGTAGCCGATGCGGGCGAAATACGCCGAGAGGTTCATTAGCGGCGACCCGCTGCGACTCAGGTCCCCGTCCAGCGCGGCGGGCGCTTCTCGGCGAACGCGATCGCGCCTTCCTTGGCGTCGTTAGAGGCAAACACCGGCATCAAGATCTTCAGCTGCTCGCCGAACATGGTCTCCGGGCTCCAGCCGCGGGACTCGACGATGATCCGCTTGGTGGCGGCCACCGCCAGCGGGCCGTTGGCGGTGATCTTCTCGGCCAGCGCGATGGCCGCATCCAGCGCCGTCCCGGGCTCGGCCAGCACATTGACCAGCCCCAGTGCGTGCGCGCGTTCCGCGGACAGGTTGTCGCCGGTCAGGGCGAGCTCCATCGCGATGGCAGACGGAATGCGGTGCGGCAGCCGCAGCAGTCCCCCGCCGCCGGCGACCAACCCGCGTTTGACTTCGGGGATACCGAACGCCGACTCCTTGGACGCGACGATCAGGTCGGTGGCCAGCGCCAGTTCGGTGCCGCCGGCCAACGCGTAGCCCTCGACGGCGGCGATCAACGGCTTGGTCGGCGGGCGTTCGGTGAAGCCCATCCCGCGGCCCTCGACGACGACGTTCTCACCGCGCGCAAATGCCTTGAGATCCATGCCCGCGCAAAAGGAGCCGCCGGCACCGGTCAGGATCGCCACCGACAAACCCGCGTCGTCGTCGAGCCGGTCCATCGCATCGGCCAGGCCTTTGCTGACGGCGGCGTTCACCGCGTTCTTGGCCTTGGGCCGGTTGATCGTGATGATCAGGATCCGGTCGCGCTGTTCGACGAGAACCTCGGGTTCGGTGTTGCCGGCATCTTCGCTCACGACGCTGTGTGCTCCTTCGAATGTCAGTGACATCTGTCGAGGAGATCGTAACGACCTTGTCCGAGTGACTTCCGCCGGAACGCGCTGGGCTAGCATCACAGCCAAATCGGCACAAATCCCAGGGGGACCGTTGACCGCCACCGATATCGAACCAACCGAAATATCGAAGTGGGATCCCGGCCTCACCGAACGCGTGATCGGATGGCTCCGGCCGCTCATCAAGGGCTACCACCGCGCGGAGGTGCGCGGGCTGGAGTCCTTCCCGTCGGGTGGCGCCCTGGTGGTGTCCAACCATTCGGGTGGGTTGTTCCCGATGGATGTTCCGGTTTTCGCCACCGGGTTCTACGAGAAGTTCGGCTATGACCGGCCGGTCTACACGCTGAGCCACGACGTGTTACTCACCGGCCCCACCGCCGACTTCTTCATCCGGGCCGGTTTCATCCGCGCCAACCACGAGAACGCCGACGAGGCGCTGCGCTCCGGTGGAGTGGTGGTGGTGTTCCCCGGCGGTGACTACGACGTCTACCGGCCCACCCTGTCGGAGAACACCATCGATTTCGACGGGCGCACCGGCTATGTGCGCGCGGCAATCAACGCCGGGGTGCCGATCGTTCCCGCGGTGGCCGTCGGCGGACAAGAAAGCCAGCTGTACCTGTCGCGTGGCACGTGGCTGGCCAAGGCGCTGCGCTTGGACAAGCTGATGCGAGTGAAGATCCTGCCGATCTCGGTGGGCTTCCCGTTCGGGCTGTCCGCAGTGGTGCCGCCCAACCTGCCGCTGCCGACCAAGATCGTCATGCAGGTGCTCGAGCCGATCCAGATCGCCGCCCAGTTCGGTGAGGAGCCCGACGTCGACGAAATCGACGCGCACGTCCGCCATGTCATGCAAAAGGCGCTCGACAAGTTGGCCAAAGAGCGCCGCCTCCCGATCATCGGCTAGTACCGGTGGCACCGTTCGGCCTGTTGGCCAGCATGGTTCGCGCAGGAATCATCGCACCCCTGCGACCCGATAAGTATCTACGGATCACCGCCGCTGTCCGCCGCGAAGGCCTTACCGTCACAAGCGGATTCGCGATGTCGGCGCAGCGCTGCCCCAACCGTGCGGCGTTGATCGACGAGTTGGGCACGTTGACCTACCGCGAGCTCGACCGCCGCGGCGACGCGTTGGCGGCGGCCTTGCAGGCGCTGTCCGCCGGGACGCCGTCGGTGGTGGGGATCATGTGCCGCAACCACCGCGGCTTCGTCGAGGCGTTGGTGGCGGCCAACCGGATCGGCGCCGACGTGTTGCTGCTCAACACCTCGTTTGCCGGGCCGGCGCTGGCCGAGGTGGTCGACCGCGAGGGCGTGGACGCGGTGATCTACGACGAAGAGTTCACCGAGTCGGTGGACCGCGCACTAGTCGACCGGCCCGATACCGTCCGCATCGTCGCCTGGGCCGAGCAACCGCACGACCTCACCGTTGAGAAGCTCATCGCCGCGCACGCCGGCCGCCGCGCCACCAGGCCGTCGCGCAAGGGCAAGCTGATTCTGCTGACCTCCGGGACCACCGGAAACCCTAAGGGCGCCAAGCACTCCGGCGGCGGGGCCAACGAGCTCAAAGCGATCCTGGATCGGGTGCCGTGGCACACCGAGGAGACGACGGTGGTGGTGGCGCCGATGTTTCACGCCTGGGGCTTTTCCCAGTTGGTGTTCGCGGCCTCGCTGGGCTGCACCGTGGTGACCCGGCGCAAGTTCGACCCGGAGGCCACGCTTGATCTCGTCGACCGCTACCAGGCCACCGGCTTGTGTGTGGTGCCGGTGATGTTCGACCGGATCATGGATCTGCCCGACGAGGTGCGCCGCCGCTACAGCGGTCGCTCGCTGCGATTCGCCACCGCGTCGGGATCACGGATGCGCGCCGACGTGGTCACCCGGTTCATGGACGAATTCGGCGACGTGATTTACAACAACTACAACGCCACCGAGGCGGGCATGATCGCCACCGCCACCCCCGAAGATCTGCGGGCCGCCCCCGATACCGCGGGCAAGCCGGCCGTGGGAACCGAGATCCGCATTCTCGACAGCGAATTCCGTCCGGTGCCCACCGGCGAGGTCGGCCAGATCTTTGTGCGTAACACCAACCGGTTCGACGGCTATACCTCCGGCAATACGAAAGACTTTCACGACGGCTTCATGGCATCCGGTGATGTCGGCCGACTCGACGAGGCCGGCCGGCTCTATGTGGTCGGGCGCGACGACGAGATGATCGTCTCCGGTGGCGAGAACGTCTACCCCATCGAGGTGGAGAAGACGCTGATGGCCCACCCCGATGTCGTCGAGGCCGCGGTGCTCGGAGTCGACGACGAGCAGTACGGACAGCGCTTGGCGGCGTTCGTCGTGGTTGCGGGGTCGGCCACCCCCGACAACCTCAAACAGCATGTCCGCGACAATCTGGCCAATTACAAAGTGCCGCGCGAGATCGTCGTGCTTTCGGAGTTGCCGCGCAGCAGTACCGGCAAGATCGCCCGCCGCGATCTGCTGGAGCGACTCAGTTAGTTGCCGGCGCCTCAGGCTTGCGCCAACGCGATCTCGACAACCGTGAGCTTCTCGGAAAGCCCTGCGGCCCGCCGTATTTCGACGAACTCCTCGATCATGGCGTCGGTCACCTCGTGTGGGTCGTCGACGGTGGTGGCGTCGGCGAGCACCGAGATGTTCAGCTGGTCGACATAGCTCCACACCGTGATGTTCAGTCCGCTGCCGGCCGTCAATGGGCCCACCGAGTAGATCTCGGTGACCAGCGCGCCGCCGACGCGCCCACGTTCGCGCGGGCCGGGCACGTTGGAGATGTTGAGGTTGAGCACCTTGTTCTGCCCGTCGCGGCCGGCCAGCCACCGGAAAAGCGACTCTGCGGGAGCCGGCGGGAAGTACGCCGCCCACCGGCTGATCAGTTCCGGACCGACGAGCTGGTGGCTTTCCTTGGCAGACACCGCGAAATCGTGGGACAGCCGAACCCGCTCCAGTGGATCGTCGACGTCGACGGGTAACGCCACCAGCACACCGCTGAACCGGTTCCCCGAGATCCGGTCCGGGGAGAAGTCGAAGCTCATCGGCACCGAGGCCAGCAGCGGATGGTCGGCCTTGCCGTCATAGCGCAGCGACAGTTTGCGTAACGCCCCGCTGGAGAGGGCCAGCACCAGGTCGTTGATCGTGACGCCGAGCGCCTTGCCGGTCTCCTTGATGTCGGACAACGCCAGGGTGGCGGTAGCGAATGTGCGCTGCGGCGTGAGCATGTGGTTCATGAAGCTCGGCGGCGGAGTGAACGGCCGCGTCAACTCCGGTGACAGTTTGCGCGAACTACGGCGAACCCGGCCGACACCCGCCGCGGTGTAGCGGACGGTCGCCGGGATCCGGCCAAGGTGACGCAGGTGATCACCGAACGCCGATCGCACCAGTTCGCCCTTGGAGGGTGCGGGGTCGGGCGTAAACCGGCCGCGGCCGGTCTGCGGACCCGCCGCCAAATCCATGCCGCGAGCCAGCAGGTTCGCCGCGGCGACACCGTCGGCGAGCGCGTGGTGGATCTTGCCGACCACCGCGATGCGGTCGTCGGCCAGGCCCTCGACGAAATACATCTCCCACAGCGGGCGGCTGCGGTCCAGCGGGGTGCTGGCGATCTCGCCGATCGCCTCGTCGAGCTCACGGCGTCCGCCCGGCGCGGGCAGCCGCCACGGGCGGATGTGGTAGGTCAGGTCGACTTCGCAGCTTTCCCGCCACATCGGGTGATGGAACTTCATCGGAATGTCGACGAGCTGGTAGCAGAACGGTTCCAGCTTGTAGAGCCGACTGTGAATGACCCGGCGAAACGTGTCGATATCGAAGTCGCGACGTTCGGGGTCCAGCTCGATCACCGCGACTTTGAGGGTGTGCATATGCACATTCGGTGTCTCGCTGTACAGCAGCACCGCGTCCCAGCCGCTGAGCCTCTTCACCGCCCCACCTCCCTGTGCAGGCGACCTTACATTCGGACGGTGTTCAGATGACCTCTTTGGCCCCGATCAGCGCATGGTTGCGGTGGACTTGGTTGAGGAACAGTCCGATGGTGGTGGCCATCGCGCCGGTGCGGGCCCCGTCGGTCAGGTCGAAGCCGTGTCCGGCGCCGGGCAGCTCCACGTAGCTGACCGCCGAGCGGGACACCGATCGGAGCCGCTCGACGAAGCTGCGCGCCTGCGCCACCGGGATCACCGTGTCATTGCTGCCATGAATCACCAGGAACGGCGGGGCATCCGGATGCACCCGGGCGATCGGCGAGGCCTTGCGGAACACGTCGGGATGGCGGTCGATGCGCCGGTTGACCACCACCCGCTCCAGAAAATCGACGAACCGGACCCGCTCGGCGGTCGAGCGGTCCTCCCAGTCGTAGCGGCCGTAGACCCCGACCACCGCGTCGACTGCGGTGTCCGAGCCGGACGCCAACTCGGCCTGCAACTCCGGGTCGTTGCCGGTCAGCCCGGCCAACGCAGCCAGATGGCCACCGGCCGAAGACCCCGCCACCGCAACGAAATCGCGGTCCCCGCCGAATTTGTCGACGTTGGCGCGGGCCCACGCGATCGCGGATTTGACGTCGGTGATGTGGCTGGGCCAGCGGTGGTGCGGCGCCACCCGATAGTCGATGGATAGGCATACCCAGCCCAGTTCGGCCAGATGCGACATCAGCGCGTAGCCCTGCAGGGCGCGGCTGCCGTGCACCCAGGCCCCGCCGGGCACATAGATCAGCACCGGTGCCGGCCGGACCGGCAAGTCTTTGCGACGCCACACGTCGAGCAGCTGGGCCGGGTGGTCCCCGTACCGGACCCCGGCGCGGTAGAGGTGGCGTCGATGCCGCAGCGCCCGCCATACCGGCGGGGTGCGTTCGGGTTCGGGCCATTCGATGTCGAGGTCTTTCGCGGAGACGATGCCGCGCAGCGCGGCTGCGGACACCGCCTGCGTTTGGTCGCGGTCACGTTTGCGGATTTCCACCACGCCCGGAGTCAGCCACGCCTTGGCGGTGGTGGAGAGGAATTCCGGTAGCACCCGGCAGCCCCAGACGCCCATCGCGGTCGCACCGCCCAGCGGCTCCAGATGCCGGCCCACCACGGGCAACGACGTCGTCGCCACGCTCAGCGCCAGCATGTAGTCGGCGGGGCGGGCACGCAGCAACCATCTCGCGCGGCTAGCCATGGTCGGACCGGGATATCGGGTCGCGGGGCGCACCATCCCGGGAGCGTACCTCGCGGGGGGTCGGTCCAAACGGTGATCGCCGCCGCGTCGTCGTCATACTGATTCGATGCCGAGCACCGATTTCCACCCTGACCTCCGCAGAATCGCCCGCGTTGCGCCGCGAACACTGGTCACACCGCGGACGTTGCACCTGATCCGTGCGTTGTCGGGGCTGGTGCGCGGTGGCGGCGTCGACGGCGTCGAAGTCCTCACGCTCGAGTCGGGTGCGGGTGTACGGCTGTACCGACCGGCCGGTCTCACCCAGCAGGCGCCCGCGCTGCTGTGGATCCACGGCGGCGGCTACGTGATCGGCAGCGCGCGGCAAGACGACCGGCTGTGCCACCGGTTCAGCGACGAGCTGGGGATCACGGTCGCTTCGGTGGACTACCGGCTGGCGCCCGAGCATCCCTACCCGGCGCCGCTGGAGGACTGCTATTCGGCGTTGACCTGGCTGGCCCGGCTGCCGACGGTAGATCCGGCGCGGGTGGCGATCGGCGGGGCCAGCGCCGGGGGCGGGTTGGCGGCGGCGCTGGCGCTGCTGGCGCGGGATCGCGGCGAGGTCACTCCCAGCCTGCAGGTGCTGGCCTACCCGATGCTCGATGACCGCAGCGCCGATAGCCCGAAGAACTCCAACTACCGGCTGTGGAGTCCCAACAGCAATCGGTTCGGCTGGGCCGCCTATCTCGGCGACGCCGACCCGCAGGTCGCCGTGCCGGCGCGCCGCGACGACCTGAGCGGGCTGGCCCCCGCCTGGATCGGGGTTGGCACACACGACCTGTTCTACGACGAGGACTTGGCCTACGCGCAGCGCCTGCGTGCCGCCGGGGTGCCATGCGAGGTCGAGGAAATCGTCGGCGCGTTCCACGGCTTCGACCTGATAGCTCCGAAAGCACAAGTGTCCCAAGCCTTTTTCGCCAGCCAACGCGACGTCCTGCGAGCATCCCTCTTTTGAGCCGAGCGTGCGTCCCGTTCGGCGCGAGCGTGCGTGTCCCCGGTTCGGCGCGAGCGTGCGTGTCCCCGGCCGACACGCCGAGCTCGTCGCCGGGTTTGCGCTCAGTGTCAGGGTGATGGTGCTGCGTTGCGGTGTGTCGGCGTGACAGGGCCGCTTCGCGGTGGTT
>NZ_LZKJ01000009.1 GCF_001672775.1 Mycobacterium kyorinense | reverse complement strand
GGGCGGTGCCCCCGATCAACGAGTCGATCGCGGAGATGAACGAAAACGCGCGACCGGCAAGGTAATCCGACGAGCCGGAGCACCAGAAGCCGATGTCGGTCTGCTCGAGTCTGAGTTCGTCATAAAGTGCATGGAAGCATGGCATCAACATTTCGACGCCGTTGGTGGTGCCGTCGGTGCGGCGCACATGCGGCGCATGGGCGAATCCGACGACAGCTACATCGCGATCGGTCACGTTATCCCTCTTACAGGTGGTGCTTGTAGGTGTCGTAGTCGGCGTCAGGTTCGCCGGTCGGCTTGAAGTATTCGATGTTGTCGATGCCCAGACCCCATTCCTCGCGGGGCTTCCACACCGCCTGCACCCGCATGCCCATCCGCACCTCGGATGCGTCGATTTCCTGTATCAGGTGCAGGAACGCGATATCGGCTCCGTCGAGCAGCACGTAAGCCGCGACGTACGGCGGCTTGATGCGCTGGCCGGCGAACGGGATGTTGATGATCGCGAACGTCGTCACCGTGCCTTTGTCCGGCAACTCGACGAAGTTGTCGAGTTCGAGGCCGGTCGCTGGATCTGCTTCCTTCGGCGGGAAATACACCTTCCCGTCCTCGCCGGTGCGGGCGCCGAGCAGCTTGCCCTCTTCGAGAGCTCGCAGGAACGCGGTCTCGGGAAGTGAAGCGGTGTGCTGGATTTCGATGCTGCTGGGCGTCACCTGGACCGTCACCGGGTCACGGTCGTCAGTCGTTTCCGCAGTTGACTCGGTCTCTTCGCCGAGTCTGAAGTAGGCGATGTCGGTGATGGCGCCCACCGGTTCATCGACCCAGTGCGCATGCACGCGTGCCCCGGTAATCGTCGCGTCGGACGAGCCAACGTCAACGGCGTGCAGCAGCGCAGTGTCGGCACCGTCGAGCTTGATCAGCGCCCAGGCGAACGGCCGGTCCAGCGGCTGCCCGGCCAACGGCTCGGGCTGCCAGGTCCACGACAGCACGGTCCCGACACTGGCCACCGGTACGATCTCGGTCAATCGTTCGTAGGTCACGGGGTCGAACTCGGCCGGGGGGACGTAGACCCGGCCATCCGAACCCCGAACCCCGACGATGCGTCGCTCACGCAGGGCGGTGAAGAACTGGCTGAGGGTAGGTCCGACTGAACGGGTGTAGTCGAAGGACAGCTTCAGAGGTGCCGACAAAGGCCGCTGATCGGTATCGATCTGCACCGGGCTGCTTTGGCTGGTGGTCACAGCAACGAGTAGAACAGGTTCTAAGAATCTGAGCAAGGAGCCGGAGATGAAGCTGGGACTGCAACTGGGTTACTGGGGCGCGCAGCCGCCGGAGAACGCAGGTGAGCTCGTGGCCGCGGCCGAGGACGCCGGCTTCGACGCGGTGTTCACCGCCGAGGCGTGGGGGTCGGATGCCTACACGCCGCTGGCCTGGTGGGGAGCGTCGACGAGTCGGCTGCGGCTGGGCACCTCGGTGGTGCAGCTGTCCGCGCGCACCCCGACTGCGTGCGCGATGGCGGCGCTGACCCTGGACCACCTTTCCGGCGGGCGCCACCTGCTGGGGTTAGGCGTGTCCGGTCCGCAGGTGGTCGAGGGCTGGTACGGGCAGAAATTCCCCAAGCCGCTGGCCCGCACCCGCGAATACATCGACATCATCCGGCAGGTATGGGCCCGCGAGAAGCCGGTCACCAGCGACGGCCCGCACTATCCGCTGCCGTTAACCGCTGAGGGCACAACGGGTCTGGGTAAGGCGCTCAAACCTATCACCCATCCGCTGCGGTCCGACATCCCGATCATGCTGGGCGCGGAAGGCCCGAAGAATGTGGCGCTGGCCGCCGAAATCTGCGACGGCTGGCTGCCGATCTTCTACACCCCGCGGCTGGCCGACATGTACAACGAGTGGCTCGACGAAGGCTTCGCGCGCCCTGGTGCCCGTCGCAGTCGCGAGGACTTCGAAGTCTGCGCGACGGCCCAAGTCGTCATCACCGACGACCGGGCCGCAGCGTTCGCGGGGATCAAGCCGTTTTTGGCGCTTTACATGGGTGGCATGGGGGCAGAGGACACCAACTTCCACGCCGACGTCTATCGCCGGATGGGCTATGCCGAGGTCGTCGACGAGGTCACCGCACTGTTCCGCAGCAACCGCAAGGACGAGGCCGCCAAGGTCATTCCCGACGAACTCGTCGATGACGCGGTGATCGTCGGCGACATCGACTACGTGCGTAAGCAGATCACCGTCTGGGAGGCCGCCGGTGTGACGATGATGGTGGTCTCGGCCCGCAGCGTAGAGCAGGTCCGCGAGCTGGCGGCATTGGTCTAGCCGGGTGTTGCGGCTGGTTAGAACACGTTCTAGCGTGACCGGATGAGCCCGGGCAATCGAGGTCGGTCAGCCCAGCGGGTGGGCGTCGCCGAAGGACATCTCCACATTGGCGACCGATCCCGACACCATCGCTCGCTTCGGCAGACCCAGCGCCGCCAACTCCGCGGCGTACGGGTGATGTCCCAGCCGCAGGGCCGCTCCGCCGATCCGGCCGCGCAACCCGCTGACCTTCATCTCCCAGGGCACCTCTCGGGTAGTGCCGTCGGCGTAGGTGTAGGTCTTGAGCACCTGCGGTTTCGCCGTGAACAGCGACGGAACAGGCAGACCGCGGCCGAAATCGATGCCGGCGATGTGCGAGCCCTCGGCGCTGACGTCGAACCCGAAGTTGCCGTCGTCGCGAATGGTGAAGTCCGCCATGATCTTCGGAAATCCCCAGATGGTGCGCCCGGCCTCCAATGTGAAGCTCTGGTCGACCGGCAGGTGGTGAATGAACGCCGCGGCAGCGCCGAGGCCGCGCAGTCCACGTGCCTGCGAGCCGGGCGGATTGACCATCACGCAGGTGCCGAATTCGTGGTACTGCCCGAGGTCGCCGTCGATATAGCGCGCCAGCATGAGGTTGACCACGGCACGACCGGGGCGGTGTTGGCAGACCTTCAGGCCGCTGTAGTCGATGAGCCGCTGGGCCGCCTCGGCGTCCACCGAGAACATCGCCGTGTGCACGTCTGCCTTCCGAACGCGCACCGGCATGGTCAGCACCGTTCCGGCGATGGTGTGTTGTGATTCAGGCATATCTGGAGGTTAGTCCATGACAGTCACGATTCCCGATGTCGATTTGACAGACGGCACCTTCTACGCCGACGGCCGGCAAGCCCGAGAGGCGTATCGCTGGATGCGCGCCAATCAGCCGGTATTTCGGGATCGCCACGGGCTGGCCGCGGCGTCGACGTATCAGGCCGTCATCGAAGCCGAACGCAACCCTGAGCTGTTCTCCAACGCCGGCGGGATCCGGCCCGGGGTGGACGCACTTCCGCACATGATCGACATGGACGACCCTGAGCATCTGCTGCGCCGCAAACTGGTCAATGCCGGGTTCACCCGTAAACAGGTGCGCGACAAGGAAGAATCCATCGCCAGCCTGGTCGATACGCTGATCGACGGCGTATGTGAACGAGGCGAGTGCGACTTTGTGCGGGACCTGGCCGCACCGCTGCCGATGGCGGTCATCGGCGACATGCTCGGCGTGCTGCCCGAACAGCGGGCGACGCTGCTGAAATGGTCCGACGACCTGGTCTGTGCCCTCAGCTCGACCGTCGAAGAGGTCGACTATCAGGCAGCGCTGGACGCCAACATCGCCTACACAGAGCTCACTCTCAAGACCATCGCCGCGCGGCGGGAGCAGCCGACCGACGACTTGACCAGCGTGCTGGTGCACGCCGAGGTCGACGGTGAACGGCTGACCGACGAACAGATCGTTTCTGAGACGCTACTGATCCTCATCGGTGGCGATGAGACCACCCGGCACACGTTGTCTGGCGGCACCGAGCAGCTGCTGCGACGCCGAGACCAATGGGAACAGCTTCAAGCCGAGCCGACCCTGCTACCGGGTGCTATTGAGGAGATGCTGCGCTGGACCTCGCCGGTGAAGAACATGTGCCGCAAGCTGACCGGCGACACCGAGTTTCACGGCACGTCGCTCCGCGAGGGCGAGAAGATCATGCTGCTGTTTGAGTCGGCGAACTTCGACGAGTCGGTGTTCGATAATCCCGAGCAGTTCGATATCCGGCGAGACCCCAACAGCCACTTGGCATTCGGCTTTGGAACTCATTTCTGTCTGGGCAATCAGCTGGCCCGGCTGGAGCTTTCGTTGATGACGCGTCGAGTCTTGGAGCGGTTGCCGGATCTTCGGCTGGCCTCCGATGAACCGTTGCCGCTGCGCCGCGCCAACTTCGTCGTCGGCCCTGAAGCCATGCCGGTGGTGTTTACGCCCAGCGCGCCTCTGCACCGAGCGTGAAGCTAGTCGCACGCTGGTGGCCGAACGTGAAGTTAGTTTCACGCTCGGCGCCAAGAGCGGGCGCAAAGCCCTAGCGGCCTTGGAAGTTGGGTGCGCGCTTCTCTTTGAAGGCCAGCGGGCCTTCCTTGGCGTCGTCGGACAAGAACACCTTGATACCGATCTGCGTGTCGATCTTGAACGCGTCGTTTTCGGCCAGCCCCTCGGTCTCGCGGATGGACCGCAGGATCGCCTGCACCGCCAGCGGCCCATTGTTGGAGATCGCCTCGGCGATCTCCAACGCTTTGGTCAGCGCTTGCCCATCCGGAACAACGTGCCCGATCAGCCCGATCTCCTTGGCTTCGGCGGCGGTGATGTGCCGTCCGGTCAACAGCAAGTCACACGCCACCGTGTAGGGGATCTGCCGGACCAACCGCACCGCTGAGCCGCCCATCGGATACAGGCTCCAGCGGGCCTCGGAGATCCCGAACTTGGCGCTTTCACCGGCCACCCGGATGTCGGTGCCCTGCAGGATCTCGGTGCCCCCGGCGATCGCCGGCCCTTCGACAGCGGCGATCAGCGGCTTGGTGAGCCGGCGACCCTTGAGTAGAGCGTCGATGCGCGACGGGTCGTAGCTGCCATCTTTGAACGAGTCACCCGGCGGCTTGGCGGTGGCCGCCTTGAGGTCCATGCCGGCGCAGAAGTAACCGCCCGCCCCGGTCAGGATGCAACACCGGATGTCGGGATCGTTGTCGACACGGTCCCAGGCCTCCACCATGATCTGCATCATTTCGCCGCTGAGCGCATTGCGGGCGTCAGGGCGATTCAGCGTGACGATCAGGGTGTGTCCGCGCTGGTCAATCAGCGCATGAGCCTCGCTCACCGATGTCTGCCTTTCTGCGCGGCGATCACAAACTTGTCAAGAAATGTAACACGTTCTAGTTTGGGTCCGTGGCTCTGAACATTGCCGACCTTGCCGAGCATGCCATCGACGCCGTGCCTGACCGCGTCGCCCTGATCTGCGGCGACGACCAGCTGACGTATGCGCAACTGGAGGAGAAGGCCAACCGCCTGGCGCACTACCTGATCGACCAGGGCGTCAAAAAGGACGACAAGGTCGGGCTGTACTGCCGCAACCGCAACGAGATCGTGATCGCGATGCTGGGCATCGTGAAGGCCGGCGCCATCCTGGTCAACGTCAACTTCCGCTACGTCGAGGGCGAACTGCGCTATCTGTTCGAAAACTCCGACATGGTGGCGGTCGTGCACGAGCGCCAGTACGCCGACCGCGTCGCCAACGTGTTGCCCGAGACCCCGAACGTCAAGACCGTGCTGGTGGTCGAGGACGGCTCCGACGCCGATTATCGGCGCTATGGCGGTGTCGAGTTCTACTCCGCACTCGAACAAGGCTCAGCGGAGCGTGACTTCGGTGAGCGCAGCGCCGACGACATCTACCTGCTCTACACCGGCGGCACCACCGGGTTCCCGAAGGGTGTGATGTGGCGTCACGAGGACATCTACCGCGTGCTGTTCGGTGGAACCGATTTCGCGACAGGTGAATTCGTCAAGGACGAGTACGACCTGGCCAAGCAAGCCGCGGCCAATCCGCCGATGATCCGCTACCCCATCCCGCCGATGATCCACGGCGCCACCCAGTCCGCAACGTGGATGTCGCTGTTTTCGGGCCAAACCACCGTTCTGGCACCAGAATTCGACGCCGATAACGTCTGGCGGACAATCCACGACCACAAGGTCAACCTGCTGTTCTTCACCGGTGACGCGATGGCGCGACCGCTACTCGATGCATTGCAGGAAGGACTTGAAAAAGAGGCTTACGACCTGTCATCGCTGTTCCTGCTGGCCAGCACCGCGGCGCTGTTCTCACCGAGCATCAAGGAGAAGCTTCTCGAACTGCTGCCCAACCGGGTCATCACCGACTCGATCGGCTCGTCGGAGACCGGTTTTGGCGGCACCAGCATCGTCGCGGCGGGTGAAGCGCACACCGGCGGCCCGCGGGTCACCATCGACCATCGCACGGTCGTGCTCGACGACGACGGCAACGAAGTGAAGCCCGGCTCCGGCGTGCGGGGAATCATCGCCAAGAAGGGCAACATCCCGGTCGGCTACTACAAAGACGAGAAGAAGACCGCCGAGACGTTCAAAACCATCAACGGTGTGCGGTACGCGATCCCCGGCGACTACGCACAGGTGGAGGCCGACGGGACGGTCACCATGCTGGGCCGCGGTTCGGTGTCGATCAACAGCGGTGGGGAAAAGATCTACCCCGAGGAAGTCGAGGCCGCACTCAAGGGCCACGCTGACGTGTTCGACGCGCTGGTGGTCGGAGTGCCCGACGAGCGCTACGGCCAGTGCGTGGCCGCCGTCATCCAGCCGCGCCCCGGGACGCGCCCCGCGTTGACCGACCTCGACCAGTTCGTGCGCAGTGAAATCGCGGGATACAAAGTCCCCCGGGCGCTTTGGTACGTCGACGAGGTCAAGCGGTCACCGGCCGGCAAGCCCGACTACCGTTGGGCCAAAGAGCAGACCGAGGCCCGACCGGCCGACGACAGGCACGCCAACCACGTGGCGGCCGCCAGCGCGGCGGAGCCGGGCGCATCAGGCCGCGACTAAATCACCCCGTAGTGCGTGAGGCGTTTACAGTAGCTCTGTGAACGGTGCCCATGCGCTGATCAACACTCTGGTCGACGGCGGCGTCGACGTGTGCTTCGCCAACCCGGGCACCTCCGAGATGCATTTCGTGGCCGCACTGGACACGGTGCCGCGGATGCGGGGCGTACTGGCGCTGTTCGAGGGCGTGGCCACCGGAGCGGCCGACGGCTATGCGCGCATCGCCGGCCGACCCGCCGCGGTGCTGCTGCATCTCGGCCCGGGGCTGGGCAACGGCCTGGCCAACCTGCACAACGCGCGCCGCGCGAGAGTGCCGATGGTGGTGGTGGTCGGCGACCACGCCACTTACCACAAAAAGTACGATGCGCCATTGGAATCCGATATCGACGCGGTGGCCGGTAGCGTGTCCGGGTGGCTGCGCCGCACTGATGGCGACGTTGCTGCCGACGCCGCCGAAGCCATCGCCGCTAGCCAAGGCGGGGGACAGGTCGCCACACTGATTCTGCCGGCAGACCTTTCGTGGGGCGAGGTCGCGCAAACGGGCCATCCGGTGCCTGCCCGGCCAACGACGTCAACTGTCGACGCCGACGCGGTGGGGCTGGCAGCCAAGGTGCTGCGCTCCGGCGAGCCCTCGGTGGTGCTGGTCGGCGGCGACGCCACCCGTGCTCCCGGCCTGCAGGCAGCGGCCCGGGTTACGGCGGCCTGCGGTGCCCGCTTGTATTGCGAGACATTCCCGACCCGGCTCGAACGCGGCGCCGGCGTTCCCGTCGTCGAGCGTATCGCCTACTTCTCGGAAGCTGTTGCCGCACAACTCGACGGCGCCAAGCACCTGATCCTGGCCGGCGCGGCGTCACCGGTATCGTTTTTCGCCTATCCAGGCAAGCCCAGCGACCTGGTACCGGACGGCTGCGAAGTCCACGTGCTCGCACACCACACCGGGGCAGCCGACGCGTTGGCGGCATTGGCAGACGAGGTGGCGCCGGACACCGCCGCCGAGGCCGCTGCGCCATCGCGCCCGCAGCTGCCCACGGGTGCGTTGACCGCTGTTGCGGTCGCCGACGTGATCGGTGCGCTGATGCCGGAACGCGCGATCGTGGTCGACGAGTCCAACACCTCCGGGCTGCCGCTACCTGCAGCCACTGCCGGCGCGCCTGCGCACGACTGGCTGACCTTGACCGGCGGCGCGATCGGTTACGGCATCCCGACAGCCGTGGGCGCTGCAGTAGCGGCGCCGGACCGTCCGGTGCTGTGCCTGGAATCCGACGGATCAGCGATGTACACGATCTCGGGACTGTGGACACAGGCGCGAGAAAAACTCGATGTCACCACCGTCATCTACAACAATGGCGCCTACGACATTTTGCGGCTCGAACTGCAACGCGTTGGGGCCGAGGGTGCGCCAGGCCCCAAAGCGCAGCAACTGCTTGACTTAACCGGCCCGAGAATGGATTTCGTCAAGATCGCCGAGGGAATGGGGGTGCCGGCGCGGCGGGTCGGCACTGCCGAGGAGTTGGCCGACGCGCTGCGTGCCAGCTTCGCCGAACCGGGCCCGCACGTCATCGAAGCGATGGTGCCCTCAATGCTGGGGTGATGGGCTACTGGATCGGTTCGTCGCCGAGCACGGTGGTGCGCAGCATCTCTCGTGGGGAGTCCGGGTCGTAGGGTGCCGCCCGGTGCAGCACGCCGCGGTTGTTCCAGATCACCGTGTCGCCCACCGACCACCGGTGGCTGTAGACCTTGTCGGGCACGGTGGCGCGGTCGAGCAGTTCGGCCAGCAGCGCGCGGCCCGCGTCGAGATCCATGCCCATGACGTAGTCGGCGGACGCGCCGAGCACCAGCGACTTGCGCCCGCTGCTGTGTGTCCACACCAGCGGGTGTTCGTGTGTGCGCCGCGCCCGCCACCGCGCCAGCTGCTCGGGCGTGGGATCGGGCGTGACGCGCCGCTGCGAGGCTTCCAGGGAGTGAACGACGCGCAACGACCCGTAGCGCTGCTTCTCCTCGTCGCTCAACGCGTCGTAGGCGGCATAGGAACTGGCGAACTCGGTTTCGCCGCCGTGTTCGGCAACGTGGACGGCCGAGAGCACAGTGGCTTTCTGCGGGCATTCGTCGCCGATCGGGGTGCAGCCGTCGATGTGCCAGTCAAAGGTGGCTCGCAGATAGGCCGCCGAGGAGTTCTTGGACACATCCAGGGTGATCGGATAGATCCCCGGCACCCGATGGTGTCCGTCGGACGAATGGTCGATATCACCGAGCCGACGGCAAAACGCCACCTGCGCTTCAGGATTCACGTGTAGCCTGGGAAAGACCAGCACGCCGTTTTCTTCCAGCGCATCCAGCACCGCTTCCCCGAGGGTGTCGTCGGTAGCCAGTCGATCGGGATCAATACCGTCCACCTCGGCGCCCACCGTGGTCGTGAGCTTGTTGATGGCAAGCAGACTCATCGCCTGTCCTTTCCTCACGGCACCGGTTCGTTGATTCGCCTCATGACCGCGTCGGCCGCGTCGGTGGGTTTGATTTGATGCATGACCTCCACGGACATGGCGACCATGATCAGCGAATAGATGAGGTGGAGCAGATGCAGCGCGTCGTCGGGAAGGTCGTCAAGCGGGAACTTGTCGCAGTAGTCGATCGCCTCTTCCAGCCGCGGAAAGAAGGCGTCGTAGAACTCCCGCATGTCGGACATGCTGCTGGCCATTCGCCTGTCCCACCGCTCGGATTCCGTCGGTAGACACCAGGTTTGGGCATAGGGCTCGAGCTCGGCGAAGGCACTCGGCAAAAGCGGGTCAGGCATGGGCCGCCCCCACCGGCGTCTGCTCGCGTTGATATGCGGCGACCCAGTCGCCGACAGTCTTGTGCAGGTGGCGGACTAGGATCTCCTGATCGTTGAGTGGGAAGTCCTCGACGATGCCGGTTTCCAGCGCCGCCTGAGTACCGCCCAACATGCCGGCGTCTTGCAGTGCGAACTCTTTGAGCACCACCGCGGCGACCTCATGTTCGATGCGCTCACGCACGCTGCGAGCGGGGTGGAACGCGGTGTAGGCCTCGAACCGATGGGTGTTGTGCGAGGTCGGCCAATACCGGTAGAGCAGGTACCAGCCGCCGTAGATCAGGATCTCCAGGTTGGGGAAGATCTGAAAGTTGCTGATGCCCCATGGATCGATGCCGCCGGGGTTGAGCCCGGCCGGCAGTTCACCCAAATCCGGAGTGCGCCAAGGACCGACCAGGCCACTGCGCGTGGCTCGTTCGATCGGATACATATACTCCGGTGCCATCAGCCAGCGGCGGGTGCCGGCGGTCGACACCACGCGGTGGGGTCCGTCGATCTGGAAATGTGCGCATTCGAATCCGGCATTGGGGTCGCGCACCGCTGCTGGAACCTGTTGGGGGTGCAGCGCGGGAACGTGGTAGTACTCCTGGAATGCGTCGGCAAAGATCTTCCAGTTGCTGTTGTTGTCGGCCACCCAGTCGTAGCGTTCAGTGAGCTTGTCAAACGGATAGTCGTCGAGTCCGGTGATCATCGGTCCGAGAAACTCTCGCAGGCTTTGCCGTGGCTCGGCGTCGACGTTGACGAAGATGAAGCCGTTCCAGATGTCACAGTGCACCGAACGCAGTCCGTATGCGTCGGTGTCGAGATCGAAGAACTCTCCTGGCTGCTGCACGAACGTCAACGCACCGTCCAGGTCGTAGCGCCAGCCGTGATACTTGCAAGTGAACTGTCGGCAGACTCCCTTGGTTTCTACATTGGGATAGTCGTTCCACACCAACTTGTTTCCGCGATGGCGGCAAATGTTGTGGAAAGCGCGCACCGCCTGGTCTTTGCCTTTGACCACGATGATCGAGGTGCCGGCCGCCGCGATGTCTTTGGTGAAGTAGCTGCCGACGCGCGGAACGTCCTCGATGCGGCCGACATTGAGCCAGGCGCGTTTGAAGATTGCCTCGCGTTCGGCCGCGTAGAACTCGGGTGACGTGGAATCGCGGAAGGAGACCGGCCCGGTACCCAGATCCGGGTAGTGGCCGGTCCAGGTGCCCTCCGCCGGTTTAGGCCATCGCGCCATGCGAACCTCCTGTCACATCACTGCTCCGCCGTTGACGCCGAGCACCTGTCCGGTGATAAACCCCGCCGCGTCGGAGCACAGGAACCCGACCGCCGCCGCGATGTCGTGGCCGGTGCCAAGGTGTCCCACCGGAATCTGAGCGGCCATCGTCTCGTTCGACGGCAGGTTTCCCTCGGCTTGTGATTGCTGCTGCATCGGAGTCTCGATGCCTGACGGCGGGATGTTGTTGACGGTGATCCCCGCACCGGCGTACTCGCGCGCCAGCGATTTCGTCAGGGTGATCAGCGCGCCCTTGGAAGCGGCATAGTGCGCCATGCCCGGCGAACCGCGCTGGGCGCTGGAGGACGAGATCATCACGATGCGGCCCCAGCCGGCGGCCACCATGTCCGGCAGCGCCACCTGGCAGCAGTGAAACGTACCGGTGAGATTGACCTCGATGATCCGCTGCCACGACTGCGGAGTGATCTCGCTGAACGGCGCGAAACCCACCATGCCTGCGCTGGTCACCAAAATGCCTACCTGGCCAAGCTCACTGCGTAGTTTGGCGAACGCCTCCTCGACCGCGCCCCGGTCGGCCACGTCTGCCGCAACGGCGAGTGCGGTCACCCCCGCGGCGCGCAATGCGTCGCAAACACGCTGGGCCGCTTGGCCATCGATGTCGAGGACTGCGACCTTGTGTCCGCGTCGGCCGAGTTCGTGACAGGTCGCCTCGCCCATCCCCGAGGCACCTCCGGTCACCACTGCCACTCGGTGGCCACCGCTCATTCGTAGACCACCCGCACTGAACGACTGGTCGGCAGGGACTGACAGGTCAGCACCCAGCCGTCGGCGACTTCCTCCTCGCTCAGCGCGTCATTGTTGAGCATCCGCACGCTGCCCTCCACCAGCCGAGCCATACACGTTGCGCACGAACCGGTTTCACACGACGACGGCGCCGCCAGCCCGGCCGTGCGGGCGGTTTGCAACACGGTGTTGCCGGGTCGATACGGAACCACGGTGGTGCGCCGGTCCAGCTGAATCGCCACTTCCTCGGTGACGGTGTCGGTTGCGACTGGCACGGCGTCCATCCTCTCGTCCATCACCGCCGACAATATCAAGTACTTGCGATCAGTCTCAAGTACTTGATTCAGGATGATCGCTGAACAGGAGGTTTCCGGTGCCCTGTTCGACCACCCGCGCGAGCAGGTCGTGCAGCAACTGTTGCTCGTCGGCGTCCAGGACGCCGAAGACTCTTTCGTGGGCGGCCAGCGCATCGGCAAGTACAGCCGAGACCACCGCACGGCCGGAGTCGGTGAGATAGGACTGCAAGATCCGGCCGTGCTGCGGATCCTGTTTGCGCTCCACCAGCCCGCGGCTCTCCAGCGCGGTGATCGCCAACTGCACGCCCTGCGGACTGATCAGCAGCCGACGGGCCAGCTCGGCTCCGGACAGGCCCGGCTCGTTGGCCAACTGACGCATCAGGCCGATCTGCGCGGTGGTCACCCCGTGGTTGCTGATCGCATCATTGACGGTTTTCAGCGAGAAGTGGAAGGCCTGCTTCAACAGCCACAAGATGTTGTCGGTGAGTTCCATGCTCGTTTCCTCAGCGAACTAAGGGCTGCTTGTAAACGCGACCGTCTTTCATGACGAACGACACGTCCAGCGTGGCGGCGATGTCGCGGGACGGGTCACCGGGTACGGCGATGATGTCGGCGAGATAGCCCGGCGCCAGCCGGCCCAGCTCGTGATCGGCTTCGATGAGTTCGGCGCTGGTGACGGTTGCTGCGCGAATCGCCTGCATCGGTGTCATGCCGCGATCGACCAGTGCACAGAGTTCCTTGGCGTTCTGGCCATGCGGGATGGCGGGCGCGTCGGTGCCGCACGCGATCCGTACTCCGGCCGCAATCGCTTTGGGCAGCATGGCTTTAGCTTGCGGGAATACCTCGGCCGCCTTCCTGCGAAGCTCGGGGGCGACGCGGTCAACGGCCAGCGCCTCGGTGAGATACGTCGTTGAGACCAGGAAGGTGCCATGGTCGACCATCATCTGGATGGTGTCGTCGGTGGCCAGGAAACCGTGTTCGATGCAGTCGATTCCGGCGTTGATGCAGGCCCGGATCGCGCCGTCGCCGATCGCGTGCGCGGCCACCCGGATCCCGGCGCGGTGCGCCTCGTCTGCGATCGCGGCGAACTCCTCGTCGGAGTACTGCTGCGAGCCCGGCGATGTGCTGTGCGACATCACACCGCCGGAGGCGGACACTTTGATGACTTTGGCGCCGTGGCGGATCTGGTAGCGCACGCAGGCGCGCACGTCGGGTACGCCGTTGGCGATCCCTTCGGCTACCGACAGCGGCATGATGCCTGGAGCCAGGCGCTGAAAGACGGTCGGATCGAGATGTCCCCCGTAGGGGGTAACGGCATGCCCGGCGGGAACCACCCGCGGACCGACGTGCCAGCCCTGGTCGATGGCGCGTTGCAGCGCGACGTCGAGCAGATACCCGCCGGTCTTGACCATCAAGCCGAGATTGCGCACGGTGGTGAAACCCGCATCCAGGGTGGTGCGGGCGTTCACCGCGCCCCGCAGCGTGCGGTAAGCCGGGTCGTCCTGCACACCGTGCATCGGCGACGGCAATCCCTCCGGTCCGCCCGGGCCGCCGATGAGCAGGTTGAGTTCCATGTCCATCAGCCCTGGCAGGAGCGTGACGTCGCCGAGATCGATGTCAGTCGAATCGTGAGGTGCCTCAGAGGGGTTGACCGCAGTGATCCGGTCGCCGTCCACCACGACCACCGCCGGTGAGTGCACCTGTCCGGAGTCGACATCCGCCCAGCGGGCGGCCCGCAGCACGATCACGGCACAGGTTCGCTGACGCAATCCAACGTCGATGCGCCGGAATCGGGAATGCGCGGCTGCTTCCAGCATTCAACCGGGAACGACACCATGATCATCGAGTACAGCAGATACATCAGGTTCATGACGTCGTCGGGCATATCGTCGAGGCTGAACTTGTCGCAGTAGGCCAGCGCATCCTCGGCGCGTGGTGTGACGGCATCGTAGAAGGACTGCATCTTCGCCATCGTGCTGGTGAGCCGCTTATGGTAGCGCTGCGGTTCGCTTGCCAGACACCAATCGGAAAACTGTTCCAGGTCTGCGAATTCGGGTGGCAGGTTAGCCGTCATCACACCCTCACTGAGTTGCGCCGGTAGTCGTCGACCCACGTCGCGGTCTCGTGGTGCAGATGCCGCAGCAGCACCTCCTGGTCGTTGAGGAGGAATCGGTCAACCGCACGCGATTCGATCATCGACTGAGTGGCCTCCAGGGTGTTGGCGTCCTGCAGACCGAATTCCTTGAAGGTCACCGCCGCCAGCTCCTGGGCGACGCGTTCGCGCGGAGTGCGGGGCGGTGGGAAGTACAGGGTGCCCTCGAAGACGTGGCTGTTATACGAGGTGGGCCAGTAATGGTAGGTCAGATACCAGCCCTGTCCCCAGATCAGGATCACGAGGTTGGGGAAGATCTGAAACGAGTCCAGTCCCCATGGGTTGCAGTTGGCCGGGTTGACCCCGGCAGGCAGCGTGCCGAGATCCGGATTGTCCCACGGACCGAAAAGTCCGCTGCGGCAGATATCTTCGATGGGCTTGCGCATATCGGCGTCCATCTCCCACGCCCGCACACCCGACGTCGACACCAGCCGGTGCGGGCCGTCGATGCGGTAGTGCGGCGCCTCGAAGCCGGCTTCGGCCGCCGCCTTGGAGTAGCTGGTCGGCGACTGGTTCGCGTGCAATACCGGGGCGTGATAGAACTCCTGGAACGCGTCCAGGTAGAGCTTCCAGTTCGCCTTCACTTCCGAGCGGTAACACCACCGCGACGTCAGCTGCCCGAACGGATAGCCCTCCAGGTCGGTGATCATCGGACCTAGAAATTCCCGTAGCGACTGCTCGGGCTCGGCGGCGAAGTTGACGAAGATGAAGCCTTCCCAGACGTCGCAGTGCACCGGCACCAGCCCGTAGCGGTTCTTGTCGAGGTCGAAGAACTCGCTTTCCTGCGGGACATGGGTCAGGTTGCCGTCCAGGTCGTAACACCAGGCGTGGTACTTGCACCGGAACTGGCGGCAAAAGCCGCTGGTCTCCTCCAGCGGCATGTCGTTCCACACCAGCTTGTTGCCGCGGTGGCGGCAGATGTTGTGGAACGCCTTGATGTCGCCGGTCATGGTGCGCACCACGATGATCGAGGTATTGGCGACCTTCAGCTCCTTGGTGAAGTAGCTTCCTTTGCGCGGAAGTTGCTCGGCGCGGCCGACATTCAGCCAGGCACGCTTGAAAATCGCTGCCCGCTCGAGCTCATAGAACTCCGGTGAGATGGAATCCTCATACGACACCGGGCCGGTTCCGAGCTCCGGGTAGTGCTGCGTCCAGCTGCCTTCCGCCGGCTTGGGGAAACGAGCCATGCCTACTCCTGTCGCTCACGACCACCCGCCTGCAGCGCTGACCGTATATGCTCGAGACCACAATCACAAGTAGTTGATATTCCGGGTCGGGGAGGTCTGCGTGCAGCGACACGACGCACTGTTCATCGGTGGGAGTTGGTCATCGCCCGGTAGCGACGCCGTGATCGAAGTGACCTCACCGGCCACCGAAGCCGCGGTCGCGCACGTGGCGTCGGCCGGACCCGCCGACGTCGACGCTGCCGTCGCGGCCGCGCGGGCGGCATTCGACCAGGGCCCGTGGCCGCGGCTCGATCCCGCCGAGCGCATTACCGCGATACGACGACTGGTCGAACGCTACGGCGAGCGGCGCTCGGAGATGGCCGAGCTCATCACCACCGAGATCGGCGCGCCGATCAGCTTCGCCCAGCGCGCGCAGGTCGGGCTGCCGTGGATGATGATGACCGCCTTCTGCGATCTGGCCGAAGACCTGTCGTGGCACGAGATTCGCGTCGGTCGCTACGGCGCTGATATTCATATTCACCGCGAACCGGTCGGGGTGGTCGCTGCGATCGTGCCGTGGAACATGCCGCAGTTCCTGATCGTCACCAAGCTGGTGCCGGCGCTGCTTGCCGGTTGTTGCGTGATCCTCAAGCCGGCGCCGGAATCACCGCTGGACGCGCTGCTGCTCGCCGAGCTCATTGAGCAACTCGAGTTGCCTCCCGGTGTGGTCAGCGTGTTGCCCGGCGGCGCCGACGTGGGTGAGTACTTGGTCGGCCACCCCGGCGTAGACAAGGTGTCGTTTACCGGATCGACCGCTGCCGGCCGACGGGTAGCCGAAACCTGTGCCACCGGTTTGAAACGCGTCAGCCTGGAGCTTGGCGGCAAATCCGCAGCGATCGTCCTCGACGATGCCGACCCCGGCGCGGTGGCGGCCGGAATCCGGGCGGCCAGCCTGTCCAACAGTGGGCAGATTTGCAACGCGCTGACCCGAATCCTGGTGCCGCACAGCCGAAGAGGCGGATACATCGACGCACTGGCGGCCGAGATGCAGACGATTGCCGTCGGTGACCCTACCGATCCCGCGACACAGATGGGTCCCCTGGTGGCGCGGCGCCAGCAGGAGCGGGTGATCGGCTACATCCAGGCCGGCCAGGCCGAAGGTGCCCGGCTGATCACCGGCGGTACCGACATGCCGGATGGCGTCGAGCGCGGATGGTACGTGCAGCCCACGCTTTTCGCCGACGCCGACAACAGCATGCGGATCGCGCGTGAAGAGATCTTCGGGCCGGTGCTCACCGTCATCGGCTATCGCGACGACGAGGACGCGGTGCGCATCGCCAACGACTCCGATTACGGTTTGGCTGGGTCGGTATGGTCCGACGACACCGAGCGCGGGGTGGAGTTGGCTGCCCGCATCCGCACCGGCACCTTCGGTATCAACCAGGGGTACACGATGGACCCGTACGCGCCGTTCGGCGGCGTCAAGTCCAGCGGCTACGGCCGGGAATTGGGCCGCGAAGGGATCGAGAGTTACTTGGACAGCAAGTCGATCTCGGTGGCCAGTTAGCGCGTCTGCTCGCGCAACCTAGCGCCTGATCGTCCACACCGGATCAGCGCAGTCGACGCCCTCGGCGGAGAGTTCGCGTTTGAGTACCTTGAATGTCGCAGTGCGTGGCAACGCCGTGCTGATCCGGACGTAAGACGGCCACTGCTTGGGTCCCAGATCGGGCTGCTCGGCCAGGAATACGCGGAACGTGTCGGCGTCGAATTCCGTGCCGGGCGTCATCACCACCGCGGCCATCACCTGGTCGCCGACGGCCGGGTCGGGCACGGCGTACACCGCGACCTCGCTGACCCCCGGATAGCGGGCCAGCACCCGCTCGATCGGCGCAGTGCCGAGGTTTTCTCCGTCGACACGCAACCAATCACCCAGCCGCCCAGCAAAATACACATACCCGTTCTCGTCGCGGTAGGCCAAGTCACCGCTGTGATAGACGCCGTCGGCCATCCGCTGCGCGTCGGCCTCCGGATCGTTGTAGTAGCCCTCGAACCGGCCCGGGCCGGCGATGTTCACCAATTCTCCGATCACCCCGGCCGGGCAGGGGTCGCCGGTGTCGACGTCGATGATCCCGATGCCCTCGGGCAGCGGGCCCAGTGAGCCCTCCGGCGTATCCGGTGTGCGGGCGATCGCGACTCCGCCCTCGGTGGAGCCGAAGCCGTCGACGGCGATACAGCCGAATCTGTGGGCGAACCGCTCCACGTCGGCCGGCGCACCCTCGTTGCCGTACACCACTTTCAGTGGGTTGTCGGCGTCGTCGGGCAGCTCGGGCGTGGCGAGCACATACGACAGCGGCTTGCCCACATAGTTGGCGTACGTGACGCCGTAGCGCCGGATATCGGGTATGAACCCCGAGGCGGAGAATTTGCGGCGCAACACCATTGAGCCGCGGCACGTCACGGCCACCGACCATCCGACCAGTACCGCGTTGGAGTGGAACAACGGCATGGACACGTAGCAGCGGTCGTCGCGGCCCAGCCCGAAGCGCTCCGTCATCGTCACGCCGGCGATTGCGACCTTGCCCTGGCTGCACTGCACTGCTTTCGGATCGCCGCTGGTGCCGGAGGTGAAGATCAGCATGAACAGATCGGCGGGCGTCGCGGACCGGAACCGCACCGGGGCATCCGCGTGTGCGGTCAACTCGTCGGCCCAGGCCGTCGAGTCAACATCGATATGCGGCAGATCACCGAGCGCCGCAGCGGATTTCGAATCGGTCAACACCAACTGGCAGTCGGCGTGGTCGACGTCGCGGGCCAGCGCTGCGCCCCGGCGGACGGGGTTGAGCCCGACGGGCACGATGCCCGATAGCCCGGCCGCGACCAGCAGGGCCGAGAAGAACGGGGTGTTTTCCAGTAGCACCCCGACGTGGGGCGGTCGCGTCGGGTCGAGTCGCTCGCCCAACGCGGTCGCCACGGCGGCGCCGTGGCGAAGATGCTCACGCCAACTGATGAACGAGTCTTCGAAGTAGACGCCACGATCGTCGACGTCGACCAACGGCTTGAGCAGGTCGGTGACGGTCGGAAGGTCGTGGGTCACGCAGGCGTATCCGCCAGTTCACGACCTATCTTGCGCAGCGCCCCGGTGGCGCTGCCAAGGGCGAACTCGGTTTCTTTGGCCGCCAGGAAGTAGCGGTGCACCGGGTGATCGACGTCGATACCGACACCGCCGTGTACGTGGACAATGGTGTGCGCCACCCGATGTCCCGCGTCGGCAGCCCAGAACGCCGCCGTCGCCACCTCGGTGTCGGCCGGCAGGTCCTCGGCCAGCCGCCACGCCGCCTGAGTGAGGGTCAACCGCAAACCCTTGACGTCGATGTAGCCGTCCGCCAACCGCTGTGCCACCGCCTGGAAGCTACCGATCGGGCGATCGAACTGTTCGCGGGTGCGCGCATACTCGGCGGTCAACTGCAGCCCCCGGTCCAGCACACCGAGCTGAAATGCGCTGCGACCCAGCGCAGCATGCGTGGAAAGCCAAGCGACCACGTCGTCGCCGCCAACCCGTCGTGCATCGCCCACCTCGACCCCGTCGAGCCGCAGGTGTCCCACACTGCCCAGACCGGTGGTCTCCAGGGCTGTGACCGATGCCTCCTCAGCGGTGACCAGGAAAACTGCTGTGCCCGAATCGGTTTCGGCCGAAACCAAAAATGCGTCGGCCACCGGCCCGTAAAAGACCTGAGTACGCGTTCCGGTCAGCCGGTAGCCGGCACCGGAACGCGTGGCCTGCACCGGCCCGTCGCCCATTTCGCCGTCCAGCGCTACGGTGAGGATCTTCTCGCCGCTCACCGCGGGAGCACCCCACTGCTGCTGGAGTTCAGCGGAGCCGAACCGGGCCAGTGCGCCGCCGGCCAGCACCACCGACTCCAGATACGGCACGGCGGCCAACCCCCGGCCCAGTGCAACCAGCACGGCGGTCTGCTCCAGCACTCCGTACCCGCCGCCGCCCAGCGACTCCGGTGCCGCGGTGCTCAAGATGTCGGCCTCGTTGAGCTTGCGCAGAAGGTCACGGTCGAGCCGCTGCTCCAGGCCGTCCAATTCCCGTTGGCGCTCCGGCGTGCACACAGCATCGACGATCGTGGCGGCCAAATCGCCGAGGTCGTGCGCCGCTTCGGTTGTCGAGAAATCCATCAGAATCCCTATCGGTTGGCTCGGGGCAGACCCAGCGCCACCATGCCGATGATGTCGCGCTGAACTTCGTTGGTGCCGCCGCCGAAGGTGAGAATCAGGCAGGCCCGGTGCATCCGCTCGACCCGACCCCGCAGCAACGCGCCGGGCGAGTTCTGCCGCACCGTCGCGGCGGTGCCGAGCACTTCCATCAGCAGCCGGTAGGCCTCGGTGGCCAGTTCGGTGCCGAACACCTTGGCCGCCGACGCGTCCGCCGGTGACGGTGCGGCGTCCTCCGACGACGCCAGCTCCCAGTTGATCAGCTTGAGCACCTCGACCTTGGCGTGCACCCGGGCCAAGTTGAGCTGCACCCATTCGGAGTCGATGAGCCGGGCGCCACTGGCGTCCTTGGTGTTTTGCGCCCACTCGCGAACCTGGTTGAGCGCCAGGATGATCGGTTGTGCTGACACCAGTGCGACGCGCTCGTGGTTGAGCTGGTTGGTGACCAGCTTCCACCCGCCGTTCTCCTCGCCGACCCGGTTGGCCACCGGGACCCGGACATCGGAGTAGTAGGTGGCGCTGGTGTCGACGCCCGCCATGGTGTGCACCGGTGTCCAGGAGAAGCCGTCCGAGGCGGTCGGGACGATCAGCATCGAGATGCCGCGATGCTTTTTGGCTTCGGTGTTGGTGCGCACCGCCAGCCACACGTAGTCGGCGTAGGCGATCAGGCTGGTCCACATCTTCTGGCCGTTGACGATGTAGTCGTCGCCGTCGCGCACCGCGGTGGTCCGCAAGTTGGCTAGGTCAGTGCCGGCGCCGGGTTCGGAGTAGCCGATCGAGAAATGCAAGTCGCCGGACGCGATCTTGGGCAGGTAGAACTTCTTCTGCTCCTCGGTGCCGAAGGCCATGATCGTCGGCGCGACGCTGTTGATGGTCAGAAACGGCACCGGCGCCCCGGCGATCGCGGCCTCGTCGGTGAAGATCAGCGAGTCCATCGGGGAGCGGTCCTGGCCGCCGTACTCCTTGGGCCAGTTCAGGGTGAGCCACCCGTCCTTGCCCATCTGGGCGACCGTCTCTCGGTAGACGTTGCCTTCGCCCACTTCACCCGACGTCGAGCTCAGGGCCTCCCGGCGCTCGGGGGTGATCAGATTGGCGAAGTACGACCGCAACTCGCGGCGCAGTTCCTCCTGCTCCGGGGTATAACTGATGCGCATTGGCCGTCCCTTCGGGATCCCGTTTACTCCCCCGCAAGGCAGGGGCACCCCCACCCTGTTTTGTAACACGTTCTAGTCTGGGGGTCCAGCGGCCGATTCGCCCGGCCTTTCGTCGTATGGTGGGAATACCGCCAGTCGGAAACGCCCAAGGAGGATCCCGTGCGAGTGATAGTGGACCGCGATCGGTGCGAGGGCAACGCGATATGCGTAGGAATCGCGCCGGACGTCTTCGAACTGGACGACGAGGACTACGCCGTGGTCAAAACCGATCCGATTCCTGCCGACCGGGAAGTGCTGGCCGAACAGGCCATCGCCGAATGCCCACGTGCGGCTCTGAAACGCGAAGACTAGAGGTATTCATAAATTGACTAGCAGCACGAACGCGACCGATCTATCCGGCAAGGTCGCGGTGGTCACCGGTGCGGCCGCTGGCTTGGGACGTGCCGAGGCGATCGGCTTAGCTCGAGCCGGGGCCAGCGTCGTCGTCAACGACATCGCCACCGCGCTGGACGCATCCGACGTCCTCGACGAGATCAGCGCCGCCGGCTCCAAAGCAGTCGCGGTGGCCGGTGACATCAGCCAGCGCTCCACCGCCGACGAACTCATCAGCTGCGCCGACGGCCTGGGCGGGCTGAGCATCGTCGTCAACAACGCCGGGATCACCCGCGATCGGATGCTGTTCAATATGTCCGACGAGGACTGGGATGCCGTCATCGCGGTGCACCTGCGCGGCCACTTCCTGCTTACCCGCAACGCAGCCACCTATTGGCGGTCGAAGGCCAAAGAAGCCGGTGGCTCCATCTACGGCCGGATCGTCAACACATCGTCGGAAGCGGGGTTGGTCGGTCCGGTCGGGCAGGCCAACTACGGTGCCGCCAAAGCCGGCATCACCGCGCTGACCCTGTCTGCCGCGCGAGCGCTGGGCCGCTACGGGGTCTGCGCCAATGCGATCTGCCCGAGAGCGCGGACCGCGATGACCGCCGAGGTCTTCGGCGCAGCACCCGAGGTCGGCGAGGGCCAGATCGACCCGCTCTCACCCGAACACGTCGTCACGCTGGTCCGGTTTTTGGCCTCCCCGGCGGCTGAAGCGGTCAACGGCCAGGTTTTCATCGTCTACGGGCCCCGGGTCACGCTGGTGGCCGCGCCCACCGCAGAACATCAATTCACCTCGGACGCGCAGGCCTGGGACCCCGACGAGCTCAGCACGACGCTGCACGATTACTTTGCTGAACGCGACCCCGAGGTGAACTTCGCCGCGTCCAGCTTGATGGAGTCCTGATCCGGTGAGGGGGACCCGCGCGGTAGCCCGGTGGAGCTAGAACACGTTCCAGAATGATGTGGGTCACAATAGGTTCTGACCTGGTTAAACTATAAATCTTGACCTAATTTTGCCGTTCTTTGACACTGCGAACGTGTTCTAGTTAATATGATCCCGCTCACGCGGAGCGTCGTCCGCTCAGAAGGCAGCTTTGACGGCGCCGACCGGAGAAGTATAGCTTCGCTCCAAGTTGCAGGCAGCCGCGGGAGAAAGGGACCAGGTTGATCCAACAGCTTGCGGTTCCGGCCCGGGCCGTGGGCGGGTTCGTCGAAATGTCCCTGGAGACGTTCAGCAAGACGGTCCGACGCCCGTTCCAATTCCGCGAGTTTCTCGACCAGACCTGGATGATCGCCCGGGTTTCGCTGATCCCGACGCTGCTGGTGGCGATTCCGTTCACGGTCCTCGTCGCGTTCACCCTCAATATCCTGCTGCGCGAACTCGGTGCAGCTGACCTCTCCGGAGCAGGAACCGCCTTCGGGACCATTACCCAGCTCGGTCCCGTCGTCACCGTGTTGGTGGTGGCCGGTGCCGGCGCCACCGCGATCTGCGCCGATCTGGGCGCTCGGACCATCCGCGAGGAAATCGACGCTATGCGGGTCTTGGGTATCGACCCGATCCAGCGGCTGGTCGTCCCCAGAGTGTTGGCGTCGACGTTCGTCGCGCTGTTGCTCAACGGCCTGGTCTCGGCGATCGGCATCGCCGGCGGCTACGTCTTCTCGGTGTTGTTGCAGGGCGTCAACCCGGGCGCCTTCGTCAACGGGCTGACCGTGCTGACGCACCTCGGTGAGCTGGTGCTCTCCGAAGTCAAGGCGTTGTTGTTCGGTGTGGTGGCCGGCCTGGTCGGCTGCTACCGGGGGCTGACGGTCAAGGGCGGCCCGAAAGGGGTCGGCGTCGCCGTCAACGAAACCGTGGTCTACGCGTTCATCTGCCTGTTCGTGATCAACGTGATTATGACGGCGATCGGCGTTCGAGTGCTGAGCCGGTGAATCGATGAGCTACGACGCCACCCTGCGTTTTCGCCGTTTCTTCTCACGCTTCGGCGGGCCGATCGACGACTTCGGCGAGCAGGCGCTGTTCTACGGCGAGTCGATGCGCTACATCCCCAATGCGCTGACGCGCTACCGCAAAGAGACGGTGCGGCTGATCGCCGAAATGACCATGGGCACCGGCGCGCTGGTGATGATCGGCGGAACAGTGGGCGTGGCAGCGTTTTTGACGTTGGCGTCCGGCGGCGTCATCGCGGTGCAGGGTTACGAGTCGCTGGGCAACATCGGCATCGAGGCGCTGACCGGGTTTTTGTCGGCGTTTCTCAACGTCCGCATCGTCGCGCCGGTGGTGGCCGGTATTGCGCTGGCCGCCACTATCGGGGCCGGCACCACCGCACAGCTCGGGGCGATGCGGGTGGCCGAGGAGATCGACGCGATCGAATCGATGGCCGTGCACTCGGTGTCCTACCTGGTATCCACTCGGTTGATCGCCGGGTTGATCGCGATCATCCCGCTGTATTCGTTGGCGGTACTGGCGTCATTTTTCGCCGCTCGGTTCACCACCGTGTTCATCAACGGTCAGTCGGCGGGGCTGTATGACCATTACTTCAACACGTTTCTGAATCCGACCGACCTGCTGTGGTCGTTCTTGCAAGCCATCGTGATGTCGATCGCGGTCATGCTGGTCCATACCTACTACGGCTACAACGCTTCTGGTGGTCCGGTGGGCGTCGGCATCGCGGTCGGTCAGGCGGTGCGCACGTCGCTGATCGTCGTCGTGGTCATCACTTTGTTCATCTCGCTGGCGGTTTACGGCGCGTCCGGTAACTTCAACCTCTCCGGGTAGCAGGCGACGATGCACAGCAAGGCGATTATGCGAAGCCGGGGAATCCGGTAGAGGGAGCGATGGCAAGCACGGGCGCACGACGCACACATGTCAGGCTGGCAGCAACGCTGCTGGCCTCTCTATTAGTGGGCTTTGCGCTGTTGACGTACCTGTCGTACAACGCCGCTTTTTCCTCGACCGACACCGTCACGCTGACCGCGCCGCGCGCCGGGTTGGTGATGGACCGCGACAACAAAGTGAAATACCGCGGCATCCAGATCGGCAAAGTCAAGAACGTCAAATACTCCGACGAGCAGGCCCAGCTTGAATTGGCCATCGACAGCCGCGAACTGCGTTTCGTGCCGTCGAATGCAACCGTTCACATCGCCAGCAACACCATCTTCGGTGCCAAGTCGGTGGAATTCATTCCGCCGCAGAAACCGTCGGCAACATCCCTTCGTCCGGGGGCGCACCTTAAGGCGGACGCGGTTTCGCTGGAAGTCAACACGTTGTTCCAGTCACTGATCGATTTGTTGCACAAGATCGATCCGGTGGACCTCAATGCCACGATCAGCGCCATCGCCGAGGGCCTGCGCGGTCACGGCGATGACCTGGGCGCGTTGCTGGCGGGCACGAATACCCTTACCCAACAGACCAACCCGCAGTTGTCGACCCTGCGGCAGGACTTCGCCAAGGTGGCCCAGGTGGCCAACATCTACGCGGACGCTGCCCCCGACCTGGTCACCGTCTTTCAGAACACGCCGACGATTGCCAAGACCGTCGTGGATCAGCAAGGCAACTTGAACGACACGCTGTTGGCGACGATCGGCCTGGCCAACAATGTCTACGACACGCTGGCGCCCGCTGAGCAAGACCTCATCGACGCGATCAAGCGGCTGCGCGCCCCGCTGAAAGTCACCGGTGACTACTCGCCGGAGTTCGGTTGCATGTTCCGGGGAATCCAGCGTGGCCTCGACGAGTTCGCGCCGCTGCTCGGTGTCCGCAAAGCTGGCTTGTTCACCTCCTCGAGCTTTATCCTCGGCGCGCCGTCGTACACCTATCCGGAGAGCCTGCCGATCGTCAACGCGTCTGGCGGCCCCAATTGCCGTGGGCTGCCCGATATCCCGACCAAGCAGACCGGCGGCTCCTGGTTCCGCTCGCCGTTCCTGGTCACCGACAACGCCTACATCCCGTACGAGCCGTTCACCGAAATGCAGGTGGATGCGCCGTCGACGCTGCAGTTCTTGTTCCACGGCGCCTTCGCGGAACGGGATGACTTCTGATGGCCGACGTACACGAATCGCACCGCTCGATGATGGTGAAGGTCGGCATCTTCACCGTCACCATGCTGCTGGTCGCACTCGGGCTGGTAGTGATCTTCGGCGAGTTCCGGTTCGGCCCGTCGAACACCTACCACGCCAACTTCTCCGACGCGACGCGGCTGAAGTCCGGGCAAAAGGTGCGCATCGCCGGTGTGCCGGTCGGCGCGGTGAAGGGCGTCAAGCTCAACCGCGACAACAGCGTTGACGTGGCGTTCACCGTCGACAAGCGCTACACGCTGTATTCATCGACCCGCGCGGTGATCCGCTACGACAACCTGGTCGGCGACCGGTTCCTGGAAATCACGTCCGGCCCTGGCGAACTGCGCAAGTTGCCGGCCGGCGCGACCATCGACCGGAACCACACCCAGCCGGCGCTCGATCTCGACGCGCTGCTCGGCGGCCTGCGCCCGGTGGTCAAAGGCTTGGACGCCGACAAGGTCAACACGATCAGCAGCTACGTGATCCAACTGTTGCAGGGCCAGGGCGGAGCGCTGTCGAATCTGCTGGCCGACACCAACGCCTTCAGCTCGGCGCTGGGCGCGCGTGACCAGGTCATCGGGGACGTGATCACCAACCTCAACGCGGTGCTGACCACCGTCGACGACAAGGGCGCACAATTCTCGGCCAGCGTCGACCAGTTGCAGCAACTGATCACCGGACTGGCACAAAACCGCGACGCGGTCGCCGGGGCGATCCCGCCGTTGGCATCCACGACTGCAGATCTGACCGAATTGCTCAAGGGCGCACGCAGGCCGCTGCAAGGCGTCATCGAAAACACCCGGCCCATCGCCACCGAACTCAACGATCGCCAAGACGAAGTGAACAACGACATCGAGCAGCTGGCCGAGGACTACCTGCGGCTGTCCGCGCTCGGTGCCTACGGCGCGTACTTCAACATCTACTTCTGCACGGTGTCGATCAAGATCAACGGACCGGCCGGCAGCGACATCCTGATCCCGATGGGCGGCCAGCCGGACCCCAGCAAGGGGAGGTGCGCTTTTGCCAAATAACGCAGAAGGCCGCGATCCGCTGCGGACCGGCATCTTCGGATTGACCCTGGTGATCTGCATCGTGTTGGTCGCATTCGGCTACACCGGGTTACCGTTTTGGCCACAAGGCCGGGATTACGACGCCTACTTCACCGACGCCGGCGGCATCACGCCCGGCAACGACGTCTACGTCTCGGGTATCAAAGTGGGCCAGGTGAAGTCGGTCGCGCTGGCCGGTGACGCCGCCAAGGTGTCGTTCACCGTGGACCGCCACATCGCCGTCGGCAGTCAGTCGCTGGCATCGATTCGGACCGACACCATCCTGGGTCAGCGAGCGATCTCGGTGACCCCGGCGGGCAGCGGTAGCGCAACGACGATCCCGCTGAGCCGCACGACAACGCCGTATGCCCTCAACTCCGCGCTACAGGATCTGGGCCGCAACTCCGGCGAGTTAGACAAAGACCAATTCGAAAAGTCGCTGCAGGTTCTCACCGACGCGCTGCGCGACGCCACCCCGCAACTGCGCGGTGCCCTGGACGGCGTGACGTCATTGTCTCGCACGCTGAACCGTCGCGACGAAGCGTTGGGAAACCTGCTGGCACACGCGAAGTCGGTGACGGCGATCCTGGCCGACCGCGCCGGGCAGGTCAACCAGCTGATCCTGGACGGGAACCAATTGTTCGCCGCGCTGGACGCGCGCCGCGCTGCCTTGGGCCAGTTAATCTCCGGGATCGACGATGTCTCCCATCAGCTTTCCGGCTTCGTGGCCGACAACCGCAAAGAGTTCGGCCCGTCGCTGTCCAAGCTCAATCTGGTCTTGGATCAGCTCAACGAGCGCCGCGACTACATCAGCGAGGCGCTCAAACGCCTGCCCCCATACGCGACCACGCTGGGAGAGGTTGTTGGCTCCGGACCCGGGTTCAACGTAAACGTCTACGGCGTGGTACCGGCACCGATCGTCGGGATCATGTTCGACGCCGTCTTCCAGCCCGGCAAGATCCCGGACAGCTTGGCAGACTACCTGCGCGGGCTGATCCAGGAGCGGTGGATCATTAGGCCGCAGTCGCCATGACCCGCGCCGTCGACGATGCAGAACGAAGTGATGAGGAGGAGCGGCGCCCATGACTATCGCCTCTGTCCTCCAACAACGCAGCCGAACGCTGCGGCTGACTCTGGCCGTCTCACTCGCGGTTCTCATCGCAGCAGGCGCTTACCTGGTCTGGCCGGCGCGCACCGGCCACAAGATCGTCGGCTACTTCACGTCGGCTGTCGGCCTTTATCCCGGAGACCAAATCCGCATCGTCGGCGTGCCGGTCGGCAAGATCGACTCGATCGAACCACGCGCGGAAGACGTGAAGATCACCATGTCGGTAGACCGCGGTGTCAAAGTCCCTCAGGACGCGCGGGCAGTCATCATGGCTCCGAACCTGGTGGCAGCGCGTTTCATTCAGCTTGCCCCCGCCTACACCAGCGGGCCGGTGATGGCAGACGGAGCAAGCATCGACCTGTCTCGCACCGCGGTGCCCGTGGAGTGGGACGAGGTCAAAGAATCGTTGACCGATCTGGCCAATCAACTCAGTCCGGCAGCGGGACAGATGCAGGGGCCGCTGGGTAAGGCGATCAACCAGGCCGCCGACACGTTCGACGGCACCGGCGAATCATTCCACAGCGCACTACGCGAGTTGTCCCAAGCCGCGGGCCGGTTGGGCGATTCGCGCACCGACATTTTCGGTGCGGTCAAGAGCCTGCAAGTGTTGGTCGAAGCGCTGTCGACGAGCAACGAACAGATCGTCGCGTTCTCCGGGCATGTGGCCTCGGTGTCGCAGGTGCTCGCCCACAGCTCCGACCATCTCGATCAGACCATCGGGGCCCTCAACCAGGCGCTCAACGACGTCAAAGGCTTTTTGCACGAGAACAACTCGACGTTGATCGGAACGGTCAACAAGGTGGGCGACTTGAGCAAGACGTTGAGCGACCAGAGCGAAAACATTGAACAGGTGTTGCACGTTGCCGGTCCGGGGATCAGCAACTTCTACAACATCTATGACCCTGCGCAGGGCACGCTGAACGGGCTGTTGTCGATTCCGGAATTCTCCAACCCGGTTCAGTTCATCTGCGGCGGCTCGTTCGACACCGCCGCCGGTCTGGTCGCACCGGACTACTACAAGCGCGCCGAGATCTGCCGGGAGCGGCTGGGTCCGCCGCTGCGCCGGCTGACGGCGAACTACCCGCCGATGATGTTCCACCCCATCAACTCGATCACCGCATACAAGGGCCAGATCATCTATGACACGCCCGCTACGGAAGCCAAGGCGCAGACCCCGATTCCGGAGTTGACCTGGGTACCGGCGCCCGGTGTGCATCCGCCCAACCCGGACGACCTGCAGGCGCTGCTCGTTCCGCCCGCCCCCAACGCGCCCAACAGTCCCGCACCGGGACCAGCGCCGGCGCCCGTCGGCGCGCCGTCAGGCCCACTGCCCGCCGAACAGGGAGCCGGCGGATGAGCCGAAAAGTGTTGCGCGGAGTGGTGATCGGGGCAGGCAGCGTGCTGCTCGCCGGTTGTCAGTTCGGCGGCTTGAACTCCATCGCACTGCCCGGCACCGCCGGTCACGGCGTTGGCGCCTACTCGATCACCGTGGACTTGGCCGACGTGGCAACGCTGCCGCAGAACTCCCCGGTCATGGTCGACGATGTCACCGTCGGCAGTGTCTCGGGGATCGACGCGGTGCAGCGCCCGGACGGAAGTTTCTTTGCCGCAGTCAAGTTGGCGCTGGACCGCAACGTGGTGCTGCCGGCCAATTCGACCGCCAAGGTGGCGCAGACCTCGCTGCTGGGCTCCCAGCACATCGAGCTGGCTGCCCCGAAGAAGAATCCGGTGGGCAGGCTGGCCGACGGGTCGACCATTCAGGAGTCCCACACCAGTCGCTATCCCACCACCGAAGAGGTGCTCTCGGCGCTCGGCGTCGTCGTCAACAAAGGTAACCTCGGTGCGCTACAAGAGATTACCGACGAGACCTATCGCGCGGTGGCCGGCCGGGAAGGTGAATTCGAAGGCCTGGTGCCGCGGCTCGCGGAGTTGACCGCCGGATTGAACAATCAAGTCAACGACATCGTCGCAGCCGTCGATGGGTTGGACCGGTTCTCGACGATCCTGGCGAACAACAAGGACAGCCTCGGTCGCGCGCTGGACTCGCTGCCGGAGGCGCTGCTGGTTCTCAACAAGAACCGGGACCACATCGTCGAGGCGTTCGCCGCGCTCAAGAAGACGGCGACGGTGGCGTCGAACGTGCTCGCGCAAACCAAGGTCGACTTCGCCGAGGACGTCAAGTACATCTACCAGGCGACCAAAGCAGTGGCTGACAGCAAGAAGGAATTCGTCAGCTCGCTGCAGCTATTGCTGACGTTCCCGTTCCCGAACTACGGCATCAAGCAGGCGGTGCGCGGTGACTACCTCAACGTGTTCACCACCTTCGACCTCACCGTGCGCCGGCTGGGTGAAACGTTCTTCACCACATCGGTTTTGGACCCGAATATGCGCCACATGGACGAGATCCTCAACCCGCCGGACTGGCTGATCGGCTCGATGGCCAACCTGTCGGGGCAGGCGGCTGACCCGTTCAAAATCCCGCCCGGGGCGGTCGGAGGGCAGAACTGATGATCGACCGGCTGACCAGAACGCAACTGGCCATCTTCGGGGTGGTCACCGTGATCACGGTTGCCGTGATGGCGACGTTCTACCTGCGGTTGCCGGCCGCGCTGGGCGTCGGAACCTACCGGGTGACCGCCGACTTCGTCGCGGGCGGCGGTCTGTACAAGAACGCCAACGTCACCTACCGCGGCGTCGAGGTCGGCCGGGTGGAGTCGGTGACGCTGAACTCGCACGGCGTCGACGCGGTCATGCGGCTCAACAGTGGGACAGCCGTCCCGTCGAACGTGACTGCCACCGTCAAGAGTGTGTCGGCCATCGGAGAGCAGTACGTCGACCTGGTACCCGGTGACACTCCGGCGGCGACCAAGCTGCACAACGGATCTCGGATCGGCCAACAGAACACCCGGATCGGCCAGGATGTTGCCACTCTGCTGCGTCAGTCCGAGACGCTGGTCAACAGCGTGGCCGACACCCGACTGCGGGAGTTGCTGCACGAGACGTTCACCGCGTTCAACGGGACCGGCCCGGATTTGGCCAGGCTGATCGAATCGTCGCGGCTGCTGGTGGATGAGGCCAACGCGTTCTATCCGCAGACCTCGCAGTTGATCGACCAGGTGGGTCCGTTCTTGCAGGCCCAGATTCGCTCGGGCGACGACATCAGGTCGCTGGCCGACGGGCTGGCGCGGTTCACCTCCGAGGTGCGGCAGGCCGACCCGCAGCTTCGCGAGCTGCTGGCAGTGGTTCCGTCTGCGGCCGACGAAGCCAACACGGCGTTCTCCGGCATCCGCCCGTCGTTCCCGATGCTGGCGGCCAGCCTGGCCAACCTGGGGCGGGTCGGCGTCATCTACCACAAGTCGATCGAGCAGCTGCTGGTGGTATTGCCGGCGCTGTTCGCCGCCATCACCACGTCCGCCAATGGGGTACCTCAGGACGAGGGCGCCAAGCTGGACTTCAAGATCAACATCGACCCGCCGCCATGCAACGTCGGCTTCATCCCGCCGCCGCTGATCCGCACACCCGCGGACGAGACCGTGCGGGAAATCCCGACCGATATGTACTGCAAGACTGCTCAAAACGACGCGTCCACCGTCCGCGGCGCGCGCAACTACCCCTGTCAGGAGTTCCCGGGCAAGCGGGCGCCGACGGTGGCGCTGTGCCGCGACCCGCGCGGTTACGTGCCGATCGGCACCAACCCGTGGCGCGGACCGCCGATCCCCTACGGCACCCCGATGACCAACGGGCTCAACATCACGCCGCCCAACCATTTTCCGTATATCCCGCCGGGCGCCGACCCGGATCCGGGCACACCGATAGTGGGGCCGCCCCCGCCTGGTGTGGTCGCTGGGCCCGGACCGGCACCGCACCAGCCGTTCCCGACGCCGCCGCCACCCAACACCGGCGGCACCGATGGCCGGCAAGCGTGGATACCGCCGGCGCCCTACCCGCCGCAGCCGCCGCAAATCCCGTTCCCGAAAAACCTGCCGCCGCCGGCGCCGCCGATCGGAATCAACCCTCCGCAAGGCCCGCCGCCGGAAAAGCCGTGGGGCCCGCCACCCGGGCCGGTGCCGCAGGCCAGCGGTGCTGCCTACACGACCTATGACGAGGCCACGGGAACTTTCCAGGACCCGTCAGGTGGCACTGGTATCTTCGCGCCCGGTAGACCATCGACCGCGGAGAACTGGGTGGACTTGATGCGCGATCCGAGGCAGTTGTGACGGACGCCGAGCCGACCGAGCCGACGAAGCGCCGCACGCGTCGGCGGGCTTCGCGCGCGGCCGGTCCCACCGGCGGTGAGACGGCTACCGCTACCACGGTGCGCGTGGAGACACCGGCAGAGCCGACCAAGCGGCGGGCCGCGCCGGTCGGTCCGCCACCGCGCCGGCCCGCACATCGCCGGTTGGTGGGCATGGTCGCGCTGGCGGCCGGACTGGTCGGGATCGCGGCGCTGACTGCCGGCGTGGCCGCGCTGTTCTTCCAGCACCGCGATGCCGAGGCCCAGCGGTTGCGCGATCAGCGCTTCGTCGACACGGCCACTCAGACGGTGGTCAATATGTTCAGCTACACCCAAGAGACCATCGACGAGAGCGTGACGCGAGCGGTCGACGGCACCAGCGGGCCGCTGCGGGGCATGCTCAGCAGCAACGCCGAGAACATCAAGACCCTGTACCGTCACACCGACGCCACCTCAGAAGTGGTTGTCAACGGTGCCGCGTTGGAGGGCTTCGACGATGTCACCGACAACGCTTCGGTACTGGTGTCGGTCCGGGTCACCGTCACCGACCTCGACGGCGTCAACAAGCCTTCGATGCCCTACCGGATGCGAGTCATCGTGCACCAGGACGACACTGGGCGGATGACCGGCTATGACCTGAAGTATCCAGAGGGTGGCAATTGATGCGGTGGTTGATCGCCGCCGTCGTCAGCGTGATGACTACCGCCTTCGTCGGGTTGGCTGCGGCCGGCGGCTGGTTTTACTGGGACCGGGTGCAGGCTCGCGGGGAGCAGTCGGCGCGGGCTGTGCTGGCGCCGTTGGCCGCCAAGGAAATACCGCAGGTGTTCGGCTACGACTACCAGACGGTCGAGCGCAGCCTGACGGCTACCTATCAGCTGCTCACGCCCGGCTATCGGCAGGAGTTCGAAAAGAGCGCCACCCAGCAGATCATCCCGGAAGCCAAAAAGCGCGAGGTGGTCGTCCAGGCCAACGTTGTCGGGGTGGGAGTCATGGCAGCCAAACGTGATTCGGCGTCGGTCATGGTGTATTTGAACCGCACGGTGACCGATAAATCCCGGCAACCGGTCTACGACGGCAGCCGGTTGCGGGTCGACTACAAGCGCGTCGGCGGTAAGTGGCTGATTAACTACATCACGCCGATTTAGCCCTCAGCGGCAACTGCCGATCGGGTCGCACTCCAGTGGGTAGCGTTCCACCGGGGCCTGCAGTGGCCCCTTGAACGCCAACGTGAACGGTGTCTTCGTCATCGCCGGCTCCATGCCGCATACCGCACCGTGGATGCTGGTGTGGGTGCCGGTCAGCGATACGTCGTCGAAGGCGTAGGTGTCCGTGGACGCCGCGGTGCTGCCGTCCGGGCATGACACGCCATTGGTCTTCCCCACCTGGAACGTCCACAGATCGCTTGTCAGCCTGGCCCGCCCGATGTAGTTGGCTCGCTTCTCGGCCTGACTGATCACCCGCGGTGTCGTGCTCGAGACATTGAGTGCGCAAAGGTCTGCCGCGATGACGGGGTCGGTGAAATCGGGAATGGCACGCTGACGGGATATCGGGTCGCAGAGCGCGGCGATCTTCCAAGTCCCCGCCGGCACACCGTCTTCGGTGAACGTGTAGATCCCGTCCGGTGGTGGACCCAGTGCCTGGGCGGGGCTCGCGGATCCCACAGCCACCAATGCCATGCAGGCAGCGGCGCTCAGGCCGCGGAAGATGCTCACGCGTCGAGTATCGCAGCGTCGCTGCGCCAGAAGCAACGATTCAGCTGTTCCGGGGGTGCGCATCGGCGAGCGCATCGAGAAACGACCGGGCCCAGCGGTCCACGTCATGGGCAAGCACCTGACGACGCATGGCCCGCATCCGGCGCCGGCCTTCCTCGTCGGATTGGTTGAGCGCAGTTTCGATCGCGTCCTTGATGCCTTCGGTGTCGTGCGGGTTGACCAGGTAAGCCTGCCGGAGTTCGGCTGCGGCGCCGGTGAATTCGCTGAGAACCAGCGCGCCGCCGAGATCGCTGCGGCAAGCGACGTACTCCTTGGCCACCAGGTTCATCCCGTCGCGCAGCGGGGTGACCAGCATGACGTCGGCGGCCGCAAAGAATGCGATGAGCTCGTCGCGGGGGACCGGCCGGTGCAGATAATGCACCACCGGATGGCCGACTTCGCCGTACTCACCGTTGATGTGGCCGACCTGGCGTTCGATGTCGTTGCGCAAAATCTGGTAGCTCTCGACCCGTTCGCGGCTGGGCGTGGCCAGCTGCACAAGCACGGTGTCGTCGCGTTTGGCGCGACCCTCGGCGAGAAGTTCGGAGAACGCCTTCAGCCGAACGTCGATGCCCTTGGTGTAGTCGAGGCGGTCGACGCCGAGCAGGACCTTACGGGGATTGCCAATCTCGGCCCGGATCTCTTTCGCGCGCTTCCGGATAGCGCGGTCCCGGGCCTTGTGGTCCAGGTCGCCCGCGTCGATGGAGATCGGGAAGGCACCCACCCGAACGGTGCGAGAATCCAGCTCCACCTGGCCGAACCGCGACCGCACCCCCACGGATCCCCGGGAGGTGTTCGCGCCGACCAGACGTCGGGACAGAATCAGGAAGTTCTGCGCGCCCCCGGCCAGATGAAAGCCGACCAGGTCGGCGCCCAGCAACCCTTCGACGATCTCGGTGCGCCATGGCATCTGCATGAACAGCTCGACCGGAGGAAACGGAATATGCAAGAAGAACCCGATGGTCAGATCCGGCCGCAGCTCGCGCAGCATCTTGGGGACGAGCTGCAGCTGGTAGTCCTGCACCCACACCGTCGCGCCTCGGGCGGCGGCGCGTGAGGCGGCTTCGGCGAACCGCCGGTTGACGTCGACATAGCGGTCCCACCATTGGCGGTGGTAGATCGGCTTGACGATGACATCGTGATACAGCGGCCACAGGGTGGCGTTGGAAAACCCCTCGTAGTATTCGGCGACGTCGTCAGCGGACAGCCATACCGGATGAAGCCGCAGGTCTTCTGCCTCGATCGGGGCATCGTCGTCTTCGACGGCGCCGTCGCTGATGCCCGGCCAACCGACCCAGGCGCCACGCCGACGTCGCAGCAGCGGCTCCAGCGCGGTGACCAGCCCGCCCGGGCTGCGCTTCCAGGTGGTGCTCCCGTCGGGAAGCCGCTCCATGTCAATGGGCAGCCGATTGGCGACCACCACGAAGTCGGAGTCCCCGGGGCCCGAATCTTTCGAGCTCTTGCCGCCCCCCGGAGCCATTTAGCTCTCGGTTTTCGCTGGTCCAATACCGAGCATCGACAGGAAAATGCGGCACTCGTCGGCGTCATTGGCGTAGGCGGCAACGACCCGCCTGGCCTGGCGCGCGGTGCTGTCAGCTAAAGGTTCCACGTCGCCGATTTCGGCAGTGTCTGATTTGGCAGGCATGACATAACTGTATGCGAAGTGTGTTTTGCGTCGCAGCCGCGCTGGCAGCCGGGGTTGATCGAGCCGTTGTGCGACGTGGCACCCCGCGGCGCGCGCGTTACGTTCTGGCCGTAATGTGCAAAGCGTCTGAAACGAGAACAAGCGAGGTGGGCACAATGACGAGCCCGGATCATGCGGGCACCAGCGCGGTCGACGGCGAATCCGCCGACCTGGTGGCCTACGAAATTCTCGACGAGGGCCGGATCGCCCGGATCTGGCTCAACCGGCCCGATGCGCACAACGCGCAGAACCGGACGTTGCTGGTGCAGCTCGACGAGGCCTTCGCTCGCGCCGAGGCGGACGACGACGTTCGGGTGGTGATCTTGGCGGCGCGCGGTAAGAACTTCTCCGCCGGTCACGACCTGGGGTCGGAGGCAGCGCTGCTGGAGCGCAAGCCCGGCCCGAGCCAGCACCCGACGTTCCGTGGATACGGCGCGACCCGGGAGCCGATCGCCGAGAAGACCTACTTGCAAGAGTGGCACTTCTTTTTTCAGAACACCTGCCGGTGGCGCGATCTGCGCAAAATCACCATCGCCTCGGTCCAGGGCAACGCGATCTCGGCGGGTCTGATGCTGATCTGGGCTTGCGATCTGATCGTCGCCGCCGATAATGCGAAATTCAGCGATGTCGTCGGTGTCCGGATGGGCATGCCGGGCGTCGAATACTATGCGCACCCTTGGGAATTCGGTCCACGTAAAGCCAAAGAGCTACTGCTGACCGGTGATTCGCTGGACGCCGACGAAGCCTATCGGCTGGGCATGGTATCCAAGGTCTTCCCGCGCGACGAGTTGGAGGACAAGACGCTGGAATTTGCGCGACGTATCGCCGAACGGCCCACGATGGGAGCGCTGCTGATCAAGGACTCGGTCAACGCGGCGTCCGACGCGATGGGGTTCACCGAGGCGCTGCGGCACGCATTCCACGTTCACGAGCTCGGGCATGCGCACTGGGCGGCGCACAACGAGAACCGATACCCGATCGGCCTGCCACCCGACGTCGAGGACTGGCGAACGGCGAAGCCGTCGAAAGTGGCCCGCAAAGACGAGCCGTAACCCCTCTCGAACCCAGCGCCACACTGGCGTGACGCTCGGCGGCGACGACCACGCTGGCGTGACGCTCGGCGGAACACTTCATTGTGAGGAGCGACCGTGCAACTCTCGTTCGAGGACCGTACCTACCTGGTTACCGGCGGTGGTAGCGGAATCGGCAAGGGCGTAGCCGCCGGCTTGGCGGCCGCAGGGGCTGCGGTGGTGATCGTCGGCCGCGACGCGGACAAGCTGGATACCGCCGCGGGGGAGATCGCGCCCGCCGGCGGCGCCGGTGAGATCCGATGCGAGCCCGCCGACATCACAGACGAAGACCAAACCGGCCGGGTCGTCGAAGCCGCGGCGGCCTGGCACGGCCGCCTGCACGGGGTGGTGCATTGTGCCGGTGGGTCGCAGACCATCGGGCCGATCACCCAGGTCGACTCCGACGCGTGGCGTAACACCGTCGACCTCAACGTGAACGGCACCATGTATGTGCTCAAACACGCCGCGCGCGAACTGGTCCGCGGTGGCGGCGGATCATTCGTCGGGATCTCCTCGATCGCGGCCAGCAATACCCACCGCTGGTTCGGCGCCTACGGCGTGACCAAATCGGCGCTCGACCACCTGATGATGTTGGCCGCCGACGAACTCGGCCCGTCCTGGGTGCGCGTCAACGGCATCCGTCCCGGGCTGATCCGCACCGACCTCGTCGCGGCGATCACCGAATCGCCGGAGCTGAGCGAGGACTACCGGATGTGCACTCCGCTGCCCAGAGTGGGCGAGGTCGAAGACATCGCCAACATGGCGATGTTTCTACTCAGCGACGCCGCCAGTTGGATCACCGGTCAAATCATCAATGTCGACGGCGGGCACATGTTGCGCCGCGGCCCCGACTTCACCGCAATGCTGGAGCCGGCGTTCGGAGCCGACGGATTACGCGGAGTGGTCTGATCTAGGCACTTTGGTGACGACCCGCGGCGCCCGGCTTCGCCGCGCTGGCGATCGCCACGATACCGGCGTCGCGGCCGGAGAGCGTGGCGATCGCCGACCAGTCCAAGTGACCGCCGCCGTTGGCCAGCAGTGTGAGGAAACGATCGCGCAGCAGGCTGGCCAGCGGCAACGGCACCGCCAACTCCTCGGCCGCGGCGAGCACCAGCCGGACGTCCTTGAGCCCCAGCGTCGCAGCGAATCCGGCCGGCTCGAACTCCTGTTGCGCGATCAGCTTGCCGTAGGTCTGGTAGGCCGGCGCGCTGAACAGCGTCGAGGTCAGAATGTCGACGTAGTGCAGTGGATCGACCCCAGCCTTACCGACCAATGCGACAGCCTCGCCGATCGACTCGATCACCGATGCGATCAAAAAGTTGCCGGAGAGCTTCACCAGGTTGGCGGCATGCTGCTGCTCGGACACCACGAAGGTCCGCTGGCCGATCGCCTCGAACAGTGGGGCCAGTGACTCGAGCACCTGCGGTGGGCCAGCGGCGACCACGAAAAGCTTTGCAGCAGCTGCGGCTTCGGGGCGGCCGAACACGGGCGCGGCGACGTAGTGCTGTCCGGCATGGGCGTGCGCGGCGGTCAGGCGGTTGGATAATTCGACGCTGATGGTGCTGGCCGAGACGTGCGTGGCGCCGGCCGGTAACGACGACAGCACACCGCGCTCACCGAACACCACGTCTTCGACCGCCGGGTCATCGGCCAGCATCGTGACGACGACGTCACCGCCGCACGCGTCGGCCACCGTGCGCGCCGGTGTTGCGCCCTGCTGAGCTAGCGTCTCGGCCTTGGCGGGTGAGCGGTTGTAGACGGTGACGGCATGTCCCGCTTTAACGAGATTGGCGGCCATACCGCTGCCCATGTTGCCCAGGCCGATGAACCCGATTTCCATGGTCTCCACCATGCCGTGTACTGCGGCGTGCGTCCGCTCAATGAGATGCAGATCTTGCGGTCGTCGAACCATTCGGAAGGCTAGCCTCAGATAGCGACAAGGCCGGAGGACCCGATGACTGAAACTCGTGAAACCTGGGACACGATCGATCGGTATGTCGTCATCTCGACGGACACTCACGCCGGGGCAGATCTGCAGGACTACAAGCCGTATCTGCCCTCAAGCCTGCACGACGAGTTCGACGCCTGGGCGAAGGAGTACGTCAGCCCGTTCGACGACCTGATCATCGCCACCGCCAACCGGAACTGGGACCATGATCTCCGGATAGCCGAGATGGACGCCGACGGGGTGGCCGGCGAAGTGCTGCTGCCCAACACCGTTCCGCCGTTCTTTCCGACCACCCCCAACATCACCATCAGCCTGCCCCGAACCCGTGACGAGTTCGAGAAGCGGTGGGCCGGCGTCCAAGCCCACAATCGCTGGCAGGTCGACTTCTGCTCGCTGGCTCCGGCACGACGTCGCGGATTGATTCAAGTTTTCCCGAACGATGTCGAGTTGGCGGTGGCGGAGATCCGCTGGGGCATCGAGCAGGACTGCTTCGGTGGCGTGCTGATCCCGCCGGTCTCACCGGGTGACCCGAACGTCGCCCCACTCTTTCACACCCGCTACGAACCGATCTGGGCGCTGTGTGCGGACCTGGACCTGACGGTGGTGCAGCACGCGGGGGCAGGTAGCCCCGAGATGCCGATGGACCAGCCTGCGTCGAACGCGGTGTTGATTACCGAGATGGCGATTTGGGCCAATCGCACGCTCGGGCACCTGATCCTCGCCGGAGTATTCGAACGATATCCGACCTTGCGGTTCGTGCCCACTGAACAAGGCACCCTCTGGGTGCAGCCGCAACTGGCCGTACTCGACGCGATGGTGCCCACCATGAAATCCGAGGCCGGCAACCGCACCTACGGGATGTTCGGCGGTTCCTCCGTCGATGAGTTGACCATGTCCCCGAGTGAATACGCCCAACGGAACTGCTATCTGGCGAGCGAGTTGGCACCCTACGACTCGATGATGATCGATTTCATGGGGGCAGACCACATCATGTGGGGCAGCGACTATCCGCACGAGGAGGGGTTCGCGCCGCACTCAAAGTTGGCGATCCGCTGGGCTTTGCACGACAGGTCCACCGACGAATCCCGAAAGATCTTGGGCAGCAACGCAGCCCGCTTGTACCGGTTCGACCTCGATGCGTTGGCTCCCGTCGCCGCCAAGATCGGGCCCACGGTTGCCGAGGTGCACACGCCGCTCGAGGACACCGGATATCGTGCCCCGGCGGCGTTCGGCTACCGGCCGTTCGAAGGTGGGCTGGCCCTCAAGCGACTGGCTCCGGCCCGCGGTTAGCGTCCAGGTTCTGCCGCGGGTGGATGAACACGCCTTCAGCCTCGACGGTGACGCCCCGAGCGTCGGCAATGTGGCCCACGGCGAATGTCTTGACTCCCTCCACGCGGTCAACGCGTGCCTCGGCGCGTAGCGCACCAAGCGGTGTGCCACGCAGATAACGCACGCACAAAGTGCCGGTGTAGGCCGGCCGTCCCGGCTTGTGCGCGGTTGCGCCCAAGACGTGGTCGAGGACCATCGCGCACACGCCGCCGTGCACGTGTCCGGGCGGACCCTCGTAGGCCGCACCGAGGCGGAACTCGGTCCACACCAGGCCGTCGGCGCCATGGTGGACGACCAGCGGCGGGGCAACTGGGTTGCGCAGTCCGATCATGACGTTGCCCCATGCCATCGGTTGACCATCGGCGGTCTGCCGCACACCAAAGGAGCCCGGCATCAATGCCGCGCTCAATTCCTCGGTTGCGCAATCGATCTTGTTCTTCACTTCGGCGAGTGCTGCTGCGTCGACTTGCGTTCTGATCGTGGCGTCGATGAGGCGGCGCACCGAATCAGCCAACGGCCCGTATACCGCCTCGAGCTGTCCACGTTCCTGTTCGGATATCACGGACAAAGCCTGCGCGACGGCCGGCCTGCTGGGCAATGTGGTGTCCCGGCCAGCGGTGAGCGACCGACGAGCGGCTACCCCGCGTTGTTAACCTGGCCAAATGAACGGCAGCGATCCGCCCGGCAAGCCGAATCTTGCGGCAACCAGCTGGGCGCTGCTCGGCATGTTGTCGTATGAGTACGAGCTCTCCGGCTATGACATCCGCAAGTGGATCGACTGGAGCATGCGCTTTTACTACGGCAGTCCGGCCTACAGCCAGATCTACTCCGAACTCAAGAAGCTGGAGCGGCTGGACCTGGTGACCTCGCGCGTCGAGAACACTGGTCGCACGCGCAATCGCCGACTGTACAAAATCACCGAGGCCGGGCTGGCGGCGGTGACCCGGTGGGCAAACGAGGCGCCAGTCGACCATCCGACGCTCAAGCATGGCCCGTTGCTGCGGATCACGTTTGGACACCTCACCACCCCGGAAAGGCTCAAGCAGGTGCTGCAAGACCACCTGGCATTTGCCGATGAAATGCACCGCAGGGCGGCCAAGGACGCCCGGTGGGCCGGCGCCGATCCATCCTGGGCATACGCCCGCGTCGCACTGCAATGGGCCGAACGGTATTACGCCAATGAGCGGGAGCTCACCCTGAAGATGATCAAGGACCTTGACGAGGCAGAAGCGGCCTTCCCCCAGACAGGGAAGGGCGGCCCTTCCAAAGTCCCGTGGCCCACACCGGAATTCTGGTACGAGATTGAAAAGAAGGCCGACGCCGACGAACCGGACTGATCACCCTCGGGCAGCGTGGCGGGCGCAGACGTAGCCGTACACCAATCCCTGGGCGATCGTGGCACCCGCACCGGGATATGTAGTTCCGAACGCGTTGGCTGCAGTGTTCCCGATCGCGTACAAGCCCTCGATGATGCTGCCGTCCTCGCGCAACACCCGAGCGCGATCGTCAGCGCGTAGACCGCCGCACGTACCGAGATCGCTGAGCACCATCTTTACCGCGTAGAACGGCCCCTTATCCAGCGGACGGAGATTGGGATTGGGGTCGATCGTCGGATCGCCGTAGTAACGGTCGTAGGCGCTGCTTCCTCGGCCGAAGTCGGAATCGACTCCGGCTCGCGACATCTCGTTGAAGCGAGCCACGGTGGTGGTGAACTGCGATCGGGGAACGTCGATCTTGCCGGCGAGGTCGGCAAGGCCATTCGAGCGATGGGCGATACCGGCGTCGTACCACTTTTGCGGAATCGACATACGGGGAAACAGCTCGCCGGCAAAGACATAGCTGTTTCGATACTGCTGATCGAACACGATCCACATGGATTCCACCGGGCTGCCGGAGCGTTCGCGTTCCAGCAGCCGCTGCCCGAACGACATGTAATCCGTTGCCTCGTTGACAAACCGGGCGCCGTGTTGATCGACGATCAGCGAGCCAGGCAAAGACCGCTCGGCCAGCATCACCGACGGAGCGGCGCCGGGCAGCGGCGCCACAGCCGGAAACCACCACGCTTGATCCATCAGGTCAATTGCGGCACCGATATCTTGAGCGGTGCGGATCGCGTCACCGGTGTTGGTTTCCGCGCCCAGGCTCATGTTCTCGCCGAGAGATTCCGACTGAAACTTCCACCGCATGCCCATGTTGTGGTCGAACCCGCCCGCGGCCAATACCACGCCGCGCCGCGCGGCGACGGTGACCTCGCGTCCCTTGTGCCCGACGACGGCACCGGTGACCTGGCCGCCGTCGGTGGTCAACCGGTGCAGCTCGGTGCCGGTCCAAATCGGGATCCCAGCCCGCAGAATCCCGGCGAAGAGCCCGGCCGCCAAGGCCTGCCCACCCGCGACATAACGCCGACCGAGCAACAGTCCGCCGACGCCTTGGCCTAAGCGTTTGGCGATGGTCGGTAGGCCCCGCTGTGGAACCCGCACCATCAAATTCATCCACCGGTAGTCGGCGCCGGTGGTGGGCATGGGCAGCTTGACCTCGAGCACCCCCGGTCGCAGTCGGGATCGGTACTCGCCGAGGATCGCCGAGTTCAGGGGCCGGCACTCGCAGGTACGGCCGACGGCGGTTCCGCCCGGTTCCTCGGGGTGGTAGTCCGAATAGTCCTTGGCCCACATGAACCGCATCGGCGTGGTGCGCCGGAGCATGTCGACGGTGGCGGTCATGTTGCGCAGATAGCCGTCGGACCGCTCGGCAGGAGCGCTGCCGGCCACCACCGACTGGAGATATGTCCGGGCGCGTTCAACGGTGTCGTCACCGCCGCGTTCGGCAAGGACGGAACTCGCCGGCAACCACAACGCGCCGCCCGATCGGGCGGTCGAGCCGCCGACATACCACGACTTCTCAACGATCAACACGGTCAATCCGCGTTCCTGGGCGGCGAGCGCCGCTGCCATTCCGGTGCCCGAGCCGACGACGAGAAGGTCAACGGTGGTATCGCGGACAGGCAAACCGGCCGGGATAGTGCCGGAGGGAAAAGTCGCCACGACAATGACACTAGGTCGCCAAGTTGCCGACGTGAGCTGTTCTCCCTGCCAGCGGGATGGCCACCACGATAAGCCGACCGACAGTCGTAGAACGAAGACATGACGTTGCAAGCCAACACCGACCAGATTCGGCACATCGAAGCCGAGGCCGTCCCGTCTCGGTTCGCTCGCGGCTGGCACTGTCTCGGCCTGGCCAAGGAGTTTGGCGACGGCAAGCCGCATGCCGTGCATGCGTTCGGACAGAAGCTGGTGGTCTTCCGGAGCGGGGACGGCAGGATCAATGTCCTCGACGGGTATTGCCGCCACATGGGCGGTGATCTGTCGCAAGGTCAGGTGAAGGGCAACGAGATCGCCTGCCCATTCCACGATTGGCGGTGGGGCGGAGACGGCCGCTGCAAGCAGGTGCCCTACAGCAAGCGGGTCCCCAGGCTGGCCCGCACCGCGACGTGGACCACGCTGGAGCAAGACGGGATGTTGTTCGTGTGGAACGACCCGCAGGGCAACCCGCCGCCGCCGGAAGTCGCCATCCCGCGTATCGAGGGGGCGACCACCGACGAATGGACCGACTGGCATTGGTACACGACAACCGTCAATAGCAACTGTCGTGAGATCATCGACAACGTCGTCGACATGGCGCATTTCTTCTACATCCATGGATCGCTGCCAACGCACTTCAAGAACATCTTCGAAGGTCACGTTGCGACTCAGTACATGAACAGCGCCGGCCGCCCGGACGTCGGCGAACCGGGCACGTCGCAGATGCTCGGAACCACGTCAGTCGCGTCGTATTTCGGGCCGTCCTTCATGATCGACGACCTGACGTATCACTATGAGGACGCCGACCACCAGACGGTGCTGATCAACTGCCACTACCCGATCGACGCCAAATCCTTTGTGCTGCAGTACGGCATCATCGTGAAAAAGTCCGAGGCGCTGCCCGATGAGCTCGCGGTGCAGACCGCGATCGGCCTGGGCGATTTCGTCAAGATGGGCTTCGAGCAGGACGTTGCGATTTGGAAGACCAAGGCGCGCATCGACAATCCACTGTTGTGCGAGGAGGACGGCCCGGTCTATCAACTACGCCGCTGGTATGAGCAGTTCTACGTCGACGTCGCCGACGTGACGCCGGACATGGTGGATCGCTTCGAGTATGAGCTGGACACCACCAGTCCGCGCCAGGAGTGGATGAAGGTGGTTGAAGCGAACCTCGCCGTGAGGTCTGCGGCGGGAGCCACCTGATGACTGCTCGCGTCGACAACCGGCTATCCGACTGTCCAATGGTGTCGGTCGACTGCCGGCGCTGCGGCGCGCGGGTCCTGGCGCGAAAGAGCAGCTGGGATCAGACCAGCGTGCAATGGGATGCGCAAGCCTCCGCCCTTTGCCTTGAACGGCGGGACGCCCAGCACCTCGCCGCACACTCGGGCCGCGGTGTGTTCCTGGCGTGTTCGGCGCTCAGCGGCTCGATTGCCGACGCAGTCCGTCACGGCGACCTGCCGGTTGTCGATGAAATAGTCCAGATAGCAGACACCCGCCGGTCTGTTTAGGCCAACTGGAACGCGCTGATCGGTGCTTCTTCCGGGTAGCTCGACGGGCCGCCGAAGTCATAGGCCGCGTTGAGGGTGCGGATGAACTCCGGGTCGTGCAGCGGGTCGTCCGGGGTCGCGAGTTTGATGCCCTGCGTGTTGACGTCTTTGACCAAGGTGTCGATGGCCTGCTCGATGGTCAGGTCATCGGAGCCGTCCATGTTCTTCTTCAACTCGTCGAAGTCGGAGAACACTTCTGCCGACCAGTGCACCAGAAAGCGCAGCTGGTCGGTGTGATGGCGGGCGATCACGTCGTCGCCGTTCTTCAGCAGCCACCAGTCGCGCTCGGCCGGGTCGCCGGTAAAGACAGTGTCGAAGCTCAGCCCGGCGGGGATCTGCTCATCCAGGGGCCCGTTGGCTTCGCCGCGGTGCACCATCATCTCGTTTTGCACCACGACGCCGCGGTTGTACACCGGTGGCAGCACCCGCTGCGGCGGCTTGAGCGGCCCATCGGGCCAATAGGTGAAGCCGCTGCCCGAATCCAGTGAGAACCAGGTAATCACCTGCGCCATCTTGATCAGGTAATCCTGAAATAGCCCGGACTTGCCCATGACACTGGTCAGCCACGTCGGCGCGTTCTCATACCGCACACCGCGGAAGCTCGGCGAATCCAGATGTCCCGGGTCGCGATTGGCGCATGGGCCGTTGATGTTGAACAGCATCATCTGTGGTTTGGCGTAGTCGGCTTTCCAGTAGGCCTTGGCCATCTCCACAAAGCGCGCGTTGTAAAAGCAATCGTGCAATTCTGGATACAGCACGGCGCCGTAGTTCGCCAGGAAGCCGCGGAAGGTCGGAGTCAGAAACAGATCCAGCGAGGGTTCGAAGCCTTCGGGAAATACGCCGCTCATGGTCGCAATGAGCTCTTCAGCCGACGCGAAGTGATGAGCGAGGATCAGCTTCCACGGCCCGTTGCCGTGCACTGTGTCCAGCAGTAGCTCGCGCTGGTGGTCCGGGTAGACATCGTCGACCTCCCTTGGCGGCGATGCGGGCCGGAGGACGTCGGACAGTTCCATGCGCCGCTGATCGGTGAGCATCGGGTCTCCTCTTGGTTGCCGCTGGTTTTTCGATTCTGCGGCCGCCAGCGGCATTGCAGCGCACAGGTGTCCGGTGATCGGGACGTCAAACCGTCAGAACTTCAACGGATGAGCGAACTTCGCGCGCAGCAGCGCGCCGACTTCGGCGATCGCCAGTCGACCCCGTGCGGTGGCCTCGGAGCGCATCAAGAAGCCGTGGTACATACCGGGGTAGCGGGTCATGGTCACCTGTACCCGGGCATCGCGCAAGCGGTTTGCGTAGCGCTCACCCCAGTCGCGGATTGGATCGCATTCGGCGGTGACCATGATCGCCGGCGGCAGCCCGGAAAGGTCAGTGACATCTGCAGGCACCCGATACGCGTCGTCGCCTGTGC
>NZ_LZKJ01000008.1 GCF_001672775.1 Mycobacterium kyorinense | reverse complement strand
CACTGGACGCCGGCCTTGACCATCAGCGACAGGTCCGACATCGCGAGCATCTCGATCATCGTGATCGCCCCGCCGACACCGTCGCCGCCGCCGCCGCCGCGGGGACCGAATCGCCCCGCACCGCCTTCTCAATTGCCCACTCAGCGATTCCGGCCGCCCGTGCCCGAGCCAGAGCCTGCGCCGCCGCCCGCTGAGTCGACGCCACCACCCGACCGGCAACCGGCCGGACCAACGCCGCCGTCGGAGGCACCGACCCGACCGCGGTGGCGGCTGACTGGGAGGCGGCGGCGCCGGGCGTCCGGGCCGGCCGGGTTCGCGACCCGCTGCCGCCGGCGGTGGCGGTGAGGGCCGCGGCCCGCGGGCCGGTGGCGGTCCCGGCGGGCCCGACGGCGCAGCGCTGAGCTGGAACACTAGCCGCGGACCATGTCGCGGGTCGCCGATCGTGAGAGCCCGGCCGTCTCGGATGAAGACGGTCGACATGCGCACACCGTCGACATAGATGCCTTGTTGGCTGCGGTCGAGGGCCACCCACTGCTTACCGTCGTGGCGCAGTACCAAGTGGGTAGGTGACGTCGATTCGTCGCCGCCGTCGAGGCGGATATCCGAGCGGGTGTCGCGGCCCACGGTGACGTCGCGGCCGGCGGGGAATGTGTACCTTCGCGATCCGACCCAGACGGTCAACGGGGCACCCAGCGCCTCCGTCCGCATGGTCAACCACCTTCCGCACGCATCAGCCGGGTTCGATCATCGCTTGTCTACCCGCCATGATGCGCCGACAACCCGACGGCCACGACGTGCGAGCCGCAACCTGGGCCGTTAGCGCGGCGTGCCGGGCCGTGGGGCAGGCGGGGAGTCGTCGAGCAGCCGGCGCAGAACCGTGACAGCCTCGGCCAGGGTTTGCCGATCCGCGGGCTCTAGCCGGTCGAGTTGCGGCTCGATGGCAGAGGCCCGGTCGGCTCGGACCCGGTCGAGCGCGCGCACCCCGTCCCTGGTGATGCGGATGCGCACGGCGCGGGCATCGCCCGGGTCGGCGGTCCGGGTCACCAGCCCGGCGTCTTCGAGCCGTCGCACCTGAGTGGTCATGGTCGGCTGCGAGCAATGGTCTACTGCGGCCAGATCACAGATCCGCGCTTCGCCCTGCGCCTCGATGGTCGACAGCAGCCGAGCTTGCGCGGCCGGCAACGCCATCTGGATGCGTTGGGTGGCATACCGGTTGAGCCGGGCGACCACCGCAAGCAGATCCGCCCCAAGCCCGGGACCGGCCATGGCGCTGCCGGAGGCAGCAGCCGGCGGGGAAGTGGCGGAGGTTGTCATCGCTTCATAATTCCATAGCTTGGCTATACACACCACTTGTTGGGCATCTTTGCGGTCTCACCGCACGGCGTGCGGAAGCGGGATACGCGTCAACGACTGGCAGAATCAATGAAATGACCGCGACCGGCACAGCGACTCCGCCCGGGCGGGCGCATTCGCTGCGGCCCGGCGAACTCGCGCAGGCCTCGGTCATGGCCGCGCTGTGTGCCGCGATCGCCATCATCTCGATCGTGGTGCCATTCGCCGGCGCGCTGGCGCTGGTCGGGACCGTTCCGATGGGACTGCTGGCCTATCGCTACCGGCTACGGGTGCTGGTCAGCGCGACCGTCGCCGCCGCGATCATCGCCTTCCTGATCGCAGGAATGGGCGGCTTCATGACCGTCGTCAATAGCGCCTACATCGGCGGACTGACCGGAATCGTCAAGCGCAAACGCCGCGGAACGCCGACGGTGATCGTCGCATCCCTGGTGGCCGGCGCAGTATTCGGTGCGGCGATGGCGGCCGCTTTGACCGTGCTCGCGCGGCTGCGGCATTTGATCTTCGACACACTCAAAGCCAACGCCGAGGGCGTCGCGGCGGTGCTGGCGCGAGGAGGGTTGCAGCAGGCCGCCGACGACCTCAGGCGGTTCATCGCACTGGCGCTGCAGTACTGGCCCTGGCTGATACTGGGCACCAGCGTCGTCTCCGTCACGATCGTGTCGTTGATCGGCTGGTGGGCGTTGGCGCGGGTACTGGAGCGGATGCGGGGTATCCCCGATGTCCACAAACTCGACGCGCTCGCCGAAAGCGGGCCGATCGAACCGGTTCCGGTGCGGTTGGACCAGGTGCGCTACCGCTACCCGCGCACCAACCAGGACGCGTTGCGTCCAGTCAGCTTGGACGTCCAGGTCGGCGAACACGTGGCGGTCACTGGTGCCAATGGCTCGGGAAAATCCACCCTGATGCTGATCCTGGCCGGCCGCGAACCAACCTCGGGCAGTGTCGAGCGGCCCGGCGCGGTTGGCCTGGGACAGCTGGGCGGCACCGCGGTAATCCTGCAGCACCCGGAAAGCCAGGTGCTGGGCACGCGAGTCGGCGACGACGTCGTGTGGGGACTTCCGCCCGGCACCACCACCGACGTTGATCGACTACTCCGCGAAGTCGGACTCGACGGGCTCGCCGAACGCGACACCGGAAACCTGTCCGGCGGTGAGCTGCAACGGTTGGCGATGGCGGCCGCGCTGGCACGCAAGCCGGCGCTGCTGATCGCCGACGAGGTCACCAGCATGGTCGACCAGGAGGGCCGCGACGCGCTGTTGCGCATCATGTCCGGCCTGTCCGAACGGCACGGCACCGCGCTGGTTCACATCACGCACTACAACGACGAGGCCCAGTCCGCCGACCGCACAATCAATCTCAGTGATTCGCCGGACAACACCGCGATGGTCGAGACGACGGCTGCACCGATGGCTACCGCCGCGATCCACCAGCATGACGACACGCCGGTGCTCGAGCTCGTGGGTGTGGGTCATGAATATGGCAGCGGCACACCGTGGCAGAAGACCGCGCTGCGCGACGTCAGCTTCGCGGTCTATCAGGGCGACGGCGTCTTGATCCACGGCGGCAACGGCTCAGGCAAGTCCACCCTGGCCTGGATCATGGCCGGGCTGACGGTGCCGACCAGCGGCAGCTGCCTGCTCGACGGCCGGCCGACTCACGAGCAGGTCGGCGCGGTGGCGTTGTCCTTTCAGGCCGCGCGATTGCAGTTGATGCGCAGCCGGGTCAACCTGGAAGTGGCGTCGGCGGCGGGCTTTTCGCCCCATGACAAAGACCGGGTGGCGACGGCCCTGGCTGTTGTGGGGCTCGACAGCGCCCTGGCGGACAGGCGAATCGACCAACTCAGCGGTGGTCAGATGCGCCGCGTGGTCCTTGCCGGGCTACTGGCGCGGGCGCCGCGGGCGTTGATTCTCGACGAGCCGCTGGCCGGCCTGGATGCCGTCAGTCAGCAGGGATTGCTGCGGCTGCTGGAGGATCTGCGCCGTGAGCAGGGCCTGACGGTGGTGGTGATTTCACACGACTTCACCGGGCTCGAGGAATTGTGCCCCCGCATTCTGCATCTGCGTGGCGGCGTGCTCGAGCCGGCGTCGGCGGCGGCCGGAGGCGTCGCGTGAGTGCGCCGGCGCCGCCGCGCCGCTCGACCCGCCGACCACCTCGGCCGGTCGTGCTGCTGCGGCCCATACCGCGCGGGTCAGTTGTCCACGACCTGTGGGCCGGCACCAAACTGGTGGTGGTTTTCACAATTTCAGTGTTGCTGACCTTCTACCCGGGCTGGGTGTCGATCGGGCTGGTGGCGGCGCTGATCTTGGTGGCGGCGCGGATCGCGCACATCCCTCGTGGTGTGCTGCCCTCGGTGCCGCGCTGGCTGTGGATCATGGTCGCAATCGGTGGTCTCACCGCGGCGTTCGCCGGCGGCCATCCAGTGATCCAGGTGGGCACGACGACCCTCGGGTTGGGCGGGTTGCTGAACTTTCTGCGCATCACCGCGTTGTCGATCGTGCTGCTGGGTTTGGGGGCGATGGTCTCGTGGACCACCAATGTCGCCGAAATCGCGCCCGCAGTAGCGACGTTGGGCCGCCCGTTGCGATGGTTACGTGTCCCCGTCGACGAGTGGGCGGTAGCGCTGGCGCTCGCGTTGCGCGCCTTCCCGATGTTGATCGAGGAGTTCCGGGTCCTCTATGCCGCGCGCCGGTTGCGCCCCAAGCAGATCCCGCACAGCCGTCGAGCCCGGCGCAGACGCCGCGCATTAGAGCTGATTGATCTGCTGGCGACGGCGATCACGGTGACGTTGCGTCGGGCCGACGAGATGGGCGATGCGATCACCGCCCGCGGCGGAACCGGTCAGATCTCGGCCGCACCGTCGCGGCCCAAGCTGGTTGACTGGGTGGCGCTGTCGATCGCGATGGTGGTATGCGGCGCTGCGCTGGCAGCAGAATTGATATTGGGCGCCTGACCCTAGCGACGGGCAGCCGTGTTGGCCGCCTCCTGCGCCCGGCGCAGTGTCGTCGCCACGTCGCTTCTGCCCAGGAACATTTCGTCGAAGTACGGCTTGAGTGCCTGAAATCCCGCGGCGAATCCTTCTCCGCCCGGCGCAGGGATGCGCCGACCACGCAGCACCGCGAAAAACGGTGTGACGTCCACACCCTTGTCGGCCCAGTAGTCGAAATACACCTGCTGCGACGGCAACACCGCCGGAATGGCCGAGCCGTGGCGGCCCAGGTAGTCATTGCCTTGCCTGCTGCCCATCCACGCCAGCACCTGTTGCACCGCAACCGGATGGCCGGTCGCCGAATTTCCCGCGGCGGCAATGCCATTCGTGACGCTGACCCGACCCTCCGGGCCGGACGGCAGCATCGCCACACCCCAGCGGAACCTGGCATGCTCGGCCACGCCAGCCAGGTTGTAGGTGCCGGACTGGAAGAGTGCCATCTTGCCGGCCAGGAACTGATTGCGGGAGAAGTCAAAGTTGTCGTTGGTGTCCGAGGCTGGCGGTGCGACGTGCTCGTCGTTGATCAACGTGACCAAATAGCTGAACGCGGTAGCAGCGCCGGGATTGTCGAAGGCGAACCGATCATCGGACTGGAACACTCCGCCGGCCGAGCCGATGTAGTTCAAGTAGATGCCCTGCGGAGCGTTGGCGGCGTTGTAGCCCCACTGTCTGACTCGTCGCGGGTCGAATCCCGGTGTGGCGGCGGTATGCCCGTCGGCGTCGATGGTGAGCCGCGCCGACAGCGCCCGCAATGTGTCGTCGCGGCCGGGGCTCCACCGCAGCGTCGACAGCTGGGTGGGATCAACGTCCGCCGCCGCCAACAGGTCCGCGTTGTAATACACCGCGATTCCCGCGTCGGTCAGCTGCGGCACACCCCACAGCATTCCGTTGCGGGTGAACTGCTCGACCACCGACGGCTCCCAGTCCGCGTCATGGTCGATGCGCATCAGCCGTCCGCTGTCGGCATAGGCAGCGAGATAGGCGTTGGACAGCCAGAAGATGTCGTCGGCGCTGCCGCCGGCCACGTCGGTGCGCAGGGTATCGAAGTAGGTGGAATAGGCCACCACATTGGTGCGCACTTCGATATCCGGATGCGTGCGTGTGAACGCCGCGAAGGACTCCCGGTAGGCCACCGCGACCTGTTCGTCCCACAAGCGCACGGTCACCACGGTCTTGCCGCCGTGTGGCGTGGCCGAGATATCCAGAACCACTGCCGTCGCCGCCAGCAGCGCGGCCAATGCCACCACCGCCGCGGCGACAAGTGTGGAAATCCGGGGCCGCCTCATTGAGATTGCGTCCAGGGTCGTGAGTCAACGACAATCACAGCACTGCGCGCAATCTCGACGCGCGTCATTTCAGCCCGGTGATCACGATAGAGCGCACAATGTGCCGCTGAAACACTATGAACAGCGCGACCAGCGGAACGATCGCCACCGTGGTAGCCGCCATCACCAACGTCCACTGGGCGTTGTAGCGGGACTGCAACGCGGCCGTGGCCACCGTCAGGACCCGCCATTTGGCGCCGCTGGTGATCACCAGTGGCCACATGAAATTATTCCATTGCGAGACAACGGTGATCAGCATCAACGTGACCAGGACGGGCCGGCTCGAGGGCACCACCACGTGCACGATCACATCCAGCGTATTGGCGCCATCGAGGCGGGCGGCGTTAACCAGGTCATCGGGGATGGCCCGGAAGTACTCACGCAACAAGAAGATCGCATACGGCGAGCCGAACACGAACGGCAACACCAACGCCCAGAACGTGTTGCGCAGTCCGAGCTGCGCCATCATCAGATACAGCGGCACCACGGTCACCGTCGCCGGCACCATCAACGTCGCGATGTAGACCCAGAACAGTACGTCACGCCCGGGAAACTGCAACCGTGCGAAGGCATAGGCCGCGAGCACCGAAAAGCTCAGCTGCCCAAGCAGAATCACGGCAGTCATCAACGCGGTGACCACAAGCGCGCGGCCAAAACCCGCACCGCCCAGATCCGTGTAGTTGGCGAATGTGATCGGCTGCGGCCAGGCCAGCGGCGTGCCGGTCGCGAACTGCCGAGCCGAGGTGAACGATGTCAACAAGCCAAGCGCAAACGGCGCCAGGATGACGATCGCACCGACCGCCAAGCCGGCGTAAATCGCGGACGCCCTAAGTGAGGTCATAGCTGATCCGCCGCCGAAAGTACAGGTGCTGAGCGATGGTGATGCCGACCAAGATGACGAATAGCACCAGGGCCATCACCGCGGCCCGCCCGATCGCCGCCGAGCCGAAGGCCTCGACGTAGATGCGGTGCGCCACCAGGTCGGTGCGGCCGGCCGGTCCGCCGCCGGTCAGCGCATAGACCGTGTCGAAAACCTGCGCGGCGCTGACAATTCCGGTGACCAGCACGAAGAACATGGTGGGCCGCAGCATCGGCAGAGTGATGCGCCAGAACCGCTGCCAGGCGCTTGCCCCGTCGGTCAGCGCCGCGGCGTGGATCTCGGCGGGAATCGCCAGAATGCCCGCCACGAAGAACAGCGCCACATAACCGACGTTCGTCCACACGATCACCGCCGAGACCACCGGCAACGCCAGGCCCGGATCGGTAAGCCATTCGATGCGGTGCCCCAGCACGGTACTCACCGCACCATCGGTAGGGGCCAGGATCCAGCGCCACAACACCGCGATCGCCAGCGGAGCGCAAATCCACGGCAGCACATACACGGTGCGAAACACTCCACTACCGGGGAGCTCTCGCGCGAGCAACGAGGCCGCGGCCAGGCCCAGTACCGTCTGCACCGGCACCACGATCGCGACGAACACCAGCGTCACCGCCAGCGAATTGCCAAACGTCGAATCGGTCAACACCGAGCGCCAATTAGCCAGTCCGACATACTCGATCGGGCCAAGCAGATCCCAGCGGTGCAGGCTCAGCCACACCACCACCAGCATGGGCAGCAGCAGGAAGGCGACCACCCCGAACAGGCTCGGCGCCAGCAGCGCATAGCCCAGCGCTATGGAGCGGCGACCTTTCGCCAGCCCAGGATCGGCCATGGCTGTATTAAAGCCGGTCGTTACGGTGTAGCGGTGACGCCGAACCGGGGGATCGATGCTGACTTTCTTCACCTGCCCCGCCACGAGTTGGCCGACGCCGCGCTGTCCGCGGCGACCGCCGCTGGCGCCAGCCACGCTGACCTGCGGATTCACCGCATCACCACCGAGGTCATTCGGCTGCGCGACGGCGAGTTGGAGACCACGGTCATCAACCGCGAACTCGGATTAGCCGTCCGGGTGATCGTCGACGGCACCTGGGGGTTCGTATCGCACGCCGAGCTGTCCGTCCCGGTCGCCGTTGACACCGCGCAGCGGGCCGTGTCGGTGGCCACCGCATTGGCTGCGCTGAACGACGAACGTATCGAACTGGCACCCGAGCCGGTCTACACCGACGCCAGTTGGGTTTCGAGCTATCGCATCGACCCGTTCACCGTGCCGACCGCCGACAAGGTCGCGGTGCTGGCGGACTACTCGGGCAGGCTGCTGGCCGCCGACGGGGTGGACCACGTGTCGGCCGGGATGACGGCGGCTAAGGAGCAGACCTTTTACGCCGACACGTTCGGCTCGACGATCACCCAGCAGCGGGTCCGGCTGATGGCCGGCCTGGAGGCTGTCACGGTCGACGCCGCCGCCGGTGGCTTCGACACCATGCGCACGCTGGCGCCCCCGACCGCCCGCGGCTGGGAAGTCGTCGCCGGCGACGAGATCTGGCAGTGGAGCGACGAGCTGGCCGAGCTGCCGTCACTGCTGGCCGAGAAAGTCAAGGCACCCAGCGTGACGGCCGGGCCGACCGACCTGGTGATCGACCCGACCAACCTGTGGTTGACCATCCACGAATCCATTGGCCACGCCACCGAATACGACCGCGCGATCGGCTACGAAGCCGCCTACGCGGGGACGTCATTCGCCACGCCCGACAAGCTGCACAGCCTGCGTTACGGCTCACCGGTGATGAACGTGACCGCCGATCGCACCGCCGAATTCGGTTTGGCCAGCATCGGTTACGACGACGAAGGGGTGGCCGCGCAAAGCTGGGATCTGGTGCGCGACGGGATCTTCGTCGGCTATCAGCTTGACCGCGTGTTCGCGCCGCGGCTCGGGCAGCCCCGCTCCAACGGCTGCTCGTATGCCGATTCGCCGCATCACGTGCCGATTCAGCGGATGGCCAACGTGTCACTGCAACCGGGCCGCGACGAGCTGTCTACCGCCGACTTGATCGCTAAGGTCGACGACGGCATCTACATCATCGGCGACAAATCCTGGTCGATCGACATGCAGCGCTACAACTTTCAGTTCACCGGGCAACGATTCTTCCGGATCCGCGACGGCCGGCTGGACGGCCAGTTGCGTGACGTCGCCTATCAAGCGACCACCACCGATTTCTGGAATGCGATGGAGGCCGTCGGCGGGCCGTCGACCTGGCGGCTGGGCGGGGCGTTCAACTGCGGCAAGGCTCAGCCGGGGCAGGTGGCCGCCGTCAGCCACGGGTGCCCCTCGGCGTTGTTCCGTGGCATCAACGTGCTCAACACCCGGGCGGAGGCCGGCCGATGATCAGCCCGCAGCAGGTCGTCGACATCGCGCTAGGCGCCGCGCGCGCCGACGAAACCATCGTGATCGTCACCGACCGCAGCGAGGCATCGCTGCGCTGGGCCAACAACTCGATGACCACCAACGGAGTGACAACCAGCCGCAGCACCACAGTGATTTCGATTGTGCGGCAAGGCGATAGCGCCCGCGTCGGTTCGCTGCGCTCCGCCGAGGTGGATCCGTCGCTGATCCCGGCTCTGGTCGAAGCGTCGGCCGAGGCGGCCCGCTGCGCGCCGCAGGCCCGCGACGTGGCGCCGCTGCTATCCGGCACGAGCGTGCCGGCGAACTGGGATGGGCCGGTGCCGGGAACGGGCGCGGAGGTGTTCGGCGATGTCGCGGGGTCGTTGAGCCAGGGGTTTCGCGGCGTGGATCTGTTGTACGGCTTTGCGCGCCACGAGTTGCAGACGACGTTGCTGGCGACGTCGACGGGGCTGCGGCGGCGCTACACCCAGCCCACCGGATCGGTGGAAATCAACGCCAAGCGGGGCGGCGCCAGCGCCTGGGCGGGTATCGGCACACCGGATTTCGCCGGTGTGCCAACAGATTTGCTGTTAGAACAGCTGTCGACGCGATTGGATTGGGCCGCGCAGACCATCGAGTTGCCGCCCGGGCGCTACGAGACGATCATGCCGCCGTCGACGGTGGCCGACATGATGATCTATCTGGGCTGGACCATGTCCGGTCGCGGCGCCCAGGAGGGTCGCACCGCGCTGTCGGTTCCCGGCGGAGGAACCCGGGTGGGGGAGCGGCTCACCGACCTGCCGCTGACGTTGTACTCCGATCCTGCTGCCGCGGGCCTGGGGTGTTCGCCGTTCGTGGCGGCCACTAGTTCGTCGGAAACGGTGTCGGTCTTCGACAACGGGATGGACATCGAGCGGGTGGACTGGGTGCGCGACGGCGTGATCAACGCGCTGGCCTACCCGCGGGCAGCAGCCGCCGAGTTCAACGCGCCCTCCGCCGTGGCCGCAGACAACCTCCTGATGACGGGCGGCCAGGCCCCGCTCGCTGACATGATTGCCGAGACGGAGAGCGGACTGCTGCTGACGACGCTGTGGTACATCCGCGAGGTCGACCCGACGACGCTGCTGCTGACCGGACTGACCCGCGACGGGGTTTACCTCGTCGCAGACGGCGAGGTCACGGCGGCGGTCAACAACTTCCGGTTCAACGAGAGCCCGCTGGATCTGTTGCGCCGGGCCACCCAGGTCGGTGCCAGCGAGGTGACTCTGCCGCGGGAGTGGGGCGATTGGGCCACCCGGGCGGCGATGCCGTCGCTGCGGGTCCCCGACTTCCACATGTCCTCGGTGAGCCAGGCGCAATAATCCTCAGCTCAAGCGGCTAATCCGACGCCGCCATCCGGCGTCGACGGCGACGAATGTTCGCTGCTGCCGGCGAACACGACGTGGCACACGCGGCGCGGTTCACTCGGAGCGTCGCCGCGGCGGGCGCCACGCGCGCGCCCGATCATCCGTCCCAGATAGTCGGCGGCGATCCACCACGCGCCGCACATCGCCAGCGCGACACCGAACTCGAACGGCGTACCGACGGCCAGCTCTACCAGCGCATATGCACCAGAGACAATGGCGCTGGCCACTGCGCCGAAGTGAAGTGCGGTGATGCGTGGATCTCGGGTTTGCGACGGGTTAGCAATCGTCGCCATGGTGTCTCCTGCTCACTCGACAACTTGACTCTGACCTGTCAAATACCCAGCGTGTAATTTCCTCAAACTGTGATCCCGGCGTTTTGCTGCCGAGACGCCGCGCATCCGGGCGGCGGGGGGCGTTGCTATCGCAGGTCGGGTGCGGATCCCCCGGGCATGACCGATTCGAGGTCTCGGTAAATTTGAGTGTTATGTCATCGAGGGGAATGTCATGAGCACAAACGTCGAGCAGTTGGAATTTCAGGCCGAAGCACGGCAACTGTTGGATTTGATGGTCCACTCCGTCTACTCCAACAAGGACGCGTTCCTGCGGGAGTTGATCTCGAACGCTTCCGATGCGCTGGACAAGCTGCGTTTGGAAGCGTTCCGCAACAAAGACCTCGACGTCGATACCTCCGATCTGCACATCGAGATCGACGCGAACAAACATGCCCGCACCCTGACTATTCGCGACAACGGCATCGGCATGACGCGCGCGGAGGTCGTGGATCTGATCGGCACGCTGGCCAAGTCGGGGACCGCCGAAGTGCGTCAGCAGTTAAGGGAGGCCAAGAACGCGGCCGCCTCTGAGGAGCTGATCGGCCAGTTCGGCATCGGGTTCTATTCGGTGTTCATGGTCGCCGACAAGGTGGAGTTGCTGACGCGCAAGGCCGGCGAGAGTGAAGCCACCAAGTGGGAGTCGAGCGGTGAGGGCACCTACACCATCGAATCGGTCGACGATGCCCCGCAAGGAACGTCGGTGACCTTGCACCTCAAGCCGGAAGACGCCGAGGACGCGCTGCACGACTACACCGCGGAGTACACGATCAGGAGCCTGGTCAAGAAGTACTCCGACTTCATCGCCTGGCCCATCCGGATGCAGGTCGAGCGAACCACCCCGCCCGCCGAGGAAGGCGGCGAGGAGACCGTCACCATCGAAACCCAGACCCTCAACTCGATGAAGGCGCTGTGGGCCCGGCCGAAAGACGAAGTCTCCGAAGAGGAGTACAAGGAGTTCTACAAGCACATCGCGCACGCCTGGGACGACCCGCTCGAGGTCATCTCGATGCGGGCCGAGGGCACCTTCGAGTACCAGGCGCTGCTGTTCATCCCGTCGCACGCCCCGTTCGACCTGTTCAACCGCGACGCCAGCGTCGGCATCCAGCTGTACGTCAAGCGGGTGTTCATCATGGGTGATTGCGATCAGCTCATGCCGATGTATCTGCGCTTCGTCAAGGGTGTCGTCGACGCACAGGACATGTCGCTCAACGTTTCCCGCGAGATCCTGCAGCAGGACCGCCAGATCAACGCGATCCGGCGTCGGCTGACCAAAAAGGTTCTCTCGACAATCAAAGAACTACAGGCTGACCGGCCGGAGGACTACCGCACCTTCTGGACGCAGTTCGGCAGAGTCCTCAAAGAGGGCCTGATGTCCGACTTCGACAACCAGGACGCGCTGCTGCGTATCTGCTCGTTCGCCTCCACGCACAGCGACGAGGAACCCACAACGCTGGTCGAGTACGTCGGGCGCATGAAAGAGGGCCAGGAGCAGATCTTTTACGCCACCGGGGAAAGCCGCGAGCAGCTGCTGAAGTCACCGCATCTCGAGGCATTCAAGGCCAAGGGCTATGAGGTGCTGTTGCTCACCGACCCGGTTGACGAGGTGTGGGTCGGATCGGTGACCGAGTTCGACGGCAAACCGCTGCAGTCGGTGGCCAAGGGCGAGGTGGACCTTGACTCCGAGGAGGACAAGGAGGCGCACAAGGCCGAGCGCGAGGAAAAGGAAAAGGATTTCGCCGACCTGCTGACCTGGTTACAGGAGACTTTGGCCGATCATGTCAAGGAAGTGCGGCTGTCCAGTCGGCTGACCGAGTCGCCGGCCTGCCTGATCACCGATGCCTTCGGGATGACGCCGGCGCTGGCGCGGATTTATCGGGCGTCCGGGCAGGCGGTTCCGGTCGGGAAGCGAATTCTCGAACTGAACCCCGAGCATCCGCTCGTCACCGGCTTGCAGCAGGCCCACAAGGATCGCGCCGACGATCCCTCGGTGGCCGAGACGGCCGAATTGCTCTACGGCACTGCGCTTCTCGCTGAAGGCGGCGCACTCGAAGATCCCGCGAGATTCGCCGAGCTGCTCGCCCACCGGCTGGCCCGCACGGTGTGAGGTCAGCCGGTGTCGGCATGGCGGGCAAGGAAGCCCAGCACCGCATCGGCGAACACGTCGTTGCGGTCACCGGCCACCATGTGACCTGCGCCGCGGACGTCGACGAACTCGACTTGCGGGAAGCGCGAAAGGAATTCGTCGGCGCGCTCCTGACTGACGAGGTCGCTCATCTGGCCGCGCACTAACAGTGTCGGCACGCCGTCGCGCAAGATCGCGGCGACGGCTGTGTGCAGGCGATCGACGTCGGTGACTTCAGTGGGGGGACGCGACGCGGTGCCGCTGATGAACTGGGGGTCCCAGTGCCAGTACCAGCGATCGCCGCGGCGGCGCAGATTGGTGGTCAGGCCCTCAAGGTCGGAGGGACGCGGCCGATGCGGGTTGTATTCGGCGATCGCGTCAGCGACCTCGTCGAGTGAATCAAAGCCCGATTCCATCCGGTCGGCCATGAAGTTGTGGATGCGCGTGGCCCCGGAGGGGTCCATATGCGGCACGATGTCGACCAGAACGATCGCGCTGGCGATGCCGGGTGCGAGTTCGCCGGCCAGAAGCATCGTGGTGAGTCCGCCCAGGGAGGCGCCCACCAAAACCGGTCGCGGCGGCAGCTGGCGCAGCACTTCCTGGACGTCGCCGGCGAAGCTGACGACGCGGTAGTCACCGTCGTCCGACCAGTCCGATTCGCCGTGGCCGCGAAGGTCGACGGTGACTGCCTGCCACCCTCGCTCAGCCACCGCGGCGGCGGCGCGGCCCCAGGAGCGGCGGGTCTGCCCGCCACCATGTAGGAACACCACGGCACGTGCCCGGGGATCACCCTGGCGATCGGCAACGATGCGCACGCCGCCCGGCCCGTGGGTCACGAAGGTCTCAGGCGCCACGGCATCGGGGGTCATCCTCGGATCGTAGGACGCTGTTCAGGTCAAGCCGTATCGACTACCCGGCTCAAGGCGCAATAATTCTGCGGTGGACGTTCGTGACGAGCTGACGCGGTTGGTGGCGCTTTCCGGCGATCGGATCGGCGCTCTGGTCCGGGCCGTGTGTGCACAGACGCTTGGTCTGCCGCCGCTGCCGGCCGAGGTTGCGGTGGACGGGCCGGAGTCGGAGACCGAGACGGTGGTGGCCCAGTTCGCCGAGCAATTCAGCGTCGATGTGTCGATGATCGACGACGAGCAGCGCACGCGGCTGTGGTCTGCGTTGGGGGACAAGACCTTTAGCGTCGTGGTGCAGATGTACATCGCCGACTTCGTGCCCCGGGTGCGGGTCGGTTTGGAAGCGCTGGGCGTTGGCCAGGAATACCTGGACTGGGTTTCGGAGCCGATCTCATGGGATCACGCCACCGATCCGTCCCATGCGGTGTTCGACGGTTTTCTGCCCGCGGTGGCGCGGTTGCGTGGGCTGGATGCGCTGACATCGGAGGTGGTCCGGCTGCGCGGGGCCGCGCAGCACAACTGCCGGCTGTGCAAGTCGCTGCGCGAAACGACGGCACTTGACGCCGGCGGATCGGAATCGCTGTACGACGAGATCGAGCACTTCGAAGCTTCGGGATTGCTGACTGACCGCCAGAAGGCGGCGCTGCGATACGTCGACGCGCTGATCTGGTCGCCGGGACATATCGACCGCAGCGTTGCCAGCGCAGTTCGGCAGCACTTCTCCGACGCCGAGGCCGTCGAGATGACCTTCGACGTGATGCGCAATGCCAGCAATAAGGTCGCCGTATCCTTGGGGGCCGACGCACCACGAGTCCAGCAGGGCACTGAGCAGTATCTGATCGGCGCCGACGGCCAGACAGTGTTCAACTGACGACGCCTGTGCATGGCAACATGGTTCCGACATCGGGGCGGTAGCTCAGTTGGTTAGAGCCGCGGACTCATAATCCGTAGATCACACGATTTGCAGTTGGTGACCGCTAACTGCCGTTAATGATAAATGGTCAGCTAGCAGCGAGGATGCTTTCTGTAGTTAAGTGTTGCCGTTGGCCGCAGGCGATTGTACTGCGGTATTTACTGCGGTACGCTTAGGGTGCCAACCGCATAACCCGGTTTGCCCGTCCCAAACAGAAAGGTTCAGCCATGACAACAACTCTGACCCCGGAGCTTGCAGACGCTATTACCGCAGCGAGGGAGGCTCGCGAGGCGCAGTGGACCGTCCAGTACGACCACGTGCCGGCGCCAGCCGGCGCCACACACGTGCACGAGTGGCAGGCGGTCCACAGCGTCACAGTGCCTACGCGGTACTTCGAAGGGACTCACCGGGGTGACCTGATTCGAGTTGACATAAACGGCTCCCAGGAGGGCGATGGCAGCGTGCGGGAGCGGTGGATCAATGTCTCGGTCGCCGACACCCGCGCCAACGGCCTCGACTCAGCCAACATACGGCAGGGCGCCCGCGACATGATCGCCGCAGCCGACGAGCTGGACGAGCTAGAAGGGCGCTAGCAGGTGCGTATCACGCCTCGGGATGACAGCTCGGGGCGTGGTGCGGACCCGCTAACGCGAAGGGAGCGAACCGAAATGACAACTACCAACGTCCTGACGCTCGACCTTCTACATGCCTGCGTCTGTTATCTGGCCGACCGGCTGGAAGCCGACAACCCTGACGCTCTCATGGCGCGGGCCGTGTTAACGGCCAGCGGTGGACAGCGGCCAACCAAGGCGGGTGTAGATGCGCTGCTTGATGTGGCAGACCGACAGAGGCGCTTTGAGGATGCCGTACTTGCCGATCTGGCGTTTTTGTCAGACCCGAGGCGGATGATTGAGCCATGACGTCGGGCGAGGATACCGGCCTCACCGCTGCCGCCGACACGGTGGTCGTTCCCGATAGCGGCAGCGGTGAGAGTTTGTTGGCGTGGTCCGTTGACGACCCCGCACCGGAAGTCAAGGCGGATGATCGGCGCCCGCTGTCGCTGCCGTTGCGGGTGCTGCTGATAAGTGTGCTTGTCGCCGCGGTGGGCTTGGCAACATTCGTACTTGGAGGTCGCGAGTTGCCGGTTGTATCTCGGCACGTGGCCGCGTCTAAGGTCGCAGCCCCAGTCCAAGCGCCCGCACCGAAGGCGCCAGCACCACAGGCGATGCCGTCTCTGCCGCCCACGCCGCCGGCAAGGCACGAAAAGGCACCGCCGCCGCCACAGCCCAAGGCGCAACCCAAACCGGCCCCAGCGCCGCCGCCAGCACCGCCGCAGGCAGTACCTAATGCCGACGCCCTGTTTCTCAACGCCATTCAGCAGATTTTCGGGCAGCCAAGCCCAGACCCGGGCACGGCGACATCAACCGCCCGCGCGGTGTGTGTCCGCTTGCAGAATGGCACTGCAACGCCGGAGGAGGTAATAGCCGACACCAGGGCGGGGACTCCGGGCGTAACCGCCGCAGAGGCTAGCGAGGTATTCAATGCGGCGGTTACCTTCTACTGTCCTAACGCGGCCGTCGCGGGCTATTTCCCGGGCGAACCTGCGCCTTAGCCATGCGAATCGGCATCGGCGACGTGCTGCGGGGTTTTAATGGTCGGCATGAGCAGCACTCTGGAGTGGCACGACAACGGTGAAATGATCCTGATTACCAAGAGCATCCACACAGGGCCGCATCGGTTTCACTGCCGAGCCGCGCGGGGCAACCGGCAATACGGCATCCAAGACCAGGGGGGCGATGGGTGGATGGTTATGCAATCGGTTGGCGACAAAGTCATATACCAGGAGATGTGCGAGTCACTCGATGCCGCGAAGGAACAGGCCGAGCTGTGGGAAGCGGCCCATCCGACTAGCTAGAACCGCCTGCGGCGCGTCGGTGTATGCGGCCAAGGTTCCGGCGGCGGCAGGTCGGGCCGAAACTGGCGCCGCCGCTCCCAGCGCCTCATGCGAATCCGGTCTATCCGGCAGCCGCCACAGTCGCAGTCGCCGTCGCGCCCGTCGTCACGTAACCGCGCCATCACGCGCCCCACCGATACAGCGGGTCAGCCTCTAGCTTCCGACTGAGGTCGGCGTCGGTCATGGCGCGAACCTCGACCAGTACGCCCTTGAGCCCGTTCGCCCTCAGCCACCGCGCGCGGGCTTCGTGCCAGGCGAAGCGGCTGCCGAACGGCGCCCGCAGCTCGGGCGGGAACGCCGGCCCTTTAACGCGTCGCTCAGCCATGACTCACGTCCTGCAGTCTCGCCTCGCGAGTCCATCGCGAATGCGCCGCGGCCTTCTGTTGCGGGCTGCGGCGGCGCCCCACCTGCTCGCCGGGCAGCGGCAAGGCAAGCTCGGCAACCAATCGACTCACGGCCTTTTGTGCCTCTGCCAGCGCGTAGAGCAACGGGTGCGCCCGCGGTAGCTGCCCACGGCTGCCCACGACGGTCAACCCGTCGCGGGCTAGCTCATGGTCGATAGTGTCGATCCGGTCGACGGTCCTGCACAGTTCGCGCAAGAGCACCAATTCGCCGGGATCGAGCACGTAAATGCTCGTTATTTCGCGGAAAAGTGCCTTTCCGCGCGCTTTTAAGCCCTTTGGTGCGCGGGGCGGTTTCGGTGTCGTCATGTTCCCTAATTTCACGAAATCACTTGCCATGCAGCATGTTTCGGTGGTTGAATGATGTTGTGGCGCAATGGAATCACAGCGGCGGGTATTGCTCAGAAAACACTGCTGACCTGCGGAAACGCCTTTTTTGGGGTGGCCGTATCTCAGCCCCGGAAAAATTGTTGACAGGTGTCACCAGGCAGTACGACGATTAGACTTTCCGATGCCGCCCGGGTCGCATGTCTCGCATACCGTAAGTCTAGCTCGAATCGCCCTGTAGCACAACATCTTTCGAGCTGACATCGTCAGTTCCTACTGTTGAAAGGCGGTGGCACGCAGCCGCTTACGGACTCCACCGCAGCGGCAGAGGATCGAAGCCATCCGCGGGCCATCGCACGAACGTCGGCTCCGGTCTTGCTTCGAAGTCGGGGAATCGGTGCAGCCATTCCTCTACCAGGACGGTCAGTGCCAGCCTCGCGAGGTGGGCGCCGAGACAGCGGTGCGGACCGATGCCGAAGCCAAGGTGTGCGTGACGGATCACCCGACCATCGGCGATTTTTATCTGATCGCCGTCTAGGTGGTTGATCGCTCCCAGCTCCGCATAGATCCGGTCGTCAGTGTTCAGCCGGTGACCAGCGACGACAACGGGCTCGGCAGCCTGGCGATCCGTATAAGGCACGGAACCGGACGTCCGGATCACCTCCTCAACGAACGGAGAAACCTGCACTGGGTCCTGCTTCAAAAGGTCGCGGAACTCGGGCTTGGCGAGATTCCAAAGCGTGAAAGTCGCTGCTGCCGCGAGCGTGTCGATGCCGGCGACCAGCAACAACAGATAGAGGCCGCGGACCTCCGCAAACGTCATGGCGTTGTCACCGGTTGCGAGCCACCGCAAGCCCGGGCGCGGCCTGCCCTGCTCCTCGATGAGCGCGCGGTCGATGGAATCCACTAGAGGCATCGCCGCCCGCAGCGCGCCGTCTAGCTCCGACTCCCGTGCCGCCGTTACGCACTGGGACAGCTCGCGTTGCAGCCGCGGTCCCTCGCGATCGAGTCCCATCCAGGCAAGTATCGATGAAACGCTGAAAGCCCTCGCGATCGCAGCGCCGTCGCAGCCACCGCGCCCCGCGATGCTGTTGATAAGTTCGCACGCTCGACGCCGCAGGAGGGGTTCGAGAGGCACTAAAGCGGGTTTGGCGAACAAAGGGTTCACCTTGCGGCGAACCCGGGAGTGTTGTTGTCCCGGCGGCATAGCCAGAAGCCACGGAATTTTCATGCTGCTGGCAAAAACGCCCCGCTCGCGGGTGCGCTGGATCAACCGCGGGTCGTTTAGTGCGGCCGTGATCGCGTCGCGCGTCACTAGTCGGATGCCGTCGTCCACGACCACGGCGCCGGCAGCGTCAGCATTGGCCGGCAGTGCTGCCCATTCGCGATTACGGGCCTCAAGTGTCATTAGGCGTGGCCTTCTCCCCTAGAGAGGTTTAGAACCGCCACGGCCCCGCCCGAACATCTTCGCGCGCGCCCGTTAGGCGCTGCGGCGGGACGTTGGCACTCGGGCGGGAGGGGCCGGTCGAAAGGAGGTGAAAAAGAACCGGCCCCATAACCGCGGCGGCGTTGTAGTCAACGGGGCGCAAATCAAACCCGGACTACGGTCTTTATGCGGTGGTCGCGACTTTCAGCAACCTAAATGCATTCGACACGACGACATCGCTACCGGTTCGGAACCACAAAAGGGCGCCGCGCTGGCCGGTGGGACGGTGGTTTTCACCAAACAGATGCGGCACCATTTCCAAGGTGCTTCCCACCCGGTTCACGATGACGAATTGCGAGAAGTCACCGTAGAGCAGAACGTAATCACTCTCGGTTTTGGTGGCGTCGATTACGCCATCCATGTTGCTGTTTTCATAAACGGCGCGACTCAACAACATGGGCGGGGTTGTATTCAGTTCCGGGAAGGCTTTCGCCCCATTCGTCGTCTCGAATTGCCTAATGGTATTCAAGATGCTGAGGTTGGCATTCCACGATGCCCGAGGCTGGAATCTCGGAGGCAATGCATTCTGCACTTTGTAGATATCCGCCGCTGCCACTGCCTCGCTGCCAGTGCCGGTAATCACCTCATCGCCGGATGCGACAATTGACGTGATGATTCCCTTGGGCTGGCCGGAGCCGGAGCCGGTGGTGAATGCGGTCGCCGTTAGTTGCTCGGCTGCGTCGATTAGCAGGGTCCGCAATTCATTCATAAAGTTGAGAGCGTCGCCCTCGACCTCGAATGAGAATGGCACGAACGCGTCCGCTTTGTGAACGGGAATTGACGGTTGCGCCAGGGTTGGGGTGGCGTCGGCCATTTCGGTGGCTTCTGCAATCCACTCAGCGGTAACGCCGGCGCTGCTGACACCATTCCACGAGTCGGTTGTAATCGTCACGTTTCGGGAGATTTGCCGAAGCGGATTAATCGAGCCGGACGACGTGAGAAGAATGGCCGGGTCCAAAGTAAGGGGCACCATATACCCCCCCGAAGCGTCCGTACCAATTGCCATTGCGCGTTGCTCATCGCGAAGCGATTCCACTGCACGGAATGCCGCAGCCTCGCGCTCGGTCCACCGTAAATGCCCTTGGCCGGGATTGACGACCAATTTCGCGAATGCCGACGTGTAATCCTCGGAGCCCGCCGCAGCGGCCCACCTGGTTGTCCAAGCGCGGCTCGCGGTGCTGCCATGGTTCATTAGGCTTTCGACGGTTTCCGCCGCCTCTGCGGGCAGTTTGCCCTTATCGACGGCCCTGTCTAGTTCGCGTTTCGCCGGATCGGCGCTGGCCATTGCCTGAGCCACCGCGACAACATCGGGATTGCCCCTGCCCGACCGTTCGAAATCAGAGATTTTGTCGTCCACAATTGCGATGCGCTCGGTGAGCTCCCGAAATTGCTTGGCCTCGGTCGGGTTGAGGTTCTCGTCGCCTCGTGCCTCGACAAGGTTAATGATTGCCTTGCGTGCTGCAAAAAGCTTCGCGCGGTCGGCCTGCATTTCTCCAAGAGATTGCATGTTGAAATAATTTCCTTTGGATAGTTCGATTACTTGGTGCGCATCTGTGCCGGATGCCGAACTTCCGTGCCGGAAGGATTCGAGCCAGCCACCCGTGCCGGGTGGGGTGGTTGCTTTTGGGTTGCGCTGCTGGGCTGTTTGGGTGGGCGAGTATCCCTACCGGATATCGCCAACGTTCTAGGGCTTGGAGCGCGCCTCGGCGCGCAGTCGCGCCGCCCCAGGGTGGTTTGCCGTGAAGTCGGCGTCGGAGTCCAGGAAGTCAACGAGACGTTGAATCTCGTCAGGGTTCAGATAGAGCTGGATTTTGGGCAGCCTGATCTGGATGCCGCCGGAGGCGGTGCGGGCATAGGCCGCGGTGCGCTGAGACAATTTGTTTGTCCTTTGTTGTGTGGTGGGCGTCCATTGCCGCCCAGAAGCCCCGTAGGGCCATTTTTAGGTAAGGAAAGGGTGGTTATACCCGCCGATAGCTATTCTTCGCTCAAAATGTCTGTGAGCGACGGCCGAGGCAATTCGGCCATCATTGAGTCAAACTCGGCTCGAACGCGAGCAGCGGCCCATTCCCGGCGGGCCTTTTCGGCGTCAACCAATACGCCGAGAGCCTTACCCACGCCAGCCGCGCCCTTGTGGTTCACTTCGGCGAAAGCGTCGAACCAGCGCCGAAAGAATTCCAATTCAGCGGCGCTAATGGTTTTCAACACCGCGGCAAGATCGACCGTGCGATTCATCCTGGCGTGGGTTTCTTCGAAGTTGAACACCTTGCCGGTCATGCGCTGGCCTCATGGGCGCAATCCAAGAGATTCCGGCCCAGGCGCGCGGCCACCGGTGCAGGCATCGAGAAAATCTGCCCATCATCGAAACGCAACCCAACACAGCCATCGCCGTCAAACATGATGTCGGCATACTCGACATTGCTCACAAATTCCTACTTTCAAAACTGCTCAACCCCGCCGACGAAACGCTGAATACGCGGGGAGGTTAATTCCGTCAGCTCCGCGGCCAACTCGGCAGCCTCGGCGGAGGTCAACAAAATATGCCGGCGGTGCCGCCCGATGCCGGCCTCAATAGCGAATCCACCATTCGGGCGACTCGCAACGATGATGTCGCTATTCCTGATTGTCCGAATCATCCCCGGTTTCCCCCTTAGCTGAATGGTGCCTGCGCCTGTAGCTCATGCCCATTGTCGCGCTCTTTTCGCTTGCGCAACTTGTCGGCCTCACGCCTTGCGGCCAGGCCCTCCAGTTGCGCCTTGGAGGTCTGCCAGGCCCAGTAGTCGGGGTGAACGCGATACAACCCGGAGTCTTCGCAGCGTTCCACCAAGCCCACCTCGGCGAGCGCGTCAATATGCTGACGATCCGCGATGATCATCTCCGCATCATCCGGATTAAACCAACCGTCCGTCACCAAGGAGACGACCCAAACCAGGACGTTGACAAACGAACGGAACTCCTCACCGGAGAGCCGCCGCTGCAATTTCGGGTCCAGCAGTAAACCGTGTTGTAGCCGCGTATCCAATGCGGCACCCTTGATCATTCCTGTGCATTCCTTGTGTCTTTGAAGATGTCCCTGCGCTTCTAGCCGAGCCTTGCACTAGCCGCGCCTTTCCTGGCGCGGCACTAGCCGCGCCTTGCCTGTCCTAGATCCTGGCAACTGGCCTGTCCTTGCACTGTCCTGTCCTTGCCTATCCTTTCCTTTGTCTCTCCTTGGACAGCCTTTGGAAATCCTATGGACGTCCTTGCGGACATCCGTGCAGACATGCGAGCTGGATGGCCAAAATCAAAAAGTTCCGCGAAAGTTAGATGACCTAGTTATCATCGTTTCCGTCCGACCGGAGCTCAAACGGACTGCCGTGCGAGCGGTCGTTGATGCCGAGCGGTGGAATGTCTTCGATTGTCGATCCCCAATCGTCGGAATCTCCGATATGCCGCCTCAGCCCCGGCCCCCATTCGAGATCAAGGCCGAGGAGGAACGGGTCGCGCAGCGAGCGCTTGCGTTTGGTCCGTCCGTAGGGCGGAACCTCGTTGTGCACCATAGCCCAGCGGGTGTGTGCAAGTTCGTGTTCGCGAGCCCCCAGGGATGGCAAATACTTCAGATTGTCCCGCGAAAAGTCGCGCGCGTTCCCGTTAAGGTGGACAACGCCATATTGTAGAGCTTTGTCGCAAATAATGCAGTGATATCGCGGCGGAAGGCCGAAGTATTCGAGCGCCAGAATATCGCGGCGCGGGGACGTGATTTTGCGACCAGTGCCATAGAGCCGCAGAGTCACGGCATAGTCGTGGTCGATAAGCACATTCCTATGCCTATCGCGAATCCGCCCATCGTCAGTGTATTGGTAATCCCGCGCCCACGATATCCTCGCGAACGGAGTCCATATCTGCGGCCGTCCTGCCACAATTATCCTTCATCCTGATTCTATCGAATCGGCATCCTTGATTTACGATAAATTCGCTGCGGCAGAATTCAGCGCCTCGGCGGTTCTATTCACGTCCGGCGGCGCAATGGTCAGCGCCTCGCCAATGCCCCAGGCGTGCCGCGGCAGGGTGGGCTTGGACGTGAGAATCCATTCCGTCTCCGCACCGGACAGCTCCATGGCGGCGACCGACTCCCCATCGCGGTTGAACTTGCGAAGCTCGATCTTGGCCCCGTTGAGCACTCGCGCGGCGAGTGTGTGGCCGTCCGACAGTTCGAATATGTCAACGACGTAAGCACTCATCGCGCGGCCCCCTCGAACTGGTCGGCAAGCCACCGTTCTATGTCCGCCCGTCGCCAGACACGGCGTCTGCCAATACGCCGGCTGAGCGGACCAAGCTCGGTTCCGGTCGCGACCCAATAGCGGATGGTTGCCAGCGGTCGGCCCGTCTCGGCAGCGACCTGATCCGCGGTCATCAGCTCTGCGATCATCGTGCATCCTCCTGTTGGTTGTGGCGGATCATGGGTCGATCCGTACTGGAGGCGATGGTAGCACACGAGCGAACAAGCACGAAGCGAGCCATATGCTTGTTACCTGGATGTATGTGTCAACACATACACGGTGCAGCAAACATCGTATGTGTACACAGCTGCGCCCAGAAATACCGCAATACTGCGGTATGCTGATTACCGTGGCGATAACCAGAAACCCGCGCGCCGGGATAGACGACCGGTGGATTCGCCGCGTCAAAGGTGAAGACGGGAAGATGCGCACCGAACGCTCGCCGCTATACGGCGAGGTCACGCGCTGGCGGGTGCGATGGGTTGACGGGCAGGGCCGCGAACTATCCAAGGTATTCCGCCGCAAGCCAGACGCTCAGGCATTCCTGAATGGCCTTACCGCCGATATCCACAGAGGGGAATATGTAGACCCCCGAAAAGGCTCTGAGTTGTTCCGTGACGTCGCTGAGCGATGGTTCACAACTAAAGCGCACCGCAAGCCTAAAACGCTCGCCGGGTACCGGTCGCTGCTCGACACCGTTGTGCTGCCCAGGTGGGGTGATGTCCCGCTCAAGCAGATCGATTACGAGGCATACACAACCTGGCTGGGCAGCCTCGCGGTGGATGGCTCGCAGAAGGGCAAACCCCTGTCGGGCAGCCGGATCACCCAAGCCCACCAGCTCGTCGGTGCGGTGCTCAGGTACGCCGTGAGAACCGGGAAGATCGCGACGAATGTCGCGCTAAAGGTAAAGCGGAGCGAGGACCTGCCCGCCCCAACTGAACGGGAGCGGCGGTACCTGACACACACTGAGCTACTGCAGCTCGCTAATGCAATGGGACCGTACGGAACACTTACCCTTGTGCTGGGGTATTGCGGGCTGCGCTTCGGTGAGGCTGCGGCGCTGCGGCGCCGACATGTGGGGGATAGGGAACTGACCATTCGGGCATCGGCTAGCGGTGTCGCGGGCAAGGGCATTGTGGAGACGACCACCAAGACGAACCGTGCTCGCCAGGTGCCCGTCCCTGAACCTGTATGGGAGCGGCTCAGCGCCGAACTGCCCGACGAGCCGAACGCGCTCGTGTTCCCGTCGCGCGTCAACGGTGGCGGGTACCTGTCGGTTGACGAGTATCGCTGGCGGTTCGATAAGGCTTGCGCCGATGTTGGGATAGATGGGCTGACTCCGCATGGGCTGCGGCATACCTGCGCGTCCCTGGCAATCAGTGCGGGCGCTAACGTGAAAGTCGTGCAACGTCTGCTGGGACACGCCACCGCGGCGATGACTCTCGATAGGTATGGGCACTTGTTTGACGACGATCTGGCCGGCGTTGCCGCGGCGCTGGGCAAGGCTATCGATGCCGCTGCGGTACCACTGCGGCATAACGAACCAATTGAGCCGAAGCGTGATTAGCTAGAGAAAGAAGACATCCTGGTAGACGCACCAGGGGGCGGTAGCTCAGTTGGTTAGAGCCGCGGACTCATAATCCGTTGGTCGCGGGTTCGAGCCCCGCCCGCCCCACCTGAACAGCCCCACGTCAAAGGCTATTTTTCAACATGGCCGGCGGGTGTCCATCAAGCGCGCCAGGCATAGCGCCGCCTGTGCCAGACCAGGGCGGGCCTCCGAGGCCAAGCCGTCGATCTCGGCCTCGATACGTAGGGAAGAAAGTTCTCACACGTCGGCGTGCTCCCGAAGGCCATTGATCAGCAGCCGGCGGTGGCGACGGTGCTGGCCTTGCTGCTGGAGAAGTTGCGGTCGGCGTCGGCGCAAGGTCGTCGTGGCCAGCTGGCGGCGGTGAAGTCGATGACGGCCAGCGGGTAGCGCACCGATTAGCGTTCTCAGCAGAACTCGACGTTGATGAACCAATAGCCGTTGGGCTGCGCGGGCACCGCGCGGTAGCCGGCTAGCGGCATATTGTTCAGGCCCCACAGCACTTGGAACGGACTGCCGAGGCTCGAGTTGGCGTCGATGATCCGCCCGCTACCACCGTTACCACCGGGGACGCCGTTGTCCCAATTGATGCCGTGGAAGCTGGGTGGTGTCTGCGGCGTGCAACCCCGCTGGACCTGTATTTAGAGGTTTCCGACGATCTGGGTCAGGTTCGCCGCGTTGCCGTCGGCCTGCGCCGGTGGGGCGCAGGTGATACCCGCCGCCAGTACGGCAGGTATCACCGTCGCCCTCATCACCAGTGACTGGCAAGAATCGATGCGAGGACGCTGCCCCTGTACCCGTCGGGGTCTGTGGCTATCCAAGCGTTCCTAATGGTGCGGCCGCAGATTAGCCACGCAGCGAAATAGATCCACCCCAACGGCGGAAACAGGGCGGCTATTCCGATCAGCACCCACAGGGGTTTCGACAACCGGTTTGCCTGCTTGAACGCCCACCCCGGCGGGGCGAATACGTTGCTGATCGTTATCAGTGCCAGGGCAATGCTCAGGACGGCGAAAGCCAATCCCCAGTTGCCGCTGAGGAACCCGATAAACATCCCGATACCGAGCACAAGCGCGCCCAGGAAAGAGATTATAAAACTCATGCCCGCCTCCTTCCTTTACGGCTTGTGAATCTCGCCAGCGTCGCTACATGGACGGTTGTCCTGGGGATACACCTTGCCCTGTATGTCGATCAAGTTGCATGGCGGCAGGCAATTGCCCGTAGCCTTGTCCCAGGTCGTGCAGCGGTAACCATCTGGGGGGTGTAAGCCCTCCGGGCAGATGGACAGTCGCCCTGTGATCTCGCTGCAGCCTGAGGCGGGGTCTGCCTGTGCGGGTACGGCCAGCACCACGGGGGCGGTGAACAAGACAGCCGAGGCTGTCGCTGCTGCGATTTTCATGGCTCTCCTTAGTTACTTGGGGAGCTGGCCTGCTGCACGGGCATCGGCGCACGCGCCGCGCTCGATGGGCGAGCCGACCACACACGGGTCACCTGGCGTGCAGCCGGTGGCATCAAAGCATTCGTTTTGGTTTTGTTCGGCCTGCAAGCATTGCTGGTGCAGCTGCTCGTAGCGAGGATTGCCAGCCAGGTTGGGCTCGTTGGGACACAACGGTCCGGCGTGTGCCGGTGGTGCTTGCTGCACCGGGAGCACCGCAAACGGTGCGAATGCGATAGCGGCGGCAGCCGCTACTCCGAGTGTCTTCATTGGTCTTGACCCTTTCGTCGGGCAGCGGCGGGTTCGCGGTTATTCGGCAAGTGTCGAACCGTCGTAACCACGCCGCATGCGTAGTCGACTACTCGAATTTTCGACGACCTCGTATTGGAGTCACTTCGCCTGCTCAGCGGTGGCACAAGCGAGACGGTCGGGAGGCGTGTATCGAGGCAGGAGGGGCGGCAGTGCCTCCCGAGGAGATCGTTGCGCAACCGGGCTGATGCCAGCCGCGACCGGCGGGACGTTGCTCATAAGTCCCGCAATGGCGGATGCGTCCGTCGGCGGGTATCGGAGTCTCGGAAAGGCGCTTTCGGTCATCGTTTATTCATCGATAATGATTCGGAATGGACCTGAATCGCCCGGCCCGCATCGGAGCCCGGCGGAATCGAATCGCGTTGTGACACAGAGGCACAGCAAGCTTCGGAATGAGCGAGAGCTGCCTATCGGTAATCCGTTGGTCGCGGGTTCGAGCCCCGCCCGCCCCACCGTAGAGGTGTGTCGGTTCCGGTCGAAAAGTGAGCAGGTGATTCCGGTCGAAAAGTGAGCACCCTTCGATTGGAGAGTGATCACTGT
>NZ_LZKJ01000007.1 GCF_001672775.1 Mycobacterium kyorinense | reverse complement strand
GCCAGTAGCTGCGACTCGGCCGACTGTGCGCCAGTTCCGGCCGATGTGGCAGCGGCGTGGGTGACCGCGGCGGCCTGCATGCCCTGCCCGGCGGGGTTGGTGGTGGTCGGCGGCTGGTCGAACGTCGTCAACGCCGACGCGGCCGCTGAGGCGCCGGCGTAGCCATACATCGCCACCGCATCCTGGGCCCACATCTCCGAGTAGTGCGCCTCGGTCGCGGCGATAGCCGGAAAGTTCTGCCCGAAGAAGTTCGTCGCGATCAGCATCATCAGCTGCGCCCGGTTAGCCGCGATCACCGGCGGCGGCACCGTCATCGCAAAGGCGGCCTCATAGGCAATCGCGGCGGCCTTGGCCTGGACCGCCGCCTGCTCGGCCCGTGCCGCGGTGGTGGACAACCACGTCACATAGGGCGCGGCGGCCGCGGCCATCGAAATCGACGCCGGGCCCGACCACAGGCCACTGATTTCGGAGATCGCCGAGCCGTAGCAGGACGCGGTCGTGTACAGGTCGGTGGCCAACACGTCCCAGGCAGCGGCGGCCGCCAACATCGGTCCCGCGCCCGCGCCGGCGTACATCCGGCCAGAGTTGACTTCCGGCGGTAATGCTCCGTAATCCACTACTTGACGTCCTGGCCTCGTCGGTCGCTACAGCCTGCCGATCTACTCGACCTCGTAGTCACGAATGCGATGCCCTTCCTCGCCATCGGCGACGGCTGCGATCCACTATCTGAGACATAAGTTCACTAATGAAGATATAAGGCGTTCAGAGGCGTCAGCGGTACGCAGTAATGAACTCTTTCTATCTTTAGGTGAACACTCGTCGTTGGTAGTGCACAGTCGGCTCCCGGCCATCTAACGTCGCTAGCGAGCGGCTCGTGAAGGCCGTTGAGACCGAGCACTGAGGAGAAATCAGCGTGGCGTTCGTAGAAACCCAGCCGGAGGTGCTATCCGCTGCGGCTCGCAATTTGGTGGCTATCGGCGCGTCAGTGGCGGCGCAGAATGCGGCTGCGGCGGGCCCGACGACGGGAATAGTGCCGCCGGCAGCCGATGAGATTTCGGCGCTGACGGCGGCACAGTTCGCCACGCATGCCCGGATGTATCAGGCGGCCAGCGTCCAAGCCGCGGCAATTCACGACATGTTCGTGAACATGCTGGGCACCAGCGCCGGTTCGTACGCGGCCACGGAAGCCGCCAACGCCGCCGCGACCAGCTAGAGGAGACGTAGTGCTGGATTTCGGGGCGTTACCGCCAGAGGTCAACTCCGCTCGCATGTATGCCGGACCGGGGTCGGCGGCGATGATGTCCGCGGCGTCGTCCTGGCGGTGGCTGGCCGCCGAGTTGGAGTCCGCCGCAATCGATTACGACAGGGTGATCACGCAGCTGACCAGTGAGTGGCGCGGCCCGGCGTCG
>NZ_LZKJ01000006.1 GCF_001672775.1 Mycobacterium kyorinense | reverse complement strand
CACCTCGGAGAAGCCGATCTCGGCCTTGAGCGACTCCAGTTTCTGCACCGCGGCCGGTCCGTTGTCGCGCGGGCAGGTGAAGGTGATGTCGGTCTTGCCGTCTTCGATCTTGGACACGTTCTGCAACACCATGTCGATGTTGATGTCGGCGTCGGCGACCGCCCGGAAGATCCTGGCGGCATAACCGGGCAGGTCGGGGATGCCGACGACGGTCACTTTGGCTTCGCTCTTGTCGTGGGCGACTCCGGTCAGGAGGGCGTCTTCCATGGGGATGTCCTTGATCGATCCGGAAACAATGGTGCCCGGCTTGTCCGTATAGGACGAGCGGACGTGGACGGGCAGGTGGTAGCGGCGGGCGTACTCGACGCAGCGCAGCATCAGCACCTTGGCGCCGCAGGCCGCCAGCTCGAGCATCTCCTCGAAGGTGACGGTCTTCAGGTGCTGGGCGTTCGGCACGATGCGGGGGTCTGCGCTGAAGATGCCATCGACGTCGGTGTAGATCTCGCAGACATCGGCGTTCAGGGCCGCCGCTAGCGCCACCGCGGTGGTGTCCGAGCCGCCGCGGCCCAGCGTGGTGACGTCCTTGGTGTCCTGGCTCACACCTTGGAAGCCGGCGACCAGCACAACTTTGCCTTCGTCGAGGGCGGATTGCAGCCGGGCCGGGGTGACGTCGATGATCTTGGCTCTGCCGTGCGCGCCGGTCGTGATGACGCCGGCCTGCGAGCCGGTGAAGGACCGGGCCTGCGATCCCAACGATTCGATCGCCATTGCCACCAGCGCGTTGGAGATGCGCTCACCGGCGGTCAGCAACATGTCCAGCTCCCGCGCTGGCGGCGCCGGACATACCTGCTGGGCCAGCTCGAGCAGATCATCGGTGGTGTCGCCCATCGCCGAGACCACCACGACCACGTCGTTGCCCTGCTTTTTGGTTTCGACGATGCGCTCAGCAACGCGACGGATGCTGTCGGCGTCGGCCACCGACGATCCGCCGTACTTCTGCACGACGAGCGCCACTCTCGTCCTTTCGGTCCACCGGTTTTAGGTCGACAACAGAATACGTGCCCGCCCAACGAGGATGCGGGCCGTCCAATGGCCCACGGACGAGCACGCGGTTACGTCGGCGTTCAAAACGTTTTGGTGACAGCAGCGAGCGCGGTAAAGTACACACCGTGCAGCGCGTGCTCCTCCTCGGACGCCGCGGCGGGGTCTGATCCAGACCGGCTTCCCGTCGCGGGTGTTCGCGATGCGCCGGTCGTAGCCTTTCGGCTCCCTCCCATCCCCCGGAGCAATCATCGTGACAACCTTTTCTTCTCCCGATCCAGCCGATTCCGCCGATGCCTTCAGGTCCGGTCGAACCATCACCAAACCCGCGGGTGCGCCCCATGCCGCGCAGCCCGTCTGGAACACCCAGCGCGGCTCGTCGATGCCGATCGGTCGCTACCGCCCGTTCGCCGAGGAGGTCGAACCGGTCGCACTGGACGACCGAACCTGGCCGGACCAGGTCATCCGTCGCGCCCCGATGTGGTGCGCGGTCGATCTGCGCGACGGCAACCAGGCCCTGATCGACCCCATGAGCCCGGCGCGCAAACGCCGCATGTTCGAACTGCTGGTGCGCATGGGTTACAAGGAAATCGAGGTCGGCTTCCCGTCGGCCAGCCAGACCGACTTCGATTTCGTCCGCGAGATCATCGAGCAGGGCCTCATCCCCGACGACGTCACCATCCAGGTCTTGACCCAATGCCGGCCTGAGCTGATCGAGCGCACCTTCCAGGCTTGCGAGGGCGCATCGCGGGCAATCGTGCACTTCTACAACTCGACCTCGATCCTGCAGCGTCGGGTGGTGTTCCGCGCCGACCGCGCCGCGGTACAGGAGATCGCGGTGGCCGGAGCCCGCAAATGCGTGGAGGAAGCCGCCAAATATCCCGGCACCCAGTGGCGGTTCGAGTACTCCCCGGAGTCCTACACCGGCACCGAATTGGAGTACGCCAAGCAGGTGTGCGACGCCGTCGGCGATGTCATCCAACCGACGCCGGACAACCCGGTCATCTTCAATCTGCCGGCCACCGTGGAAATGGCCACCCCCAACATCTACGCCGACTCGATCGAGTGGATGAGCCGCAATCTGAAACGCCGCGACGCCGTGATCTTGAGTCTGCATCCGCACAACGACCGCGGAACCGCTGTTGCCGCAGCCGAGTTGGGCTATCAGGCCGGCGCCGACCGGATCGAGGGCTGCCTGTTCGGCAACGGTGAGCGCACCGGCAACGTGTGCCTGGTGACGCTGGGGCTGAACCTGTTCAGCCGCGGGGTGGACCCGCAGATCGACTTCTCGGACATCGACGAGATCCGGCGCACCGTGGAGTACTGCAACCAGCTACCGGTGCACGAGCGGCATCCCTACGGGGGCGACCTGGTCTACACTGCGTTCTCCGGCAGCCACCAGGACGCCATCAACAAGGGCCTGGACGCCATGAAGATCGCGGCCGACGAAGCAAACTCCGACGTCGACGACATGCTCTGGCAGGTGCCGTATCTGCCGATCGACCCGCGTGATGTCGGCCGCACCTACGAGGCGGTGATCCGGGTCAACTCGCAGTCCGGTAAGGGCGGGGTGGCCTACATCATGAAGGCCGACCACGGCCTGGCGCTGCCGCGCCGTCTGCAGATCGAGTTCAGCCAGGTGATCCAACACATCACCGACGGCGAGGGCGGCGAAATCTCACCGAAAGAGATGTGGGACGCCTTTGCTGAGGAGTACCTGGCACCGGTGCGACCGCTGGAGCCGATGAAGCACCGGGTCGACGCCGCCGACGAGGACAGCGGAACCACCGGCATCGTCGCGACCGTGAAAGTCAACGGGGCCGAGACCGAGATCAGCGGCACCGGCAACGGCCCGCTGGCTGCGTTCGTCGACGCGTTGGGCCGGGTGGGGTTCGACGTGGCCGTGCTGGACTATTCCGAGCACGCGATGAGCGCCGGCGAGGAAGCTCAGGCGGCGGCGTATGTGGAGGCCACGGTGAGGACCGCGGGCGCGGCGGAGCCGGGCGAAGCGGGTCGTCGCCCCACGGGCCCGGCGGGCGGCCGCACCGTGTGGGGTGTGGGCATCGCGCCGTCGATCACCACCGCGTCGCTGCGGGCGGTTGTCTCTGCGGTCAATCGGGCAGCTCGCTAGGCGCAATCAGAACCGCGCGGCGCCGATGCGCGCCGCACAGCGGCGCGAGGAGAAGCCGGGCAATCAGAACCGCGCGGCGCCGATGCGCGCCGCACAGCGGCGCGAGGAGAAGCCGGGCAATCAGAACAGCGCGAACTGTTCGCCGGCATCGGCCGGCTCGGTGAAGTCCTCGACGCCGGTGCCGCCGGCGACGGTGCCGACGGAATCCATGAACTGCGCATCGGAAACCACCGGAACGCCCAGCTCACGGGCCAGATAGCCTTTGCCGTGTCCGGGCTGGGTCTCGTTGCAGACCACCAGCGACGTGTCACGGTCGACGGCGTCGGTATAGGCCAGCCCGGCGTGCAGGATCCGTTCGACCAGTTCCTCGTGGGTGCGTCGGACCTCGGCCGCCAGCGCCACCCGCATGCCTTGCACCAGCGGACGGCCCCGCACATACGGCCCGGGGTTGAGATACGGGCACGGCATCCGAGACGCCAGCATCTTCAGCGGTCGCAGCTCGTCGTGTGTGACCCGGCCGTTCGGCCACCGGCGGCGAGTGACCGGCCGCACCGGTAGCCACACGTCGCGCTCACGCGCCCGCTGCAGCGCGGCGGCTAGCACGCGGGTGAGCACCAGAGCGTCGTCGAAGGCATCGTGCGGGCGTTCTTGCGCTACTCCCCAATGCGCAGCCAGCGTCTGCAACCGCAAATTGTCGGTCCCGAGGCCCAGCCGTCTCGCCAACTCGACCGTGCACATGACGGTGTCGACGGGCAATTCGGCGTCGGCGATCTCGGCTTCCGCGGCCAAGAACGCATAGTCGAACGCGACATTGTGTGCGACCAGGGTGCGTCCGCGCAGCAGCTCGACGACATCGCCGGCGATGTCGGTGAACTGCGGCTGGTCTTCGAGCATCGCGGCGGTCAGCCCGTGCACGTGAGTGGGTCCAGGGTCGACGCCGGGGTTCAGCAGGCTGACGACGGATTCCTCGATGCGGCCTTCAGCGTCGAGTGCCAGCGCCGCCAGGCTGATGATCCGGGCCTGACCTGGCCGAAAGCCCGAGGTTTCGACATCGATGACGGCCCAGCCCGCGCCGGGCTCACTGGCCGGTCGACCCCAAGCGATCCCCATAAAGGGAGGATGGCACGTCGGACCGACATCGCCGGTTCGCCGCGCGTCGTGTCGTGGATTTAACGCGCGCCGTGCCGTGAACTAAATTCCCGAGGGCGAACCGCTGCGCCCGGCGCAAGCGCCGCGCTTGCGATCGCCTCAAACCGACCGAGGGCGACCCGCTGCGCCCGGCGCAAGCGCCGCGCTTGCGATCGCCTCAAACCGACCGAGGGCGACCCGCTGCGCCCGGCGCAAGCGCCGCGCTTGCGATCGCCTCAAACCGACCGAGGGCGACCCGCTGCGCCCGGCGCAAGCGCCGCGCTTGCGATCGCCTCAAACCGACCGAGGGCGACCCGCTGCGCCCGGCGCAAGCGCCGCGCTTGCGATCGCCTCAAACCGACCGAGGGCGACCCGCTGCGCCCGGCGCAAGCGCCGCGCTTGCGATCGCCCTAAACTGCGCGGGTGATTACCGCCCGGGGACGCCTGGCCCTCGCCGCCGGGGCCGGCGCGCGGTGGGCATCGCGGGTGACCGGGCGCGGGGCGGGCGCGATGATCGGCGGCCTGGTGGCGATGACGCTCGACCGCTCGATACTGCATCAACTCGGGACGGGCCGCCGCACGGTGATCGTGACCGGGACCAACGGCAAGTCGACGACGACCCGGATGACCGCGGCCGCACTGGGCAGTCTCGGGGCGGTGGCCACCAACGCCGAGGGCGCCAACATGGACGCCGGACTGGTGGCTGCGCTGGCTGCCGGCCGCGACGCCGAGCTGGCTGCACTGGAAGTCGACGAGATGCATGTCCCGCACGTCGCTGACGCCGTCGAACCTCGCGTCGTCGTATTGCTCAACTTGTCCCGCGACCAACTGGACCGCGTGGGCGAGATCAACGTCATCGAACGCACGCTGCGGGCCGGATTGGCCCGGCACCCCAAAACGGTGGTCGTCGCCAACTGCGACGACGTGCTGATGACCTCGGCCGCCTACGACAGCACCGACGTCATCTGGGTGGCCGCAGGGGCCGGCTGGTCGGCCGACTCGGTGAGCTGCCCGCGCAGCGGTGAGGTGATCGTCCGCGATAGGGATCATTGGTATTCCACCGGCGCGGAGTTCCAGCGACCCAGCCCGCACTGGTGGTTCGACGACGAGCGGCTCTACGGGCCGAACGGGCTGGTGCTGCCGATGCGGCTGGCGTTGCCGGGATCGGTGAACCGCGGCAACGCGGCGCAAGCGGTGGCAGCCGCCGTCGCGGTGGGTGTCGATCCGGCGGCGGCGGTCGCCGCGGTCGGCACGGTCGACGAGGTCGCCGGTCGGTATCGCACCGTCCGCGTGGGCGAACACACGGTACGGATCCTGCTGGCCAAGAATCCGGCCGGGTGGCAGGAGGCGCTGTCAATGGTGGACAAGCAGGCCGCGGGCGTCGTCATCGCAGTCAACGGCCAGGTGCCCGACGGCGAAGACCTGTCGTGGCTGTGGGATGTGCGGTTCGAGCATTTCGAGGAGACTGCCGTCGTCGCGGCGGGCGAGCGCGGCACGGATCTCGCGGTGCGGCTCGGCTACGCGGGGGTCCAGCACACCCTGGTGCATGACACGCTGGCGGCCATCGCGTCGTGTCCGGCGGGGCCGGTGGAGGTCGTGGCCAACTACACGGCTTTCCTGCAGTTGCACCGGGCCTTGGAGCGCTTACGGTGACGGTACGGATCGGGCTCGTGCTGCCCGACGTCATGGGCACCTACGGCGACGGCGGTAACGCAGTGGTGTTGCGGCAGCGGTTGCTTTTGCGGGGCATCGCGGCCGACATCGTCGAGATCACGCTTGCCGACCCGGTGCCCGAGTCACTGGATCTCTACACATTGGGCGGGGCCGAGGACTACGCGCAGCGGCTGGCCACCCGCCATCTGATCAAACATCCGGGGTTGCAGCGCGCGGCGGCGCGGGGCGCGCCGGTGTTGGCGATCTGCGCTGCCATCCAGGTACTGGGTCAGTGGTACGAAACGTCGGCAGGCGAACGCGTCGACGGGGTGGGTCTGCTGGACGCGACCACGTCGCCGCAGCGCGACCGCACCATCGGCGAGGTGGTCAGCGCCCCGCTACTGGGCGGATTGACGGCGCCGTTGACCGGTTTCGAAAACCATCGCGGCGGAACTGTGCTCGGGTCGGCCGCGAAACCGTTGGGCGCCGTGAAGAAGGGGGCTGGCAACCGCGCCGGCGACGGGCTGGACGGCGCGGTGCAGGGCAGTGTGATCGCCACCTACATGCACGGGCCATGTCTGGCGCGTAATCCTGAGCTTGCCGATTGGCTGTTGACACGGGTGGTCGGTGAGCTCGCACCACTGGAGCTGCCGGAGGTGGAGTTACTGCGCCGCGAGCGGCTGCGAGCCTAAAACCGGATCTCTCGCCGGCACTGATAGCGCTAGTGCAGTGCCGGTGAATTGTGCGTCGCGCCCACCTGGCGCACCCTGGACTCGAGTCGATTCCAAAATCGGGGCGATTTGCGATTCCGGTCAAGCCATCATGGGAGGGATACGGTGTTGCCACTCAATGTAATTCCGGGTGCCGTCGAGGTCTCGGCAGCGACCGAAGCAGCGATCAGCGCGCAGACATCAGCGGCCTCGGCGGCGGGCGCAGCTGCGCTTACCGGCGTGGTGCCGATGGCCGCGGATGTGGATTCAGCCGAATTCGCCGCGGCTTTGAATGCGGCCGGCGCCGCCTACCTTGCGGCCGCCGCCGAGCATGCCGGCCAGCGGGCGGCATTCGCCGGGACCCAAGTCCTCGCTTCGGGCACCTACACCGCCACCGAAGCGGTCCGCGCGGCCAACTTGGCCTAGTAAGCAGACCTATGCCCGACCCGCGGTGGTCTGGTCCACCGGAGGTGATCGCCGCTACCTTCGAGGCCGGCTCGCCAGCGTCGGTGATCGCCAACAACGCGGCGTGGACAGCCGAAACCTCCTGCCACGAAACGGTTATGGGTCTCTCGGCCGTTAACACCGCAGCGACCGCGGCGGCCTGGCAAGGTTTGGGCGCGGTTTCCTCCACAACAGCTGTGCTCGGGCTCAACGCGGCGCTACAGACACTGGCGGCCTGGACGATGGAAAAGATTGCGCTAACGCAAGCCGCCGTGGACGCGTTCATCGCTGCCAGTTCTTCGGTGATTCCAGCGCAGGTATGTCAGCTCAATCGCGACGAGTGGGTGGCCGCCAATGCCACCAACTTCTTCGGCATACGCACCCCGGAAATCGTGGGCCTGGATAGCGAGTACTTCGGCGAACACTGGCCGCACAATTCGAGCGTGGGCTGGGCGTATTCGGCTGCGCTGGGCACACTTTGCATCGCGTTGGCGTTGCCGCCGCCAATTGCGCCCGTGGCGGCGTCACCGGCCGGGCCAGCAGCGGCCGGCGAGGCCGTCGCCGAGGCAGCTGCGCAAACCGGCATGAATGATGCGCTGCAGCTTTCCAACCGGGCTGCGCAGTCGGTGGGTCAGACGACGTCCACGCCCGCCGCCACGTCCGAAGGGCTCAGTGCGCTGATCGAACCGTTGCAACAAGGGGTATCGGGCGTCCTCCAGCCGTTGACGACATCGGCCCAGACACCGATGCAGGGGTTGGCGGGCATGCCGCAAGCCTTCCTGCAGACCGTCGGCGGCATGTTCCCGACGGCCGCGATCCCGGAAGGGGCGACGACGTCGGGCGGGGAGCCGGCACTGCGCGCCGGCGAAGGTGCTGGTCGGCTTACTAGTGGAACCTTCAGTGGCGCAAGCGGTGTGGGTGCGTATCCGGGAGCCGGGCTCACCAGCTACACCCGTCCGGCTAGCAGCTTCGAGCCACCAGTCGGCGGAAGACCCACCGGTCTGCGGAGCGATCTGCTCGGCGCTGCCGCACACCGCAGCCCGACGACATCCCCGGCGGCCGGCAGCGCAATGCCGATGACACCGGCCGGTCCGTCCCCACGCGGCGATCGGGTGCCAGACAAGCGAGTGGTGGCTCGCGCACACGTCGCCGTCGACGCCGACCCCGTGCCCGACGAATAGCACAGGACAAATTTTGTCCGGTTTGCTAGCTGTTGCTAATGCTGTTGTCGCGTAGACATTACGCCGCGCCATAAAGTTTGCTCCCGAGTGAAGTGACAACCTGCGAGCCCCGCCTACACTGCTATCCAAACCCCCGCTCGGGGACCGGAAATCAAGGAGCAGGCATGCCAAACGCGACCGTTGTGACACCGGAATTGCTGCGAACTACCCAGCAGGCTGTCGAATCGGCCCTGCAGTATGCGACCGCTGTAGCCAACGACTACCTGAGCAGTCACGAAAATGTCATCAGCGTGGCCACGTGGCACGGCCAGGCGGGTAGCACGTCACTGGCCACCGCCGGGCAGATCAACCACGACCTTCAGCAGACGGTGACGGGCGGCCAACGGTTGGCTCATGGACTCGGCCGCGCGGCGGCGCTGATGGAAAACCACGAAGCCGATGCATCCCATGGATTTACCGGCTTGTTCGGTGCGGCGAGCTAGCAGAAGCCAAGCAAAGGACAGGATATGACAGACCAAATCACGTACAACTACGGGGCAGTCACCGGATTTGCCGCCGACGTCGCCTCGCGGGCTGCGCAGCTGATGGAAATCCACGACGACATTCAGCACCGCACTCAGGCATTGGCCGACTTCTTCCAGGGCACCGGAGCCACTGCGTTCTTTGACGCCCAGCAACAGATGCTGCATGGCCTGGAAGGCCTGATCCAAACTGTCAGCCAACACGGACACGTCGTCAACAACACGGCGGAGAGCGCCCAGGCAACCGACCAGGCCATCAGCCAGGCATTCATCTAGCTTGACTGCCCGATTAGGTTGGGGGACAGGTGTTAACGACCACGCTAGATGGGCTGTGGGTGCTTCAAGTGCTCACCGGTGTGGAAGTCATCGCACCTGAATTGGGACTGCGGCCGCACCTACCCAGCGTCGAACCCAGACAACTGGCGCTGGCACATCCGATTGCCGACGAACTGCGGGCGCACGGCGTCATCGACGAGTCGGGTGCAGTGGACAACACGGTCGTCGAATGGCTAACAGTGCTGTCCCGGCGCGACATGGCACTGCTCATGCAACTCCGATCACCGCACGACGTTGAATCGGCGCGGGTTCTACTCGCCAGATGCGGCCAATGGTGGGTGGTCATGGAACGCTCGGCCAGCAGCATCCGGATACACGGCGCTGGAACCACCAGCGCGGCAGACACGGGCGAGGCGCTGATCAGTGCTCAAATCGAGCGACTGTGCGGGTGCCGGCCGGCGGCGCCGCTGCGACCGGTCACCGTCGACGCCGCGGTTATGCGTGCCGAAGCGCCCAATCAGGACGCGCTGTGGCGGTTTTTGGCCGCCCAACACCTCGACGCCGACCAGCAGCAGATTCTGAAGTGGGCGGGCGACTCGAAGCGATCGGCTCAGGTCTCCATCGTCGCGATCCACACGGATACCGGTCGGCTCACCCGCTCGCGCATCGACGACAGCGCCGTGACGATCATCGACACCCCGGAAGGCCGGCTGCTGGCCGAGCATGTCGTTGCTGCGGGCAAGAGCTGGCTGATCGTCGCGCCGGGGACGACGCCTGCCATCGGGTCAGCGGTAAAGGCGATGGTGCAAGGGCTGCCGACGCACGAAGGGTGGTATTCCCATCGACAAGTTGGATGAGGAAAACCGTTGCGAGGACCATGATTTGGTCTCGGGCAGACTACGGATTTCTGACATGGTCGCACCGCGGAAGATCCCACCTGCAGCGGGATGGCGAAAGTTCTTCTACAGTGCGTCGTTTCATGCCGTGAACCTGGGCGAATCGGCGGCTGAACGCCATCACCGCGATTTGCAGGCCCGGATCCGGCGCCACATCCGTAAGCAGTACGTGATCGGCGTTGTGTCGGGCAAAGGGGGCGTCGGCAAGACCACCATGACCGCCTGCATCGGCGCAGTGTTTCGCGAGTGCCGTCCCGAGAACGTGGTCGCCGTCGACGCCGCGCCCGGTTTCGGGACATTGGCCGGCCGGATCGATGAAGCACCGCCCGGCGATTACGCCGACGTCCTGAATGACACGGACGTCCAGGGCTATGCCGACATTCGCGAGCACCTCGGGCAGAACAGCATCGGATTGGATGTCCTGGCCGGAAACCGCGGGTCCGGCCAACCGCGGCCGTTGGCCCCGTCGATGTTCACCGGCGTGCTGTCGCGGCTGCGACGCACCCACAACGTCATCGTGATCGACACTTCCGACGATCTCGAGCATCCGGTGATGAAGGCCGTCTTCGATGCCTGCGACACGCTTGCGTTCGTATCCGGCCTGACGGTGGATACCTCGCTTCCGGTGTCACGGTCGATTGACCTGTTGCGGTCGATGGGTTACCACGAGCTGGTATCCCGCAGTGTGATCATCCTCAACGACAGTCGTAACAAATATGATTCGCAGGCGGAGCGCTACCTTACCGAGCGATTCACGCAGGCCGGCGCCAACGTTGAATTCATGCCATACGACCCGCATCTCGCGGAAGGCGGCATCATCGACACGCAGCATGAGCTGAAGAAGAAGACACGGCTGCGCCTCTACGAAATCGCCGCCGCACTTGCGGATAAGTACATTCCCGAAGCAGACCGGGCGCATTGATGGCCAGTGTCTCGCTTCCGGCGCGCTGCGCTGTGGCAGTGGTCTGCGGCAAGCACCTGATCTCGCAAATCTACCCGGCGTCGGTGCCTATCGAAGTCTTCATCGATGACATTGTCGAGTTGCTCGGCGACGAGCTCAAACGTCGTGGGTTACCCGAGCTGACGGCCGGGGTGGGCTATGAGCTGCACAAGGTCAACGGGGTGCGGCTGGATATCAGCAAGACCTTCGATGAACTCGGTATCGAAGACGGTGCCACGCTGGTGCTGGCCCCGGCCACGCACGGCGAATCCTTTGAGCCTCAATACGAGTCATTGTCGACCGGTTTGGCGCGGATCGGGAAGAAGCTGTTCGAACCCGTCACGGCCGACACCGCGGTGCACACCGCACTGGCCATCCTGGCGATGGCCGCCGCGACGGCGTTCGCGCTGGCGCTGCGGGCCCGCGCCCGCACCGACTCGCTGACGCCCACCATCGTCACCGGAGCACTCGGCGTGCTGGCCGGTGTGGGGCTGACAGCGGTCTGGCTGCGGTGGCCGCATCGCGGCGACCTGCTCGACGGATTCAGCTGGATCGCAGTGCCGCTGCTGGCCGGAGGCGCTGCCGGCGCCGCGCCAGGACGGCTGGGTTCCGCCCACGTATTCATCGCTGCCCTCGCTGTCGCCGTGCTGAGTTGGGCGGTGACCGCGTCAACGCGACGTCGTATTGCCGCGACGGCGGCCATCGTCACGCTGTGCGGTGTGGCAGGGGGTTTGGCCGCCGCCAGAATGTGGCGTCCGTTTCCGGCGCAGTGGCTGGGCATGTGCACCCTGGTCGCGTTACTGGTGGTGTTGACCGCGGCCCCGACGATTGCGCTGTGGGCCGCCCGAATTCGGCCGCCACACTTCGGGTCGGTCACCGGCCGTGACCTGTTTCGTCGACGTGACGGCCTGCCGGTGGACACGGTGTCTCCCGTCGACGCCGAAGATGAGGTGAACCCGGATACCACGCCCCGCGGTAAGCAGATCGCCGCGGCTGCGGTACGCGCCAACGGCGTGCTCACCGGCATCTGTGTGGGCGCCGCGCTGGCACTGCCTGCCGGGGCTTGGGTCACCCTGATGCCGGGACAACGCCGTAGCCCAGCGGCGGCCACGTTGGCCGGGTTGTTCGTGCTGATATTCATCAGCCGCGGACGGGCATTCACTGACAGACGGCAAGCCGTGGCCCTGGTGTGCGGGGCCGCCGCGGCGGCATGCGCAGGCGTCGCGAAATGCGTGCTGCACCAGCCGTCCGCATCGGTCCAACCAGTGCTCTGGGCCGCGGTCGTCCTGGCCGGGTTCGGCGGCACCGGGCTGGCCACCGCCCTGCTGGTGCCGATCACCAAATTCACGCCGCTGGTGCGCATGCTCGCCGAGTGGCTCGAATTGGCGGCGATTGCCGCCGCCCTGCCGTTAGCCGCGTGGATCGGCGGCTTGTTCAGCTGGGTGCGCATGCGATGACGTCTGCGAGCATCTGCGTGACCGCTATCGCGGTTCTCGTTGGACTGTCGGCCAGCGGGCCGCTGGCCCAAGCTATCCCGCCGCCGAGCGTCGACCCCGCCCGGGTACCCGCGGATGCCAGGCCGGAGCCGGAGGAGCCGATGCGTCAGAGCAATGTCTGCGCACGCACGACGACGGTCGCAGAACCGGATGTGACCGCCATCGTGCCCGGATTCACTATGCTCAACGTCAGCGCGGCCTGGCAGTACTCGACTGGCCATGGGGTACCGGTGGCCGTGATCGACACGGGGATCAATCCCACCGGCCGATTGCCCGTCGTCGCTGGCGGTGATTACGTCATGGCCGGCGACGGATTGACCGACTGCGACGCCCACGGCACCATCGTCGCGTCGGTGATTGCCGCTGCACCCCAGGGCATTCCGATGCCCGCCCCAATGCCGGCCGCCCCGGCTTTTCCGGCACCGACCGGTCCGCCGCCCGTCAATGCGGGCACACCGCCGATAGCTGATCAACCCGATGAAGACCCCGACGCGCCAGCGCCGCCGCCAGACGCCACCGACGGCGTGGTTGGAGTTGCCCCGCACGCGGTGGTGATCTCCATCCGCCAGTCATCGCGGGCCTACGAGCCGATCAATCCGCGACTGGGCGACGCCGAGAGGCACCAGAAGGCCGGCACCGTCGCCACTCTGGCGAAAGCTATCGTCCACGCGGCCGATATGGGCGCCAAGGTGATCAACGTCAGTGTGGCGTCGTGCGTGTCGGCGGCCGACCCGCTGGACCAGAGTTCGGTCGGCGCCGCTGTGTGGTACGCCGCCACCGTGAAAGACGCGGTGATCGTCGCCGCCGCCGGCAACGAGGGGGAAGATTCGTGCGCCCAGAACCCGGTCTTTGATCCCCTGGATCCTTCCGACCCCCGCGACTGGCATCAAGTCAAGACGGTGTCCTCACCGTCCTGGTTCGCCGACTACGTCCTGTCGGTGGGCGCAGTCGACAACACCGGCGTCGCCATCAGCAAAAGCCTTGCCGGGCCGTGGGTCGCGGCGGCGGCACCGGGTATCGGGATCATGGGGCTCTCTCCGCAAACCGGCGCTGCGGTCAACGGCTATCCTCCGGTCCGCCCGGGAGAGCAGACCATGCCGTTCTGGGGAACAAGTTTCTCGGCCGCCTATGTCAGCGGCGTCGCGGCGCTGGTGCGGGCAAAGTATCCGGAGCTCTCCGCCCACCAGATCATCAACCGAATCCTGCAAACCACCCACAACCCGCCACGCGGGGTCGACAATCAGGTAGGTCACGGCGTGGTGGACCCAGTGGCGGCGTTAACCTTCGATATCCCTCCGGGAGAACGTATTCCACCGGCTACGCGGAGCCGGATGGTGTTGCCGGCCGCGCCACCGCCGGCACCGGATTACCGGGCGCGCACTATGGCATTGGTCTTCGCCGGGGCAGTCGCCGCTGCAGTCTTGGTCGGGTCAATCGTCGGCCGTGTCCGGCGAGCGCGATGAACGCCACCTGCAGACAGGCGACCGTCACCGGCATGCTGCTCGCCGCCGTCGTCGGCTGGTCGTTCGGTGGATACCTCGGTGGCGCAGCAGGTTTGGCGACCGGAATAGTTGCGGCCGTGATCCCGTGGAGACGTCGACCGCTGTGGTCGTGGCTGGCGTTGTGGTTGCGGCGCGGCCGGCCAGTGGCCTGGACCGAGCCCGTGACAGTGGTCAACGACGGCGCCGGGGGCGGTGTCCGCTACCAGGGCGGCGCTGCGGTCGCGGCGGTACAACTGCTCGGCACCGCGCACACGCCGACAGTGTTCACCGGTTCGGCGTCGACGCACACCGCGAACATCCTCGACATCACCGCCCTGGAGCCGTTGATGCGTCAAAGTCTGGGCCTGACGATCGATTCGCTAAGTGTGGTCAGCTGGGGTTCGAGGCGCCGCAGCGCCGGCGACTATCCGCGCGTCTACGACACTCTGATCGGTGCCGTGCCCTACGCTGGACGGCGGGAGACCTGGGTCATTGTGCGGGTTTCGGGCACCGATAATGCCGAGGTGTTGCAATGGCGCGCCTCGATCGGCACCGCGACACTGGCGGCCGCGCAGCGAATCGGTAGCGCTTTGCGCCAGCGGGGGATTCGCGCCAGGGTGGCGACCGCGACTGACATTCTCGAGTTGGAGCGACGGCTGGGCCGGTCGGCGTTGGACGCCGGTGCACAGCGCTGGAACTCGGTGCGCAGCGATACCGGTTCGATGACGACCTACGGCTATCTTCCCCGCGACATCACCACCGACAAGTTGGCGCAGGGATGGACGGTGCGCGCTGACGCCATCATCCAAAACGTCACGCTGTTCAACGACGGCACTGCCGCCGCCGCCATCACAATCTGCAGCACCCAGCCGCCGGCGGCACCGCCGAGTGTGTTGTTGCAGACGCTGCCGGGCGAACAGTTACACAGCGTCGCCGCGAATCTCTGCGGTCCGATGCCGGCGATCGGCGGCATGCGCCGTGGTGTACTGGCCGGCGAGCTCGCGGTGCCGATCGGGCCGTCTGGTGTGCTCCTCGGCAAGGACGCCGCCGGCAACCGGTTCGCACTGCCGCTCGACGACCCCGGCGAATTCAGCCGAGTGCATATCGGCGCCGACGACGAGGTGGCGAAACGGATTGTGGTTCGGATGGCCGCAGCCGGTGAGCGCATCACCGTCCATACTCGGAACGCGCAGCGGTGGGCCAGCATTCGCACGCCCGATATTGCGGTAACTGACCAGCCAAGACCCGCCACCGGCACCACGGTCAGCGTCGTCGACGGCACCATTGCGCCGGCGCCTCGGCCGAACACGCTGGTCTTCGTCGGCGAACCCGGTGAGCCCTGCCGAGGATCCGCCGATGTGCTGATCATGCAAACCGGTCCGGCGATGCTGGAGGTGCACGCCGCCGGGCAGGTGCACACCGTCGCGGTCGAGTTGTTCCGCGCGGAGAACCGCTATGTCTACTGTGAGCACGCCATGCTCGGCGCGGCCGGACTCGTGGGATAGCCGATGGCCGCCAGCACGTCGATCGTGGCCGCGCGCAAGCGGTTTGATCAGGCGATGGCGGTATTCGATTCAGATGTCGCCGCCGCGCAGGTGCGGTTCCGGGAGGCAACCGAGATCGATCCGTCGATGGCCGACGCCTGGCTGGGCCGAATCGCCACCGGCGACGACGAGTTGTGGACGCTGCAGAAGCTATACGCCTGCGGCGCGCGACTGCACCGGGAAACCAATCGGCTCGGTGTGCCGTTGTCTGCGCCGGTTAAGGCGGGTCCGTATCTGGCCATCGTGGTGACCGAGGCGTCACACGCGGCACTGGCGTTGGCCAGCACGTTCATCGACGACGGCGAGTACCAGAACGCCGCGGCGCTGCTCGATGATTCGGCTCTGCTGGACACCTGGGAAAATCACCAATGGCAGCAGCACATCCGCGCCTACCTGATGTTCGCGACCCAGCGCTGGCCTGACGTGATATCGGTTGCGGCCACTATCCTGCCGCCGCAGGCCAGCATCATGTCGGCGGTCAGCGCCGCGACCACGACGCTGGCCGCCCATGCCGCGGCCCATCTCGGGCAGCCGCTGGTTGCGCTGGATTGGACCGACCGAGTTGAGCTGCGTCCCGGGCCCACTGAGCCGAGCGAGCATGGCCGCGCCCATAACGACACCGTCGCGATCGACCCCAGCGAATTTCCGCTGATTGCAGCTGATCTCGCCTATGTGCGCGGAATGGCCCACCGCTTGCTCGGTGAGCAGGACAACGCGCAGATCTGGTTGTCCAGGGCGACGATCAATGGTGCGCTGACCGCGGCAGCCAAACAGGCGTTGGCCGACCCGGGCCTACAGCTGGCGGTCACCGACGAGGAGACGATCGATTCCCGCACCGACAAATGGGACGTCAACACCGAGCGGTCCGGCCAGCAGCGTCGGGAAGAAGAAAGCACAGAGCGGCGCCGCGAACTGCTGGCTGAAGGCCGTGCGCTGCTCAACAACCAGGTCGGTCTGGCCGAAGTGAAGCGTGCGGTGGCCGAGCTCGAGGATCAGATCGAAGTCCGGGCCCTGCGGTTGGCGGCCGGGCTGCCGGTAGCCAGCCAGACCAACCACGTCTTGCTGGTCGGGCCGCCCGGCACCGGGAAAACGACAACTGCAGCGGCGCTGGGCAAAATCTATGCGGGTCTGGGCATTGTGCGACACCCGGAAATCGTCGAGGTCAAACGGGCGGACTTCTGCGGCGAATACGTCGGATCGTCAGGGCCAAAGACCAACGAGCTCATCAACCGCTCGCTGGGCCGCATCCTGTTCATGGACGAGTTCTATTCGCTGGTGGAACGCCACCACGATGGCTGGCCGGACATGATCGGGATGGAAGCAGTCAATCAGTTGCTGGTTGCGCTGGAGGTGCACCGGTTCGATTTCTGTTTCATCGGGGCCGGCTACGAGAAAGAAGTCGACGAATTCCTGACCGTCAACCCGGGTTTGGCCGGACGGTTCAACCGTAAGCTGCGCTTCGCGTCGTATTCCCCCGACGAGCTGGTCGAGATCGCGGTGCGCTACGGGCAGCCGCGGGCCACCGTCCTGGACCCTGCTGCGCGCGAGGCACTGACCGGCGGGTGCCAGAGGTTGCGGGACTTTCTGGCGCCGGACGGCAACCACGGTATCGACGTCATGCAGAACGGACGCTTTGCCCGTAACGTGATCGAACGCGCTGAGCGGCTGCGTGATTCGCGCGTAGCCGCCCAGCACCGTGCTGCCAGCAGATCGGTGACTGTCGACGACCTCGAGACGTTACGCGCCGAGGACGTGACCAGGGCCGTGATCGACGCATGCGCCGAAAAGCATGTGCCCGTTGAGCTCTGAACATTCAACTTTTCCGCAGTCGAAGCAACCGCCGACCCATCGGCGTGCTGCGGCATTCTGAGGACAACCGCTAGCGGCGTTCCCGCCCGCCGGGCGGCTCTGACGCGAAAAACCGGGCAATCGTCGCGGCGATCTGCAGAAACCGACGTCGCGCCGCCGGAGCCATCTCGCTGGTGACGTCGATGACGCCGCCAGGACGCAGGTGGGGGTCGAAGGGCACCTCGACCACCATCTGACCACGGTCGAGGAATTGGCGAGCCAACACCGACCGCGTCCGTTTGTCAGCGTGGCCGTCGGAATCGTTGAGTACCACGATGCTTCGCCGCAACAGATCGGTGCGGCCGTGCGCAGACAACCACTCCATGGTCTGCGCGGCGGCAGAGGCCCCGTCGGCCCAGGGCGAGGACACCACGATCAGGGCGTCCAGGTCGCTGAGGGCCTCCTGGGTCACCGGCGCGTCCATCGTCGACCCGCAGTCGATGATCGAGATCGTGAAATGACGGTCCAGTCGCAACGTGGCTTCCCGGTAGATCGCCGGATCGAGGACGCGCCGCGGACCGGCCGGCGGCTCTCCGGCAAGCACGTACAGACCCGCCGAATTACTGCCGACGCGAGAGCTGACATCGGCGAACGATTGCAGATTCTTGTCGGCCGTCAGTTCCCAATAGGAACCGCTGGTCCGGGGATCGATCCGGCTGCCCAGACGCCCAAAAGCGGTGTCGGCGTCGATGGCCACCACGCGGTCCTGGCGCCGCAGTTCGGCAAAGATGGATCCGACGCTGGCCGCGACGGTGGTTTTTCCGACGCCGCCTTTACCGAGCACGCCGACCTTGTAGTTGCCGTGCAGGACGGATTTGATGACGGCCTGGAATTCCGCTTCCTGCCGTTCTGCCGCCGACGGGCCCAGATTGACCAGACCGAACGTCGCCGTCCAGAGCATGCGCCGCCAGCCACGGCCCGGCGGGGCACGTCGCGGCGACGGGCGCGGCGGCGGCCCGACCCCGAAGTCGGGCCATCCGGCGGATCCCGGCGGGCCGGGGGGTGGTCCGGGGCGCGGCGGTGCCGCCGGTGGGCGCGGTTGGCGGAGGGAGTGGAACGGTTGCGGCGGCATCGGCCGCGGATCGGGTGATTGCGGACGCGGCTGAGGCCGCGAGGGTGCGCCGGGCTGCGCAGGCCGCAATCGGTCCCGCAGGAAGTCGTCGCGCTCGTTCATGGGCTCCTCAGCTGGCATCCGGCCGTGGGTGTCACAGGCGCCGCCAGTCCAGTATCGATTATCGAGGCACCGGAGAAGCATGGTGGCGATCTGCACTCTCGCGCAAAGTTGTCGCGCAAACTTGGCCTACACAGGCCACGATCGCGGGTTATTGCACACCAGCCCCGCGAATGCCGCATCAATGCCCGCTGCCACGGCTTATGGTGAGTTCCATCACTGCACCCCGGTCGGCTCGGGGCCGATGAGATCCTGCGGAAATCCCGCCAAGCGGTGATCACAGCAAATCGAACGGCCTGGATTCGCCGTATCGCGATTCGCGGCTGCGAGTCGCTCAACGCAACGTCACCGCAGGCAATTACCCAGGCGCGCAACCAGAACGGGCAAATTCACAGACCTCCGACGGTTTCGTCGGATCGGCACCGCCAATCAACGGGTTACTATTGATCAAGTTGGCATGTCAGGCGGTTTTTGTCATATCGTTTTACGACTTGTCGAGAACTGGGTACAGGGCCACCGTTCAGCGCTGCACGGACGCATTCCCCTGCTCCGGGTCTTCGCCGCTTGGCGTGCCGGATATCGACAAGGGCCGACAGGCTCAGCCGCCTTCATAGGGGCCGCGCCGCCGGGGCTACTCATGAATGCCGCGCAGAAAGTTCTTGGTGAAGGGTCAGGTAAGAATGGCGCCCAACCGCGTCGGGCTGTACAACCCCGCTTTCGAGCACGACTCGTGCGGGGTGGCGATGGTCGTCGACATGCACGGCCGCCGCAGCCGCGACATCGTGGAAAAGGCGATCACCGCGCTGCTCAATCTCGAGCACCGCGGTGCCGCGGGTGCCGAACCGCACAGCGGTGACGGCGCGGGCATCCTGATTCAAGTTCCCGACGACTTCCTGCGTGCGATCGTCGACTTCGAATTGCCGGCCGCGGGCAGCTACGCCACCGGTATCGCGTTTTTGCCGCAGTCGTCCAAGGACGCTGCGGCCGCCTGCGCCGCGGTGGAGAAGATCGTGGCCTCCGAGGGATTAAAGGTGCTCGGCTGGCGCGACGTACCTACCGACGATTCCTCGCTGGGCGCCCTGTCCCGCGACGCCATGCCCACCTTCCGGCAGCTGTTCGTCGCGGGCGCCTCCGGGATGGAGTTGGAGCGGCGCGCCTACGTGATCCGAAAGCGCGCCGAACACGAACTTGGCACCAAGGGCCCCGGGCAGGACGGCCCTGGACGCGAAACGGTTTATTTCGCAAGCCTTTCCGGCCAGACCTTTGTGTACAAGGGCATGCTGACCACGCCCCAGCTCAAGGCGTTCTATCTCGACCTGCAAGACGATCGGCTGACCAGTGCGCTGGGCATCGTGCACTCGCGGTTCTCCACCAATACTTTCCCGTCCTGGCCGCTGGCCCATCCGTTCCGGCGTATCGCCCACAACGGAGAGATCAACACCGTCACCGGCAACGAGAACTGGATGCGCGCCAGAGAGGCGCTGATCCGCACGGACGTCTTCGGGGAGCCGGGCGACCTGGACAGCGCCGACAAGTTGTTCCCGATCTGCACGCCCGGCGCCTCCGACACCGCCCGCTTCGACGAGGTGCTCGAACTGCTACACCTGGGCGGTCGCAGCTTGGCGCACGCGGTGCTGATGATGATCCCCGAGGCGTGGGAGCGCCACGAGTCGATGGATCCGGCCCGACGAGCCTTCTACGCCTACCACTCCTCGCTGATGGAGCCGTGGGACGGCCCGGCGTCGATGACGTTCACCGACGGGACCATCATCGGCGCGGTGCTCGACCGCAACGGCTTACGGCCATCTCGAATCTGGGTCACCGACGAAGGTCTGGTCGTGATGGCCTCAGAGGCCGGTGTGCTCGATCTCGACCCGTCGACGGTGGTGCGCCGGATGCGGCTGCAGCCGGGCCGGATGTTCCTGGTCGACACCGCGCAGGGCCGCATCGTCTCCGACGAGGAGATCAAGGCAGAACTGGCCGCCGAACATCCGTATCAGGAGTGGCTCGACAAGGGGCTGATCCCGTTGGAGGAGTTGCCGCAGGGCAACTACGTGCAGATGCCGCACCACCGGGTGGTGTTGCGGCAGCTGGTTTTCGGTTACACCTACGAGGAGCTCAACCTGCTGGTGGCCCCGATGGTGCGCACCGGCGCCGAGCCGCTCGGATCGATGGGCACCGACACCCCGGTCGCGGTGCTCTCAGAGCGGCCGCGGATGCTGTTCGACTACTTCCAGCAGCTGTTCGCCCAGGTGACCAACCCGCCGCTGGACGCCATCCGCGAGGAGGTGGTGACCAGCCTGCACGGGGCCCTGGGGCCGGAGGGTGACCTGCTCAACCCCACCGAAGACTCCTGCCGCCAGATCGTGTTGTCCCAGCCCATCCTGCGCAACCACGAGTTGGCCAAGCTGATCAACCTCGATCCCGACGTCGAGGTCAATGGGCGGCGGCATGGCCTGCGGTCCACAGTGATTCGCTGCCTGTACCCGGTCAACGAGGGCGGCGCGGGTCTGAAGGCCGCGCTCGACGACGTACGGTCGCAGACCTCGGCGGCGATCGCCGACGGTGCGCGGATCATTATCTTGTCCGACCGCGAGTCCGACCAGGAAATGGCCCCGATCCCGTCGCTGCTGGCGGTCTCAGCGGTGCATCACCATCTGGTGCGGGAGCGGTCCCGCACCAAGGTCGGGCTGGTAGTGGAGTCTGGCGACGCCCGCGAGGTGCACCACATGGCCGCCCTGGTCGGATTCGGTGCCGCAGCGATCAACCCCTACATGGCATTCGAGTCGATCGCGGACATGCTCGACCGCGGTGCCATCACCGGGATCGAGCTCGAGAAGGCGCTGCAGAACTACATCAAGGCCGCAGGCAAGGGCGTCCTGAAAGTGATGTCCAAGATGGGCATCTCAACGCTAGCGTCCTACACCGGCGCGCAATTGTTCCAGGCTGTCGGTGTTTCCGAGGACCTGCTCGACGAATACTTCACCGGGCTGACCTGCCCCACCGGCGGCATCACGCTCGACGACATCGCCGCGGACGTCGCCACCCGCCACGCGCTGGCGTTCCTCGACCGGCCCGACGAACGAGCGCACCGCGAGCTCGAAGTGGGCGGCGAATATCAGTGGCGCCGTGAAGGCGAGTACCACCTGTTCAACCCGGACACCGTTTTCAAGCTGCAGCACTCCACCCGCACCGGGCAGTACAAGATCTTCAAGGAATACACCCGTCTGGTCGACGACCAGAGCGAGCGGATGGCGTCCCTGCGCGGGCTGCTGAAATTCCGCGATGGATTCCGGCCGCCCGTTCCGCTGGACGAGGTGGAACCGGCCACCGAGATTGTCAAGCGGTTCGCAACGGGCGCAATGAGTTACGGATCCATCTCCGCCGAAGCGCACGAGACACTGGCTGTCGCCATGAACCGGCTGGGCGGCCGGTCGAATTCAGGCGAGGGTGGCGAGCACATCGGCCGCTTCGACCGCGACCCCAACGGTGACTGGCGCCGCAGTGCGATCAAACAGGTCGCCTCCGCGCGATTCGGCGTCACTTCGCACTACCTGACGAACTGCAGCGACATTCAGATCAAGATGGCGCAAGGGGCGAAACCCGGTGAGGGCGGGCAGCTTCCGGGCGGCAAGGTGTACCCCTGGATTGCCGAAGTACGCCACTCCACGCCCGGGGTCGGGCTGATTTCACCCCCGCCGCATCACGACATCTACTCCATCGAGGACCTGGCGCAACTGATCCACGACCTCAAGAACGCCAACCCGTCGGCGCGGATCCACGTCAAGCTGGTCTCCGAGAACGGAGTCGGCACAGTCGCCGCCGGCGTGTCGAAGGCGCACGCCGATGTGGTGTTGATCTCCGGGCACGACGGCGGCACCGGCGCCACTCCTCTGACGTCGATGAAGCACGCCGGCGCGCCGTGGGAGCTGGGGTTGGCCGAAACCCAGCAGACGTTGCTGCTCAACGGGTTACGTGACCGCATCGTCGTCCAGGTGGACGGTCAGCTCAAGACCGGCCGCGACGTGATGATCGCCGCGCTGCTTGGCGGCGAGGAGTTCGGTTTTGCCACCGCCCCCCTGGTGGTGTCCGGCTGCATCATGATGCGGGTGTGCCACCTCGACACCTGCCCTGTCGGCGTGGCCACCCAAAACCCGGTACTGCGGCAGCGGTTCACCGGCAAGCCCGAATTCGTCGAGAACTTCTTCCTGTTCATCGCCGAAGAAGTCCGCGAATACATGGCAGCGCTGGGCTTTCGCACGCTCAACGAGGCTGTCGGCCAAGTGGGCGCCCTGGACACCACGCTGGCGCGGGCACACTGGAAGGCCCACAAGCTCGACCTGACGCCGGTGCTGCACGAGCCGGAGTCGGCGTTTATGAACCAGGACCTGTACTGCAGTTCCAGCCAGGACCACGGTTTGGACAAGGCGCTGGACCAGCAGTTGATCGTGATGAGCCGCGAGGCACTGGATTCTGGTTCACCCGTTCGCTTCTCCACGACGATCAGCAACGTCAACCGCACGGTGGGCACCATGCTCGGCCACGAAGTGACGAAAGCTTATGGCGGCCAGGGGTTGCCGGACGGCACCATCGACATCACGTTCGACGGCTCGGCCGGCAACAGCTTCGGTGCGTTTGTGCCCAAAGGCATCACGCTGCGGGTCTACGGCGATGCCAACGACTATGTCGGCAAGGGGCTGTCCGGGGGACGGATCGTGGTGCGGCCGTCTGACAATTCGCCGGAAGGCTATGCCGCCGAAGACAACATCATCGGCGGCAACGTCATCCTGTTCGGCGCCACCAGCGGCGAGGCGTTTCTGCGCGGTGTGGTGGGCGAACGATTCGCCGTGCGTAACTCCGGCGCCTACGCGGTGGTCGAGGGAGTCGGCGATCATGGCTGCGAGTACATGACCGGCGGCAAAGTGGTCATCCTGGGCCGCACCGGCCGCAACTTCGCGGCCGGGATGTCCGGCGGCGTGGCTTATGTGTATGACCCCGACGCGGTGTTCCCCTCCCACCTCAACACCGAGATGGTGGAGTTGGAGGCCCTCGACGACGAGGATCTCGACTGGCTGCACGGCATCATCCAGGCGCACGTCGACGCGACCGACTCCGCGGTCGGCCAGCGCATCCTCGGCGACTGGGCAGGCGAGCAGCGCTGCTTCGTCAAGGTGATGCCCCGCGACTACAAGCGAGTACTGGAGGCGATCGCCGAAGCCGAACGCGACGGCACCGACGTCGACGAGGCAGTGATGGCGGCAGCTCATGGCTGATCCGAGGGGCTTTCTGAAGTACACCCACCGCGAGACCCCGAAGCGGCGACCGGTGGACCTGCGCCTGCGCGACTGGAAGGAAGTCTACGAAGACTTCCCACACGAGACCCTGCAAGAGCAGGCCACGCGTTGCATGGACTGTGGCATTCCCTTCTGCCACAACGGTTGTCCGCTGGGCAACCTGATCCCGGAGTGGAACGACCTGGTCCGCACCGGCCGCTGGCGCGATGCGATCGAACGCCTGCATGCCACCAACAACTTCCCCGACTTCACCGGCCGGCTCTGCCCGGCGCCGTGTGAATCATCATGCGTGCTGGGCATCAACCAAGATCCGGTGACCATCAAGCAGATCGAGCTGGACATCATCGAGAACGCCTTCGACGAAGGCTGGGTGGTTCCGCTACCGCCGCAGCAGCTGACCGGCAAGACGGTTGCGGTGGTCGGGTCGGGTCCGGCCGGGCTGGCCGCCGCCCAACAGTTGACCCGGGCGGGACACAGCGTCACCGTTTTCGAGCGCGCTGACCGCATCGGCGGGCTACTGCGTTACGGCATTCCCGAATTCAAGATGGAAAAGCGGTACCTGGATCGCCGACTGGAGCAGATGAGCGCCGAGGGCACCGAATTCCGTGCGGGAGTCAACGTCGGCGCCGACATCAGTGCTGAGCAGCTGCGCGCCGACTTCGATGCGGTGGTGCTGGCCGGTGGCGCCACTGTCGCGCGCGATCTGCCCATCCCGGGCCGCGAACTCGACGGTATTCACCAGGCGATGGAGTTTCTGCCCTGGGCCAACCGCGTCCAAGAGGGCGACGACGTGCTCGGGCCCGACGGCGAGCCGCCCATCACCGCCAAGGGCAAGAAGGTCATCATCATCGGTGGCGGCGACACTGGAGCCGACTGCCTGGGCACCGTGCACCGTCAGGGCGCGGTGACTGTGCACCAGTTCGAGATCATGCCCCGCCCGCCGCAGACCCGCGCCGAGTCCACGCCGTGGCCGATGTACGAGCTGATGTTCCGGATCTCATCGGCGCATGAAGAGGGCGGCGAGCGGATGTTCTCGGTCAACACCGAGGAGTTCGTCGGCCGAGACGGTCAGGTCACCGCGCTGAAGGTCCACGAGGTGACCATGGCCGACGGCAAGTTCGTCAAAACCGAGGGCAGCGATTTTGAGATCGAAGCCGATCTGGTGCTGTTGGCGATGGGGTTCGTCGGCCCGGAGCAGCCCGGCCTGCTGACCGATCTGGGCGTGGAGTTGACTGACCGCGGTAACGTCGCGCGTGGCAAGGACTTCGAGACTTCGGTACCCGGGGTCTACGTTGCCGGCGACATGGGGCGGGGCCAGTCATTGATCGTCTGGGCGATCGCCGAGGGACGCGCGGCGGCAGCAGCCGTCGATCGTTACTTGATGGGCCGAACTGCGTTGCCTGCGCCGATCGCCCCCACCGCCGCACCGCAGCGGTAGTCACTCTAGGCACACCTGCAACATTTGATAAATTGCTCGGCGCGTCTTACGCTGTTTGCCAGATGTTAGGTGTCTAATAACCCGATGTGGGTGCCACATAATGTGGGCCACGGTCCAGTTGACCGACTGCAGGAGTGATCACTGTGCACATCAACCCACTACCCCGGTCACGGGTGGGGCGAATCGCCTGGTCATGGTTTCGGCATCCGGTTAAAAGCCGCGAATTCCCAGCTCGGCATGAACGCCTGATTACCGCTGAAGAGCTGCTGCGCTTGGGCGTTTAGGCGTTGGCGCGCACTACCGATTCCCTCTAGTTCCGTTTGCTCAAATTGATCGGCTTGTTATCTGAGCGCGCTGAGTTCGAAACGTTCCGGATCCTCAGCCGCCAACCGAGTGACGCTTCGCAACCAAACCGGCAGGCACGGCAACGCGGTTACGATGCCAACTATGACGCTGGCGTCGCAGGCCGAAACCGGCCAGCCTGCCGCCTATCCGCGTGCTATGAGCTGACCCATGGTCAACATTCCCGATGTTGAGGCATCAAACCCCGATCGACTGACCCAGGCCGCGGGCCAGGTAGGCGCCTCGGTGGCAGCCGTGCGCGAACACCTCAGCGCCGGGCGGCAGGCGCTCACGCAGTTGCGTGACGGCTGGGAGGGAGCGGCCTCGGAGGCGGCCGCGGCGCGTGTCGAACGCACATTGGCGCAGCATCAGCAACTGGCTGACACGCTGCAGCGGTTCCGATCAGTTCTGCAAAGCGGAGGCGACCAACTCGCCGTGACGCGCGCCAGCACTCTTCGGATCCTCGAGCAACTCCAGCAACAAGGCTGGCAGGTGGCGCCTCACGGAACAGTCACGGTGCGGCCCGGCAGTCCACTGCAGCGGTTGTTCGAATCGAGTCCGGTCAGTGCGATGCAACTCCGGCAGCTGGCGGCGACCAACTCGGTGGCGTTGGCCAAGTTGCTCGCCGAATACGACACGCAAGACCGCAGGCTCGCCGACGACCTGCGGAGCGCCATCAAAGGTCTGCCAGGCCAGGTCACCGACGCACCGGGCAGTCTGGGCGGAGCAGGCCCCACGATCCACGGGCCGGCCACGGTGCACACTCCCGCTGAACAGAAACACGATGACTTGGGCGTGACGATCCCGGGCACCGGTATCCGGTTGGGCGGCGATGGCGTCACCGCCGATGGCAGACCGGGCTTTCCGCACGTGCACATACCGCGGATACATGACGGTGACAACCCGTTGCCAGTTGGCCGGGATGCGAATGGAAATCCGTTAGAACGGCCCATTCCCACCGGCACCGCAAGGGGCCCCAACGGCGAGCTTTACGCGTTCTTCACCCTGGTTCCGTACCAAAGCAGCGGCGGCACAACAGATCTGGACTCACCGGTACCGCAAAGGGTCGTGGTAGATCTCGCCCATCCGGACCAACGCTTGTTCACTCTGGAAGGTGTATGTCGGGCCAGCGGCGTGTTTGACCCGCAGAGCGGGCGCATGATCGTCGTCGGGAATACCCCAGAGGGCAACCGCGCGATGTGGCGCTCGGAGCCTGTTGGGAAAAGCCACGACTGGGGTGCGCTGCTGCCTAGGCAGCCCTACAAAATTTTCAGCGGCGCCATGAACGGCAACCGGGAGAGTCAGGTCGTGGCGCTTCCCAACGACGGCGGATACCTGTTGGTGGGCGCCACCGACAACGGGCCCGTCGAGGGCGTGGTCGCGCGCACCCCCGAGGGATTGTTCGACGCGGCACCAGAACAACTCGTGGGCCCAATCCAAGACAGTGCCAGCACATGGGGCTCACCGTATGGGCCGACCATCACCGAGTTTATCGACGACGAGAACGGCCAATGGGTCGTGCACATGCGGGTGAGTATCTGCACGAACCCGAAAGGGATGCCGTACAACCCGGAAACTTACGACACCACATTTACCGTCACCCCGTAGTGAGGAGGCGCGTCGGGCAGTTGGGCGTTCTAGCCGCACAGTCCTGATTCGCGGATCGCCTCGGCGAGCGATTCCAGCGCAGCCGGGTCGTGTGGCGGGGCGATGTACACGATGCCGAGGTCGAGACCTTCAGCGCCCAGCGCGGCCGCATTCTCGATGACCTGCCCGTAGTTGCGGTCGTCACCGAGGAACAGGTGCGCAGACAGCATGATCTCTTTGGGGTCGCGGCCGATATCTGCGCAGTGGGCCGCCAGCACGTCGCGCTTGCGGGCGAACTCCTCCGGTGTGCCACCGACGAAGTTCCAGTGCTGGGCGTATCGCGCGGTAATACGCAGGGTGCGCTTCTCGCCGCTGCCGCCGATGCAGATCGGCGGGTGCGGCCGCTGCGGCCCCTTGGGTTCGTTGCGGGCATCTTTGAGTTGGTAGTAGCGACCGTCGAAGTCGGTGGTCTCCTGGCTGAGCAGACCGGTCAGCACCTGGCATGCTTCCTCGAACCGGTCGAAGCGCTCTTTGATGCTGCCCAACTCAATGCCGTAGGCGCCGGATTCCTCCTCATTCCAGCCCGCGCCGATGCCCAGCTCGAGCCGGCCGTTGGAGATGATGTCCAGCGCCGCCGCCATATTGGCCAGTACTGCGGGATGGCGGTAGTGGATGCCGGTGACCAAAGTGCCTAAGCGAAGTCGCGTCGTGGCTTGAGCCAACGCGGTCAACGTCGTCCAACCCTCCAGACAGGGGCCGGTGGCATCGCTGAAGATCGGATAGAAGTGGTCGAAGGTCCACCCAGATTCGAAAACGTCGATATCGTCGGCCGCCTTCCAGACGGCCAGCATCTGTGCCCAGGTGGTGTGTTGCGGTGATGTTTTGAACGCGAATCGCATGAGCCGACCGTAGTCCTCCTGGGCCGGTGACCGCGCGGCTGGCCAGCGCGAGCGGGAAGTTCGTCGCGGCGCAGTTCGCGTCGTAGCCGCTCGGGGCACACTGGTGTTATGGATCCGGTAGCCGCGCTGCGTGAGATCGCCTACTACAAAGACCGGGCGCGCGAGGAGCCCCGCCGCGTCATGGCCTACCGCAATGCCGCCGACATTGTCGAGGCGCTTGACGATGCCGAGCGGGAGCGTCACGGCCAGGCCAATAGCTGGCAGTCGCTGCCAGGGATCGGGCCGAAGACGGCCAAGGTGATCGATCAGGCCTGGTCAGGACGCGAACCCGATTATCTGGTCGAATTGCGTTCTGGTGCAAAAGACCTCGGCGGAGGCGACATTCGCGCCGCATTGCGCGGTGATCTGCATCTGCATTCGAACTGGTCAGACGGCTCGGCGCCGATCGAGGAGATGATGGCCACTGCGGCGGCGCTGGGGCATGAATACTGCGCGCTGACCGACCATTCGCCGCGACTGACCATCGCCAACGGATTGTCGCCGGATCGTCTGCGCCGTCAGCTCGATGTCATCGACGGGCTGCGTGAGCAGTTCGCGCCGATGCGCATCCTGACCGGTATCGAGGTCGACATCCTCGACGACGGCAGTCTGGACCAGGAACCTGAACTGCTGGAACGCCTCGATGTCGTGGTGGCCAGTGTGCACTCGAAGCTGTCGATGGATTCGCCGTCGATGACCCGCCGAATGCTCGCGGCCGTCGCCAACGAGCATGCCGACGTGCTCGGTCACTGCACCGGGCGGCTGGTCGCCGGCAACCGCGGCATCCGACCGGAGTCGAAGTTCGACGCCGAGGCGGTGTTCACCGCCTGCCGCGAGCACGGCACCGCCGTGGAGATCAACTCCCGGCCAGAACGGCGTGACCCACCAAGCCGGCTGCTGAGTCTCGCATTGGAGATCGGTTGTGATTTCAGTATCGACACCGACGCCCACGCACCGGGCCAACTCGATTTCCTCGGCTACGGCGCACAACGGGCGCTGGATGCCGGCGTCCCCGTCGACCGGATCGTCAACACCTGGCCCGTCGACAAGCTGCTGGCATGGTCGGCGTCGTAGGGACGTCTAGCCCGGCGCGACCAGAGACACGAGTTCGGTGCCGTCGTCGGACAATTGGACCAAGGTGGTGTTGATCCGCCATACCTGACGAAATGATCCGATCGCGGATCTGACTGTCCACAAGGTGTCGCAGGTCGCCAGGTCATACGCTTCCGTCAAGCGCCCGACGTTGGGGTTACCCATTTCGACCACGGCCACTGTGCCGTCGGTGCCGATGTAGTAGCTCAAGTTGTAGGCGCAGGACTTGCCCTCTGCACCCGTTTGCAAATCGTATTGCCGCCAGTGTGAACCGGCAATGCCTTCGGACTCCGCAAAGAAGAACTTGGTTCCGATCAGGCGCGGCTCTCCCGGTCCGTCGCCGGAAAGTCTCAGCAACCTGTCACCGTCGACGCTGTAGACCGCCCAGTCATTCATGAACGAGATGACCGGCAGGTCCGGCTGATCTATGAGGTTGAAGAAACTGCCCTTTATACTCTTCTGGCTGGTCCGCGTGCCGGTGTCATCGAAGAACTCGACCCGCGAAAGTTCCTGCCCTACACGGATTTCCGCGGCGAATCCGCCCGGATAGAGGACGGTCATTTGTTGCTCGGCATCATCGGCCAACTTTGGCTTGATGACGGTGCCATCATTGAGTGAGAAAACCACCGTCCGATCAACTCCGCGACCGGCCGCGGCCTGCGTGGCGAGCGTCCGAGGTGCGGTGTCACGTTGAGGCGGATACATCTGGTCGACGTGTCCGCTACCGGGGACGAACCAGGTGGTCTCGGCGTGTGACCCGATACCGTAAACGCCTTGATTCTCGGTCGTGGCGACAGCGTAAATGCCAATCTGATGGACAGTGAGTTTCGCGGGATACGTTCTAAGGCTGCTCGGGCCGGTGTACGTCACGTGACCGGTGTGAGCGTCGATCACCCAGGCGGTGACGTCGTTGACTGTGCCCCGTAAGCACAACACGGCGTCGGGCCCGTTGAGGAAACACTCGGGTCGCGGCATCTCAGCAGACAGTCGCACCGGCGGGAACAAACGGCGCCCATCGCGCACATCGATACCGACCAACCACCATTGCGGGTCAGGTGGGCCTGCGCTTTTGGCGATGAAATATGCGTCGTCGCCTAAATTTCCGACGAATGGGAAGGAGTGAAACGGGTCGTCGTCGGTGGCGATCCTGCTATGGGCAGGGACACCGGGCGCGGAAGGGGGCAAGCCGAGATCGGTGACACTCGTTCGCCAGCCTGGGACGGGCTGCACGCGCATCGATGCTGCCAAAAATGTCTGTGTCGGCGGTTGCCAGGCACGGCGAGCGCCGGCGTCGGGATCGCGCTGCCACCACACGATTAGGCCCGTGGCCGCAACAACCACGACCGTAGCAATAGCGACGGTAACCAGCACGATCGGCCATCGACGGCGCCGTTCCGGAGCAGGCGAGACTGCGTTATTCCGCGTCATGATTAGAACTTTTCCACTCACTTCGCTCAAGGGGACTTCATCCACGCTGTGTCTCGCCGTGGTGTTCGCTGAGTACTTCTACCGGCGAATCGAACGAGGCGGCGCCCTGCGCGGTATCCCCGGGGTGTAGCCGGCGGCGCGAAAGCGCATTGGCCCAGCTGATTTGAAATGCTCCTCGGTCGGCTGCGCAAAAATACCGGCAAGGACCCGACCTGCGGCCCCTTAGACTGATCCCGGGTCTACGTCGCAGAAAGGGGGTATCGGGGTGGGAGCGCTCGATGCCTTCATGGTGACGTGGTCCCATGCGCGCTCGACGCTGGGGGACGGCACCCCCCAAGACGGTGCTGCATTTGATCGCAGCGATCACCTGCGACAGGCGCAAAGTCGGGTCGAATCGGCCGCGCCGGGCGCGCGGTGGACTGGCACAACCGCCGATTCCTACGCGGAAGCCAACAGCAAGCAGGGATGGACGCTGAGGCGAATGGCAGAGCTCGATCAGCGGCTCGGCACCGAGATTGATCGCTCGGCGGCGGCAGTGGCTGCCGGCAGACGCAACTTGGATGAGGTCAAGCAATGGGTGCACGATGCCGCGTCGGCGGTGCCGCCCGGCGTGGATCGTGAGCAGACGCTAATACCGATCGTGCGCAAAGGGATTGGCGATGTGGCCGACGTCGTCCAACAGACCAACGGCGATCTCAGCGCGATCGGTGCGCGCATCCGCACCATTGGTAACGAGTACCGCGGGCTGGGTGACGAACCCGACGTGTCGACAGCTGTGCAGCTGTAGATCGCCTCAATCGGGCAGATGCGGCATTTCAAGGCCAGGATCGCGGCCGACCAAAACACCGCGAGTCAGCGCCGCCCTGCCGTAGCGGCTACGCACCCGGTCGACGGCTGCTTCGAGGGCCGGCGATCCCACCCCACCCGCAGCGAACGGCAGCATCAATTGCTCGGCACCGCTGCGGTCGATCTCCGACACAGCAAATCCCACCATCGTCAGTCCGCGCTCGGCGATCAACGGCGCCGCCGATGCGACCAGACCGCGAGCGGCGGCAAGGACGGCTGACGTCGATGACGTTGCCCACGGCAACGTGTGCGACCGAGTGGCCCGGCCGAAGTCGTCAAATCGCAGCCGCAGCACGACAGTTCGTCCCGTGCGCCCCGCTGCCCGCATGCGACCGGTGATCCGCTCGATCAGAGTGATCACCACCGCGTCGAGTTCCCCTGACGACATCGAATTGCCAGCGCGCCCAAGTGCGCGTTGGGCACCCATCGACCGTCGGCGCACACCGGGCGACACCCGACGACGGTCGATGTTGTGCGACAGCGCATACAGCTGGCGGCCCATCGCCTCGCCCACCAGTGACCCCAACATGGAGCCGCTGAGTTCGGCGACATCCGCTACTGTTTCGATCCCGTGCGCGCGGAGTTTCTCGGCGGTCTTGGCGCCCACCCCCCACAGCCGGCGGATCGGCAACGGATGCAGAAATGCGAGTTCCTGCTCAGGCGGCACCAGCAGCAATCCGTCGGGTTTGGCCTCGCGGCTGGCGACCTTCGCCAAAAACTTGGTCCGGGCGATACCGACGGTAATCGGCAGCCCAACCCGATTACGCACATCGACACGCAGCTGCGCCGCGATCTGCACCGGCGCGCCCGAAACCCGGTGCAGCCCAGATACATCCAAGAACGCCTCGTCTACTGAGATCGGCTCTACCAGAGGCGTGGTGTCACGGAACACCTCGAACACGGCGTCGCTGGCCTGCATGTACGCCCGCATCCGTGGTGGCACGACGACTGCGTGCGGGCACATCCGCCGCGCTTGCGCACCGCTCATCGCGGTGCGCACGCCGTAGGCCTTGGCCTCGTAGCTGGCAGCCAGCACCACACCGCCGCCGACGATCACCGGCCGGCCACGCAACGCCGGATCGTCGCGCTGCTCGACGGATGCGTAGAACGAGTCCAGGTCGGCGTGCAGGATCTCGGCTGTTTGACCGGACAAGCACCGCACGAACACATATGTTCGCATCCGACACCGACGGGCTAGCTGGGTTCCCCGTAGATGCTGCTGACCCAAATGTGGGCAAGGGTGTCGACCAGGCACTCTTCGGGGACCGCGGGCTGCTCGGCGGACAGCGCCGCCATCATCGTGCGTTCGTTCATCTGGTTGAGTGACGTCGCCAAATCGCTCGCCGAGATCGTCTCCGGAGCCGCGCCGCGCGCTCGTTCGGCTTTGATCATCGCCGCGGTCTGGTCGATCCACTTCTGCATGAAGCCCGACCACACGCTGCGGATTTCGGCGCTCGTGGCCAGCGCATCCGTCCCGGCCCGGGCTACCGCCGGATGCGACGCGAATGCGGTGAAGAAGGCTTTGATGCCGCTGCGCCAGACCCGACGCGGGTCGGCGGGTAGTCGCTGCACAGCGCCGTCGAACTCGGCGTCGGCCCGCGCGATCAGCGGTTCCAGCAACGACACCAGCACTGCCTCTTTGGACCGGAAGTAGAAGTAAAAGGTCGGGCGGGACAGTCCTGCGCCCTTGGCCAGGTCATCGACGGAGATGTCGGCGAATGGCCGCTCCTGAAGCAGCCGCACGGCAGTCGCCAGAATGGCCTGCTCACGCTCGTCGCCCGACGGACGCGTCGAGCGACGGCCGCGGACTGCGCGGGTAGTACTGGGGGTGGCCACGTCGATCACTTTACATGGTGTTGAGAGTTTCAACAGTCTGTTGACTCACTCAACACTGTGTTGATACCGTGGCGCCATGACCGAACACCTCGACGTTGTCATCGTCGGAGCCGGCATTTCCGGCATCAGTGCGGCCTGGCACCTGCAGGAACGCTGCCCGTCGAAGAGTTATGCGATCTTGGAACGCCGCGAGAATCTCGGCGGCACCTGGGACCTCTTCAAGTACCCCGGTATCCGATCCGACTCCGACATGTTCACCCTCGGCTTCCGGTTCAAGCCGTGGCGGTCGGCCAAGTCCATCGCCGACGGGGCCTCGATTTGGAACTACATCAACGAGGCCGCCACCGAGAACGGCATCGACAAGCACATCCGATACCGTCACCGCGTCGTCGGCGCAGACTGGTCTGACGCCGACAATCAGTGGACGCTGACCGTCGACCACGACGGACAGCAAAAACGCATCACCGCATCGTTCGTCTTCGCCTGCAGCGGCTACTACAACTACGACGAGGGCTACTCCCCGACGTTCCCGGGCTCCGAGGACTTCGCGGGGACCATCATCCATCCACAACACTGGCCCGAGGATCTGGACTATGCGGGCAAGAAGATCGTCGTGATCGGCTCCGGCGCCACCGCGGTGACTCTCATTCCGGCCCTGGTCAATTCGGGTTCCGGACATGTGACGATGCTGCAGCGCTCGCCGACCTACATCGGGTCGCTCCCCGGCGTGGATCCAATCGCCGTGCGGGCCAACAAGTTCCTACCCGCCAGGGCTGCGCACTTCGTGAACCGGTGGAAGGCGATCGGCTTCAGCACCGGCCAATACCAAATGTCGCGCTGGTTCCCGAAATTCATGCGTAACTTGCTGATGACGATGGCGCAGCGCCGCTTGCCCGAAGGCTACGACGTTGAGAAGCACTTCGGCCCGCGGTACAAAGTCTGGGACGAGCGACTCTGCCTGGCGCCCGACGGCGACTTTTTCCGCGCCATCCGGCACGGTAAGGCCGACGTTGTCACCGACACCATCGACCGCTTCACCGAGACGGGTATCAAGCTCAATTCCGGTGAGGAACTCGAGGCTGACATCATTGTCACCGCTACCGGCTTGAACATGCAGTTGCTGGGCGGAGTGCAGCCGTCCAGAAACGGTAAGCCCATCGACTTAACCTCGTTGATGACGTACAAAGGCCTGATGTTCTCGGGCATCCCGAACTTCGCCATCACGTTCGGATACACGAACGCCTCATGGACGCTCAAAGCGGACCTGGTTTCCGAGTTCGTCTGCCGCTTGCTGAACTACATGGACGCCAAGGGCTTTGACACCGTGGAGCCGCAGCATCCGGGCGCCGGCGTCGACGAGTTGCCGTTCATGGACTTCACCCCGGGCTACTTCCGGCGTTCGATGCACCTTCTGCCCAAGTCGGGTTCGCAGGCGCCCTGGCGGCTCAAGCAGAATTACCTGCTCGACATGCGCTTGATCCGGTACGGCAGGGTGGACGAGAAAGCACTGCGGTTCACCAAACACCCTGCGTCCGTGGCGGTGTCGGCCTAAGAGGCTTAGGCGGTCTCCGACACCGCAGCGACGACGACGATACCGTCGTCGTCGCTGTAGGCCATGTCACCCGGTACGAACCGCACTCCGCCGAACTCGACCGTGATGTCGCGCTCGCCGCTGCCGCTCTTGCTGCTCTTGCGCGGATTGGTACCCAATGCCTTGACGCCGATGTCGATGCCGCGCAGCGCTGACGCGTCCCGAACAGCGCCGTGCACGACCAGCCCGCTCCAGCCGTTGGAACGGGCCAACTCGGCGATCAGGTCACCGACCAGCGCACAGTGGACCGAGGCTGCGCCGTCAATCACCAGCACCCCGCCGTCGCCCGGTTCGGAGAGCACCGACTTCAACAGCGCGTTGTCCTCGAAGCAGCGGACGGTGCTGATCGGTCCGGCGAAGTTCGTGCGGCCGCCGAACTGGCGAAACTGCGTATCGCAGCTGCGGACATCGGGCCCGATGTCGTCGACCAGGTCGGCGGTGGGCCGAAATGTCACGCTCACCGTCAGTTGCCGCGCCGACGCAGTTGGCGAACCAGCAGCAGCGCCAGCAGGCTGACCGCGACAGCTACCGCCAGCGGAACGGCCGAACGAGGGGCCGGCGGCACAGCTGGCTCCCCGGACATCGGGTTCTTTGCGGCGGCTACAGTCGACTTCGCCTGCGCCGCGGCTTCTTTGGCGCCAGCAGTCAGCTGGCCGTTGGTGTCGGCCCGCTTGGCTTCACCGGGCTGCGCCTTTTTGGCGGGTATCTTTTTGGCTGGCGCTTTCTTGGCTGGTGCCTTTTTGGCGGCCTTCTTGGCCGGTGCTTGCTTTTTCGCCGCCTTGGCGGGCGCTTTCTTCGCAGCAGCCTTTTTTGCGGCTTTCTCCGGGGCCTTGTCGGCGGGCGGCGCAGGTGGTGGGGCCTTGTCGGCGGGCGGCGCAGGTCGTGGGGCCTTGTCGGCGGGCGACGCGGGTGGTGGGGCCTTGTCGGCGGCCGGCGCGGGTGGCGGGGCGTAGTCAGCGGGCGGTGCAGCTGGGGCGGGATCGTGGACCTTACGGCTTACGGTGTCCGGCTCCTGCGAGCCCGGCGCCTCGCCGAATG
>NZ_LZKJ01000005.1 GCF_001672775.1 Mycobacterium kyorinense | reverse complement strand
TGGAAATCACCTGCATCGTGGCGACCGAACCGTCGCCGAACCGCAGGGTCACTTCGGTGCCGCCGGGCAGCGCGCCGGTTCCGTTCGACGGCGCCGGCCCGGTGCGCAGCAGCCTGTCGAGTTCGACGATCCGCTCGTCGAGGCCGGCCAGTTCGTCGGCGCGCTGCCCGGCGGCACCGAAGTGACCCTGCGGTTCGGCGACGGTTCGGTCGCCACGATGCAGGTGATTTCCATTGTCGAGGAGGCTGCGGCGGGCCACGAAGCCGAGACGTTGACGGCGGGCAGCCCGCTGGGGCAGGCCCTTGCCGGACGTCAGCCCGGCGACACGGTCACCTATACGACGCCGCAAGGCGAAAGCCAGGTCGAGCTGCTTGAGGTGAAGTACCCCAGGTAGGCGGCCCGCCCGTAGACTTCCCGCGATGGCCGAAATCGCCCCGCCCCGCGCAGACCTGAGCTTGACCACCCAGGTGTGGCGCTTTGTCGTCACCGGGGGCTTGTCGGCGATCGTCGACTTCGGGCTGTACGTGTTGCTCTACAAGGGCGTCGGGCTGCAGGTGGATCTGGCCAAGGCGCTCAGCTTTGTCGCCGGCACGATCACCGCTTACCTGATCAACCGCCGGTGGACTTTTCAGGCGCCGCCCAGCACCGCCCGGTTCCTCGTCGTGATGGGCCTGTATGGCATCACCTTCGCCGTGCAGGTCGGGCTCAATCACGTGTGCCTGGCGCTGCTGGACTATCGGGCCTGGGCGGTCCCGGTCGCGTTCGTGATCGCGCAGGGCACCGCCTCGGTGATCAATTTCGTCGTCCAGCGATCGGTGATCTTCCGGATGCGCTGAGCCCCCCGGGCCAGGCGGTACCCTCTTTCACTGATGTTGCCCACGTTTCCCACCACCACTAAGCGGCTGACCGGCTGGGGCCGCACCGCGCCGTCGGTGGCGCAGGTGCTCGCGACGCCGGACGCCGAGGTGATCGCCAAGGCGGTGGCCCAGGCCGCCGACGCAGGCGATCGCGGAGTGATCGCACGCGGGCTGGGCCGGTCCTACGGCGACAACGCGCAAAACGGCGGCGGGCTGGTGATCGACATGACGCCGCTGAACCGCATCCACTCGATCAGCGCCGACACCGGTTTGGTCGACGTGGACGGCGGCGTCAACCTCGACCAGTTGATGAAAGCCGCGCTGCCGTTGGGGCTGTGGGTTCCGGTGCTACCGGGCACCCGGCAGGTCACCATCGGCGGGGCGATCGCCTGCGATATCCACGGCAAGAATCACCACAGCGCGGGCAGCTTCGGCGATCACGTGCGATCCATAGACCTGTTGACCGCCGACGGTTCGGTGCACCACCTCACTCCGGACGGCGACGAAGCCGAACTGTTCTGGGCCACCGTCGGCGGCAACGGGCTGACCGGGATCATTTTGCGCGCGGTGATCGCGATGACCCCCACCGAGACGGCGTACTTCATCGCCGACGGCGACGTCACCGCCAGTCTCGATGAAACGATCGCCTTTCACAGCGACGGCAGCGAGGCCAACTACACCTATTCGAGCGCGTGGTTCGACGCCATCAGCGCACCGCCGAAACTTGGCCGGGCGGCGATTTCTCGCGGTTCGTTGGCGACGCTGGACCAGCTGCCCAAGAAGCTGCGCCGCAACCCGTTGAAGTTCGATGCGCCCCAACTGCTTACAGTCCCCGACATATTCCCGAATGGGCTGGCCAACAAGTACACCTTCGCGCCGATCGGTGAGCTGTGGTATCGCAAGTCGGGCACCTATCGCGGCAAGGTCCAGAACCTGACGCAGTTCTATCACCCACTGGACATGTTCGGCGAATGGAACCGCGCATACGGGTCCGCGGGATTCGGTCAATACCAGTTCGTGGTGCCCACCACTGCTGTCGAAGAATTCAAAGGGATTCTGCGCGACATTCAATCCTCCGGCCATTATTCATTTCTCAATGTGTTCAAGCTGTTCGGTCCGGGCAACCAAGCACCGCTGAGCTTCCCGATTCCAGGCTGGAACGTTTGCGTCGATTTCCCTATCAAGCCCGGACTGGGCGAATTCCTCAACGAACTCGACCGTCGGGTACTGGAATTCGGCGGACGGGTTTACACCGCCAAGGATTCGCGCACCACCGCGGAGATGTTCCACGCCATGTACCCGCGCATCGATGAATGGATTGCCGTGCGCCGCAAGGTCGATCCCACTGGGGTGTTCGTTTCCGATATGGCCCGACGTTTGGAGCTGCTCTAGATGGTCTTTGACGCCGTTGGTAATCCGCAGACTATTCTGCTGTTCGGGGGTACCTCCGAGATCGGGTTGGCGATCTGCGAGCGATACCTGCAGAACACGCACGCGCGAATCCTGCTGGCGTGCTTGCCCGACGACCCCGGCCGAGATGACGCGGTGGCGCAGATGAAGGCCGCCGGTGCCAAGGCGGTGGAGTTGATCGACTTCGACGCGGTCGACACCGACAGCCATCCTGGAGTGATCGAGCAAGCGTTCGCCGACGGTGACGTCGATGTCGCGATCGTTGCCTTCGGTCTGCTCGGCGACGCCGAGGAACTGTGGCAGAACCAGCGCAAGGCGGTGCAGATCGCCGAAATCAACTACACCGCAGCGGTTTCTGTCGGTGTGCTACTCGCTGAGAAGATGCGCGCCCAGGGTTCCGGCCAGATCATCGCGATGAGCACGGTCGCCGGCGAGCGGGTGCGTCGGTCCAACTTTGTTTACGGCTCCACCAAGGCCGGCCTGGACGGCTTCTATCTTGGGCTTGGCGAGGCGTTGCGGGACTCCGGCGTTCGGGTGCTGGTCATCCGGCCAGGTCAGGTGCGTACCAGGATGAGCGCCCATATCAAAGAGGCGCCGTTGACGGTGGACAAGGAATATGTAGCCAACCTCGCGGTCACCGCATCCGCGAAAGGTAAGGAATTGGTTTGGGCGCCAGGAGCATTCCGTTATGTGATGATGGTGTTGCGACACATTCCGCGGCCCATCTTCCGCAAACTCCCCATTTGAGCGGCATGCGGAACGCGCTGGCCACCATCGGCCAGATGCTGATCGCCGCCGTCGTGGCCCTGGTCGTCGCGGTAGTTGCGCTCAGGGCCATCGCCAGGGTGAACTGGCCGGCGTTCCCGTCGTCGAACCAACTGCACGCGCTGACCACCGTCGGCCAGGTCGGTTGCCTGGCCGGACTGCTCGGTGCCGGCTGGTTGTGGCGGCGTGGCCGGCAGCGGCTGGCGCAACTCGGCGCTTTGGTGTTCGTGTCGGCGTTTTCGGTGGTGACCCTGGCGATGCCGTTGGGCGCCACCAAGCTCTATCTGTTCGGCATCTCCGTGGACCAACAGTTCCGCACCGAATACCTGACCCGGCTGACCGACAGCGCCGCGTTGCAGGACATGACCTATATCGGCTTGCCGCCGTTCTATCCGCCGGGTTGGTTCTGGATCGGCGGGCGGATCGCGGCGCTGGCCGGAACACCGGCCTGGGAGATGTACAAGCCGTGGGCCATCACCTCGATCACGATCGCCGTTGCGGTGGCGCTGGTGTTGTGGTGGCGGATGATTCGCTTCGAGTACGCGCTGGCCGTCGCGACAGCCAGCGCCGCAGTGACGCTGGCCTACAGCTCGCCGGAGCCCTACGCCGCGATGATCACTGTGCTGCTGCCGCCGGTGCTGATCTTGACCTGGTCGGGTCTGCGCGCCGGACTGCGCGCCGGCGAGCGTCACGCCAGCCCCGCCGAACGTGAAGTTAGCCTCACGCTGGGCGCCGAACGTGAACCTAACTTCACGTTCGCGAGCTACGCCGGGCGCGGCGGGTGGGCGGCAGTGATCGGGGCTGGCATCTTCCTGGGCTTCGCGGCCACCTTTTACACACTGCTGCTGGCCTACAGCGCATTCACCATCGCGCTGATGGCCGTGCTGCTGGGGGCCTCGCGGTGGCGCGACGGGATCAAGGCCGCGCTTGATCCGCTGCTGCGGCTGGCCGTCATCGCCGTGATCGCCGCGGCCATCGGAGCAACCACCTGGCTGCCGTATCTGCTGCGCGCCGCCCACAATCCGGTCAGCAACACCGGCAGCGCCCGGCACTACCTGCCCGCTGACGGCGCCGAGCTGACCTTCCCGATGCTGCAGTTCACGCTGCTCGGCGCGCTCTGCATGGTCGGCACCCTGTGGCTGGTGCTACGCGCCCGCGCCTCGGTGCGGGCCGCGGCGCTGGCGATCGGCGTGGTCGCCGTCTACCTGTGGTCGCTGCTGTCGATGCTCACCACGTTGGCCCGCACCACGCTGCTGTCGTTTCGGCTGCAGCCGACACTGACCGTGCTGCTGGCAGTCGCCGGCGTGTTCGGCTTCGTCGAACTGGCGCTCGCAGTCGCCCGCGGGCGCGACCGCCGGGTGATCAGTGTGGCCGTCGTCGTGGGGCTGGCCGGGGCCATCGGCTTCAGCCAGGACATCCCCGGCGTGCTGCGGCCAGACATCACCATCGCCTACACCGACACCGACGGGCACGGCCACCGCGGCGATCGCCGACCGCCCGGCGCCGAGAAGTACTACCCCGCCATCGACGCCACGATCACCCAGCTCACCGGCAAACCCCGCAACCAAATCGTCATGCTGACCGCGGACTACAGCTTCCTGTCCTATTACCCCTATTGGGGTTTTCAGGGGTTGACGTCGCATTACGCCAACCCGCTCGCGCAGTTCGACAGCCGGGCGGCTGCGATCAAAGCCTGGGCCAAACTCAAGACCGCCGATGAATTCGTCCACGCCCTCGACACCCTGCCCTGGCAGCCGCCGACGGTATTCCTGATGCGGCGCGGCGCGAACGACACGTACACGCTGCGGCTGGCCGAAGACGTCTATCCCAACCAGCCGAACGTCCGCCGCTACACTGTCGACTTCAAAGCCGCGTCGTTCGCCGGCCCGCACTTCACGGTCAGGGATATCGGGCCGTTCGTCCTCGCCGTCCGCACTCCGAGGTCCACTGGCTGATGGCGGCTGAAACCACCAAGGCCGGGGAATTAGCATCTAGCTCCGTGAGCCGCGCCGTTGACGATGCAGACCTCAGGGCTGAGCAGCAGCGGCGCCCACTGACCGGCGCGGGTGACAATTACCGGGTCGCCCGGGTCGTGGCCGTGGTCGCCGGACTGCTCGGCGCGCTAATGGCGATCGCCACCCCGCTGTTGCCGGTCAAACAGACCACTGCCCAGTTGAACTGGCCGCAAAACGGGGTGCTGGGCAGTGTCGACGCACCGCTGATCGGCTACGTGGCCACCGACCTGAACATCACCATTCCGTGCCGGGCCGCCGCCGAGCTGACCGGCGCCAAGTCGGTGCTGTTGTCCACCGTGCCCAAGCAGGCACCGAAGGCCGTCGACCGCGGGCTGCTCATCGAACGGGTCAACGACGATTTGCTGGTCATCGTCCGCAACACACCCGTGGTGGTCGCGCCGCTGAGCCAAGTGCTCAGCGGCGCCTGTCAGAAGCTGGTGTTCACCGCACACGCCGACAGGGTCACCGGCGAATTCGTCGGGCTGACCCAGGGACCCAACGCCAAAGACCCCGGCGCACCGCTGCGCGGCGAACGCGGCGGCTATGACTTCCGGCCGCAGATCGTCGGCGTATTCACCGATCTGAGCGGGCCGGCCCCGCCCGGCCTGACCTTCTCGGCGACCATCGACACCCGCTACAGCAGTGGACCGACCTGGCTGAAGCTGACGGCGATGATCCTCGGGGTCTCGTTGACCATCGCCGCACTGATCGCCCTGCACGTCCTCGACACTGCCGATTCCACCCGGCATCGCCGCTTCTTGCCGCCGCGCTGGTGGTCGATCAGCGGGCTGGACGCCCTCGTCGCCGCGGTCTTGGTGTGGTGGCACTTCGTCGGCGCCAACACCGCCGACGACGGCTACATCCTGACCATGGCCCGGGTTTCCGAACACGCCGGGTACATGGCGAACTATTACCGATGGTTCGGCACGCCCGAAGCGCCGTTCGGCTGGTACTACGACCTGCTGGCGTTGTGGGCGCACGTCACCACAGCCAGCATCTGGATGCGGCTGCCAACCCTGCTGATGGCGCTGGCCTGCTGGTGGGTGATCAGCCGGGAAGTCATTCCCCGGCTCGGCGATGCCGTCAAACACAGCCGCGCCGCGGCATGGACGGCGGCCGGGGTGTTCCTGGCGTTCTGGCTGCCGCTCAACAACGGGCTGCGGCCCGAGCCGATCATCGCGCTGGGCATCCTATTGACCTGGTGTTCGGTGGAACGGGCAGTGGCCACCAGTCGACTGCTGCCGCTGGCGATCGCCTGCATCATCGGCGCCCTGACCCTGTTCTCCGGGCCGACCGGTATCGCGTCCATCGGCGCGCTGCTGGTGGCGATCGGGCCGCTGCGCACCATCCTGCACCGCCGTTCCACACAGTTTGGGCTGCTGCCGCTGATAGCGCCGGTTGCCGCGGCGGCCACCGTCACAGCGATCGTGATTTTCCGGGACCAGACGCTGGTGGGCGAAGCCCAGGCCAGCATGCTCAAATCCGCTGTCGGGCCCAGTTTGGCCTGGTTCGAGGAGCATGTCCGGTACGAGCGACTGTTCCTGGCGACCCCCGACGGCTCGGTGGCCCGGCGGTTCGGTGTGCTGGCGTTGCTCGTCGCGTTGGCGGTGTCGGTGGCCATGGCGTTGCGCAAGGGCCGCATCCCGGGCACCGCCGTCGGGCCCAGCCGTCGGATCATCGGCATCACCGTCATCTCGTTCATCGCGATGATGTTCACTCCCACCAAATGGACGCATCACTTCGGTGTGTTCGCCGGTTTGGCCGGCTCGCTGGGTGCGCTGGCTGCGGTCGCAGTGAGCGCGGCAGCGATGCGCTCCCGGCGCAACCGCACCCTGTTTGCCGCGCTGGTGCTGTTCATCCTGGCGCTGTCCTTCGCCAGCGTGAACGGCTGGTGGTACGTGTCCAATTTCGGTGTGCCGTGGTCGAATGCGTTCCCGAAATGGCATCTGGCCTTCGCCACCGTGCTGTTCGGGTTGACGCTGTTGGTGCTGCTGGCCGCGGCATGGTTCCATTTCGTCAACAACGGCGACTCACCCGGCCGCCTCACGGGTTCTCGGCTGGCGTCAATCACTCAGTCCCCGTTAGCAATTGCGGCGTGGGCGCTGATCTTCTTCCAGGTGCTGTCGCTGACCCTGGCGATGGTAGGCCAGTACCCGGCGTGGACCGTGGGTCGCTCCAACTTGCAGGCGCTGACCGGCAAGACCTGCGGGCTGGCCGATGACGTCTTGGTGGAGCAGGACCCCAACGCCGGCATGCTGACCCCGGTCGGTGTGCCGGCGAAAGATGCGCTGGGCGCAGGATTTGTCCAAGGTTTCGAGGCCAATGGCATCCCCGCCGACGTCTCCGCTGACCCGGTGATGGAACGCCCCGCGGACCGCAGCTTTGTCAGCGACGACGGGATGATCACCAGCAGCGAGGCCGGCACCGAAGGCGGCACCACGGCCGCCCCGGGCATCAACGGGTCACGGGCGCGGCTGCCGTACAACCTGGATCCCGCCCGCACGCCGGTGCTGGGCAGTTGGCGCTCGGGCGCGCAGGTGCCCGCGGTGCTGCGGTCGGCGTGGTACCGACTGCCGTCGCGCGACGAGGCCGGGCCGCTGCTGGTGGTATCGGCGGCGGGCCGGTTCGACTCCGGCGAAGTTCAGGTGCAGTGGGCCGGTGACGACGGAAAGCCTGCGGGCACAGTAAGTTTCGGTGACGTCGGCGCATCACCGGCCTGGCGTAACCTGCGTGCGCCGTTGACGGCGGTGCCCTCCAGCGCCACCCAGGTGCGGGTGATCGCCTCCGACGACGACCTGGCGCCGCAGCACTGGATCGCGCTGACCCCGCCGCGGATACCGCGATTGCGCACCTTGCAGGAGGTGGTGGGCTCTCAGGATCCCGTGCTGCTGGACTGGCTGGTCGGCCTCGCGTTCCCCTGCCAGCGACCGTTCGGTCATCAAAACGGCGTCATCGAGCCGCCGAAGTGGCGGATCCTGCCCGACCGGTTCGGTGCCGAGGCCAACTCGCCGGTGATGGACAACCTCGGCGGCGGCCCGCTGGGCGTTACCGAATTGCTGGATCGGGCAACCACCGTGCCGACCTATCTGAAGGATGACTGGTTCCGGGACTGGGGCGCGCTGCAGCAGTTGACGCCGTATTACCCGGCCGCGGTGCCGGCTCGCCTCGACCTCGGCTCGGCGACACGTAGCGGGTTGTGGAGCCCGGGACCGCTGCGGCACTAGGCGTTGCGGCGAGCGTGAAACTGTTGCGAGTTTCCGGCGAGAATTTCGCAGCAGCTTCACACTCGGCGATTCACGCTCACCTCGGCCCGCCGAATCAGCAGTCCTAACGCCGTCGCCTACGATCGACCCTCGTGCCCCACGACGATAAGACGAACCGGATTGCCCGGTTGGTCGCCATCGTCGCGGGCATTGCCGGGGTGCTGCTCTGCGGCGTGGTTCCGTTGCTTCCGGTGAACCAGACCACCGCGACGGTCCTGTGGCCGCAGGGTGCCAAAGACGGCCACGTCAGCGACATCACCGCACCGCTGGTATCCGGCGCCCCGCGGGCGCTGGACGTCTCGATTCCCTGCCCGGCCATCGCGACCCTGCCGGCCGACGGCGGTCTGGTGTTGTCGACGCTGCCGGCCGGCGGCTTCGAGACCGGCAAAAACGGCCTGTTCGTCCGCGCCAACAAGGACACCGTCGTCGTCGCGTTCCGCGACTCGGTAGCCGCGGTCGCGCCTCGCTCCGCTATTGCCGCCGGCGGCTGCAGTGCCCTGCACATCTGGGCCGACGCCGGCGGTGCGCACGCGGACTTCGTCGGGATCCCCGGCGCCGCGGGCACGCTGGCCCCCGAGAAGAAGCCCCAGGTCGGCGGCATCTTCACCGACCTCAAAGTGCCCGCACAGCCTGGATTGTCGGCACGCATCGACATCGACACCCGCTTCATCACCGCGCCCACGCTGTTGAAGAAAGCGGTGATGGTTCTCGGCGGCGTGTCGGTGCTGGCCGCGATCGTCGCGCTGGGCGTCCTCGACCGACGATCCGGCCGCCGTGCCCCGCGCAACTGGCGACACTTCTGGCGCGCGGGTATCGCCACCTGGCTTGCGGACATCGGTGTGATTGCCGCGCTGCTGATCTGGCACGTGATCGGCGCCATCTCGTCCGACGACGGCTACAACCTGACCATCGCCCGGGTGTCCCGCCAGGCCGGGTACCTGGCCAACTACTACCGGTTCTTCGGGACCACCGAAGCACCGTTCGACTGGTACCCCGCGCTGCTGGCGCACCTGGCCGCAGTGAGCACCGCCGGGGTGTGGATGCGACTGCCGGCGACGCTGGCCGGCATCGTCTGCTGGCTGATCATCAGCCGCTACGTGTTGCGACGGCTCGGTCCCGGCACGGGCGGCCTGGCCGCCAGCCGGGTCGCGGTGTGGACGGCCGGCGCGGTCTTTCTGGCAGCTTGGCTGCCGTTCAACAACGGGCTGCGCCCCGAGCCGCTGATCGCGCTGGGCGTCATCGTCACCTGGGTGCTGGCGGAGAGCGCGATCGCCACTCGACGACTGGTCCCGGCCGCCGTAGCGATCGTGGTGGCGATGCTGACCGCCACGCTGGCCCCGCAGGGATTGATCGGCATCGCTGCACTGCTCACCGGCGCCCGCGCGATCGCCCGCATCATCGCCCGGCGCCGCGCGACCGATGGGCTGTTGGCGCCGCTGATGACGCTCGCGGCATCGCTGTCGTTGATCACCGTGGTGGTGTTCCGGTCGCAGACGCTGGCCACGGTGGCGGAATCGGCGCGCATCAAATACAAAGTCGGTCCGACGATCGCGTGGTATCAGGAGTGGCTGCGCTACTACTTCGTCACGGTGGAGAGCAACGTCGACGGCTCGATGTCGCGGCGATTCGCGTGGCTGGTGCTGTTCTTCTGCTTGTTCGGGGTGCTCGTCGTGTTGCTGCGCCGCGGCCGGGTCGCCGGTCTGGCCAGCGGCGCGGTGTGGCGGCTGATCGGCACCACCGCCGTGGGCCTGCTGCTGCTGACGTTCACGCCGACGAAATGGGCGGTGCAGTTCGGCGCGTTCGCCGGGCTGGCCGGTGCATTGGGCGCCGTCACCGCCTTCGCGTTCGCCCGGGTCGGGCTGCACAGCCGCCGCAATTTGTCGCTGTATGTCACCGGGCTGCTGTTCGTGCTGGCCTGGGCGACCTCGGGGATCAACGGCTGGTTCTATGTCGGCAACTACGGGGTGCCGTGGTTCGACATCCAACCGGTGATCGCCAGCCATCCGGTGACGTCGATGTTTTTGGCGCTCTCGATCGTGACCGGGCTGCTGGCCGCCTGGCAACACTTCCGGCTGGACTACGCCGGGCACACGGAGGTCAAACCGACGCGGCGCAACCGGATTTTGGCGTCCACGCCGCTGCTGGTGGTGGCCGCGATCATGGTCGTCATGGAAGTGGGCTCGCTGGCCAAGGCCGCCGCCGTCCGCTACCCGATGTACACCACCGCCAAGGCCAACTTGGCCGCGCTCGAGTCGGGGCTGGGCGAGCACGCTTGCGCTATGGCCGACGATGTGTTGGCCGAACCCGACGCCAATGCTGGCCTGCTGCAACCACTTCCAGGTCAGCAGTACGGACCGGCCGGGCCACTGGGCGGCGTGAACCCGGTCGGCTTCACCCCGACCGGGGTTGGCGAGGACTTGCGGTCGGACCCGGTGGTGTCCAAACCCGGCCTGGTCAACTCCGACGCCTCTCCCAACAAGCCCAACGCCGCGATGAGCGACTCGGCCGGTACCGCCGGCGGTCACGGCCCGGTCGGAGTGAACGGATCGCGCGCCGCGCTGCCGTTCGGCCTCGACCCGGCCCGCACCCCCGTGATCGGCAGTTACGGCGAGAACAGCCTTGCCGCCACCGCGACGTCGGCGTGGTACCAACTGCCGCCCCGCACCCCCGACCGACCGTTGGTCGTGGTCGCGGCCGCCGGCGCCATCTGGTCCTACAAAGAGGACGGTGACTTCAGCTACGGCCAGCAGCTGAAGCTGGAGTGGGGCGTTGCCCGACCCGACGGCAGCACCGCGCCGCTCGGCCTGATGTACCCGATCGACCTCGGCCCGCAACCGGCGTGGCGCAACCTGCGGTTCCCGCTGGCCGCTGCGCCGCCTGAGGCCAATGTGGCCCGCATCGTCGCCTATGACCCCAACCTGAGCTCCGAGCAGTGGTTCGCGTTCACCCCGCCGCGGGTTCCGGTGCTGCAGACCCTGCAACAACTGATCGGATCGCAGGCGCCGGTGCTGATGGACGTCGCGACCGCCGCGAACTTCCCGTGCCAGCGGCCATTCGCCGAACACCTCGGCGTCGCCGAGCTCCCGGACTACCGCATCCTGCCCGACCACAAGCAGACGGCGGCGTCGTCGAACCTGTGGCAGTCGGCCGAGGACGGCGGGCCGTTCATGTTCACCACCGCGCTGCTGTGGACCTCCACCATCCCGACCTACCTGCGCGACGACTGGTACCGGGACTGGGGATCGGTGGAGCAGTACCACCGCGTGGTCCCGGCTGGCCAGGCGCCGGACGCCGTCATCGATCAGGGTGTGGTCAAGGTCTACGGCTGGAGCCGACAAGGGCCGATTCGAGCACTGCCATGACGCTGACCCAGGAAAACACCACTCCGGACACCACCACTCGCGACGTGCAGGTGGCGCGGTGGGTGGCGACGATCGCCGGGCTGATCGGTTTCGTGCTGTCGGTCGCGACGCCGTTGCTGCCGGTGGTCCAGACCACCGCGACACTGAATTGGCCGCAGCAGGGGCAGTTCAACAACGTGACCGCACCGCTGATTTCGCAGACACCGGTAGCGGTGACAGTGACCGTGCCGTGCGCGGTGGTGAACGCGATGCCGGCCAAGGGTGGGCTGGTGCTGGGCACCGCGCCGAAGAGTGGTAAGGACGCCGCGCTGCAAGGTCTGTTCGTGAACGTCACCAGCCAACGGGTCGACGTCACCGACCGCAACGTGGTGATCGCCAGCGTGCCACGGGCCCAGATAACCAATTGTCAACGCATCGAGGTCACCTCGACGCACGCGGGTACCTTCGCCGCCTTCGTCGGGCTGCCCGGGCCACCTGGTCAGCCGTCGGGTTTCCCCGACCCCAACCTGCGCCCGCAGATCGTCGGAGTGTTCACCGACCTCACCGGTCCGGCACCGCCCGGCCTGCAACTGTCGGCGACCATCGACACCCGGTTCTCCACCAAGCCAACGGCTTTGAAGCTGACCGCGATCGTGCTGGCAATCACCGCCACCATCGTGGCACTGGTTGCACTGTGGCGGCTGGACCGCATGGACGGCCGCCGGATGCACCGCATCATCCCGGGCCGCTGGCACGGCTTCAGCCTCGCTGATGCCACGGTTGTCTTTACCTTCCTGCTCTGGCATGTGATGGGGGCCAACTCATCCGACGACGGCTACATCCTGGGCATGGCCCGCGTCGCCGACCATGCCGGCTACATGTCGAACTACTTCCGCTGGTTCGGTAGCCCCGAGGACCCGTTCGGCTGGTACTACAACCTGCTGGCTCTGATGACCCATGTCAGCGACCAAAGCATCTGGATTCGGTTGCCCGATCTGGTGGCGGGGCTGTTGTGTTGGCTGCTGTTGTCCCGCGAGGTGTTGCCGCGGTTGGGGCCCGCGGTGGCGTCGAGCAAAGCGGCGGTCTGGGCAGCGGGACTGGTTCTGCTGGCGGCGTGGATGCCGTTCAACAACGGGCTGCGGCCCGAGGGCATCATCGCCGTCGGATCGCTGATCACCTACGTGCTGATCGAGCGGTCGATGAACTCCGGGCGGATGACGCCGGCGGCGCTGGCGATCATCGCCGCGGCGTTCACCCTCGGCATCCAGCCGACCGGTCTGATCGCGGTGGCCGCGCTGGTGGCCGGTGGTCGTCCAATTCTGCGAATCCTGGTGCGGCGGCATCGATTAGTGGGCACCTGGCCGCTGGTGGCGCCGCTGCTGGCCGCCGGCTTTGTGGTGCTTACCGTGGTGTTCGCCGACCAGACGCTGTCAACGGTGTTGGAAGCCACCAGGATTCGCAGTGACATCGGGCCCAGCCAGGCCTGGTACACCGAGAACCTGCGCTACTACTATCTACTCCTGCCTACCGTCGACGGGTCGCTGTCGCGGCGGTTCGGCTTCTTGATCACCTTGCTGTGCCTGCTGGCCGCACTGTTCGTCATGTTGCGGCGCAAGCGAGTTCCGGGCGTGGCCCGCGGTCCGGCGTGGCGGCTGATGGGCGTCATCTTCGGCACCATGTTCTTTCTGATGTTCACCCCCACCAAGTGGGTGCACCACTTCGGCTTGTTCGCCGCAGTCGGAGCGGCGATGGCGGCGCTGGCCACCGCGCTGGTCTCACCCAAAGTGCTGCGCTGGTCGCGCAACCGGATGGCGTTCGTCGCCGCCGTATTTTTCCTACTGGCGCTGTGCTTTGCCACCACAAACGGCTGGTGGTACGTGTCGAGCTACGGTGTGCCGTTCAACAGCACGATGCCGAAGATCGCCGGAATCACGGTCAGCACAGTCTTCTTCGCCTTGTTTGCGCTGACGGCGCTGTATGCGGTGTGGCTGCACTTCGCTCCTCGTGAGCGCGGCGAGGGCCGGGTGGCTCGCGCGCTGACTGCCGCGCCGGTGCCGATCGCGGCCGGTTTCATGGTGTTGGTGTTCATCGCCTCGATGGTGATCGGCGTGGTGCGCCAGTATCCCACCTACTCCAACGGCTGGGCCAACCTGCGAGCGTTCTCCGGCGGGTGCGGGCTGGCCGACGACGTCCTGGTCGAGCCGGACACCAACGACGGCTTCATGGTCCCGCTGCCCGGGGATTACGGCTCACTGGGCCCGCTGGGCGGTGTCGACCCGGTCGGCTTCACACCCAGCGGTGTCCCGGAACATACTGTGGCAGAAGCGATTCGGATGCCAACGCCGCCGCAGCCCGGTACCGACTACGACTGGGACGCCCCGATCAAGCTCAAGACGCCGGGTGTCAACGGGTCGACGGTGCCGTTGCCGTACGGCTTGGACCCGGCGCGAGTTCCGTTGGCGGGCAGCTACACGACCGGCGCGCAGCAGCAGAGCCGGCTCACCTCGGCGTGGTATCAGCTGCCCAAAGCCGACGACGGATATCCGCTGGTGGTGGTGACCGCGGCGGGCAAGATCACCGGCAACAGCGTGCTGCACGGGCACACCGAAGGGCAGACCGTCGTACTGGAGTACGCGCGGGCCGACCTGGCGCCGGCCGGGCGGCTGGTGCCCGACGATCTGTATGGCGAACAACCGAAGGCGTGGCGCAACCTGCGCTTCGCCCGCGCCGACATCCCGGCCGACGCCACGGTGGTGCGCGTGGTGGCCGAGGATCTTTCGCTGACACCGGAAGACTGGATCGCGGTGACCCCGCCGCGGGTGCCCGAGCTGCGTTCGTTGCAAGAGTACGTCGGCTCCTCGCAGCCGGTGCTGATGGACTGGGCGGTCGGGCTGGCTTTCCCGTGCCAGCAGCCGATGCTGCATGCCAACGGCGTCACCGAGATACCGAAGTTTCGCATCACCCCGGACTACACCGCCAAAAAGCAGGACACCGACACGTGGGAAGACGGCGTCAACGGCGGTCTGCTGGGGATCACCGACGTGTTGCTGCGCGCCCACGTCATGGCCACCTACCTGTCGCGGGACTGGGCCCGCGACTGGGGATCACTGCGCAAGTTCGACACGATCGTCGATGCGCGGCCCGCCCAGCTCGAACTGGGCACCGCGACCCGCAGCGGTTGGTGGTCGCCGGGGCAGATCCGGATCAAGCCGTAGCTCGGTGACGATGCAGAGCGCGGAGCGCGATGAGGAGGAGCCGGGCGGATCAAGCCGTAGCGATTCGCCGCCGCTGCGGAGCGCGGAGCGCGATGAGGAGGAGCCGGGCGGGTCAGGCCGTAGCGATTCGCCGCCGCTGCTGGCGGGTAACCCGAACCGCATGCGCGCTGAAGAAGGGGACGAAACCGTTAAAGGCCTAGCCGACGAGGCGGAGAAGACGAAGAAGGAGCTCAGGGACTCCACGACGACGGGCAAGAAGGCCCAGGAACAGTCCGACGAGTCCGAGTGACCCGCAGTGGCATGGCCGTCATCGCATTCGACGTCAACGGGACTTTGCTTGATCCCCAGGCGTTGGATCCGCTGCTGGGCGGAGCAGACGTGCGGCGGCGCTGGTTTTCGCTGATGCTGCAGAACGCGTTCGTCGGCGGCTTGACCGGTCATTACATCGACTACCCCAGTGCGCAGTGGGCCGCGCTGGAGATGCTTGGCCTGCCGCGCGACGCCGATGTGATCGCAGGGATGAAGCAGTTGCCGGCCTACTCTGACGTCGGGCCGGCTCTAGACCGGCTCGCTGATTTCACGTTGGTGGCGCTGACCAATTCGCCGCTCAAATCAGCGACCACCGCGTTGCAAAACGTCGGGATCGCCGAACGGTTCGCCACGATTCTCTCCGCCGATGATGTGCGGGCGTTGAAACCGCGCGCCGAGGCCTACCAGCATGTGGCGAAATCCCTGGGCGTGGGTTTGGCGGAGATCCGATTGGTCGCCGGGCACGGCTGGGATGTCGCCGGTGCGCTGGCGGCCGGCTGCCGGGCTGCCTTCGTCCGACGGCCGGGCGAGACTTTGATCCCGTTCGGCCCGCAGCCGGACGTCGTCGGCGACGATTTGGTCGAGGTGGCCGCCAAGATCGCTGACGCGGACGGCTGACGTTGCGCCGGGGTTTGGTGGCACTGCTCGGGGCGGTGGCAGTCGCCTGCAGCTCGCCGTCGCCGAGCAGCGCTGAACCGCCGAGCCAGCTGAACTATGTGGCGATGGGCGACTCCGCTGCCGCCGAACCCGGCGTACCGGATCCCGCGCCGCCGCCCGGCTGTCAGAAGTCGACCAACAACTACCCATCGGTGCTGGCCCGTCGAATCACCCCCGCCGGCTTCAGCGACGTCACGTGCAGCGGCGCCACCGCGCAGGACATCACCGTCCGCGCGCAACAGACGCCTGATGGCCCGGTCCCCCCGCAAATCAAGGCCGTCGACGCCAACACCACCTTGATCACGGTCACGATCGGCGGCAACGACGTCAGCCTGGCTGCCGATGCTGCGCAGTGCCGGGCGGCGTCGCTCGACGCGCCACCATGCGTGGACCGCTTCGTCGTCGACGGCACCGACAGCATCTCCGCAGCGATCACCGCCCATGTCCCGCAGTGGGCCGCGATGATCGACGCCATTCGGGCCAAGGGGCCGGGCGCACGGATTGTGTGGGTCGGATACCCGACCTACATCCGGCCCGGCGGCTGCTATCCGCAGCAGCCGGTGCTTCCTCGGGACGCCACTTATTTCGAGTCGAAAATCAACGAACTCGACGACCAGCAACGCCAACTCGCAGTCGATAAAGGAATCGACTACTTCGACACCCGGCCGATGTCGGTGGGCCATGACATGTGTGCGCCGCCCGATCAACGCTGGGTCGAGGGATTCGTGCCCGTCAACCCCGCCGCTCCGCTACACCCCAACGCCATGGGCGCCGCCGCGATCGGTAACGCACTAGCCGACTACCTCGACTAGTGCACGCCATTGAATCGGCGTCAAGCCGTGCCGTATGTGCTTTTAGACTGGAACAAACCCTTGGTTAGTGAGACGGGGTGCGCCTGTGGGTTCGCTGATGCCTTTTACTCGACGTGGTCGAGTGCCCAGGCAATCTTTGGGCGGGGCGGTCAGTTCATATTGGATCCCAAGCGTCCCATGGCTTCCGCCCCATGACGCGGGTTCCGCCGCCACCTCGGACGCTTCGGACCGCAGTCCTCGTTGCACTCGTTGTCATCGTCGTATCGGGTGTGGCGGCCGCGTTATGGATTTCACGCGAGAAAGAAGCGGCCTACGCGGTGTCCGACTGCCAAGTTGTGGCGGATGTTGCGCGCGAATGGCGGTCGGTGGGCAAGTCCGATAATGCTGCGGCTATGCAGGTGGGCGGGCTGGAGAATCCCGAACGGTGGACCGCTCTCGGCGAGAAAAGCCGTCAAGCCGAGGGCTTAGTGTCATCGCCTGAAGTCCAAAAGAATTTGAGCGCGTGGGCGGACGGATTTGCAGAGTTCGCCGACATCGCGCGAAGCTCGACCAATGTCCCTGAGGAAGTCCGGTTCAAGCGCTATGTCGAAGTAGTCAATGAAGTAGCTCGGGCCACGGATGCGTTACAGGCGGCATGCCCCGACATCGCGGCGCCGATGAAATGAATTAGAAGTGCACGCTCGCCCACCCCGACGAGCGTGCGCCATCCCGCGACAAACGCCGGCGTGTCGACCGGGGACACGCACGCTCGCGGGGAGAGGGGGCGCTGCCGGGGAGAGGGGCGCGACAAATTAGATCGGGGTCAGGCCGTGCTTACGTTGGACCCGGTCGTACTTCTGCTTGTCGCGCAGTATCCGCAGCGACTTGCGCAGCAGCAGCCGGGTCTCGTGCGGCTGAATCACGCCGTCGATGTAGCCGCGTTCCGCGGCCGTCCACGGGATCGCCATGTTGAGGTTGTAGCCCTCGATGAAATCTTTCTTGACTTGCTGCGCCTCGGGCGCGGTCGGGTCCGGGAAGCGTTTCATCAGCAGCTGGGCCGCGCCGTCGGCGCCGATCACCGCGATCCGCGCGGTGGGCCACGCGAAGTTCAGGTCGGCGGCCAACTGCTTGCAACCCATCACCGCATAGCCGCCGCCGTAGGCCTTGCGAACAATGAACGTCACCTTCGGGACATCAGCCTCGACGAGCGCGTTGAAGAATCGCCCACCGCGCTTGATGATCCCGTTCTTCTCTTCGGCCACCCCAGGCATGGCACCTGGGGTGTCGACGACGAAAACCAGTGGGAGATTGTAAGAGTCGCAGAACCGGATGAAGCCGGCCGCTTTGTCGGAGGCCTCGGTGTCGACCGCCCCGGACATGTGCATCGGTTGGTTGGCGATCACCCCGACCGGCCGGCCGTCCACCCGCGCGAACGCGGTGATCATCGCTAGGCCACGCTGTGCAGCCACGTCGAAGACGTCGCCGTCGTCGAAGATGCGCAGCAAAATCTCGTGCATGTCGTAGGCGGTGTTGTCGGCGTCCGGCACGATCGAGTCGAGCTCGAGATCGCTGGGAGTGATCTCCGGTTCCAGGCCGGGGTTGACGATCGGCGGGTCGTCAAAGGTGTTGGAGGGCAGGAAGCTCAGATAGTCGCGCACGTACTGGAAGGCCGCGGCTTCGTCCTCGACGACCTGGTGGATGTTGCCGTAGCGGGCCTGGTTGTCTGCACCGCCCAACTCGTCGAGGCTGACCTCCTCGCCGGTGACGTCCTTGATCACGTCAGGGCCGGTGATGAACATGTAGCCCTGGTCGCGCACCGCCACCACCAGGTCGGTCTGGATCGGTGAATACACTGCTCCCCCAGCGCATTTGCCTAGAATGATAGAGATCTCTGGCACCAGGCCGCGCAACATCTCGTGCCGCCGGGCCAATTCGGCATACCACGCCAGCGAGGTGACCGCGTCCTGAATACGGGCGCCGGCCGAGTCGTTGATGCCGATGATTGGGCAGCCGGTCATCGCGCACCACTCCATCAGCTTGGCCACCTTGCGGCCGAACATTTCGCCCACCGAGCCCTGGAAGACGGTCTGGTCGTGGGAGAACACCGCCACCGGACGGCCGTTGATCCGGCCGTGTCCGGTCACGACCCCGTCGCCGTACAGCGCGTTCGGGTCGCCGGGTGTCTTGCACAGCGCGCCGATCTCCAGGAAGCTGCCCGGGTCGACCAGTGCGTGGATACGTGCCCGCGCGCTGGGGATGCCTTTCTTTGCCCGCTTGGCGACGGCGTTCTCACCGCCGGGCTCCTTGGCCAGTTCAAGCTTCTCGTGCAGGTCGGCCAGTAACTCCGCAGTGGTCTTGGTGGTCACTTAGCTTGCCCTCTTTTCTTAACCCGCGGCTTGAATCCTGTTGAGCGCCTGTGTCATATGCGCGCCCACCTTAGCGATGATCGGCTCGTCGATGGCTTGGATGTGCTCCCCACCGATCGGCACGACCTCCAGATCGGAAACATAGTCACCCCAGCCGCCGTCGGGCTTGCGGGTGGCATACCGGGGCTCGAACATGATCGCGTCGTCGTGGTAACGGTCGGCCATATACAGCGTGACATGTCCGTCATAGGGCTGGATTTTGGCGGTGTCGATCGTCCGCTGATCCAGATACGACGTGCGCTGGTGCTCGATGATCCCGCCGGGGATCTGCACGCCGCTGGCTTTGACGGCTTCCAGAACGAACCGCACCTGGCCCTCGTCGTCGAGCTCTTCGAGCTGCTCGTATGGGATTTCGGGGATCTGGACATTGAAGGTGCGCTCGGCGAACCGCGCGTAGCGCTCCCAGCGTTTGCGGGTCTCCTCCTTGGTCTGCGGGATCTCCTCACCCGGGCGCACCGCATCGATCAATCCGACGAACGGCACGTCACAGCCTTGCTGCCGCAGGCCGATCGCGCAGGCATAAGCCAGCGCCCCGCCCAGCGACCATCCGGCCAAGATGAACGGTCCGTCGCCCTGCAACTCACGCAGCTTGGGAACGTATTGCGCAGCACGCTCTTCGATGGTGCCCTCGACACGCTCGAAGCCGTACATCGGCGTGTCCGGCGGTAGGCGGTTGAGCAGCGGTTCGTACACCACCGTGGAGCCGCCGGCGGCATGGAACACGAAAACCGGCGGCTTGGTGGAGCCTTCGGGCCGGGCCCGGATGGTGCGCACGAAGCCATCGATCTGGCCGGCCTCGAGGTATTCGCGCACGGTCGTCGCCAGGGCCTCGATGGTCTCGGCGGCATGGACGTCCTCGACGGTGATCGAACCCTCGGCGCGTTCGGACAGCCGCTGCGCCATCTTGGCGGCAGCGTCGTCGTCGAGTTTGGGCAACGGGTTGAAGATGCCGCCCGGTGATTTTCCGGTGACGATCGCCCAGGTGGCGAAGGTGACCCGCTCGGCGGCGTCGCGCGGCGGCACATCAGAACCCAACGCCTCAGCGACCGCCTGCTGGTTGAGCGCCTGCGCGGTGGCCGCCAGGTTGGGCTGCGGGGTCGGGCCCGACGGATCGGTGGGCGGCGGCGGGATCGGCGTATCGGTGGCCGGTGGTGGCGCCTGCGTCTCCGGCTCTGCCTGCGGATCAGCGGCCTCGGTCACCGTGGCCGGCGTTGCGCCGGAGAGCAGCGCGGCCTGTTCCTTGGCGATCTCGTCGGCCGTCATCGTCTTCTGATGCTCGTGCAGTCGCTGCACCTCGTCGCGGTGCTCGATCGCGTACTTGATGAGCTCTTCGACGTTGTACAGGTTGGCGTCGCGGACCGCCTGCAACTGGATCGGCGGCATGTCGAAGTCGTACTCGACGCGGTTCTTGATCCGCACTGCCATCATCGAGTCCAGTCCGAGCTCGATCAGCGGCACCTCCCACGGCAGGTCCTCGGGCTCGTAGCCCATCGCCATCGACACAATGGCCGCCAGCCGCTCGCCTACGGTCTCACCGGAATCCGGTGACCACCGCTGCAAACTTCCGACCTGGCGTGCGGTCAGGCTGTCCTGCACGACGTCGGGCTCGGGTTCAGCCTCGACCTGCGCCGCGTCGGCCGGCGCCGCGGTGACGGGTGCCGCTACTGCCGCTCCGGCCCCGACCGCCGTTGGCAGCACCGTCGTTTGACCGGCCCGCGACACCAGCGCGTCGTAGACCAACGTGAAGGACTCGCCGATGCGGGCATGCACCTGAACGGCCGCACCGCCGGGGTGCCGGGTCAGCGTCGTCACCAGTCGGGCGTCCTGCCCAGGCACCGCCCGCTGCTCGGAGGCAGCCAACTGCGCATCCGGAAGCACCTGTGCGGCAGCGGCTTTCACCAATGCGGCCAGGTCGGTCTCGCCGCGCGGTGCGTACTCCCACACGTGGCGGCCATCGGGCATCGCGACATGGTTGCCGGGCATCATCACCGACGCGTCGCCGGAGAAGTGCGCGTCCAGCCAGTGTTCCTTGCGGCGGAACCGGGTCGGCGGGATGTTGGCGTAGTCCTCGGGACCGGCGGGCCCGGTGGAACGCCGGGGAAATAGGGTGCGGATGTCGAGGTCGTGGCCGTGGACGAACAGCTGCGCCATCGCCGAGGTCATCGCGTCGACGTCGTCTTGTTTGCGGGCCAGTGTCGGGATCAATTGCGCGTCGGGCAATCCCGCGGCAGCGGTGGTCAGCCCCACCTGCATGAGCGCCACCGGGTTGGGTGCGAGTTCCAAGAATGTGGTGTGCCCGTTGTCGACGGCGTTGCGGACGCCGTGGGTGAAGTACACCGAATGGCGCATTCCCTTGAGCCAGTAGGCGACGTCGTGGATCGGTTCTCCACCAGCTCGGATGTAGTTACCCTCATGCACCGTCGAGAAGATTCCGACGCTGGGGCTCATCGGCGTGATGCCTTGCAGCTCCGCGGAAAACTCGCCGAGCAGCGGATCCATCTGCGAGGTATGGCCGGCGCCCTTGGTCTGGAGCTTGCGGGCGAAGCGGCCCTCGGCCTCGCAACGGGCAACGATCGCGTCGATCTGCTCGGGCGGGCCGCCGATCACCGTCTGGCTGGGCGCGGCGTAGACGCACACCTCCAGGTCGGGGAAGTCGGCGAACACCGACTTCAACTCGTCGGCGGAGTACTCGACCAACGCCATAAACCGGATGTACTCGCCGAACAGCATCGCCTCGCCCTCGCCCATCAGATGCGAGCGCGAGCAGATCACCCGGGTGGCGTCCCGCAGCGACAGCCCGCCGGCGAAGTAGGCCGACGCGGGCTCACCGAGCGACTGGCCCACCACCGCAGCGGGTTTGGCGCCGTGATGCTTGAGAAGTTCGCCCAGCGCGATCTGGATCGCGAAGATGGTGACGTTGCTGGTTTCGATGCCGTAGTCGTGCGAGTCGTCGAGAATCAGCTCGAGCACCGAGTAGCCGCGCTCGTCTTGAACCAGCGCGTCGACCTTTTCGATCCACTCAGCGAAGACCTCGTTGCGCAGATACAGGTTTTTGCCCATCTTGCGGTGCTGCGCACCGAAACCGGCCATGGCCCACACCGGACCGTTGGTCACCGGCCCGTCGGTGCTGAACACATTGGGCTTTTGCTTACCCTCGGCGACCGCTCGCAGTCCCTTGATCGCTTCGTCATGGTCGCGGGCCAGCACCACCGCACGAGAGCGGCCGTGGTTGCGCCGGGACAGCGACCGGCCGATCGACTCCAGCGACGACGCTTGGCCCTCCGGACTTTCTATCCAGTCGGCCAGCTCGGCGGCGGCCCCCTTCTTGCGAGAGGTCAAAAATGCCGACACCGCCAACGGCACCAGTGGTGCCGGAAGCTCTTGCGCGGCAAGCTCTTGCAGAGCGATTTCCTTGAGCCGCAGCGCCTCGTCGGTGATCCCGGGCAGCTCATATTCCGGCTCTTCGACCCCGGCACCGTCGGTTTCGATGAAGTCGCCGTACTCGTTGAACCGCATGTGCTCGCCGGGCTGTTCCTCGGCGGCAGCGGCCAGCTCGACTTCCGGTTCTGGTTCCGGCTCACGTTCGACGACGTCGCGGGGGAGCACCTCGCGCAGCACCACGTGTGCGTTGGCGCCGCCGAAGCCGAAGCTGGACACCCCGGCGACCGCGTAGCCGCCGTAGCGGGGCCAGTCGGCAACCGAGTCCAACACGCGCAGATGCGTTGCGTCGAAGTCGATATAGGGGTTGGGACCGGCGTAGTTGATCGACGGCGGCAGCTTGTCGTGCTGCAACGAGAGCACCATTTTGACCAGGCTGGCGGCACCGGCCGCCGACTCCATATGTCCCACATTGGTTTTCACCGCTCCGAGCAGCGCCGGCTTGTCGGCCGGGCGGCCACGGCCGATCACCCGGCCCAGCGCCTGGGCCTCGATCGGGTCGCCGAGCACGGTGCCGGTGCCGTGCGCTTCGATGTAGTCCACGCTGCGCGGGTTGATACCGGCGTCCTTATAGGCCCGGCGCAGCACGTCGGCCTGCGCATCAGGGTTGGGGGCGATCAGACCGTTGGACCGGCCGTCGTGGTTGACCGCGCTGCCGGCGATCACGGCAAGAATCTGGTCGCCGTCACGGCGGGCGTCGTCGACCCGCTTGAGCACCAGCATCGCGCCGCCCTCGGAGCGGGTGTAACCGTCGGCGTCGGACGAAAACGACTTGATTCGGCCGTCCGGCGCGAGCACCTGGCCGATCTCGTCGAAACCGAGCGTCACCGCCGGGGTAATCAGCGCGTTGACGCCACCGGCGACGGCCACGTCGCACTCACCGCTGCGCAGCGCCTGCACCGCCTGATGGGCCGCGACCAGTGAACTCGAACAGGCGGTGTCGATGGCCACCGACGGGCCGTGGAAGTCGTAGAAGTACGAAACCCGGTTGGCCACAATGGAGCTCGCTGTACCAGTAATCGCATACGGGTGCGCGACGGTCGGATCCGACATCGCCAGGAAGCTGTAGTCGTTGACCGATGTGCCAACATAGACGCCGACGGATTCGCCGCGCAGGCTCGAGGCCGGGATGCGGGCATGCTCGAATGCTTCCCAGGTCAGCTCGAGCGCCATCCGCTGCTGCGGGTCGATGTTGTCGGCTTCGGTCTTCGACAACGCGAAGAATTCCGAGTCGAAGCCCTTGATGTCGTTGAGGTACCCGCCGCGGGTGCGGGCCTTGCCGACCCGTTCGGCAATCCGCGGCTCCTCCAGAAACTCCGACCAGCGGCCCTCGGGCAGGTCGGTGATCGCGTCGCGGCCTTCCAGCAGCGCCTGCCAGGTCTCCTCCGGGGTGTTCATGTCGCCGGGCAGCCGGGTGGCTAGGCCCACCACCGCGATGTCGACCCGTTCGACCGGTCCGCGTCGCGTCCAGTCGGTGTCGTCGGCGTCGTCGGGCATTGCTGGGTCGCCCTCGACGATCCAGGTGGCCAGCGTCTCGATAGTCGGATGTTCGAAGGCGGCCGCAATGGACACCGTGACTCCGGTGCGGTCCTCGATATCGGCGGCCATCGCCACGGCGTCGCGCGAGGACAGCCCCAGCTCCACCATCGGGGTGGCCTCGTTGATGGTGTCGGGTGACTGCCCGGTCGCTTTGCCGATCCACTCGCGCAGCCACTGCCGCACCTCGGCGACGGTCATCTCGGTCCGGGCGGTGGCGTGGGAAACGGCTTGGCCAGTGTCTTGATCGGTCATGGTCGTCGAGTCAGTCAGCCTGGTCGGGGAAGGCGTTCGGCGATGCGACGCCGCTACGCAGGCTGCCGTCGAGGTACGCGGTGCGACAGGCGCGGCGGCCGATCTTGCCGCTGGACGTACGCGGAACCGAGCCGGCCTGCACAAGCAGCACATCACGCACGGTCACACCGTGCCGCACGGCGATCGCCGCCCGGATGTCGTCGGCGATCGGCTGGTGGTCGAGTTTGTGGGTGCCGGCAGCGCGTTCGGCGACGATCACCAACTGCTCAGAGGTGTCTTCCGGGTCGTACTTCAGGCCGGCGTGCGGGTCGTCGAACACCTCGGTGGGCAGCTGGTTTGCCGGCACCGAGAAGGCGGCCACGTAACCGGTCCGCACGGCCCGGCTGGCCTCTTGCGCCGAATACTCCAGGTCCTGCGGATAGTGGTTGCGACCGTCGATGATGACCAGGTCCTTCACCCGTCCGGTGATGTACAGCTCGTCCTGGTAGTAGGTGCCGTAGTCGCCGGTGCGCACCCAGGTCCCGTCGTCGGGGGCGCCTTCGGCGCGCGACGGGCTGGTCCGCGACTTGAGGACGTTCTTGAACGTCTCCCGGGTCTCCTCTTCCCGATTCCAGTAGCCCAGCCCCATGTTCTTGCCGTGCAGCCAGATCTCGCCGACCTGGCCGTCGGGCAGTTCGGTGGCCGTTTCGGCGTCGACGATCACCGCCCATTCGTCGACTCCGACCTTGCCGGCGGAGACCTGCGCGACACCGTTCGGTGCGTCCGGGGCGACCTCAGCGAACTTGTTTTCGTTGTTCAGCGCCGACCGGTCGACGTGAATGATCTTGGGCGCTTTGTCCATTGGGGTGGTCGACACGAACAGCGTTGCCTCGGCCAGGCCGTAGGACGGTTTGATCGCCGTCTCCGGGAAGCCGTACGGTCCGAACGCCTCGTTGAACTTGCGCAGCGAGGCCGCCGACACCGGCTCACTGCCGTTGAGGATCGACCTGACGTTGCTCAGGTCCAGCGGCGGTTCGTCCTCTTTGGGCAGCCCGCGCAGAGCGGCGTGTTCGAACGCGAAGTTCGGCGCGGCCGAGATCGTCTGGCCGGTGTCATCGGGCTTGCGCGCCAGCTCGCGGATCCAGCGGCCGGGCCGGCGCACGAACGCGGCGGGCGTCATGAAAGTGAAGCTGTAGCCCACCACCGTTGACAGCAAAGCGGTAACCAGGCCCATGTCATGGAAGAACGGCAACCAGCTGACCCCGCGGTCACCTTCCTTGCCCTCCAGGGCGTGGATCACCTGGACCACGTTGGTGGGCAGGTTCAGCTGCGTGATCTGAACGCCGGTCGGCATGCGCGTGGAGCCCGAGGTGTACTGCAGGTAGGCGGTGGTGTCCTGGGTGACGGGTACCGGCTCCCACGTGGAGCCGACGTCGACGGGCACCGCGTCGACCGCGATGACACGGGGCCGATCCTTGGCTGGACGGCTGCGAAAGAACTTGCGAACGCCCTCGGCGGAGTCGCTGGTGGTCAGGATCGCCGACGGACTGCAGTCATCGAGCACCGCGTGTAGCCGGCCGACGTGGCCCGGCTCGGCCGGGTCGAAGAGTGGCACCGCAATTTGGCCGGCATACAGCGTGCCGAAAAAGGCGACAAGGTAGTGCAGGTTCTGCGGGCACAGGATGGCGACACGGTCACCGGGCTGGTTGACCTGTTGCAGCCGGGCACCCACCGCGCGGTTACGGGCGCCGAACTCGGCCCATGACATCTCGCGCGCGATCCCGTCGCGTTCGGTGGAGTAGTCCAGGAAACGGTAGGCAAGCTGTTCACCACGCACCGACGCCCAGCGCTCCACGTGCCTGACGAGGTCGGTGTTTTCCGGAAACCGGATCTTGCCGTCCACAATGAACGGGTTGTGGTATCCCACATGGGCCATTGCCGCTTCTCCTGTCACCACATGTCTCGGGTCAAGTATGTGAGTTCTGCTGAGGGCGCGTCAGAGTCGACCAGCGGGACGTCGCGCGTGTCACCTGCGCCAAATTGCCGAACCCCAAACCTCACAGATGGTACAGAAAACGCGCAGGGCGACCGGCATCGCGTCGACCCAGCAGACCAACCTCAGCTCTCTTAATTTTCTCTTAATGTTAAGGGGCGGTGCGCTGCGAACCAAATCCGAACGTACCGCTTGACGTAACCGTTACCCGTGTTTGGGATGCGGCGCGTTCTCGATGAGATTGCGGGCCCAGTTCAAGGTCCATTCGGTGGCCGACTGCCCGTCGACGTTCCAGAACTGGGTGGTGGCATACAGCGCATGGACGGGCTGGCCGGCGCCGCCGGCCAAGGTGTCCAGCGTGCTCGGCAGGTTGACGATGCTGAATGCTTCTTGCGGGGCCGCGCAGATCAGGTCGCCCTGGCCGCAGATTTCGTTGGTTCGGCCGTTGAGGTCACCGAAACCGCCGGGCCGTTCACCGGTCATCGTCAAGCCCATGGTCGACAGCACCGGCACCTCGTGCAGGGTGATCTCGGCACCCTGGCCCGGCGGATTGGGACCGACGTCCTGGCCGACGTCCTGCTGGCGGCGCCCGTCAGCGATCAACGTCACACCGAGCACCAGGTCTTCGTCGACGGGGCCGCGCCCGTTGCCGACGTCACTGGCGATGTCGCCGGCGATCACCGCCCCTTGCGAGAAGCCGATCAGCACATAGCTGGTCAGTGGGCACTTGTCGGACATGTCGGTCATCGCCTTGACGGCCGCCCGGGTGCCCTCGGCCCGGCTGTCGTTGTAGGAGATCTGGTTGTCGCCCGACAGCGGATTGTGGAACTGCGCGGTGTAGGGAACCGTGTACACCTCGACGCGGCTGGCGTCGAACTGCTCGCTGATCGGACGGGTGACGTTGAGCAGCAAGGCCTTCGGGAAGTCGACCGGGTTGAGCGGGTTGAGCTGCAACGACGACTCCCAGGTGCCGGGAATCGAGATCAACTGCACATCGGGGCAGTTGGCGTCTTGGAAGGCCGGTCGCGGCTTCTTCGGATGTGCCGACCCGCTGGACGGCGGCACGATGCTGGGTGGCACCGCGCTGGGCGGGGACTCCGGGTTGCGCAGATACATCACCACGAACACCAGCACCAGGGCCACGACAAGTGCCGTCGCGGCGGCCGCGATCAAGGCCAGGATGCGGTGGCGCTTGCGCCGCGAGTTCGCAGCCTTTTTAACAGCCATGTCTCCTGCTAGCAGAGTCGGTCGGTTGCCCGGTCGACGTGCCGTGCAAGTGGCCGTCGCACCCTGCTTTACGGTACCGGGTTACCGGCTCCGACCCTGTGGGCCGTCGGCCGCGATTAGCGAATCGCGCCGACGATGTCGCCGGACATCGCCGCCAGCTGCGCACTCCACGAACCCCAGCCGTTGTCCCCGCCCGGGAAATCGAAGTGCCCGTTGTGGCCGCCGTCGTTGCGATACATCTGGTAGAAGAACCGGCCGCTACCGGTGGCTTGCTCCGCCTGACCGATCATTGCGGCCGGATTGCTGGCTCCGCCCATCGGGTTGTACACCCAGATCCGGCTGTTGTTCTGCGCCAGCATCGAGGCGTGCACATACGGGTCGTGCCACTTCCACCGGCCCAGCTGGGGCGCGCCCCACATTCCGTAGGGATCGACACCGCCGAATTGCTGCATGCCGGCGATGATGGAACCGCCGATCGTGGTGTGCGACGGGTAGAGGAAACCCGACAACGACCCGGCGTAACCGAACCGGTCGGGGTGGAAGCAGGCCAGCGCCATCGCGCCGTATCCGCCCTGTGAGGCGCCGACGGCCGCATGGCCCCCGGGGGCCAGGCCTTTGTTGGCGGCCAGCCAGTCCGGCAGCTCACTGGACAAGAAGGTGTCCCACTGCTTGCTACCGTCCTGTTCCCAGTTGGTGTACATGCTGTAGGCGCCGCCCGCCGGCGCGACCACCGAGATGCCCTTGCCCGACAGGGTGTTCGCCGCGTTTCCCGCGTTCATCCAGTTGCTGACGTCTGGGGCGGCGTCGAAGGCGTCCAGCAGGTACACGGCGTGCGGGCCGCCGGCTATGAAGCTCACCGGGATGTCGCGGCCCATCGCGGCCGACGGCACCATGAGATTTTCGACACCCGCCGCATGCGCCGAGCCGAGGTGCGCCGCGGTGATACCGCCCAATGCGACGGTAAGCACGGCAGCGAACAGCATCCGCAGCAGCATCGACAGGCCCCTCATGTCCACCTCACTCGTGTCGCTCCACCAACCCCGCGCAGCCCCGTCCCGCAAGGTAGTGAACCACACCGGATGCGACGGGAGGGCCGGAAACGACTAACGGCGGCGACCCGAAGGTCGCCGCCGTCAGCGGTGATGATGAGCGCCTAGCCGTGGCTGCCCTGCGCAGCAACCGGCGTGCCGCCGCTGCCGCCCTGGCTGGCCGGGGTGCCCTGGCTGGACGCGCTGGACGCGGTGCCCTGAGGCGCGCTCTCGGTGGTGCTGCCACCACCGCCAGGCGTTGCGCCCAGTACGCGCTGCAGGTCGGGCTTCATCGCGTTGAGCTGCTGGCCCCAGTACTCCCAGCTGTGCGTGCCGTTCTCCGGGAAGTTGAACGTGGCGTTGTGGCCCCCGGCGGCGTTGTAGGCGTCCTGGTATTTGATGTTGCTGGTCCGCACAAAACCCTCGAGGAACTTGGCCGGCAGGTTGTCGCCACCCAGCTCCGACGGCTTGCCGTTACCGCAGTAGATCCACACCCGCGTGTTGTTCGCGACGATCTTGCCGACGTTCAGCAGCGGGTCGTTGCGCTGCCATGCCGGGTCCTCCTTGGGGCCCCACATGTCGGCCGCCTTGTAACCGCCGGCGTCACCCATGGCCAGGTTGATCAGCGACGGCCCCATCCCCTGAGACGGGTCCAGCAGCGCCGACATCGAGCCGGCGTAGATGAACTGATCCGGGTGGTAGGCCGCGAGGGTCAATGCCGACGAGCCGGCCATCGACAGGCCGATCGCGGCACCGCCGTTGGGCTTGACCTGCTGGTTGGCCTGCAGGTACTGCGGCAGCTCGCTGGTCAGGAAGGTTTCCCACTTGTAGGTCGTGCAGCCGGCCTTACCGCAGGCTGGCTTGTACCAGTCGGTGTAGAAGCTGGACTGCCCGCCGACGGGCATGACCACCGACAAGCCGGACTGGTAGTACCACTCAAAGGCCGGGGTCTCGATGTCCCAGCCGTTGAAGTCGTCCCGCGCGCGCATGCCGTCGAGCAGGTAGATCGCCGGAGAGTTGGCTCCGCCGCTCTGGAACTGGACCTTGATCTCGCGACCCATCGCTGCCGACGGCACCTGCAGGTAATCGACCGGCAGACCCGGCCGGGAGAACGCCCCCGCGGTCGCGGAGCTGCCGACGACGCCGATCAGCCCCGGCAGCAGCGCTGCCCCGGCGGCGCCGACAACGAGGCGGCGCGGCATCCCCTTGACCGCGCCGCGAAGTCTGTCAACAAGCTTCATCCGTGCTTTCCTCATCCTTGGTTGGCCCATATTCGGGTCGAACTGCATGCGCTAGATATGCGCTAGGTGCAACAGTGCTCGTGTAGTCAACCACATCTTGGTGCGAACTCTCTCATCGAGAGCGGCGCGAAAGCCCGCGACCGCGCGCCTTTTGGCGCCGAGAATGGGCGGGTTCCGGCGGCGTAATGAATGTGCCGACGAGGGATTTCCCGCCGGTGAGCAGTCTCATCCGGCGTTGCTGTCGGCGGCAACACTGTTGTGGTGCCGCCGCGGGACGCGAGGGGTGAAATTTTTCTGCGGAGTGCCCGCCGGGCAGCGCTCACGCCGGGGCTCACGGGCCCGTCGCCGGTAGCCCGGTGTAGGGGGCGGCGCCGGATTCGGGCACCTCGAGCCCACACCTGAGCAGTTCGTAGCGCGGGACCCGGTCGATCCGATACTTGGTGAACTCGTAGGCGTGCACGAAGTTGGACAGGAACCGGCGCGGGCCCATCGGACTGCGCACCGAATTCAGCACCGCCTGGGTCGCTGGGCAGCGCAGTGCGGCCTCGGCCTGGGTGACCCACTGGGCATCCAGGTATCCCGGAACGCCCGGATACCACTTGACCCACGGCCCGTCGGCGATCACCCAGTCCGGGAACAGGTTCTTGTCGTGGCCGATGCGGCCGTACTGCAACCGCGAGGTATGGGCAGCCAGCGGATTGGCCAATCCGATCTGGTCGAGCACCCGGATGTCCAGGCCGACGTTCATGCTCAACATGCCGAGGTTGGTGAAAAACACGGCGTGCGGGCCCTTTTGCGCTGATCCCGGCGAGGCCCCGGTTGTCGACGGCGGGATCGGCGGCACCAGGTCCCACCGGTCGTAGTCGCCGGAGGGCAGCAGCAACGCGCCTTCCGGGGTGTTGTTGAGCGCCACCAGCACCGCCCGCATCCGCGGATAGTCCAGGTAGTCAGCGGCGGTCAGCGGATGCGCATGCCCGGTGGCCTGCGCGTAGAACCGGCGTTCGTCGACGATGCCGGAGTAGGTGACCCGGGTGGCGTCGTCGCCCATTCCCGGCGAGTTCGCCGCCCACAGCGACCAGCCGGCAATCGCCAGCCACAGCGCGCTGATCGCGCCGGCCAGCCAATAACCGGTCTCCCGGGAGAACTTCGTGCCGTCGGGAAACATCACCGGGACCACGGCCACCGGCGCCAGCAGACAAATCACCGGCACCAGCAGCACCCGGCCGTGCATGAAGTCACCGCCCTGCCGGATCCAGTACAACGCCTGCAGCAACCCGCTGAACATGATGAAGGCCACGACGCCGGCCGGGCTTTGCACGGTGCGCGCCAGCCTCCCGTAGCCCGGCGGCGGTGCATGCCGAACCCACCAGGGCCGACCGCGGGTGGTCAACAGCAGCAGACCCAGTGCCAGCAACAGCAGAGCGGGGACCCACAGCGCGTAGGGCTGGTTGAAATTGGACAGATAAATCAGGCCCTGCGGCCATTTGTCGCCGGCTGCGTCTTTGGCCAGCGCGGTGCCGGGAAACAGCAGCGCGTAGTAGCCCATCCGGAAGATCTGGTAGGCCACCGGAAGCAGCCCCCCGGCCACCACGATCAGTAACCGCCGTCGCCAGCCCTGCGAGGCCACCAGCATCATGATCAACGCCAGGCCGCCGATGAGCGCCAGCTCGGGCCGGACCAGGACGCTGAGGCCCGCAACGAACGCCAGGACGCCGACGAAAACGCGGCCCGGGGGGTGTGACCGCAGCGCCTGTGACCAGCAGACCATCAGCCACCACAGCAGCCCCAGATAGGCCAGCACCAGCCCGCTTTCCAGCCCGGACGTGGCGAAATCGCGCGCCGGAGGTATCGCGATGTAGACCAGGGCACCGGCCGGCAGCATCACCGCTCGTCGGCCGAGCAGGCTCGGCGCATACAGCCGGCCCGTTCCCAGCATCAGCAGCGCCATGCCCAGCAGGCTCAGCGTCAGCGCCAGCGTCAGCGCCACGTATTCCATCCGCATCGGCCCGGCCAGCCAGCTTCCCGCATAGACCAGGTAGGTCCACACCACTGAAGTGTTGGCCTCGACCCGCTCGCCCGCGTTGAACACCGGTCCGTTGCCCGCCAGCAGGTTGCGCACCGTGCGCAACACGATCAGCCCGTCGTCGGCGATCCACCGCCGCTGCCAGGCTCCCCAGCCGAACAGCACGGTCACCACGGCGACGCTCACCCACAGGCTGACTCGTACCGTCGTGTCGTAGGGAAACGCCGGCCGGCCGGCGAGACGAGACGGGGGCGGCGCTAGCCGAACGCAACAGCGGCACCAACGGTTCCGATCCACGCCAGCGCAAGCAGCTGTAACACCCGATCGCGCAACGCGATATCTTCGGGTTCCCCGGCCAGCCCCCCGTCGACGTCGACGGCATAGCGCAGCACCGCGATCGTGAACGGGACCATCGACACTGCGAACCAGGTGCCCGAGTAGCGGTCGCGCTCGAACGCCCACAGCCCGTAACACACCACCAGCGCGGTCGCCGACATCGTCCACACGAACCGCAGATAGGTGCTGGTATAGCTCTCCAGCGATTTGCGGATTTTGGCACCCGTGCGCTCGGCCAACTGCAGTTCGGCATAGCGCTTGCCCGCCACCATGAACAGCGACCCGAACGCCGCCATCAGCAAAAACCATTGCGACAGATAGATATCGGCTGCCGCGCCGCCGGCAATGGCGCGGATCAGATACGCCGAGGAGACGATGCAGAGGTCGATCACGGCTTGGTGCTTGAGCCCGAAGCAATACGCCAACTGCATGCCGATGTAGACCGCCATCACCACGGCCAGGTTCGGGGCCTGCCACCAAGCGATCGCCAGCGAAGCCGTACCGAGTATCGCGGCGATGACGTAGGCCAGCCACTCGGGCACCACACCGGCGGCGATCGGCCGGAACCGCTTGGTCGGATGCTCGCGGTCGGCCTCGACATCGCGGACGTCGTTGATCAGGTAGACCGACGAGGCCGCCAAGCAGAACACCACGAATGCGACGGCCTCCTGGCGCGCCACCTCGGCGTAGTCATAGTGGACGTCGGTGCCCAAGGCGGCCACCGGCGCCGCCAGCACCAAGATGTTCTTCACCCATTGCCGCGGGCGGATCGCCTTGACGACGCCGACGATCAGGTTGGCCGGAGGCCCGGTCACGGGCACCACGTCCTCACTCATTGGGCACCCCACCTTTGAGCCGGCCGTCGACTCGCATCGCGACCGCTGCGACGGCGGCGCCGACACCCACGCCGACGGCCACGTCGCTGGGATAGTGCACCCCCAGAAGCATCCGCGACAACGCCATCGGTGGCACCAGCAAGGCCGGTAGCGGCGAGCCGGTGGCGCGGGCCAGCAGGATGGCCGCCGCCGTGGTGGATGTGGCGTGCGCGGACGGGAAGCTCAGCCGGCTCGGGGTGCCGACGTTCACCGCGACCGCCGGATGATCCGGGCGGGTGCGTCGTGCCAGCCGCTTGATCAGGACCGCCGCCGCGTGCGCGGCGAAGGCCCCGGCCCCCACCCGCAGCCATGCTCGCCGCCGCTGCGGCTGCAGGACGGCGCCGAGCGCTGAGACGGCCAGCCAGCCGATGCTGTGCTCACCGAAATGGGACAGTCCTCGCGCCGCGCTCAGCATCCCCGGCTGATCGGCCAACATCGATTGGACGGCCACCAAGACGGCCAGTTCGCCACGCGGCGCGGCCGTGTCAGCCACGAGGTCAGCCATCGCGGGGCACGCTGCCTGCCGCGTGTTTGGGGGCCTGGGGGGACGGCCCGCTGGCGGCGAACAGCACCGTCTCCCACTTCTGCTTGCTGGTCAGCACCGGCAAGGCTTCGCGGTAGACGCGGCGCATCTCGTCGAACCGACTGGCCAGCCGGCGCTGACGGCGCAGCGACTGCCACAGCAAACTGAACATCTTGGCCCGGTCGCGCTGACGGTAGACCACGCCGCGCCCGTCGGCGGTTGTGACGGTGGCGCCGTCGAGTGTGCACAGCTTGAACCACCGCGCGTCTTGGGTCGGCACGTTCAGCTGCGGACGCTGGTGGTGACGGGGGTCGGCCTTGGTGAGGTTGTGCAGCGTTCCGCGGGCCAGTCGATAGCTGATCGCCAGGGGGTTCACCGGCGGTTTCATATGAGTGTTCTTGCGTGACGGCGCCGGCAATTCGCTGGCCGCCGGCAACACCACTGCATCCGGATAGGCCTTACGCAGGCGGTGCACGTCCGGTAGCGCGGATTCCAGGATCGAGAAGATGTGCTCTGGGCCGGCCAGAAAGTCGTCGATCGCCTTGTTCTGAATCGCGACCGTCGAGTATTCCAGGCAGGCAAGGTGTTTCAGTGTTGCTTTCAGGTGGCTGCGCAACAGTCCGATGATGTCGCCGTCCCAGTGCATGGCCGCGACCACCAATCGGTTACGCAGATGGAAGTAGGCCTGCCAGTCGATGGCGTCGTCCTTGTCGCTCCACGCCATGTGCCAGATCGCGGCGCCGGGCAACGTGGCGGTGGGGTATCCGTGCTCGGCGGCCCGCAAGCCGTAGTCGGCGTCGTCCCATTTGATGAAAAGCGGCAACGGTTGGCCCAGTTCTTCGGCGACCTGCCGCGGGATCATGCACGTCCACCAGCCGTTGAAGTCGGCGTCGATGCGTCGGTGCAGCAGATTGCTGCGAATGTTCTTGTCGCTCAAGGCATATTCGGCGAAGTCGTGGTCATATTCCGCGTGCGGCGCCGCGGTCCACATGAACTTCGACCGGTCGACGACCTCACCCATGATGTGCAGGTGGGACGGCTCTTGCAGATTGAGCATCTGGCCGCCCACCAACATCGGCGACTTGGCGAAGCGGTGCAGCGCCAGGACCCGCAAGATGGTGTCGGGTTCGATGCGGATGTCATCGTCCATGAACAGGATCTGCTGACAGTCAGTGTTCTTCAGCGCCTCGTACATCACCCGGCTGTATCCGCCAGACCCACCCAGGTTGGGCTGGTCATGGATCGAAAGCCGGTTGCCCAGTGCGGCGGCAGCCTCGGCGAAATCCGGGTGGTCGCGCACCTTCGCAGTGCCTTGGTCAGGCACGATCACGGCGCCGATAACGTTGTCTACCAACGGATCCGAGGTGAGTTCGCGCAGCGCGTTGACGCAGTCGGCGGGCCGGTTGAAAGTCGGGATACCGACTGCGATGTTGGCCACGCCCGGCGCCGCCATCGGTGCATACCAGCCGGCGTTGTGCAGCGTGACTTCGCTGTCGGTGGTGATGTCGAACCAGACCCAGCCGCCGTCCTCGAAGGGCTGCAGACCGATCTCGAATTCGAGCACCGCCGGCTGGTCTGCGCCGCTGGTAAATCCGCGTCCCTCGACGAAAATCCGGGCTCCGGTGGCCTTGGTCCGATACATGTCGACGCGCCCAGCGCCGGTCAGCTCAGCGCGTAGCACCACCGACGTCAGCGTCGTCCAGCGCCGCCAGTAGCTGGCCGGAAAAGCGTTGAAATAGCTGGCGAACGACACCTGGGACTCGCTGCCGATCTGCAGCGAGGTGCGCGTCGCCGCGTGTGCGCGCCGCGCGTTGGTCGTCGACTCCTCCAGGTAGAGCTTGCGCACGTCGAGCGGTTCGCCCGGGCGCGGCAAGATGATACGGGCCAGTAGGCTCACGGCTTGTTCACTCATCCGCGGATGCTTTCCTGTAACGGCAGGCCGTCACGCAGGTGCGGCGCAAGAACGTTGTCGTACATGTTCAGCGCGCTGGCAATGGCCATGTGCATGTCCAGATATTGGTAGGTGCCCAGCCGCCCGCCGAAAAGCACTTTCGACGAAGCAGTCTCGGCTTTGGCCCTGGCGCGATACGCGGTCAGCAGGGCGCGATCGGCCTCGGTGTTGATCGGATAGTAGGGCTCGTCGTCGTCGTCCGCGAACCGCGAGTACTCCCGCATAATCACCGTCTTGTCGGTCGGGTAGTCGCGCTCTGGATGGAAGTGGCGGAATTCGTGGATACGCGTGTACGGCACGTCCAGATCGTTGTAGTTCATTACCGGCGTGCCCTGGAAATCTCCGGTCGGCAGTACCTCGACCTCGAAATCTAATGTGCGCCAACCTAAGTGGCCCTCGGCGTAGTCGAAGTAGCGGTCCAGTGGTCCGGTGTAGACGACCGGCGCCTCCGGGTTGGCAGCGCGCAACTCGTCGCGGACGTCGAACCAGTCAGTGTCCAGGCGCACCTCGATGCGCTCGTCGGCGGCCATGGTTTGCAGCCACGCGGTGTAGCCGTCGACTGGCAGCCCCTCATAGGTGTCGTTGAAGTAGCGGTTGTCGAAGGTATAGCGCACCGGCAAGCGGGTGATGTTGGCCGCGGGCAGCTCCTTGGGATCGGTTTGCCACTGCTTGGCGGTATAGCCCTTGACGAAGGCCTCGTAAAGCGGGCGCCCGATCAACGAGATCGCCTTTTCCTCGAGGTTCTGCGCGTCGGCGGTGTCGATTTCGGCGGCTTGCTGCGCGATCAGCTCACGCGCCTGGTCAGGGGTGAAGTAACGGCCGAAGAACTGGGAGACCAGGCCCAGGCCCATCGGGAACTGGTAGGCCTGGCCGTCGTGCAACGCGAACACCCGGTGCTGGTAACCGGTGAACTCGGTGAACTGCCGGACGTAGTCCCACACCCGCTTGTTGGACGTGTGGAACAGGTGTGCGCCGTACTTGTGCACCTCGATGCCAGTCTGCGACTCCGGTTCGGAGTAGGCGTTGCCGCCGATATGTGGGCGTTTCTCGACGACCAAGACGCGCTTGTCGAGTTGGGTGGCCACACGCTCGGCAATCGTCAGGCCGAAGAACCCGGAGCCGACGACAAAGAGGTCGAAACGAGAAGTCATCGGTTGCCTAGGGTATCCGACTGCGCGGCCCCAGCCCGCTACGCGCCACCGGGAGAGCCGAGTTGAAGGCGATATTCGTCGAGCGCCGAGCGCAATAGCAAGCCCCAGATGGCCAAACAGCGCCCCTGAGGTGACGAATGTCGCGATTGGTTCACGATTCGATATCGCCACACTAATCCCACTAGTCACATCCGTACCATCGATCACGTGGCCTGATGTTCAGGCTCCATGTCGCACTTCACGGGCATGACACCGACGACCATGCAGTCCAGATTGAGGAGACTTCCGTGCCGAACCGACGTCGACGCAGGCTCTCGACGGCTATGAGCGCAGTCGCCGCTCTGGCGGTCGCAAGTCCTATTGCTTATGTCACTGTCTGCCAATTAGCGGCCGATTCCAAGGCGGCGCCCGAGCATCACGAGTTCGTGCAGGCGGCTGTCATGACGGATCTGCCCAACGAGTTGATGTCAGCCCTGACCCAAGGGCTTTCACAGTTCGGGATCAATATGCCGCCGGTGCCGAGCTTGGGCGGTAGTCCCGCGGCGGTCTCACCGGGCCTGACGAGCCCCGGCCTGACCAGTCCTGGGTTGACCAGTCCCGGCTTGACCAGCCCCGGCTTGACCAGCCCCGGTTTGACTACGCCGGGCCTGACCGCGCCGGGTGCGACTCCGGGTCTGACTACCCCGGGTCTGACGGCGCCGGGTGCAACCCCGGGTCTGACCACGCCGGGTCTGACGGCGCCGGGTGCAACCCCGGGTCTGACCACGCCGGGCCTGACCGATCCGAGTCTGACCAACCCCGCCCTGACGACTCCGGGGCTGACCAACCCGGCCGGTTTGACGCCCGGGCTGACCAGTCCCGCGGGTATCGATCCGTCGTTGACCAGCCCGGACGCCACGCTACCGGGGCTGACCACACCTGGAGAGGTGCCGATCAGCGCACCGGTCGGATTAGATCCGGGCCTCGGCGGCACATACCCGATCCTCGGCGATCCGTCGTTGGGCGCCGCGCCGGCGGCCGCATCGGGCGGTAGCGGCGGCATCGTCAACGACATGATGAGCGCCGCCAACCAGTTGGGCGCCAGCCAGGCCATCGACCTGATCAAGGGACTGGTGATGCCATCGATCAGCCAGGCGATGCAGGGCGCCGCGCCGGCTGCCGCCGCTGCCGCACCGGCCGCCGCAGTGCCAGCGCCAACTCCTTAACGGAGTTCAGAGGCTAAGGACCTGCCCCCTGACGGCACCGCAGAGTGAGCTCCGCGTTCGCGGCAAGACTCTGCGGTGCCGTTACCAAGCGGGCTAAGTTCGTCGGCTCCGGGACCGTGTCGCATCACAAGCAACATAGGTCACATAAGTAACATCGGCTCGTGCCGCTCCGCCGCCGTCCGCCGAGCATGCTGTTCACCGCGATCGCGACAACGGCTGTCATCCTGCCGTGGGCAGCGGCCCAGACCCGGCATCCTGAGGATCACCCGTCGGGGCCGGGCGACACGCACCTGAGTCAGCAGCCACTGGTCGGCGTCGGCGGCGGCGTCACGATCCGCGAAATCAGCCAGCGCACACCATTTTCGATGGTGGCGCTCACTGGCGGAGACCTGACCGGAACCTCTGCACGAGTGCGCGCCAGGCACGCAGACGGTTCCTGGGGTCGCTGGTATGACACCGAGACGCTGGGGCCCGATGGCGCTGACGGGGCCTCGCCGCATGTCGCGCGCGGCACCGAACCGGTTTTCGTCGGCACCACAACCACCGTGCAGATCGCGGTCAGCCGACCGGCCGGCGCGCCGGTGACCACACCGCCACCAAGTACGACGGCCGTCAAGCCCGATCTCGGTTACCGTCCGGCGACGGCTGAACAACCGATGCCGCAAAATCTCTCCGCGATCCTGATCGCGCCGCCGCAGGCACCCGCCGATCCGCAGTGGACGCCGCCGACGGCGGTCATCGCGCCGGGCCAGCCACCCAACGTCATCGGCCGCTCGCAATGGGGCGCCGACGACGTGGTGCGATGCCACAACCCGCCGTACCACGATCGGCTGCATGCAAGCGTCGTACACCACACCGCCGAGAGCAACGATTACGAGCCGGAGGACTCGGCCCGGATCGTCCAGGCGATCTACGCGTACCACACCAGAATGTTGGGCTGGTGCGACATCGCCTACAACGCGCTGGTCGACAAATACGGGCAAGTATTCGAGGGGCGGGCCGGTGGGCTGACCGGGCCGGTGACCGGCGATCACACCGGTGGCTTCAACCGCGGCACCTGGGGCGTGGCGATGATCGGCAACTTCGACGACGTGCCGCCGACACCGATTCAGTTGCGCACCACCGGCAGACTGCTCGGCTGGCGGCTCGGCCTGGACCACGTCGACCCGTTGGGAACGGTGACGCTGACATCGGCCGGCGGGGCCAACACGCATTTCCCGGCCGGGGCGACGCCCACCCTGCCGACCATCTTCAGTCATCGCGACGTCAGCAACACCGACTGTCCGGGGCACCTCGCCTACCCGCTGATGCCCGAAATACGCAATACCGCTGCGCGGTTCAACGATCCGCCCGGGCCTGCTGACTTGGCGGCAGCGCTGGAAGGCGGCGCAATCCACGCCCGATGGCAGGAGATGGGCGGCGCGAACGGTGCGTTGGGGGCCCCGACGTCGCCAGAAGCCGTCGCCGCCGGCTCCGCGCGCTATGCGACTTTCGACCACGGCGCCATGTACTGGTCGCCGGAAACCGGCGCGCAACCGGTCACCGGCGCCATCTACGAGGCCTGGGCCTCGCTGGGCTATGAGCGAGGCGCGCTAGGTCTGCCGACCAGCGCGGAGATTCAAGAACCGCTGTGGATCAAACAGAACTTCCAGCACGGCACGTTGAACTTCGACCGGGAGGATGGCCGCATCACCCGGGTCATCGACGGCGTCGCCGAGCTACTGCCGCCGGCGTCGCCGGGCGGCCCGCCGGTGCAACTCGAGCGGTTCTCGCCGCTGGTCGGCTAGACCGGTTACAGCCACCACCGTTCCAATACGCGCGCCACGCCATCGTCGGTGTTGGGCGCCGTGACCTCGTTGGCGGCGGCCATGACTTCGGGGTGCGCGTTACCCATCGCGACCCCGTGGCCGGCACGCAGCAGCATCGGCACGTCGTTGGGCATATCCCCGAAAGCCACCACATCGTCGTCGGTGATGCCCAGTGGGCGAGCGAGCTCGTCGATGCCGGTGGCTTTGCTGATGCCGGGCGGGACGATCTCGATCAGGCCATTGTTGGTGGAGTACGTGATATCACCCCCGCTGCGCAGGTGGCTGGCCAGTTCGGCTGCCATGTCCTCGCTGCGGGCACCGGCCTTGCGGATCAACAATTTGACGGCGGGCGCGCTGAGCAGATCCTCGATGGACACTTCGGTGTTGTCGGGGTTGAGCCAGGCGTGCTCGTAGCCTGGCGAGCTGATGAATTGTGGGGTCGCGGTGTCATGGGCCCGGCTGCCGATCCTCTCGACGGCCAGTCCAGCCCCCGGGATGGCGCGAGTGGCGATCTCGGCCAGCTCACCCAGCAGATCCACGGACAGGGTGCGGGCCGACACCACGCGGTCTGTCGCAGGGTCGTAGATGACGGCGCCGTTGGCGCACACGGCCATCGGGGCGAATCCCAGCGCATCGACCACCGGTTTGACCCAGCGCGGCGGACGTCCGGTGGCCAAGACGAACTGCGCACCGGCGGCGATGGCGGCATGCACCGCCTCCCGCGTCCGCGGGGTGATGGTGTCTGCGTTGTCGACCAGGGTGCCGTCCACGTCGCAGGCGATGAGTGCCGGCAGGGTCATGGGCGGATCCCGCCTTTCCCGGCATGGGGCCTCACCGGTGGCTCGTGCCCTGTTTGCGTGCCCGCTCGACCAGTTCGGCTATCCGCAGCTGCTTGGAATGCTCCGGTGTCGGTGCGCTGCCACCCAGTCGTCGCGGCACCCAGAACTGCCCCTCCGGATGCGGGTAGTCCTCCTGCGCCCGGTAGAGCATTGTGTTCATCACTTTCCGCAGTGTGGTGTTGAGCTGGTCGACGTCGCCTGACGGCGCCAGCGGAGTGCCCGCAGTGACGGTGATCGGGATCTTGTTGCGGAACAGGTTCTTTGGGTGATCCTTGGGCCATATCCGGTGTGCGCCCCAGACGATCAGCGGAATGATCGGCACCTGTGCGGCCAACGCCAACCGGGCCGCCCCGGTCTTGAACGGCCGGAGTTCGAAGCTGCGGCTGATCGTGGCCTCGGGATGCAGCCCGACGAGTTCGCCCCGTTTCAGTTCCTGCACGGCCACCGCGTAGGCGTCCGAGCCGTGCCGGCGGTCCACCGGGATCAGCTTGGCGTGGCGGATCACGTAGTTGACCGCCGGAACATCCTGCATTTCGGCTTTGATCATGAACCTCAGCCGACGTCGCCGTTGGAGTGCGGCCAGCGACGCCGGCATCCAGTCCACGTAGCTGGTGTGGTTGAGGGCGATCACGGCACCGCCACGGGCTGGGATGTTCTCGAGCCCGTGGTAGGTGATCTTGGTTCCGTTTGCGGCGACCACCGGCGGGACGATCATTTCCATCAACCGGAAAAAGGGTTCTGCCATCGCTTCCTCCTTCAGCCCGCCGCGGGCAAGCACCGCGAGCGGGCTGGTCTGCTCGCCGGTTTCATCGGTCAGGTTCCGCACGCTTGCGCGCCCGCTCGGCCAGTTCGGCCTCCTCGAGCACCCGGGCTTCGGCCAACGTCGGGGCACCACCACCCAGCCGCCGCGGCACCCAGTACGCGCCCTCGGGATGTGGATAGTCCTCCTGTACTCGGTGCAGCACCGCAGTCATCTCGTCGCGCAAGTCGGATTCGAGCGCCTCGATGTCGCCGCTCGGTACCAGCGGCCGGCCGGCCGCCACTGTGATGGGGATCTTTTTGCGGCCGAGGTTTCTGGGCTGGTCTTTTGTCCAGATCCGCTGGACACCCCACACCACGAGCGGAACGATCGGCACCTGCGCCTCCAGCGCCATCCGGGCGGCACCGGTCTTGAATTCCTTGAGCTCGAAGCTGCGGCTGATCGTGGCCTCCGGATACACCCCGACCACTTCGCCCTCACGGAGCCGTTGGACGGCGACCGCGTACGCATCGGCTCCCGCGCCGCGATCCACCGGGATGGTCTTGGTGTGCTTGATCAGGAAATTGACCGACTTCACCCGCTGCATCTCGGCTTTGATCATGTACCGCATGCGCCGCCCGCGGTAATGCACCGCGAGGCCGGCCGGCAGGAAGTCGACGTAGCTGGTGTGGTTGATGGCGATTACCGCACCGCCGGTCTGCGGAATGTTCTCCAGTCCCTGGTAGGTGATCGGGCTACCCACCGCCTTGACCAGAGCTTTCGCGGTGATCTCGAGTGTGCGGAATACCGGTTCCATGCAGCTACTCCGGTGCCGCCTCCGAATCGGAAGCCTGCCGGCCGGGCTTGGCAGCGGCACGCCGCGAGGCTTCTTCAGCGTCCAACCGGGCGGCCTCTGCCAGCGTGGGTGCGCCGCCGCCCAGCCGGTGCGGGACCCAGTATTCGCCCGCGGGATGTGGACCGTAGGAGTCTTGCACCCGCTCCAGCAGGTGCTGCATGCGTGAATGCAGCAGCACGGTCAGGTCCGGCGCCGGCAGTGTCGGCATGATCGGTTCACCGACCGCCACCGTGATCGGCACCTTTGGCCGCAGCAGCTTTTTGGGATGGTCTTTGGTCCAGATCCGTTGGGCGCCCCACACGATGTGCGGGACGATCGGCACATTGGCCGCAATGGCCATCCGGGCGGCACCGGACTTGAGCTCCTTGATCTCGAAGCTGCGGCTAATCGTCGCCTCCGGGTAGACACCGACCAGCTCGCCGGCCCGCAACGCGGCGACCGCCGCCTCAAAGGAGGCGGCGCCACTTTCGCGATCCACCGGAATGTGCCGGCAGCCGCGCATGATCGGCCCGGACATCCGGTGGTCGAACACCTCCTGCTTGGCCATGAATCGCACCTTGCGCCCACGATGCTGCTTATAGGCGGGCAGACCCGCGAAGGTGAAGTCGAAATAGCTGGTGTGGTTGATGGCCACAACGGCCCCCCCGGTCTCGGGCAGGTGCTCCACCCCGGTGACGGTGAACCGCAACCCCTGCAATCGCCACGTCAAGCGGGCAAGCTGAATCACAGTCCCGTACACCGGTTCCACCCCACCAACCCTAGTGTTTTGCCGCTGCGAGGGTGCGCGGGCAGCCCACACACCGCCGATCGCCGCTGCGCCCGGCTCCGCCGCGCTTGCGATCGCCGCTGGTTGTCGGGCGGCGACCCGTCCCCCGCAAGCGGGAGGTGCCCCCAGCGCCCGGCTCCGCGCGCTTGCGATCGCCGCTAAGCTCGGGGCGGCACCATCCGCTCGTCGAAAGGGTTTAGTGCAGGTCACCAGCGTCGGTCATGCCGGCTTTCGGATCGAGACGCAGGCGGGCAGCATCCTGTGCGACCCGTGGGTCAACCCGGCCTACTTCGGGTCGTGGTTCCCGTTCCCCGACAACAGAGGGTTGGATTGGGACGTCCTGGGCGATTGCGACTACCTCTACGTCTCGCACCTGCACAAAGACCACTTCGACGCCAGGCTGCTCAGTCGCCACGTCAACAAAGACGCTGTGGTGTTGTTGCCCGACTATCCGGTGCCCGACCTACGTGACGAGCTGGCCAAGCTCGGATTTCACCGGTTCTTTGAAACCACCGATTCGGTCAAGCATCAGGTCAGCGGGCCAAAGGGCGAGCTGGAAGTCATGGTCATCGCCCTGCGCGCTCCGGCCGACGGCCCGATCGGAGACTCTGCGCTGGTGGTTTCGGATGGTGTCACGACAGTCTTCAATATGAATGACGCCCGGCCGGTGGACCTCGATGCGCTGCATTCGGAGTTCGGCCATGTCGACGTGCACATGCTGCAGTACTCCGGCGCGATCTGGTATCCGATGGTCTACGACATGCCCGCCCGCGCCAAAGAGGCATTCGGCACCCAGAAGCGACAACGCCAAATGGACCGTGCCCGCGCATACATCGCACAGGTGGACGCCACCTGGGTGATCCCATCAGCGGGCCCACCCTGCTTTCTGGATCCCGAATTGCGCGATTTCAACGACGACCGCGGTGACCCGGCCAATATCTTTCCCGACCAGATGGTGTTCCTCGACCAGATGAAGGCGCATGGTCACGACCGGGGCCTGCTGATGATGCCCGGCTCCACCGCCGATTTTTCTGGCGTACAGCTGAACTCATTGCAACACCCGGTGGCTGACGAACGGGTCGAGGCGATCTTCACCACAGACAAAGCGGCGTATATCGCCGACTATGCCGAACGGATGGCGCCGGTGTTGGCTGCCGAGAAGGCAAGTTGGGCACCGGCTACCGGCGAGTCGTTGCTGGAGCCGCTGCGCAGTGTGTTCGAGCCGATCATGCTGGCCAGTAACGAAATCTGCGACGGTATCGGTTATCCCGTCGAGTTGGTACTCGGCCCGGAGACCGTGGTCGTCGACTTTCCCAAACGCACTGTGCGGGAACCCATTCCCGAGGAAAAGTTCCGGTACGGGTTCGCGATCCCGCCGGAATTGGTCCGCACTGTGCTGCGCGACGACGAGCCCGACTGGGTCAACACGATCTTCTTGTCCACCCGGTTTCGCGCCTGGCGGGTTGGTGGCTACAACGAATACCTGTACACGTTCTTCAAATGCCTGACCGATGAGCGGATCGCCTACGCCGACGGCTGGTTCGCCGAGACCCACGACGACACCGCGACGATCACCCTGGATGGCTGGCAGATGCAGCGACGCTGCCCGCATCTGAAAGCCGACTTGTCTAAATTCGGTGTGGTGGAAGGCAATACCCTGACCTGTAACCTGCACGGCTGGCAGTGGAACCTGGAGAACGGCCGCTGCCTCACCGCGCGCGGTCACGAGCTTCGGTGTGAGCGGCAGTGACGTCTCCGCAGCATTACGACGACGGCCTGGTAGCCGCGGATCCTGTCTAGCGCAATGACCTTCGAGGTGCCCGAAGGAAAATGATAGCGCCGCAAGGTGATCGCGGTGCGGTCCAACTGGACCAGGCCGTCGTCGTAATGCTGCGGAGACGTCACTGCCGCTCACACCGAAGCTCGTGACCGCGCGCGGTGAGGCAG
>NZ_LZKJ01000004.1 GCF_001672775.1 Mycobacterium kyorinense | reverse complement strand
TTGGGCCGTTCTGTGATGAAGGTGTCGGAGTGGTTGGGTTGGCCGATGTTCAAGAGGCTGGATGATGCGCAGCGCCGAGACTTGGGCCTACCCAAGGCCACCGGACCGTCGCCGCGGCGGATCGCCCAGCGTGGAGCCCTGGAAATCCAGGCCTACGACGAGGTTTGCTTCCCCGGGCTGGCTGACGAATGGGCGCATTGGGATGGCCGCCGGCCCCTTGTCGGGGCGCTGACGATGGCGTTGCCCACCGAGACCGATGACGAGGTCGCGTCCTGGATTGCCGCGGGACCACCGCCGATTTGCTTCGGCTTCGGCAGCATGCCGGTGGAATCTGCCGCTGACACGATGGCGATGATCAGCGGAGCATGCGCGCAGTTGGGTCAGCGGGCGTTGCTGTGTGCGGGCGCGAGCGACTTCAGCCATGTCCCTGAGGTCGAGAACGTCAAGGTGGTGGGCACGATGAACTATCCGGCCGCCTTCCCGGCCTGCCGCGCGGTCGTGCACCACGGTGGCATGGGCACCACCTCAGCGGGTCTGCGCGCCGGGGCCCCCACGCTGGTCTACTGGAC
>NZ_LZKJ01000003.1 GCF_001672775.1 Mycobacterium kyorinense | reverse complement strand
CCTGCCCGCGCGACAACGGACCGGCCGCGGTGCAGAAACTGGAGTCGCTCAAGGCCGAGATCGGCTTCTCCGAGGTGCTCTACGACGACCACGTCGGCAAGGTGTCGCTCATCGGCGCCGGCATGCGCAGCCACCCGGGTGTCACGGCCACGTTCTGCGAGACGCTGGCCGAGAACGGGGTCAACATCGACCTGATCTCCACCTCGGAGATCCGGATCTCGGTGCTGTGCCGCGACACCGAGTTGGACAAGGCGGTTCTCGCGCTGCACGAGGCGTTCAAGCTCGGCGGCGAGGAGCAGGCGACGGTCTACGCCGGGACGGGGCGCTAGATGGTTGCCATTGGCGTCGTGGGTGCCACCGGGCAGGTGGGCCAGGTGATGCGCACCCTGCTGGAAGAGCGCGACTTCCCGGCAAGCAGCGTGCGGTTCTTCGCCTCGGCACGCTCGCAGGGCCGCAAGCTGTCGTTCCGCGGCGAGGAGATCGAGGTCGAGGACGCCGAAACTGCCGACCCGAGTGGACTGGACATCGCGCTGTTCTCCGCCGGCGCGACGATGTCCCGCGTACAGGCGCCACGCTTCGCCGCCGCCGGGGTGACGGTGATCGACAACTCCTCGGCGTGGCGCAAGGATCCTGACGTGCCGCTGGTGGTCTCCGAGGTGAACTTCGCCGCCGCGCGCAACCGGCCGAAAGGCATTGTCGCCAACCCGAATTGCACGACGATGGCTGCGATGCCGGTGCTCAAGGTGCTACACGACGAGGCACAGCTGGTGCGCCTGGTGGCCTCGACCTATCAGGCCGTCTCCGGCAGCGGGGTGGCCGGGGTGGCCGAGTTGGCCGGGCAGGTGCGCGCCGTGGTCGATGGCGCCGAGCTGCTGGTACACGACGGCAGCGCGTTGGCATTCCCGCCGCCCAAAACCTACGTCGCGCCAATCGCTTTCAACGTGTTGCCGCTGGCAGGCTCGCTGGTCGACGATGATTCCGGCGAGACCGATGAAGACCAGAAGCTGCGCAACGAAAGCCGTAAAATCCTCGGCATTCCCGACCTCCTGGTCAGCGGCACCTGTGTGCGGGTTCCGGTGTTCACCGGCCACAGCTTGTCGATCAACGCCGAGTTCGCGCAACCGCTTTCACCCGAACGTGCCCGCCAACTTCTCGACGGCGCCCCGGGTGTCAAGCTGGTCGACGTGCCGACGCCGCTGGCGGCCGCGGGGGTCGATGAGTCGCTGGTGGGCCGGATTCGACAAGATCCGGGCGCGCCGGATGGGCGTGGCCTGGCGCTGTTCGTCTCAAGTGACAACCTGCGCAAGGGCGCAGCCTTGAACACTATTCAGATCGCCGAGCTGCTGGCCGCCGAATTGTGATCCTGGGGTGATCCCGACGCCCGACGCCGACCGCGTTGCGCGCCGATCTCTGACGGTCTTGGTTGTGGCATCCTTGCTTGTCCTGCAGGCTGTTTCGGTTGCGAATGCCGATCCGCCCGCGCCGATGCCCGAGCCGATCCTGCAGCCGCTGTTGCCGGGGGAGGTGATCCGGATCGGTCCCACCGCCGGGACTGGTACGGCCACCCGGGATTACGGTATCGGTGCCACCGACCTGTGCGAGTTCATGGAGTTTCCCACCGAGGTGCTGCAGGTGTGCGGGGATAGCTTCGCCGGTCAGGGTGTCGGCTTCGGTGGTTGGTTCACTCCGATCGCATTACGCGTAGACACCTCGTCGGTCGATGACCCGGACGGGGTGCGCTACACCGGGGTCACGGGCATCTCGGAGCCGCTCCTGGCCGACCAGCCGCCGCCGGGGTCGGGGCAGCTACCAGCCGGGGTGGTACGGATCAACCGCGACAACTATCTGCTCGTCGCGACCACCAAAGAACTGGTGGCACAAAGCTCGCGGCTAGTGAAAGCCCAACCGGCACATGGCTATTGGCAGACGGTTGCTGGCTCGGTGCGAGAGGCGTCCTATCAGGACGGCGGGCAGTCACAGATCAGCGGTTATTACGATCCGATCCCGACGGTTGACTCGCCGACCGGCTGGGTCTACATCGTCGCCGACAGTTTCCAACGCGACCGGCCGCCGGTGCTGTACCGGGTCGCCCCGGAGAATTTTACCGACCGCTCCCGATGGCAAGGCTGGGCGTCGGGACTCGAGGGCGGTTGGAACAAACCTCCAACGCCGTTGTGGCAGGACATGGTTGGTGAGATGAGCTTCAAGCAGATCGACGGGAAGGCCGTCCTGTCGTATTTCAACTCCAACACGGGAAACATGGAAGTCCGGGTCGCCGACGAACCGACCTCGCTGGGCACCGCGCCGGTGACCACGGTGGTGCAGCACGACGAGTGGCCCGACCCTGCCGAAAGCCTGCCGCCGCCGTATGACAACCGGTTGGCCCAGCCATACGGTGGTTATATCTCCCCGGGGTCGACGCTCGACGAATTACGCGTATTCGTAAGCCAATGGCACAACAGCGATCCGCGCGCCCGGGCCCCGTACCGAGTGATCCAGTTCGCGGTCAACCCGTTCAAGCCCGATGACTCATAGCTGTTACATAGCTAGCACCTAGCTCGGACTATCGGTTGGCCGCGCATGATGCGAAGCATGAGTGAAACACCTGAAGCACGCACTGCGCCGACTGCGGCCACAACCACGCCACGTCCGGACAAGCCGTATTGGCTTTATCGACTCGCCGCATGGGTCGTGATCGTCGCCGGCATCCTGTTCATCGTCACGACCATTTTCTTCGCCGGCTACCGGATCGCCGGACATCATGGTCATGGTCACCACGGCCACCACCACGGCCACCACCACTCGATGTTCCACCGCGGACCGGGCGGCGGA
>NZ_LZKJ01000002.1 GCF_001672775.1 Mycobacterium kyorinense | reverse complement strand
GATGAGTTTGTTGGATGCCCATATTCCGCAGTTGGTGGCGTCGCAGTCGGCGTTTGCGGCCAAGGCGGGGTTGATGCGCTCGACGATTGGTCAGGCTGAGCAGGAGGCGCTTTCGGCGCAGGCGTTTCATGTGGGGGAGTCCTCGGCGGCGTTTCAGGCTTCGCATGCGCGGTTTGTGGAGGTGGCGGCCAAGGTGAATGCGTTGTTGGATATCGCCCAGGCCAATTTGGGTGATGCGGCGGGCACCTATGTGGCCGCCGATGCGGCTGCGGCTAGTGGCTATACCGGGTTCTGAGAGGGGATTACGTGATGTCGCAGATTATGTACAACTACCCGGCGATGTTGGCCCATGCCGGGGATATGGCCTCCTATGCGGCGACCATGCAGGGGTTGGGTGCCGATATTTCTAGTGAGCAGGCGGCGTTGTCGGGTGCTTGGCAAGGTGATACCGGGATGACCTATCAGGCGTGGCAGGCGCAGTGGAATCAGGCGATGGAGGAGTTGGTGCGGGCCTACCACGGCATGGCGGGCACCCATGAGGCCAACACCATGGCCATGCTGGCCCGCGACCAAGCCGAAGCCGCCAAATGGGGCGGCT
>NZ_LZKJ01000001.1 GCF_001672775.1 Mycobacterium kyorinense | reverse complement strand
TGGATCGTAGAGCTTGAGGTACGCGGCGCGTGCCGCATCCGACCGAAAAGCGGAAACCGCGGCCATAACGCGCCCTCCATTCGCCTGCTACCGGTAGGTCCGCGCCGAAACTACAGCTGCCACACCGAGGGCGCTGCGGTTTTCGATGGATCGGTCGCGCCGCCGTTTCGCCGGCCGGTTAAGTCGTCTTGGCGCGGCTCCGTGCGGTAAGCCGGGCCCATATCCATGTCAATGGAACATCGCGGCCGGTCGCGAGGTACTCCACCGTCGTCGGATAGTGGCAGATCTCGCGCACCTGAGACAGCCCCTCGGGTTTGCCGACGAAGAGCACCTGGTCCCCCAGGGCGAGAGCGGTCTCCGACGACGGCATGAAGCAGGGCTCACCATCGTGGACCAGGACCACGGCGGCCAGCGGCAGCGTCGCGTCCCGGTCGTCGGGGCGGCGCATGAGGTCCCCGAGCGTCAGGGTTTCCCCGCGCCGCAACCAGTCTGCGATGGCCGGAGCCTGCTCGGGCGATAGCGCGATGACATCGCGCTGCGGGGTGCGTCGGCCACAGCGCTCCTGCAGATGGTCGCGCACACCGGTGGCCCACTGGTCATCGCGCCCGAAGGCATGCTCGACGAAGCTCCAAAACACCGGTGTGAGGATCCGGGCCAGAATCTCTCGGGCAGTGAGCTCGGTCGCGATGTACACCGAGTCGATCTGCAGGGCGTCGAGCAAAGCTTTCTTGGCATTGGTGTGCTGCTGTACCACGAGGTATACGTCGGGGTTGGATAACCGGGCCCGCTCGGCGAGGGCGATGTTCGTGGTCTCGTTGCCGGTCCCAGCGATGAAGCCGACGGCATCAGAGACATCCGGGTCACCCGCGGCCGGGTCGACGAGGTCAACGGACAGGCCGTGGGCGGTGAGATCACTGACGACGTCGTGGCCGAATTCGGGGTCGGCGCACACCACCCACCTGCCTGCCGCAAGACCCCGCCGAAGTGGCGGCAGCTGCTCTTCGTCATTGTCCATCAGCCAGCGCAACAGCTGATGATTGACCGGCTGGTGGATCGACAAGGCGAGGTAGTCGCCGAACCGATCATCGGGGTTGATCACCGCCGCCGGGGCGAAGTGCTCGATACGAGCCTGGATCCGGGGGTCGGTACAGCGGGCGAAGACGGGCACTTCGGGCCGCAGCAGCGATACGGTCATCACTATCGCGAGGTTTGTGTCGTCGTCGTTCGTCAAGGCGAGCACACCCTCGCAATCGCGGTGCGCAAGTCCGGCCATGCCCAGCACCGTCGGTACGGCGCAGTCGCCCTCGACTGCCGGAACGTCGAAACTCAGTTGCTCGGAAATCACCGACTGGACCCTGGATGCCTGCTTGTCGATGACGACGAACCGTCGCCCGTGTTCGTCGAGCTCGGAGCCAACGACTCGGCCGGCCTGGCCATAGCCGGCGACGATGACGAACGGCTCCACCATCCGGCGGACTTGACGGCGAAACCGTTGGGCCGCAATGGCCTCCTGGAAGGCGGTGTTTTGCAGGAGGGAGAAAAACACGCCGATGGCGTAGGCCCAGCTGAGCACCACCAGGTAGATCGACATGGATAGCCACATCCGCTGGGGGTAGCTGAAGGCGTGCGGTACTTCGCTGTAACCGACCGTCGTCAACGTGATGGTCATCTGATAGAAGGCGTCGAAGACGGTGAGCCGGTAGGGATTTCCCTGTGCGTCGACGCCCGGCATGAGCATTAGCCCGGTGGTACAGAAGCTGAAGGTGGTGATGACGACGATGAACGGCGCCCGCATCCGCCGCATGAGCAGAAAGATGACGTCAGTGGTCGGCACCGTCGTCGGAACACGGACCGGCTTGGGCCGCAGCCTGGCCGGTCGCCGGGTCCAGAACGCAAGCAGGTGGGCCGGGTTGGGCATCGGCTAACGGCGCCGGAACGACGCCGTCTCGACCACGAGTAGCGTGACGGACACGATATTGGCCAGCAGCGCGCCTCCCGAGAGGGACACCACGCTCGCCGTCGCATGCCGGTCCAGTCCGTGAACCGAGACCTGCGTGGCAAAGACCCACATCGCCGCCGCGGCGGCGAGTTGCAGGAGCGCGACAAGGCTGGTGGAAAGGTGCACTGCACCTAGCTGGGTGCGGTCACCGAACTTCAAGATCGTCGTGATGAAAGCGACGATCAGGGCCAGGAACAGCTCCCACGGATTGTGAATGGCCGGATCTCCCACATCGCCGACGAAAAAGCCAAAATTCAAAGTTGCGGCCAACAGCACAAAGAAGCCGAAGACGACCTTCTCGAGATTCACACCGGCAGCCTAGCGGGCGGCGGTCCAGAGACGGCTCGGTAACGCCAATTACGCGTCGCCGGCTTCGAGCCGGGCACGCACCGCTGCCATGCGATCGGCCAACGCTGCTTCGTCGATGACATTTCGCGTGATGAGGGAATGCGCCAGCGCGACGAGCTGATTTTCCGGAAACGGCAGTGTCGCGTATACCCCTTGGCTGAGACGGTCCTCATCGCCGCGACGGGTCACAAGCGGTAACACCGTCCCTTCTCGATCGAGCGCGTCGCACATCCCGTCCAGACTCGACTTCCAGGGCGGCAGCGGATTGCTGACACCGTACTTCTCCGCCATGCGCGCCCACTCCTGTCGGCGCCCGATGATCCGTTCCAGCGTCGGTATGTTCTGTTCGGTTGACATCTGTTGGCTCTCAGTACTTCTCGGCAGGGCGAACCGCGGGATGCACCGGACGTTCTGCGTTGGATGTGACACCGGGTTTCGGAAGCGCGACGCCGATGAGGCAGTCACGCGTCACGATGTCCGCAAGCTGCTGCTCATCCCAGCCGTCTGTTGCGTCGGGCCGCACCGGAAGCACCATGAACCGGTGCTTGGAATTGGAGTCCTCGACGCGGATTTCGATGTCTTCGGAAAGATTGAGACCGAATTCCGCGAGCACCTGGCGCGGCCAGCGCACGATGCGGCGTCGGTAGTTCGGTGTCCGGTACCACTCGGGTGACTGCCCGAGGACAGGCCGCGGATAACACGAGCAGAGACTGCAACAAATCACGTGATGCAGCGTCGGGGTGTCCTCGAGTACATGCAGCGCCGTGAAGTCGCTGGGCGTCCCGAAGCCCGTCGGTTGCATCCAGTCGATCCCTACTTCCCGGCACGCGGCGATGGCGTCCTCGAGCACCAACTGCTTGAAGTCGGAGTCGAGCCAGGCCTTGGCGACAAGGCGGGCGGCGGGCGTAGGCCCCAGCTGCTCGACGTATTCGGTGTAGCGCCGGTGATCCTCGGCGGTGAACAATCCTTTTTCAATCGCCAACTCCCGCAACGCGATTTCGAGGACTTCGAAGTCGGTAACTTCCTCGACCATCGGTGCCGCATGCCGCTCGCCGGTGTCGTGGGTCTCGGCTTTATCCACCATCCCGGAGCTCCTGCCTGGCTGATGTGCGTTCTACGACGCTGGCTGCAGCCAGCGTTCCGAGATCTCCGCCTGCAGCGTGTCGCTCGGACACCCCGCGTAGGGCTGCCACAGGTCGGTCATCTTGAAGCGCACGATGTAGAACCATTCGGGTTGTTGATCTTCGCGATCGAAGGCCTCGTCCTCCGGCGTCAGGCTCTCGTAGGACACTTTGACCACTGTTCCCGGCTTGCCCCGCAGATATTCCTGGGTGCGCGTGTAGAAGAGCATCGGGAGGTCACGCACCCACACCGAATCGCCCACCGCGAACCGAGGCTCACCGGCCGTGCCGGTGAAACACTGCGGATCTCCCTTGCCCAGCGCCTCCTGATGATGACGGTTCCTGGCGACCGTCTTCTCGTCGCCGCTGCTGCGGGGCGCCGCGTCCAACGCACCCTCGCCACCGGCGACGCAACGGTCGCCCACCTCACTGGCCCGTTCGAGCAGTTCGTTGAGCGTGATGTGGCGCTTATCGATCAAGCAGCGCGCGACGGCCAGCACCCAACGCCCGTAGTAAGGGAAGCCGAGATACAGCATCCTGCCGAGGTCGACGTTGCCGAGCCTTCGGCGTTCCTCGGACGTCCAGATGCCTCGCCAGCCCAGAACCTCACACGTGACAAACGCGTTGAGTTCCCATTGCTCTTCTTCTTTTTCCTCGAAGGTGGCCGGGGCGTCGGGCTCACCGCCGACATCGTGGGCGGTCTTCATATAGGCCCGGAAGAGCTCGTGATCAATCTGATCTGGGTAGGCCCAGTCCTGAAGCCGGTGAAACGCTACGCGCAGTTGGCTGTGGAAGTCACCCATCACCGAGTTGGCCATCGGCTATCGCCCTCCGCATGGATGGATAGCAACGCCCCGACCGACTTACACGATAACACCGAGCGGCCCAGCATCACCGGTCATCTAGCGGGATTTCAGTGCTTCCTGTAAGGCGTCCGGTTGCGCTTTCGATAAGTGCAGCTACTGTAACGTTTACAGTTGGCTGCCCGGCGGACGCTGAGGAGGATTCACGCAATGACCGACGTCGCCATCATCGGGGTGGGCTTGCACCCGTTCGGCCGCTTCGAGGGCAAGTCGGCGATGGAGATGGGCGTGGACGCCATCTTCGCCGCAGTCGACGACGCCGGCGTGGACTGGAAAGATGTGCAGGCCGCTACCGGGGGCAGTTGGACCGTCGCGAACCCGGACGCCATCGTCGGCATGGTCGGCCTATCGGGCATCCCCTTCACCAACGTCTTCAATGCGTGCGCGACGGCCGCCAGTGCCGCAAAGGCGTGCGCCGACGGTATTCGGGTGGGTGACTACGACATCGGGGTCGCGGTCGGCCTGGACAAGCATCCCCGCGGCGCTTTCACCGAAGATCCTGCGCTGGTCGGCATGCCGAGCTGGTATGCCGAGAACGGGCAGTACCTGACCACGCAGTTCTTCGGTATGAAGGCCAACCGCTACCTGCACGACCATAACATTTCGCAGCGAACACTGGCCAAGGTTGCTGCCAAGAACTTTCGCAACGGTGCGCTGAACCCCAATGCCTTTCGGCGCAAAGCGATCAGCGAGGACGAGATCCTTGCCTCGGCGATGCTGAACTACCCGTTGACCCAATACATGTTCTGTGCACCCGACGAGGGCGCCGCGGCCGTGGTGATGTGTCGCGCCGACATCGCGCACCGCTACACCGCCAAGCCGGTGTACCTGCGCGCGGTCGAAGTCCGGACCCGCCGCTACGGCGCCTACGAGGTCAACACCACGTTCGCGCCCGTCGAGCAGGACGTTGCGCCCACCGTCTACGCCGCGCGCGCCGCATTCGAAAAAGCCGGTGTGGCACCCGAAGACGTCGATGTCATCCAACTCCAGGACACCGATGCCGGCGCAGAGATCATTCACATGGCCGAGTGCGGCTTCTGCGCTGACGGCGAGCAGGAGAAGCTGCTGGCCGACGGTGCCACCGAAATTCATGGCCGGCTTCCGGTCAACACCGACGGCGGCCTGATCGCCAACGGCGAGCCGATCGGGGCGTCGGGCCTGCGGCAGATCCACGAGATCGTCCGGCAATTGCGCGGCGAGGCAGGCGATCGTCAAGTTCCCGGCGAACCGAAGGTCGGTTTTACCCAGCTGTACGGCGCGCCCGGCACCGCAGCGGCAACAGTCCTCACGACCTGATAGCCGCGTCTAGGACAGTCGTCGGCCGTCGATGCCGAAGAAATGCAGATGGTCAGATCGAGGATGCAGACGTATCCGGCTACCTCGTTGCGGTGGGTTGCGACCGTCCGCGCGGGCGATCACCGGATGGTCGGTCACGGCGCCAGGCGACGAAATCCTGCCGTACAAATAGGCGTCGGCGCCCAGCTCCTCGACGACGTCAACGTCCATCTCGACACCCAAACCGCCCACCTCGAAGTCTTCGGGCCGCACCCCGACGGTGATCTCACCGGCCACGTCGCCGATCTCGCGGGGCAACGGAATCAGCCAGTCCCCCAGCGTCACTGAGCGATCGGCAACCGGCAAGGTGAACAGATTCATCGCCGGGGAGCCGATGAACTCTGCGACGAAGACGTTGACCGGGCTGCGATAGAGCTCTCGCGGCGCTGCGTATTGCTGCAGTACGCCATCGCGCAGGACCGCGACCCGGTCGCCCATGGTCATCGCCTCGACCTGATCATGCGTGACATACACGGTGGTGGTGCCCAATCGTCGCTGCAGACCGGCGATCTGGTTACGGGTTTGCACCCGCAACTTCGCATCCAGGTTGGACAGCGGCTCGTCCATCAAGAAGACCTGCGGGCGGCGCACGATCGCCCGGCCCATCGCCACCCGCTGGCGCTGCCCGCCGGAAAGCTCTCCGGGTTTGCGGTCGAGGTAGGGCTCTAAGTCCAGCAGGCGTGCCGCATCCAGGACCCGGTCGCGGATCTGTGCTTTGCGAATCTTGGCGATCTTCAACGCAAAACCCATGTTCTGCGCCACCGTCATGTGCGGATACAGCGCGTAATTCTGGAACACCATGGCGACATCCCGGTCTTTGGGATCGTCGGCGGTGACGTCGCGGGCACCGATGCTGATGCGCCCGGAGTCGACCGGTTCCAACCCCGCGATCATCCGCAGCGACGTCGTTTTGCCACAGCCGGACGGGCCGACCAGCACCACGAATTCGCCATCGTCGACGGCCAGGTCCAGGTGGTCGAGGGCGGGGCGCTGCGCGCCGGGGTAGCGCCGTGTCGCCTGTTCAAAGCTCACCGATGCCATTGGTTAGCCACCGAATCCGGACATGGCGATACCGCGGACGAAGGCGCGTTGCGCCACGGCGTAGACGATGACCAACGGCAACAGGATGAGCATCGACGCCGCCATCAGCACCGGCCACCGGGACACGTATTCGCCCTGCATCCGAACCAGGCCGAGGGTGAGTGTGGCGATGCTCTTGCGTTGCAGCATCAACAACGGCCACAGGAAATCGTTCCACACGTTGACCCACGTGAGCACCGCAAGCACCATGACCGCAGGTTTGGCGTGCGGCAACAAGATCCGCCAATAGACCTGCCACGGCGAGCAGCCGTCGAGGATGGCGGCCTCCTCGAGTTCGTCCGGCAGCGTTCGGAAGAACTGCCGCATCAGATAGGTGCCGAACGCTGTACCGAACAAGCCCGGCACGATCATCGCCCATGGCGTGTCAGTCCACCCGGCGACACGCATCAGGATGAACTGCGGGATAACGGTCACCGTCAGCGGCACCATCAGCGTGCCCAGATACAAAACGAAGACGATCTCCCGGCCCCGGAACGGCAGCCTCGCAAAGGCGTACCCGGCCAGCGAGCAGAAGAACACCTGTCCGGCGGTGATACATCCGGCGTAGAGCACCGTGTTGAAGAACATCCGCCAAAACGGCATCAACACAAACACTTCGGCGTAGTTCGACCATTGCGGATGCGACGGGAACAGCGTCGGCTGGCTCACCTCGCCTTCGCTCTTCAACGACCCCGACACTGCCCACAAAATCGGGAACAGGGCACACCACGCGACGGCGATCAGCGCGAGATAGAGCACCAGGCCGCGCACGATGCTGTGTCTGGTCACCTGGCTCATGGTCAGCCTTCCCAAGCGCGCCGACGCGCCAACCGTAGCTGCAGCACCGTCAACACCAGCAGAATGGCGAACATCACCCAGGCCAGTGCGGATGCGTACCCGAACTCCAGGAAGGCGAACGCATGCTGAAACAGCATGATGCCCAACACATATGTCCCAGTCTCCGGGCCACCGTTGCGGCCGGTCAGCACATAGACGAGGTCGAAAGCCTGGAACGCGTGGATGATCGAGATGACCACTACGAAGGACAGCGCCCCGCGGATCAGCGGAACGGTGATGGAGAGGAACTGCCGTAGTTCGCCGGCGCCGTCGATTCGGGCGGCCTCATAGACCGTTTCGGGAACGCCCTGCATCGATGCCAGCAGGATGACGGTGGCAAACGGCACGCTCTTCCAGACACTGACCAGACACAGCGACACCATGGCCCAGTTGGGATCGACCAACCACGGGATCGGACCGATCCCGATCCAGCCGAGCATGATGTTGAGCAAGCCATTGTCGGTGTTGAACACGAACTGCCAGACCACCGCCATCACCACTGAGGACATCGCCAGCGGCAGAAAGACAACGGTCCGAAAGACCCCGATGCCCTTGACTTTCCGGTTCAAAAGGCCCGCGACGGCCAGGCTGATCAGGACGGTCGGCACGATGGTTCCAACGGTGAAGATCACCGTATTGCGCAGCGCGATGAGAAAGAGCGGGTCGGCGGTGAACAGGTGACGAAAGTTGGCCAGCCCAACGGGTTTGGCGAGCCTGAACAGATCCCACTCCTGCATGCTCATGTACAGCGAGAAACCGAGCGGAAACAGCATGAACACTGCCACCGCCGCCAGGTTGGGCGCGACGAACAGACGTCCGGCCCAGGCGCGCCGCTGGGAGATTCTGCGTCGCCCAACTCGGTGATCGGTCGATGTCATGGGGTGCGTAACACCTCGTCGACCTCCTGCGTCAGCGCGCCTGCCAGCGATGTCGCCGGCCGAGTGCCACGCAGAACCGGCCCGAAATTGCGGTCCATCAACGCGTTGATCTTTTCCCACGCCGGAGTGATCGGCAAACCCTCGGAGTGCGCGGGGCCGCCGGTCAACACCGCGAGGTTGCCGACTCTGCGATGGGCCTGAGCGAACCCGGTGGAATTGATCGCAGGCTTCAATACCGGTACGAACAGCCCGGTTTCGCCGATCAGGCCTTGTCCGACGGGTCCGGCGGCGAATTTCACGAACTCCCACGCTGGGTGCTTGCGGCGGCTGTCGGCTGCGATCGCGAGACCCGTCGTCCCGATATTCGAGCGGGCCGCGCGTGCTCGCGGACCGGTGGGCAACACGGTGACGTCGAAATCCAAGCCGCGGGCCCGGTCGAATGTCTGGTAGCGCCAGTGTCCGCCCAAGGCCATCGCGGCCTTACCCGAGGTAAAGAGATCCATGGTGGACATCGACTGCTGCGCTGATGCGGTAGGTGCGACGTTATGCTTGTTGGCCAGGTCAGCGTAGAACTGCACACCCTCGGTGAACGCTTCGTTGCCGAAATTGAGGTGGGAGGGGTTCATTCGCGGATCCGACCACGCGACCCCGTTATTCATTCCGAACAGGCCGGCCGAGTAGGCGGCGACCCAGGTGTCGACGAATCCCCACTGGGTCACGCGTCCGGAGCGGTCGCGCTTGGTGAGAGCGCTGGCGGCAGCAAGGAACTCGGCGAAGCTCCAGGGCCGGTCCCATTGGGTCGGTGGTGCCGGCACGCCGGCCGCGGCGAACAGTTGCTTGTTGTAGAACAGGAAGTTGCCGGACCACTGCTCCGGGAAGGCGTACTGGCCCCCGTTGAACGTAAAGGTGTCATACAACACGTCGATGCTGTCGGCCTTCAGTTCGTCGGCGAATGCCCGGTCGTGGGCCAGCATCGTGTTCAGGTCCAGCAACACACCCCGGTCGGCCAAGCCGGCATAGCTGAATTCCCATGCCATCAGCACGTCCGGGCATTTGCCGCCCGCGCAAAACGTCGACATCTGCTGCATCGGGTCTGGACCCGACAGCAATGTCCGCACCTTGATGTCGGGATGCCGACGCTGGAACGCGTCGACGATCCGCAGCCGCGCGTCCGCCTCTTCGGGATTGGCTGCGAAGAAAAAGGTGAGTGCGTCGTCGTCGGATGCGCAGCCCGATTGCCACGACGTCAGCGACGTCGCGGCGAGCACACCGGCACCGCGCAACAGGGTTCGCCGGCCAAATGGCTTATCGATCACGGTGACCCGGCTGTCGGGGCAAGTGTCAGGACGGCGCTGTTTAGTCGATCGTCATCGCCGATGATGTCGATGGTGTGAATGCGACCATCCTCGATGCCGATGACCAGCAGCGCCTGCAGATGGCCACCGGCGGCGATCGCAATGCCGGGCGCTCCATTGACAAGCACCACGACGCCGGCCCGGGAACGTTGGGTGAACCGTCGGGTTTCCTCGGCGACCTGGTGGGCGCCGCGGATTTCGGTCGGCACATCGGCCGGTACCAGGCGCGGGTCTACCCGGCGCACCACGTCGGGCGCCAACAAATTCACCAGCGCGGCGATATCACCGCCACGGGATGCCGTCAGAAAGGCATCCACGATCTTGACGTGTTCACCGGTGCGACGAGTTTCCCCGGACGGCGCGGAAAGCTGCGCACGGGCACGGCTGGCCAGTTTCTTGGCCGCGTCCGGTGAGCGGCCCAATAGCTCGCCGATCGTCTCGAATGGCATCGCGAACACGTCGTGCAGCACGAAGGCGACGCGTTGTGCCGGTGAGAGCCGGTCGATGACCACCATCAGAGCTCGGCTGACCGCGTCGGCCAGCAGAGCATCCTCGTCGGCGGGCGGCGCGGGGTTGGCAGGGGCACGGTCCACACCGTCCAGCGGCAGTTCGGCGCGCCGTTTGCGGGTGCGCAATTGGTCGAGCGCCTCGCGTGCGGTGATCGTGGTGAGCCACCCGGTCGGGTTCTCGATGGCGTCGAAGTCTGCGCGGCTGGCCTTCAGCCAGGCGGACTGCACGGCATCCTCGGCGTCGGCCGCCGAGCCCAGCAGGTGAAAGGCGACTGAGCGCAGGTGTCGTCGGTCTGCGTCAAACCGCTGGGCGAGATCGTCAAGCGTCCTCATGGTCACCTTTCCGGTGTGGCAGCCGTCAAGCAGGCGACGAAATCCGCTCAACGTCCTTAGTGAAGGAGACCAATGTCATGAGCATCGCATATTTTGTCGTCACCGCAGTCACCGTGGCCGTCACCGCCGGAATCGCCGTGGCCGACTACGTCCCCGCCAAATTCGTGCTGGCGAACTCGGCTCAAGTTGGCGTGCCATCGTCATGGCTCCCCCTGCTGGGGACGCTCAAGCTCGCCGGAGCCATCGGGCTGGTCGCCGGTCTGGTTGTGCCCGCCATCGGGATCGCGGCGGCGATCGGGCTGGTGCTGTTCTTCACCGGTGCGATCATTACGCATATTCGGGCTGGCGTGTTGTACAACATCGCTTTTCCGGGCGGCTATCTGGCGTTGTCGGCGGCGTCGCTGGCGCTGCTTGCCGCACAATGACAGTGCGCCCGGTCAGTCGGAAAAGTAACGGATCCGGCAGATTTCGTTGCAACGCCGGGCGACGTCGGCGAACATGACGCCGCGCCGGTGTCCCGACCTGACCGAGACCGCGACGGTGGGGCCTGCGGCGAGCACCTTTGTCCAGGTAGCGCCGTTGAGTCGCCGGATGAGGTCGGTGATGTCCGCGTCGTCGTCCTCGCCGAAAGTCACTGTGGCGGTGGACGACACGGTTCGCAGTGCGCCGAACCTGTCCCCGCGGGCGACAGCGTTGAGGAAGGTTTCCACCAGCCGCTTGTGCCGCGAACCGACACGACGGAAGCCGACGCCGAATCCCACTGTGCCGCGCAATCTCTGGTTGCGCAGCAATCCGCGCGTCAGCTGGACCGTGGCCGGCACGGCCGACACGCCGTTGCGCAAGAACTGCAGCATCATGTCCGGCAGTTCCCAGTACGCCTGCAACGCCGCGATCTTCCACTCGCCGTCGACGTCGCGCAGGTCGTAGCGAAGATAGGCGGGAATCCGCATGGTCACCGCCGAACTCATCGCCACCTCGAGCTCGAGATCGCGGACGACGGCCGAGCCGGCCACAATGTCGAGGTCGCGATGGAACGTGATGTCGCGCGGCCCGATGAAAGTGTCGTAGAAGCGGCCGATCTGCGGGTGGCCGACATGTGGCCAAGAGCCGACAGGATCTTCGACGCGGCCGTCGGCGGTGAACAGCCCGACCCAGCCGGCGCGGTCGTGGGCCGCGGCGGCCCGCGGCGACTGCTCCACTGCCGTCAGCAGATCCGACTGCGCGGTGCTCACGACGTGCTCTGCCGCACGGCGACACCCGCGGTTCGCAGGGCGTCGACGGCCTGTGCGGTCGACTGCTCCCCTACTCCCGCGGTCAGATCCAGCAACACCCGAGTGGCGAAGCCGGCATGCGCGGCGTCTTGCGCGGTTGCCTGGACGCAGTGGTCGGTGGCCAGGCCGACCACGTCAACCTCGTCGACACCGCGGCCCTGCAGCCAACCCGCCAGGCTGGTGCCCGAATCGTCGGCTCCGTCGAACCCGCTGTATCCGGCGCTGTAAGCGCCTTTGCGGAATACCGCCTCGATGCGTCCGGTGTCGAGGTTCGGATGGAAATCCGCCCCGGGGCTTCCGGCGAGGCAGTGCGGCGGCCAGCTCGACGAGTAATCAGGATGGTCGGAGAAATGGTCACCGGGATCGATATGGAAATCCTGAGTGGCCACCACATGCTGGTAGCCGCCAGCATCGGCCAGGTAGTCGGTGATGGCGCGGGCCACGGCGGCGCCGCCGGTCACCTCCAGCGAGCCGCCCTCACAAAAGTCGTTTTGGACGTCGACGATGATCAACGCTCGCATACACCCACCGTATCGCCGGCGGCCCCGCGTCAGGTCAGGCAGCGGGGCGGCGCCGGCCGCGGCGGTGCACACCGGTGTCCAGCGACCACAGATGGGCACATGTGGGGCACTGCAGGTGGACCACCGCGGCGCAATTGCTGATCAGGTACTGCCAATGCGTATGGCAATTGCGACCGTCTCGGCATACCTGGCAGGCGGCGCCGTGGTCACAGTTGGGGCAGGCCAGCCAAGCGCGTCGGCTCTTGTCGGCGTCCGGATCAATCGGCAGCACGATCCACCGCCCGGTCCGGCAACACCCCCGCCGCTACCAGCGCGTCGTAGTGGCGCTGCTGCTCGGGGTCGAGGTTGGAGTAGAGCATGGTGTAGGCCTGCTCCTCCTCGGCGAGCGCCCGGACCGGATCCCACTCGGAGCCGATCGCTTCGAGGACGGCACTGCGACGCCGGACCTCGTCAAGGGTGAGGTCGTAGGCGAATTCCAGCGCGGTTGAGTTGGTTGGCATCGGCCACTCCCAGCATTCGGGGCAGAAATGCGCGTTAGGCTGCCCTAAACCGGCGCCGAGAGCAATGAACTGCGTCACACCGCGGCCTTGACGTCAGTCACACTTACCGAACGCCCCGGTGACACCACGGCCGGAGGGTGCGCGTTGCATCATGTAGCTTGTCAAATTATAGTCCAGACACGTGTCCAGACAGTTCGCTGACTTGCCCGCCGATCCCCTGACCGCGACCGATGGCCGCGCCGCCATTGCTGGATCGGTGTGAGCATGCGGATTGCTCTGCTGTCTTACCGCAGCAAGACCCATTGCGGAGGACAAGGCGTCTACGTTCGTTACCTTAGCCGCGGCCTGGTCGAGCTGGGACACCACGTCGAGGTGTTTTCCGGGCAGCCGTATCCCGAGGGCCTCGATCCGCGGGTGGTGCTGCGCGAGGTGCCCAGCCTGGACATGTACCGAGAACCCGATCCGTTCCGCATCCCGCATCCCCGCGAGATCCGCGACCGGATCGACCTGCTGGAGCTTGCCACCGTGTGGACGGCGGGCTTCCCCGAGCCGCGCACGTTCAGCATGCGGGCGGCACGACTGCTCGCCGCACGACGCAGCGACTTCGATGTGGTGCACGACAATCAGAGCCTGGGAGACGGACTGCTCGAGATCGCGGCAATGGGCCTGCCGGTGGTGGCCACGGTTCACCATCCGATCACCCGCGACCGGCTACTGGACCTGGCGGCAGCACAATGGTGGCGTAAGCCGTTGGTACGCCGTTGGTATGGCTTCTTGGGGATGCAGGAGCGGGTCGCGCGCAGCATCCCAGACCTGCTGACGGTTTCGACATCGTCGGCCACAGATATCACCACCGACTTCGGAGTCAGTCCCGACCAACTGCACGTGGTACCCCTGGGAGTCGACACCAGTGTGTTCGCCCCGTCCCGGCGACCACGAATTCCCGGGCGCATCATCGCGATCGCCAGCGCAGATACGCCCCTCAAGGGCGTCGCGCATTTGTTGCAGGCCGTGGCCAAACTGCGCACCGAACACGAGCTGGAACTGCAGCTGGTCGCCAAGCTCGAACCGAACGGCCCCACCGAGAAACTGATCGCCGAGCTCGGCATCTCCGATATTGTTCACACCTCCAGCGGTGTGTCCGACGCCGAACTTGCCGGTTTGTTTGCCTCTGCCGAGATCGCCTGTATCCCATCGCTTTACGAGGGCTTCTCGCTGCCGGCGGTGGAAGCGATGGCCAGCGGCACACCGATTGTGGCCAGCCGCGCCGGCGCCTTACCCGAAGTGCTCGGACCCGACGGCACCTGTGCCCGGCTGGTGCAGCCCGGCGATACCGCCGAGTTGATCCGGGTCTTGGGTGAACTGCTGAGTTCTCCCGAACAGCGCCGTCAACTCGGGGCGGCCGGCCGTCGCCGCGCACTTGACGTCTACAGCTGGGAATCGGTGGCCGCGCAGACCGTTCGGGTATACGAGCGGGCGGTCGAGCGCAACACCCAGATCGGCGACGCCACCGAGCCGGTGGGCGAACCGTGCTGACGGTGGACTTCGACCGGCTCGGCGTCGGACCCGGAACCAAGCTCATCGATGTGGGATGCGGAGCCGGCCGGCACAGCTTCGAGGCCTACCGCCGCGGCGCCGACGTGATTGCGTTCGATCAGAATTCCGATGAACTGGCCAACGTCGGCACCATCTTGCGCGCGATGGCGGAAGCCGGTGAAGCGCCGGAATCGGCCACCGCCGAGACGGTTGTCGGTGACGCACTGCGACTGCCCTATCCCGATCTCACCTTCGACTGTGTCATCGCATCGGAGATCCTCGAGCACGTCCCGGCTGACGACACCGTCATCGGCGAGTTGGTTCGCGTCCTCAAAATCGGTGGCACGCTGGTGGTCACGGTGCCCCGATGGTTGCCCGAGCAGGTGTGTTGGCTGCTGTCCGACGACTATCACAACAACGACGGCGGTCACATCCGGATCTATCGGGCAAGTCATCTGCGCGACAAAATCACCGCCGGCGGAATGAACTTCACTCATACTCACCATGCGCACGCTCTGCATGCGCCATTCTGGTGGTTGAAATGCCTGGTCGGCGTTTCTAACGCCGATCATCCTGCTGTCGCCGCATATCACCGAATGCTGGTGTGGGACATGATGAGCCGGCCATGGATCACCCGACTGGCCGAGTCGGCGCTCAACCCACTGGTCGGCAAGAGCGTGGCGTTGTACTTCGAGAAACCGGTGCCTGCCGTTGAATTGGTATGACACGCCGGGCGTTGCGGACGTCCTGACCTCCGAGCAATGCCGGCAGACAGCGGAATCGATTGCTGCGGTACAGGAGTCGTCAGGTGCAATCCCATGGTCGGAGGGTGGCCACACCGATCCGTGGGATCACGTGGAATGTGCGATGGCGCTCACCGTCGCGGGGCTGATCGAACCGGCGCGCCATGCGTTCGACTGGAGTCGGCGCCAACAGCGCGCGGATGGCTCCTGGCCCATCCAGTTGCGGGCCGGTGTCGTCGAGGACGCCAACAGTGACAGCAACTTTTGCGCTTACATCGCAGTCGGCGTCTGGCATCACGTGCTGGTCACCGGTGACAGCGCCTTCGCCCGCGAGATGTGGCCGACGGTACGTGCGGCTATTGAATTCGTGCTGGGCCTGCAACTCGAAGGCGGCGAAATCTGCTGGGCCCGCAGCTCTTCCGGTCCGATTACCGAGGCGCTGATCACCGGCTGCTCAAGCATTTTCCACAGCCTGCGCTGCGCCTTGGCCTTGGCGAACTACCTCGACGAGGCACAACCCGAGTGGGAGGTCGCGCTCGGCCGACTGGGCCATGCGATCGCCGCCCACCCGTCGGCGTTCACCGAGAAGCCGCATCACTCGATGGACTGGTACTACCCCATCCTGGGCGGCGCGCTGCGTGGCCCCGCCGCGGCATCCCGAATTGCCGAGCGGTGGGGCGATTTCGTGGTGGACGGGCTCGGTGTCCGCTGCGTGGATGACCGGCCCTGGGTCACCGGCGCCGAAACCTGCGAGCTGGTCTTGGCGCTTGAGGCCATGGGCAGCCGCAGCGCGGCGCTGCGCCAGTTCGCGGCCATGCAGCATCTGCGCGAAACTGACGGATCCTACTGGACCGGCTTGGTGTTCAGCGACGGCAAGCGCTGGCCTGTCGAGCGAACCACCTGGACGGGGGCGGCAGTCATCTTGGCCGCCGATGCGCTGTCGGGCACCACGCCGGGAAACGGCATCTTCCGGGGCGCTGACCTGCCCCGCGGCCTGGAGGGCGATTACGACTGCGAGTGCGCGATCAGCCCGACGGATCGCTAGGCCTGATCGGCGGGTGGTTCGGCCGTGCGCTCCAGCACGCGCAGCGTACCGGTGACGGATCTCTCGGTGAACTCGCCGCTTTGCACTGCGCGGCAATAGATCTGGTATGGCGCCTGGCCGCCGTCGCGCGGGTCGGGAAACACGTCGTGAATGATCAAGGCTCCCCCGAGGCGCACCCACCGCGCCCAGCCGTCATAGTCCTGATGGGCAGCGGCTTCGCTGTGGCCGCCGTCGATGAACAGCAATTGCAGCGGTGTGCGCCACGACCGCGCGACAACGGCGGACTTGCCGACGACCGCGACGAGGTTGTCGTCGAGGTCGGCGTCATCGAGGGTGCGACGGAAGGCCGGCAGGGTGTCGAAGCGCCCGGAGTCGTTGACCATGGACGTGTCGTGGTACTCCCAGCCCGGCTGGTGCTCTTCGGAACCGTGGTGGTGATCGATGGTGTACAGCACGCTGTCCCCGGCGACGGCCGCCGCGCCCAGCAGCACCGTTGATTTGCCGCAGTAGGTCCCGATCTCCACGCCCACACCGTGATCGAAGTAGCGCACGGCGGCGTCGTAGAGCGCCCGTCCCTCGTGGGCAGGCATGAACCCGGTCACCTGATCGGCGAGGTCGAACAACTGGCGCGTGCGCTCGTCGGGGGTCGTCATCACCAGAACCTAACTATCGAATCGGAACGGCCGATGGTTGCCGCCCATATTACGGTGTAGTAGTGTCCAGACACGTGTCCGACCCGGTAGCTCGGGAGTCGACCCGACGCCGATTGACCGCCAAGCAAGCCGACACAGTAGACCGGCTGGGTCACGCCGCGATCGAGGTTCTGAGCCGAGAAGGCTTCGCTGGGTTGACAATTCGGATGGTTGCCGCAGAGGCCGGAGTTGGCGCGGCCACCGCCTACACGTATTTCGCGTCCAAGGAGCACCTCGTCGCCGAGGTTTTCTGGCGGCGGCTGGCCTCCAGCCCGGTGCCGCCCAACGACTCCCCCGACGCCGCTGCCCGGGTCATCGCGGTGCTGCGTCACATCGCGCTCCTGGTTGCCGACGAACCAGAGTTGGCCGGAGCGGTCACCAACGCGTTGCTGGGCAAGGACCCTGAGGTCAAGCATCTGCGGTTGCGTATCGGCCGGGAAATCCACCATCGGCTGGCCACCGCGCTGGGGCCCGACGGCAATCCGGATGTGGTCGAATCACTGGAGTTGCTGTATGCGGGCGCGTTGGTACGCGCCGGCATGGGATACGCGTCGTATATGCAGATCGCCGACCGGTTGGAGTCCTCCGCGCGGCTGCTGTTGACGTAGCTGTGGTTGCGGCTGGGCCGGCACGATCCCGCATACGGACATCGATCATCCCGAACGCGACCAAGTTGGGATCGGGCCGCCCGTTCGGAGACTGAAACCGAACGACTGGACCGCAATTGGGCCGGCCTGCTAGTTACCGCGGCCGGCATCCGACCGGTTTGCGGACCGGTCAGCCTGGGAACACACCGGCCATGCTGCTTCGTAGAATCGCCCGGCCCCTGTTGTCAGCGGTATTCATCGGCCAAGGCGTCGAGACCCTGCGCAACCCCAAGACCAGCGTCGATGCTGCCGAACCCACCGTGGCGGCGTTGCGGACGCTACCGGATCCCATCGGAACGAAGGTTCCAGCCGACCCCGAGACCGCCGCGCGGATCACCGCGGCAGTTCAAATCGGCGGCGGCCTCCTGCTTGCCGTCGGCAAGATGCCGCGGGTCGCCTCGGCGGCGCTGGCGTGCACTGTGGTTCCCGGCAGCCTTGGCGGACACCTGTTTTGGAATGAGCCCGACCCGGAGCGCAAGGCGCAGAAACGCCGCGACTTCCTGACCGACCTGAGCCTGCTGGGCGGGCTGATCATCGCCTCGGCCGACACCGAAGGAAAGCCGTCGCTGGGATGGCGGGGCCGACGGGCCGCGGGGCGGGTGTCGGCAAGGGTGTCGGCAGCGCTGCCGTCGGGGGCCTCCAACGGCACGCTCCTCGACTCTGAGCTGGGTGAACGAATCGAACATGGCCTGCAGGTGAGCGTCGAGCGCGGTCGTGAGCTGGCCAGCACCGCGGCCGAGAAGAGCGGACCGCTGATCGAGTCGGCGCGCAAACGCGGAAGCGAACTCGCCAGTACCGCCGAGGAGAAGAGCGCTCCGCTGGTCGAAGCCGCCCGCAAGAAGGCACGCAAGCGGCGCGCACAGCTCGCGGCCAGCGCCCGCGAGCACGGCGCCGACCTCGCCGAGGCCGCCCGCGAACGCGGCGCTGACCTGGCCGAAGCCGCCCGCGAACGCGCCGCCAAACTGGCGGACGTGGCGCAGGAGCGCGGCCCCGAACTCGCCGAAACCGCCCGTGAACGCGCGGCCAAACTGGCGGACGTGGCCCGGGAGCGGGGTCCCGAGCTCGCCGAAACCGCTCGTGAGCGCGGCGCTGAGCTCGCCGACACTGCCCGTGACCGTGGCGGCGAGCTGGCCGCCCGTGGGCGGACCAAGATCCGTCGCATGCGCTAACCGGATGGTCGACGCGCGGCGTTCGCGACGTCGCGCTGTCGGGAGCGCCAGGCGTACAACGTCCAGGACGCCACGACCACGGCGAACAGGGCGAGTTCCATTGCGCCCAACCAGCCGGCCGGATAGAGCACTCCGGTGATGTAGTGGGCGATGAATCCTTCCGACGGCAAGGGTGCCATCCCGGCCTTGGTGCGCGCCCACCGCTCTAACCCGGTCAGCGGGCACCCGACATGGCCGGCCGCGCTGCCCACTCCCCAGACGACCGCTACCGCGTGCAACCAGATCGTGCGGCGCCAGCGCAGGGCAAGAAAGCCACCGACCATCAGATAAGCGATGAATGCGAAATGGACCGCCACCGCTAGCGCGACGAGGATTTCATACATTGTCGGCCGTCCTAACGGCTAATTATGCTACCGGGATCGCCGGACACGTTGCGTCAGAAAGTTCTCGACGATCTCATCAACGGTTTGGTCGACATCGGTGACGACGCCGTCTTCGCCGGGGCCGAGCGGCTCCAGCGTGTCGAACTGCGATTGCAGCAGTGCCGGCGGCATGAAATGCCCGTGCCTGGCGGCCTGCCGGCGGGCGATCAATTGCGGCGACCCGCTCAGGTGCAGGAATTCGATGTCCGGGCAGCATGCGCGTAGCTGGTCGCGGTATGTGCGTTTGAGCGCCGAGCAACTCATCACACCGCCGCTGCGGTGGTCGGCCAGCCAGCCCCCGACGGCTTCCAGCCAGGGATAGCGGTCGCTGTCGTTGAGTGGTTCGCCCGCAGCCATTTTGGCGACGTTGGCGCTCGGATGGAAGGTGTCGGCGTCGGCGAAAGGCACCCCCAGCCGCCGTGCCAGCGCCGCGCCCACCGTTGACTTGCCCGAACCCGAAACCCCCATGACCACGATCGGTCCACGCTGGTTGATCACGGGCCTGATTGGTTGCGGTTCCATTCCAGCCAGCCCACCCCGCGCCGGCCGTCGGCGGTGTTCACCGCCGCCCAGACTCGCGGAAACTGGCTCACCCGTCCGTCCGGGGCCACCAGGCGTAGCGGCGCATAGCCGCGGACTTCAACGGTTGCGGTGATGCCGCCGGGGTCAACGGCCAGCATCGCCTCGGTCGGTAAGCCGTTGGCGTCGAACACTTCCCGCGCCGCAACGGTACACACCTCAGTCAATGCGCCGTCGCGGTTCTGGAGGTAGCCCACCCCGATTGCCGGGGCGCCGGGAATCCGGATGTCCACCGCGTGCAGGTGACTGCCGTCATCGAAGTGCAGTGCGCTCCAAACCCAGTCCATGCCCCACCAATCCCGCACCCCCCAGGAATGATCCCGCTGACCGGGCACCGAGTCCAGGTGGTATTCGGTGCCGTCGACCGTGACGCTGCCCGAAACGGTGCACGGAATCTCGTAGCGCGTGGTCAGCCGGTACTGATACGGCGTGCCGTCGGTGCTCCACGCCAGGTCCATCGCCACTTCGACCGGCACTCCGCCTTCGCCCCGCAGCAGCGCGGCCGGGTCGGCGTAGGACTGGCCACGCCCCTGCAGGACAACACGATAGCTGCGCAGCGGCTCGGCGACGGAGTGGGTGAACTCGATGGCGTCGGTGCGCACCTGCCACGGATCGGCGGGCACCGCAACATCGAAGTCGACGATTGCGACGGTGGGCAGATCGGGGCCGCACAGCACAGCGTTCAGCCATGCCGTGTGCTCATTGGGCATCAACCCGAGTCGTATCCAGCCGCCGAATCCCTGTGCGGGATCGGCGAAATCGGCATACCAGCTCTCGTTCCACAGCGGTTCGTCGGTCGGGGCGTGCGCCCACTCGTCGTCGCCGGCTGGGACGAGCGGCTCAACTGGCGCCGGAGCCGGCAGTGTCGCGAGCGCATCGGTGTCGAGCACGTGCTCACAGTGGCGTTGCAACATCGTCATGAACATCGCGTCGCCGCGATCGGTGCGCTCGACGAGCATCGACGACACAATGGCCATCATCACCCCGAAGAAGCTCTGCCGCCGCACGCCGTCGCGCACCTCGGTCAGGCTGATCGGCGTGTCCGGGCCAAGCGCCTCGTAATAAGCGCTCAGCAGTTCGTCATAGTGCGCGCGCCGATCGGCAACCGACAGCGCGCATCCCAGGCAATAGGCCAAGTCGGTCATGGCCGGGCCCCGCGTGACGGTCTGCCAATCGACGACGGTCAGTAGCCGGTCAGCGCCCACCGCGCCGAACAACATGTTGTCCAGCCGGTAGTCGCCGTGCACAAGTCCCTGGATGCGACCGGCTGCCGCCTCTTCGGCCAGGTAAGCGTCAAATCCGGCTACCAGCCGTTCGCACACCGCCCGGTACGGCGGTGCGATCTGGTCGCGGTAACGGTCGACGAAGGCGGCGTAGAGCTGGGTGATCAGCGCTTGGTTGATCGGCGCGTCGCGGTTGAGCCACGGCGCATCGGCCAAGGCAGTATCGCCCAGTAACGGGCCTTGCAGCCGCGCCAGTTCGGTGACGGCGAGCCGGGCCTGTGCCACTGTGGCGCCCCGGATTTCGTCGCCGACGACGGCCGGGGTCGCATCGCCGAGCAGCAGGTCGAAGACTCCGGTCGACGCGTCGAACGCGGCGTGGTAGCACGGCGCGACCGGTCCGGTCAGGTGCGGGGCGACCTCGCGGTAGAAGCGCACTTCACGCTCGTAGAGGCCCAGGCTCAGACCGGTCTGCCGGCTCACCGGGTCGCTGGCCGCGACCTTGAGCACCACCGAATCCGGGCCCCGCTGAGCACTTTCGGTACCGGCGTAGCTCAGTTGGACGCGGTAGCACTCGCTCATCTGGCCGGTGCCGATGCGCTCGACGGTGAAATCGCTGACCGTCGCGGACCCCAGGACGGTGGAGAGCCAACCGGCGGTGAGGTCGGCCGGTCGTTCGACGACGGTGTCGGTCTGCGGAGGCACTGTCGGGTTCACCGGCTCAGCGTGCCATCGAAAAGCCCTGCCACGCCATTCGCCGCTCGGGATGCGGATCGAATTCGACGTGCGACTTGCGGTCGAAAACCATTACCGCGCGGTCCGGGTCGGTGTAGGTGGGCCAGTCGTCGCCCGGCACACCGGTGCGACTGAATGCGCGCCACCGGCCCTGTACCTCGTTGCTGACCCGCAGCGCAGACCGACGGTCGCCGGCCGCGCTGAGCAGCGCGCCAAACCTGCTGCGGTAGACATCGAACACGGCAAGCAGCTCGGTGGCGTGCGTTGCGCCCAATCCGGACCATCGCAACACACGTGGCGAGTAGTCGTAGCGATAGAGATAGGCCGGTGCGTGGCTGCCGTGCGCCTCGGCGATCTCCCACGCGGCCGAACCGAAGGCGAAATCCCCGCCCAGTCGGATACATGCCGCCGAATCCGGATAGCCGGGATAAGCGCTGGTAATGCGTTCCCGCGCAGCCGGATCCGTTTCCGCCAGCAGCGCTTCGATCATCGGCTCGGTGGTAGGCAGCAGCCGCAGAAAGCGGGTGAACAGCCGTCCCTCGTCGGCGTTGGTGCCAACAATCAGCGGGATCCGGTGGGCCTTGCCCTGTCGCATCGCCTCGATGGGATCCAGCGGCAGCACGTCGTCGCCGCAGGCCGGCCCGAGCGGGAAGGCGCCCAGGATGTCTCGCACACCTTCGTCGATGAGACGGTCCTGGGCTGCGACCAACTCGGCAGGCGATGCCTGCATCAACGCGTGAGCGGCATCGTGTTTGCGCATGCCGAGCAGCGCGGCGAACCGCGTTGCGAAGTCGGCTGCCATCTCACTGGAGCGCACCATTCCGGATGCCGGGCTTTCCGAAATCGCCTGGGCGAACAAGCCCTCCGCCGCCGGCACCGCCAACATGGTGGCGACCGCATGCGCGCCGGCGCTTTCCCCGAACAACGTGACCTTGTCGGGATCGCCGCCGAACTCGGCGATGTTGTCCCGCACCCACCGCAACGCCATCACCAGGTCACGCAGGAACAGGTTGCTGTCGATGGTGATATCGGCAGTCGAGAGCGACGACAGGTCCAGGCAGCCCAGCGCGCCGAGCCGGTAGTTGACCGACACGTACACACAGCCGCGCCGCGCCAGTGCGGCCCCGTCGTAGAGCGGTGTGGCCGAGCTGCCGAGCAGGTATCCGCCGCCGTGGACGAAAACCATGACCGGCAGCGGTTGGACGGGCGCGGCTGCCGGCGCGACGACGTTGAGCGTCAGGCAGTCCTCACCCCTCGGCTGATACTTACCGATGCCCAGCATGGTGTAGCGACGCTGCTGCGGGGCGCAGTTGGTGAACCCATGACAGTGCCGCACACCCGACCATGGCTGCGCCGGCTGGGGTGCACGAAACCGCAGCGGCCCGACCGGTGGGCGGGCATAGGGAATGGATCGCCACCGGTGCACGCCGTCGCGGGTGAACCCTTCGACCGTGCCGGTGGCGATGGTTGCGCGGACGGTGTGCTCGTGCATAAGCCGACGTTAGCGAATGTCCCCGTGCCGGGTGGGGTAGGTCCGCAGAATCGAATGGCGACCGTTAGCCTGTCACAATGCGGGTTGCCGCGCTGGTCGCAGCGTCGTTGCTGGTCGCCGCGTGCTCCCATGCGACCGACGGCCGCGGCACGCAGCCCTCGACGTCGGCGTCGACACCGCCGCGAGCAACCGCTGCTCCGTCGTCGAAACGCCCGTCACCGACCTCGGCTGTCGCGCCCAGCGCTGGCGCACCGATCGCCGATGTCATCGCGTGGGTCGAAGCCGGCGCGCCAGTCGACGCCGCCGGGTATCACCGCGCGACGCGCGACGGGGTGGTCACCGACCTGGGTACTGACATCGCGTTCACCGTTGCCAATGTCCGCTGCATGACCGACACCAAACACACCGGCGGCGCGCTGGCCTGCCTGGTTGGCTTGGCCCATCCGCCGCCGCGGCCGGCGACGGTCTACGGCCAATGGCAGGGCGGTTGGGTCGACTTCGACGGCGCCAGCCTGCAGGTGGGGTCGGCCCATGCCGATCCCGGGCCGTTCGCCCGCGGTGACGGGGCCGATCTGCCGGTGGGGAAATCATTGTCGTTCGGTGACTATCGTTGTCGCGCAGGTCAAGTCGGCGTGTATTGCGTGAACTATGCACACCGGTCGGGGGCCGCGCTCGCGGCGACCGGCATCGAGCCGTTCGGGTGTCTGCAGTCCGTTCCAGCGCCCGAGGGCGTCGGGCAGAAGTTCAGCTGCTGAGGGTCGAGCCCTTGCCGAACGTCCAGTTATTGCACGTTTTTCGCGAAACGGCGTGTGATCACTGGCCACTCGGCGGGCAAGTTACAGGACGCGGATCTCGCCGGTACTGCCGTCGACCTCGATGAGCGCCCCCGGTGGGAGGCGGCGAGTGGCGCCCTCGACGTCGACCACGCAGGGAAACCCGAACTCGCGGGCCACCACCGCGGCATGCGACATCGGGCCACCGAGCTCGGTCACAACGGCGGCGGCATAGGAGAACGCGGCGGTGTAGCCGACATCGGTGACCTCGGCGACCAGGATCTCACCGGGTTCCAGGTCGTCGATGGTTTCGGGCCGGACGATTCGAACGCGGCCGCGGACCCGTCCACCGCAGACACCGAGGCCATGCAGTGTTTCTCCGGCGGTGAGGACGCTTTTTGGACCATCGGCCGGCTGCCAGCTGCCGCTGAACACTGCCGGCGGAACGACGTCGGCGAGCCTGCGTTGCTCGGCGCGGCGCCGCCCCACGATTTCCGCCGCATCGGCGGGCAGAGCGTCGAGCTCGTCGACCAACAAATAGAACACGTCGTCGGGAGCGTCGAGAACTCCGTTGTCGGTGAGCCGACGGCCCTGCTCCCGCAACAGCTTTCGTAACACCCAGATCGCGCGCACCATTTTGTCGCGGCGCACTTCACGGTCGCGGATTTGGTGCACGGCCAATTGCGCGACGGGTCGAGCCTGGACCGGGATCCGCGGGTGGCGGGGCTGCGCGGGCGCCGGAGCATGCAACGATTTCGCCACCATCCGGAGCAGCAGTTCGGGATCGTCGGCATAGGTGCTCGACAACATCTCGACTTCCGCCGGCCCCCGGTGACCGATCTGCGCAAGCTCGGCGCGAACCGCGGCGTGGAATTGCGGCGCCTGTTCCGCCAGCGCCGCGAGCCGATCGCCCGGGTCGGCAAGCACGCCAGCCGCATCGGGATCGTTTTGCGCCGCCGCGACCAGCCGGTGCAGCGCGCCCAGCAATCGCGCGCTGGCCAAGTCCGGCCCGGCCGACGGTGCGATGTTGCGTCCGCCCAGGCCCCGCAGGATCACACTGAATGCCGCCGAGAGCATGAAAGACCCCGACGCCAGCAGCCAACCATGGACTACGTGGTCGCGTGCCAGCAAGATCAAGCTGAGCAGGCGATGGTCGTCGAGTCGGGTGAGATCGTCGCCCGCCAGACGCTCCAGCCGGTCGACGTCGGCGATGTAGTCGCGGGTATCGCGCCTCGAGCCGGCGCTGAGGCCGATCAGATTGACCCCGAATACGCCGATATTGCGAAGGGTGCGCAATTGTTTTGCGGCGCGGCCGGATTGGGTCGGCAAGCGCTGCTCGCCGAAGATCGGCAAGCTGCCGGCGCTGGGCCCGAAGAACCCGCTGTTGCTGACGACCGTCGCCGGTTTGACGAACGGCACGGTTTCGGCCATGAAATGCGCGGCGGTAATCGCGCCATACAACCGGTGGGCGAACACCGCGACAGTTCGCATGGCGATTTCGCGTTGGATCAACCCGCCCGGCCGCAGCCGCTCGGCGATGCCGACACCGCCCGCCCGCAGGCCGCGCACGGCGACCGACACCGACGACGGCGAGAACGGTCCGGGCAGCGCCTCCGATAAATTGGTGGCCAAAAAGGTCGGGAAGCGCCGGTCGATCGGAGTGTCGAACTCCCCGTTGCAGCCGTCGGGGCCGGCCAGTGCGGGCTCGGTGCCGTCAGCGGCCGGCGCATCAACCGCGGGGATGTCCTGAACGTTGGTCAACTGCCAGGGCAGCGACATCACCCGCGGGCCCAGGCTCACTCGCCCGCGTACCGCCAACGCGAAATCCGCGACGCATTCAGCAGCGTTCCAGGCCGGCGTGAACTTCCAAGTGTCGTGTAGCCGTGCGGTTTCCATCACGGGCACAGCCAGTAGGTGGTCCAGCTCGGCGGCTCCGCTCGCCCGCCGAAGCAATGCACCCAGCCGCTTTCCCGCCCGCACCGCCGGTCGTCTCACCGCGTCGGCGATTTCAGCGAATGTCAGCTCTCCCGGCGCAGCAAGGTTGACCGGCCCGCTGCCGATACCGGTGTCGAGAATCGCTCGAACGAACACCCGATGCGCGTCGTCGGCGTGCACAACCTGCAGCGCCCGCTCCGCGGAACCGTGGATGTCCGGAAAAAACAACGACGCCCAGAACCGGAGCACCCAGTTGTCGACGTTTCGGCCGAGGATGACCGCCGAGCGGACCGCCACCCATTCGATGCCGCAGGTCGCCAGCATTGCTTCTGCGCGGGCTTCTGCGGTTACCGGGCTGAGCCGATGGTCTTCGCTGCACGGCGGCGCTCCGTGCTCGCGCGCACCGTATGCGTACGCCGAGGAAGCGAACACGATCCGCCGGGTGCCGGCCCGAATACTCGCATCCAACACGTTGGCGGTCCCGCCGAGGTTGATCTCATGCGCGAGTTGCTCGTCTGCGCGGGGGTCAGTCACCCAGGCGCAATGCGCGACGATGTCGCTCCCGGTGAGGGCGCGTCGCACCGTCGCTGCATCGCGAATGTCGCCGTCGACGAAGGCGGCGGCGCTGGGCCAGCTTTCGGGGCGGTGACGCGCCAGCCCGACGACCTCGTGTCCTTGCGAGAGCAGCCGGCCCACGACGCCGCGACCGACGACGCCGCTGGCTCCGGTGACGGCGATCTTCACTGAACGATCCGGAATCTCAACTCGCTACTCGTCGTCATCGAGCAGCGCCGCGTTGACCAGATCATCGAGATCCATGTCGGCGAGGTCTTTCTCTCTGGTCTGCGCGGCGCCGTCACCGTCGACTTCGTTGGCCAAACTGAGCAGCAGATCCAGCACCCCCGCCTGCCGCAGGCGTTTGACCGGAATCGAGGCGACCACCCGCTGGATTTCCGCTTCCCCGGGCGCGGCCTTTGGCGCAGGCTGCTCGGCGGTGCCGAGCAGTTCTTGGTGGAAATACCCGGCCAGCGCAGCCGAGTTCGGGTAGTCGAAGATGAGTGTGGGTGAAAGAGCCAGTCCGGTGGCCGCTTTGAGTCGGTTGCGCATCTCGACTGCGGTCAGTGAGTCGAATCCCAGTTCCTGGAAAGCCTTGTCCGGGTCGATAGCCTCCGTCGTCGTATTGCCCAGCACGGTGGCGATGTGGGAACGCACCAGATCCAGCAGCACAGCGTGCTGCTCGTCCTCAGGCAGCCCTTCCAAACGCTGCAGCAGAGCGGTTTTCGACTTGGCGGCGGCCAGCGAGTCGTCCACCTGACGACGTGCCGGGGCGCTGATCAGGTCGACGAACATCGGCGGCAGGGTGCCACCGTCGAACTTGGCGCGCAACGCGGTGAGGTCGATGCGGGCCGGCAGCAGGAACGGCTCGTCGACAATCATTGCGGTGTCGAGCAATTCGAGGGCCTCGTGAGCAGACATCGCCACAATGCCGTCGCGGGCGAACCGGGCGAAGTCCACTGCCCCCAGTCCCCCGGTCATGTCGCTGGCCTGATCCCACAATCCCCAGCCCAACGAGGTCGCCGGTAGGCCCTCCGCGCGCCGGTGCAATGCCAGCGCGTCGAGGAACGAGTTGGCCGCCGCGTAGTTGGCCTGCCCGGAGGATCCCACCAGACCCGCCATCGACGAGAACATCACAAACGCCGATAGACCCAGATCGCGAGTCAACTCGTGCAAGTTCCAGGCCGCGTCCACTTTGGCCCGCATGACCGTATCGATGCGCTCGGGTGTCAGCGACGTGATCACCGCATCATCGAGCACACCCGCGGCGTGAATCACGGCCGACAGCGGATGCTGGGCGGGGACATCGGATATCACCCCGGCTAATGCAGCCCGATCCGCTGCGTCGCAGGCCACCACCCGTACGTCGGCACCGGCCTCAGCGAGTTCGGCTGCCAATTCGCTGGCGCCCGGTGCGTCGAGTCCGCGGCGGCTGACCAGGATCAGGTGGCGCACTCCGTGCCGGGTCACCACATGCCGGGCCAAGGCGGACCCCGCCATTCCGGTAGCACCGGTGATCATCACCGTGCCGGCCGTCCAGGCATCAGGCATCGTCATCACAACCTTGCCGACGTGACGCGCCTGACTCAAGTACCGCAACGCCGCCGGCGCCCGGCGAATGTCGAACGTGGTGACCGGCAGCGGCCGTAAAGCCTTGTCTGCGAACATCGCTGCCAGATCGGTGAGGATCCGTCGGATGTGGTCTGGACCGGCCTCGAAAAGATCGAAGGCTCGGTAACGCACCCCGGGGTGGCTGTCGGCGACGACGGCGGGGTCACGCATGTCGGTCTTGCCCATTTCCAGGAAGATCCCGCCAGCAGCAACCAGGCGCAGCGAGGCGTCGACGAAATCGCCGGACAGCGAGTCCAGTACGACGTCTACCCCACGGCCGTCGGTGGCGGCACGGAACTTGTCCTCGAACTCCAGGCTGCGCGAGTCGGCGATGTGGTCATCGTCGAAGCCCATGGACCGCAGGGTGTCCCACTTGCCGCGACTGGCGGTGGCGAACACTTCGAGGCCCCAATGGCGCGCCAACTGCACGGCGGCCATCCCGACGCCCCCGGCGGCGGCATGAATGAGGATCCGCTGGCCAGGCTTGACTTCGGCCAGCGCTGACAGCGCGTAATACGCGGTCGCGAAGACCACCGGAACCGTGGCGGCCTCGGTGTGCGACCACCCGGGCGGGATGTTGAACAACAGACGCTGGTCGGTAGTCGCGGTGGTGCCGGTGCCTTCCGGGAACAACCCGGTTACCCGGTCGCCGACCTCGAATTGAGTGACTGCGGGGCCGGTCTCGACGACGACGCCGGAAGCTTCGACGCCCATGGCCGCAGTGTCGTCGGGGTATAGACCCAGCGTGATCATCACGTCGCGGAAGTTGGCCGCCATGGCGTCCACGGCGATGCGGACATGCCCGGACTGCAGTGGCGCATCGGCATCGGGCACCGGTTCCAGTAGCAGGTTCTCAAACGTGCCTGCTGTGGAAAGGCCCACGCGCCAGGGAGTTTCGCTGTCCGGCGGCACCAGCAGCCCATCTACTGCTCGGCTGCCGTGCACCCGCGCGATGTGGACGACACCGTCGCGCAACACCACCTGCGGCTCACCGACCGCCAATATCGCGGCCGCAGTGGAATCGTCGATCGGCGCGTCGACGTCGGCGAGTACCAGCCGACCTGGGTGCTCGGTCTGCGCTGAGCGCACCAGCCCCCACACCGCAGCGCCGGCCAAATCCGTGATGTTCTCGCCCGGCAGCGCCACCGCACCGCGGGTGGCCACCACCAACATTCCCGAATCGTGTTCGGAAAGCCACGATTGCACTGCAGTCAAGGCCGCGTGCGTGCGCTGGTGTGCTTCGGTGACGGGATCACCGGCTGCCGGCAGTGAGTCGAACACCTCATAGGAGGCAGCGGCATCCGCGTCGACGACCGACGGCTGCGGTGACCAGATCACCTCGAACAGCCGATCGGGGCCCGAGCCCGATACCGCGGCCATCAGCTGCTGCTGCGATACCGGCCGGGCCACCATCGCCGCCACCGACAACACCGGCAGGCCCAGTGCGTCCGCCAGCTCGATGGTCACTGCGGACGGACCTGTCGGCGCGATCCGGGCCCGCACCGCCGACGCGCCGGCAGCATGCAAGCACACCCGTTGCCACGAGAACGGCACCAGGACACCACCATCGGAATCGGTGGCGTCGGTGGCGACAATCACCGCGTGCAGCGCCGCGTCCAGGACCGCCGGATGCACGCCGAACCCGGCGGGCGAGGCACCCGCATCGGCGGGCAGCGACACCTCGGCGAACACCTCGTCGCCGCGGCGCCACATCGCAGTCAGACCCTGGAACGCCGGACCGTACCCGTATCCGCGTTCGGCCAGCTGGTCGTAGATTCCGGCCACGTCGACGGCGTCGGCGCCGGCCGGCGGCCAGGCCGACAGATTCGTGCTCGGCTCGACGGCGCCGGCCGCCACCGTTCCCTCCGCGTGCAACACCCAGCCGGAGCCGGTGTCGGCGCGGGAAAACACCGACACCGCACGCGAACCCGCCTCATCGGCGGCGCCCACCACGACCTGCACGGCGACCGAAGCGGAGGCCGGCAGTACCAGCGGTGCGGCCAGCATCAATTCCTCAATGACCCCGCAGCCGACTTCGTCGCCGGCCCGGATCACCATTTCGATGAACCCGGCACCGGGGAACAGGACCACTCCGCCGACCGCATGGTCGGCCAACCATCGCTGCGACGCCGGCGACAGCCGGCCGGTCAGCACCACCCCACCCGAGGTGGGCAGTTCGACCACTGCGCCCAACAACGGATGTTCGCTGGGGGCCAAGCCCAAGCCGGCGGCATCGACTGCGGCACCGTCACCGGAGAGCCAGAACCGGCGGCGTTCGAAGGCATAGGTCGGCAACTCGACAAACCTGCCGCCGGACAGCACTGCGCGCCAATCGATGACAGCTCCCGACACGAAACCCTGAGCGGTCGCGGTGATCAGAGTGAGCGGCTCGGGGCGGTCTTTGCGCAGCATGGGCACCGACACCACGTCAGCATCGGGCAGCGACTCGTCGATCGATGCAGTCAGGCCGCCGCTGGGCCCGACTTCCAGGAAGCGGGTGGCGCCGGCGGACTGGGCGAAGCGAATGCTGTCGGCAAATCGCACCGCCGCCCGGACATGCTGAGCCCAATACTGCGCAGAGGCGAAGTCGTCGCCGGCCAACTGGCCGGTGACGTTCGAGATGATCGGGATGGTGGGTTGCGCAACCGCGAGTCCTGCTGCCACCGTGGTGAACTCGGTGATCATCGGCTCCATTAACGGCGAGTGGAAGGCGTGCGACACGGCGAGCTTGTGCGTCCGGCGGCCCTGAGCGCGCAGTTGCTCCGCGATCGTCGTCACCGCGTCCTCGGCCCCGGAGAGCACGACCGACGACGGACCGTTCACCGCCGCGATGCCCGCGTCGTCGCCGAGCATCGGCCGCACTTCCTCTTCGGTCGCCTGCACGGCGAACATGGCGCCGCCGGCGGGCAGCGCTTGCATGAATCGGCCGCGGGCCGCCACCAACACCGCGGCGTTCTCCAGCGAGAGGACACCTGCGACGTGCGCCGCGGTCAGCTCGCCGACGGAGTGCCCCATCAGGTAATCGGGCCGCATGCCCCACGATTCCAGCAGCCGGAATAGGGCCACTTCCACGGCGAACAGCGCGGGCTGCGCGAATTCGGTGGTGTTCAAGAGTTCTTCGTCGTGACCCCACATCACCTCGCGCAGGGGTCGCAACAGATGGCGGTCCAACTCGCCAACCACGGTGTTGAACGCTTCAGCGAATACCGGGTAGGCGGCGTGCAGTCCCATGCCCATGCCGAGCCATTGGGCACCTTGGCCGGGGAAGACGAACACGGTCTTGCCCGCCGGGATCGCTCGCCCCGACACCACACCGCCACCCGGTAGACCATCGACCAACTCGGCCAACCCGCCCAACAACTGATCACGGTCCGA